>JAJDBJ010000001.1 GCA_029261395.1 Nitrospinaceae bacterium
GTCTGTTTGAAAGTGTCGTGCGGGATATCCAGGGTGATAGGAAGCGTCCAGAGCGTGTGATCGCTCAACATCATCTGATCGACTACATTATGGTAATCGAGTGAAGTCATGAATCCGTCGAGAGGGGAGTACAGCCCCATGCGAATGTTAATCAGATCCTGGAGAGTTTCGGCGTTTATTTCGTGAGTGACTTTCATTGGAACTTTTCCGGGAACTTTTGCCGCAAGTAAGCTTTAATTTTTTGGAAGGATTCCTTTACCGTTTCGTTCTCGACATCAAGAACGAGATCGTTGTTTTGCGGTTCGTCAAACTGTAGATCCACACCGACTACCGGTGTTTTGCCAACGTGGTTCTTGTAAATTTCTTTTACGTCATTTCGACGGCTCGTCTCCAGATCCTTTTTGAGATAGATCTGGTGGTAATTTTTAATTTTTTTCCGGGCAAACTGCCTCAATTCCTCAAACGGGGAAATGTTGCACACGATGGCGATGGTGCCGTTTTCAGACAGCACGTGGGCGGCAAGCAGGATGCGTTTGATGTTTTGCACCCGATCTTCCTGCTCGAATCCGAGGTCATTATCAAAAAAATCACGGATCGAATCGCCATCGATAATCCAGGATGGATTGTTTGATTGATCGCAATATTCTTTGAGTTTGTTTCCCAGGGTGGATTTTCCAGCCCCGGAAATTCCCAGCAACCATAGCACCATATTTGTATCTCAATCCAAAAGTTTTCGTTTTACTCGATGGTAGTCAAATTTTTATTCACGGGTAAGGAATACTTCCATAAGGGTTTCAGGAACTCCATAAAACCGGTTTTGGTATCTTGCGAGGTTGTATCCATTGAGTTCCTCAAAAAATTCAGGAAGTATAGTTTTATTCATGGGTGCATCGATTTTGTGCCTCACACCTTCAATGCGTTGTTGCGGGGGCACTGTGGTTTGATCCTCAACAAGATCTTTTAAGGTTTTCAGGGATGACCCGGATAAAACCGAATGATGATTCAAATCCTCAATCGTAATCCGGAAAACTTCTCCACTAGGTTCTGGCGATTGAATGAATTGATCGATCAAGACTTTTAAATGGTCCACGGTGCTTGCCTTGGGGAACAGGGAACCCTCCTGGCTTTTTATAATGGTTTGATCGACTGGACCGTAGAAATGGGGTACGGCGTACAGCAACGCTCCCCATTTGATGATATTGTAGCTTTGATATTCTTCAATCATCTGTCCTTCAGGCATGTTCTTCAGCTGGTCGATTAAAGATTTTAAGGCTTTTGGGGAGAGGGCCACCACAATTTCTTCCGGGAGGTCATTTATATTCTGCGTGGTTAAATCGAATTCCCCCAATGTAAAGGGTATGCCGTAGGACTTCGCCCCGTATTTCACCAGATTATATCCCCGGTGAGAATCCATCAAAGCCGGCGCGAGGCCGTCGCTAGAAATGTTGGGTTTCAGGATGTTTCGGAGGCGGCGGACTTGATTGAATAGCCGCGAACGGAGTGAGTTTCTTGCTTGATACTCATTGCCTCCATGCCTAAGAAAATTTTGTTCAATCAAGTCTCTGATTTTCTCATGAGAGTCAGTCACCAATATATCTGGATGTTCGCGCTCTTCCTTTTTGTTTAAATCTATAGCGCCCAAGGCCTGGGGAAGTCCGTAAAAAAATCCTCTATGCCTGATGATGTTGTAATGGAAAAGGGACTCCACCAGCTCGGCTGTTTCCCACATATAAAATGATGAGGATTCAGACATGGTTTGGTAGGTCCACTTTTCAAAGCAAGAGGGATCAATTAATTGCGGAATTAAATTTTTAGACTTCTGTGCAGGATCCTCCTGCAACGCTCGGATGGCTTTATTCATAAGGAGTGGCTGGGTCCGGCCGGATTTGGCCGCTTCCAATGCAGTGGATGACATGTGCATGCCATCGTGAGGGCCTACATAATTGCCATTGCCTGCCTGTCCGGGGTGCCAGACGTGGTAAAGCAATTCCGACGGATGCCAGAACTCCTTTCTGCCAAAATTTTTCAATCGGAATGTCAGCTCATACGGTCCGCAGATATGTCCCAGATAATCCAGATGCTCATCTGAGCCTCCAATGGCAAACAAGTCGTCCCGTCGAGCGCACAAACAGGCCCCGTAATTGAGAGTGTGAAGCGGGTCCACTGTATCGATTAATCCTGAGGTTGTTCCATCTTTAAAATTAATCGCTCCCTCACCCTCCACTTCATCAAAAGAAGGATAATTGAATGGATAAAACCTTTGGTCGTTATTGCGGACTTCATCCATGTGCAACGCAATGTTGGGATCTTCCTCAAATGATTTGATAATGGTTTCAACAAACGTCGGGCGAACCATGGCATCCGAGTCGCAAATGGTCACAATCCTCCCCTTGCTCAAAACGGTCCCGATGTTGTACATGAGATGTTTGTGGTAATAGAGAGTATCCGGCATGTCCATGACAATCCACTGGTCCAGCGGGGGAGGCTTTGATTGACTCGCGCAGTCCTCAAGCAGTTTACGGATTTCTGGAGATCGGCGATTGTAATATTCAATCCATATGATTTCGTAGTTGTCTCGAGGGACATTCTGCTGGCTCAGGTAATGAAGCATATGGAAACTTTCGCGGCAGGACCAGTCCAAAAGAATAAAGCTGACTTTTGGTTTTTCAGTCAAACCGCTTTCGAACAGAATTTCCATTGTTGGCTACCTTGTTGCTTAGAGTAAAGTTATTTGATTAATCGATATAAAAATGATGATTTTATCTTTTTCAACTCATGACTGAAGTCCGCATTTTGATTTGCGGTGCTCCTGTATTTTTCACGTAAAAGCTGTATCCATTTCTCCCTCAACCTCAATTCTCCGGATAAAGCATCAATTTTCTTTTCCAAGAAATCGATTTGAGAAGTTTTGTCCTCACTGGTATTCGATAAGGTTTCAATTGTTAAATGGTTGCTTTGTTCTTCTGTTTGCAGGGTTTCGATTCTGATTTCACCGTCTGTCACTTCTTGCTTTAACACCATTAATTCTTGGTGCATTTCTTCGCGTTCTTTCGATAGGGTATTTACTTTCTTGTTGAGGTTGCTCACTTCAGTTGTCACCTGATCGAGTAAGCCCGCTTTTTCCTCCAGTTTACTCGTCAGGGCCTTTTCGCTCTGTTCCTTGATAACGATTATATTTTTTAAGCTATTTATTTCGAGTTTTTGAGTTTCTGATTCGGCAAGTAATTTCTTGGAGTTGGTCAGCCAGTCAACATAACTTTTGACTTCGGATTTGGATAAGCCAACAAAAAAATTCAAATTATTATCCATCTCGCACAAATTCACATTTTCTAGGTTGATGCTACCCAGTTCCTGGGATAATGCGAAATATTTTTTGTTGAAATAGACAATATTAAACCCACTGTAACCCTCTTCAATTAATTGAGGTGGTATTGGTTTGACTTTAAGGTATGTCCAGTCCTCATGTTTTTGATCGTTTAAAATGAATTTAATATTTTCTACAAAATAATCCTCAGAGTGCCCCAGGTTGTAAATCAAAGAATCCCTGTATTTTTTTATTTTAACTTTGAAGCCATTGTCTTTTTTGAGAAGCGACTTGATTTGTTTTACCAATTCTTCAGTATTTTGAGCCACCGCGCCCACTTTGTTTCGATCCTGGATGTAATGATACCCTTCAAAAGCTTTTTGAAATTCAGATTCATTGTGTGAGAAAAACACAACCGGCCTCAGTGTGGTGAATGCGTAAGTAAAAGCCGTTCCTGAAAAATCTGTCACCATCAATGCAGACTTGGCATAGTTGCTCATATAAAAACTGGCATTGTCATCGAACATGAATCGGGGTTCGTCGTGGTGTTTGTCAGCGATGCGGCTGACGGCTTGAGTCTTCAGGGTGTGGGGATGAGGTCTGAAAATGACTTTGTAATCCGGGAAATTATCCAAGAGGGTATCAATTATTAGTTCACTGTGTTGTGGAAGGCAAGCGTAATGCTCTACGTCCGGATCAACTACCGTCGGAGCATGAATTAAGATTTTTTCTTCTTTTTTATATTTTTTAAATAACCGGATGTTTTGATCCAATTTGCTGTATCCACCTTGAATAAGCCCAATTTCCTTTTTCTCGTTCAGATAACCTTCGTCTCTCGCTTGACTGATTTGTTTTTTAACTCTGTCCAATACCGAATGGGAGGGCACAAAGTGATAATCGTATTCCAATATCATTTTCAAAACATCATCCTCTTTTGAAACCGGGCTGTCGTGGATGTCATGCATGAAGTACACCTTTTTAGCATTTGCCGGTAGGTCATGGGCGTAAGTGGCGCATATAAAGAGATCGACAAAAGTCATTTGCTCTATAATTCCATGCCCTCCGTAATAAACATGCTCTCCCTGTTCATGCTTGTCGTTGCAGATGGTTCCCACAAAAACTATTGCGTTATAGTTCGCTTTTATTAATTTATTTAAGATGCCCCCCACTTGCTCCCTATAAGCACTATCGGGGAAATATACAGCGATGATTTTATTTTTGGGATCCATGCGCTCTTTGATTTTGTATTCCTGTAACTCCAATAAAGCATCAAAAGTATTTTTATCGTCGATGAATTTGTTGCCATAGGAAACTTGTGAAGCCGCGGATAAGAGGGATTCGATTAATTCGCTTTCTCTTGGGCGATTCTTGAGGTCGATAGCATCCAAAATTCTTTTGGCAAGATTAGTGTTGTTGTTTTGTTTGTATAAAGAGCGGAGTATGAACGCCACGAGTTCGTTCTCCAGTAATGCCGCTATAAGAGACTCGGTCGTGTTTTCAGTTGTCCTTATGGGGGGCTTTTCGGGGTGGAGTAGATTTGGATTTTTGATATGTGGAGTCATAGTTGTTGTCTCTAAAACATCCTTAAGCGAGTAGAAAACCTCAGCTAAAGGGCAGGCTCAATTGTAATATTCATTCTAAGTGTTGGCGTTATTGTGTTATCAAAGAATAATTTGATCAAAGTCAGCTTCAAAATCGGCCAAGCCGGAAAATTGATTTCGTTCAAATACCTTTAGATGCACTGCGGCACATCTTCTATCTAGGTTTACATACTTGTTGGATTCTTCTGCTTCCTTCAAGTCCACACCTAAATCAAAAAAATAGTCGCCCGGACTTAGTCTCAATTTAAGTGAAAATTTACCGATTACGGTATCTCCTTTTTGTGCGGCGGAAATTTTATTCTTTGTGTGAAAAGAATTGAAGCCGTAAATTAGAACCCCCTCGACTGTTTTAATGGCAACTCCCATTAATGGGAAATCCACAGCCTCATGTAATTTTACTTTGATATAGATGTCAATCCATTCTCCAGAGTGGATATGCTCGGGGTCGAATGTATTGTTGCAGGTGATCAGGTAGTCGACGATTTCCGCTTGATCGAACCCTTCCCGCTTTTCGTTTTTGTTGTAACTCTTTCGGGAAGGGCAATTGTCCTGAGGAGGAGTGTGGTGGAGAAACCTGTGTAATACGGATTGATCTCCTTTTGAGGAAGCAACGGAAGTTTGGCTATTTCCAGAGTTTGCATTTCCAGTTCTTCCTTGTGATTTTTCCGGGCTTTTCTCTTCCAGGATATTTAGATAACGGGTTATTACATCCTTGGGTTTTCCCGCTTCAATTAGTGATCCTTTATTTAAAAGCAAGGCATGGTCGCAATGCCTCAGAATAGTGCCGGTATCGTGTGTAGTTAGCAGGATAGTTTTCCCAGACTCTTGATACTCCTGGAATTTTTGAAAACATTTTTGCCTGAACTTGGCATCCCCGACAGCAATGACCTCATCAATCACGAGAATTTCCGGGTCCACATTGATGGCAATGGCAAAAGCCAGGCGAAGCATCATTCCGGAGGAGTAAATTTGTAGCGGTTGATTGAAAAATTCGCCAATGTCCGCAAAGGCCTCGATGTCTCCCATCCTCCGTTTTAGTTCGTTCGATGGAATTCCCATCAGGGATCCCTTAAACAAGACATTGTCGTGACCGGTGAACTTGGGGTTGAGCCCGGCGCCCAGTGACAGGAGCGCCGAGATGTCTCCATTTACCTGCAGGGAACCGGTGGTCGGTTTTAAAATGGAGCAAATGATTTTAAGGAGGGTGCTTTTCCCTGAGCCGTTTTGGCCTACTATCCCAACCGTGGCTCCTTTGGGAATTTGAAAATCAATTTCCTTTAAAGCCCAAAACTCGCGATGGTATTTTTTGTTAAAAGGGTGAAGGGTTTCCCATAAGCGCTCTTTGGGCGAATTGAATAGCCGGTATTTTTTCGAAACGTTTTGTACTGATATAGCAATAGAATCACCCACGGCTTATAAGACCTCCGCAAATTCAGGTTTTAATTTCCTGAAGACCAATCCCCCGATGACAATCGCCACAAGCCCTACACTCCAAAAATAGATGGCCGAAGGAAGGTCTTCCCAGAATGGGGAATGGTAAATAAAAGATTTTTTATAGCCCTCCACAATATAAACCAGCGGATTCAAGTTGATAAGCCATTGGTATTCTTGGGGGATCATTTCCTTAAACCATACGATGGGCGTCAGCCAGAACCATAACGGAAGAAGGGCTTGTAATATGTGGGCTGTGTCACGGAAAAATAAGTTTATTGATGCGAATAGCCAGCTGAGGCCCAAGGTCAAAAAGGTGAGTGCGAATAGGTAATAAATAAACTGTAAATTATAAATTGAAAAAGAAACGTCAGATATAAATATGATAATCAGTAGAACAGACAGCATGACAAAATGATTTATCAGTGATGCCAGTATCCTTACCACAGGAAGGATTTCCGTCGGGAAAACAGTTTTGGTTGCCAGGTGAGAGTTGGCTTGGATGATGTTGGCATTGGCCAGGATGGTTTCGTTGAAAAAAATCCAGGGGATGAACCCAGACAAGAACACCAGAATAAAAGGGGCTCCGCCTGGTGGTGTGATTTTAAAACCCACCGAAAATACAAACCAGTAGACCAGGATAATCAGCAAGGGATGAATTACAGCCCAAATTAAACCTCCGGTCGTATCTATATACTTGGACCGAATTTCAGTGAGCGCCATTATCTTGATCGTACCCCCGTGCATACGGAATTTTTTGATCAAATTGACAAGGATGATATAAAAATCAAAAAATTTCATGTTTTCTAAACTCTTTGGTAAGCGGATATTAATGGGGCGCCGGTTTCATCAGGTATTTTTCTTTTGGATCCCTCCCCTTGGATGCCTTGGCAGTGGAATGCTAAATGTGCTCCCCTATTTTTCACAATCTTATGGGAAAACCCCCACATGGGCAAGCATTTTGATCCTTTAGGAAATTTGGCTAAGATAGCTTTGGTGTCGCGTAAAACTCTATAAATTCAATATGTTACTGAGGGCTTACTGTGGAAAAGAGAGGAGGTCGAAGAGATTAAGGGGAGAGGCACTACTATCAATAGCAGATCAAGTAGAAAACCCAGCGAACGACGAATGATTATCGACCAACCAATAAGGTGCCTTAGGCGATTGCTACAGCCACCATTATCTGTAAAGCAACTTTCCATCCTCTCAGTAAAAGGGTTCTCCGTGGGTCTGCCTGCTCAAAAACAGGGGAGGGGTGTTGCAAAAAATCAGTTGAAGTCGATTCCGTTCTTTTTGCAGTATTCGATTAGATTATCCGGGGAGTATCCTTCATGTTTTTTCTGAAGTCTTTTGATTGCCGTCGGGTCCACTGTTTCATTGCCATTGGCTGCTTCACCTATGGGACGGCCGTACTTGCCCAGAAAAAGATACTTGCCTGTCATCGTATTCCTTAATTCATCCTTATAATAAGGGCGATAATGATTGAGGAACTTGTCATCGCATTCCAATCCCAAATCAGCCGCTTTATCTTTAAGCCAGTGCAATGGGATGTTGGCGAGTCCGTCATGTTCGTAACCGCCGCCAATGTTGGAGTGGACACCGGCAAACCAGCGCTGTTCGAATTTATCGATCGGTTGAGGTGTGTCAGGACTCCATAACGCCGGTTTGAAGGCTTTGCGTCGTTCGTCGATAGCCAGTGCGTGGTAAGAACCGGTAACCGATGGCGACAGACTTACTTTGTGGAAGGCATATCGTTGGTTGAGTCCGCTGAAGAAACCAATCGGTATGCCAAGCGCACCTACCGTATCCCATACTCCCAGGAATTGAATGGGGATAGGAGAACTTTGATGCTCCTCGCGAAATTCCCGGGCTCGGTGTTGAAACGCTTCCTCTTCCGTATCGTTTTCCACTTCCCGATGACTTCTGTACAGCTCATAAGCTTCCTTCATATAGAAGATTTCACTTTTGGGTAACAGCCCGGCAGTATCGATGAGACCTACAAGACTTCTCGCCGTATAAGCGCCGCGGCTGAAACCAAACAGAAACACCTGGTCGCCGGGAACGTAATTGTTGGACAAGAATTCATACGACTCGATGATATTTTCCGATAACCCCAGCCCGGTCCCTCCGCCCAGCCATTTGTCCGAACCTCTTCCCGTGCCAACACCGATTTGGTAATACGCAACCTGCACGGTGCCATCCGCAGTGAGAGGTTTGATGCCACGAACCATCTTGACGACATTGGAAGGTTTTCTTTTTCCATGATCGGTCTGGTCTGGTTTGTTCCAGGTTCCATCACAGCAAATTACGATTCGTTTCATGGTTCTCCCTCCCTGGGATTATTTGCAGAACTTGTCAGTGGCAACCTCTCGAGTCACACTATGGCGATTGCAGTGCCTGCGAAAATTATAATGTGCCTGGCAGGGTATTAAAAGGTGAAAGCCCTGCAGGGTAATCCGGTAAGCCTTGTTTTATTATGGTATGCCGTGTGGATTTGTATCTTCGGTCAGCGATCTGTCATTTTTATGTATTCCCTGTTACCCTGATTATCTAAAGGGAGGATAACTTTGATATGAATTCTCTGAGGCAAGACCATGAAGTGCCCTAAATGTGGATATTCCCAGCCCGCTGGACGCGAGTGCGCTGAGTGCGGAATCATTTTTGAGAAATTTCATGCCACCCAGAGAAGACATAAAGAGCGGGCTCATCAGAAGCAACATCCCGAAGAAACAGCTGAAGCGGCGAGGGCACTGACTGAGGAGTCCCTGAAACATCCGGAAGGTTTCCTGCAAACTTATTTTTGGGACACATTTAGGACGCCTTGGAATACCGTCCCGAAATACGGCGTCATTGCTCTGACTTTGTTTTTTGGATATTTATTTCTTCTCTTGTTCCACGAACCTCTTTATCAACTCTATCCTCCCTCCAATGCGGGCAACTCCTTTCTGTTGGGCATGGTCTCCAAAGTGAATCTGGTGTTTCATGAAGGAGGGCATTTGATATTCGGGGTATTCGGGAATCGAACTCTGGCGATACTGGGAGGCAGTCTCAATCAGGTACTCATACCTTTTATTGTTACTATGACTTTTTGGGTTCGCCGGGATGCTTCGGGTTTCGCCTTCGGGGCGGTGTGGATGTTTGTCAACTTCCTGGGCGTGGCTATCTATATGGCGGATGCGCGTGAACCTTTTCTCCCTCTGATAGCAAACTTGGATCCCTACGAAAGCCATGACTGGAGAAATTTATTCAACATTTGGGACTTGTGGTCGGTCGACACACTCATCGCCAAAACTACCTATAGCCTGGGATGGATCGGAATGATAGGCTTCGCTCTCTGGTATGCTTGGACCGGTTTCACCCACCTCTCCAAAGGCGACGATTCCTCAGCCCGGTATTTAAACCGCAACAAGAGAAATGAAAAAGACCACCGCCCGCTCGAGTTTTAACTTAATGAAGGTTGCCTGTTTCCAAAAAGAAAAAAGGCCTGTCGGGTAATCCCGCACGGACGGTAGATGATTTAAAGTACAATAAGGGAGTCAAAGACCCACGCGATAAAGTGGTAGCCCATACTTGGAGGCACACTTTTGCAAGCTGGTTGGTTATGGAAGGGGTGCCTTTGCCGACGGTTCAAAAGCTAATGGGGCATCAGACCCTTGAAATGACCCTGCGATACGCTCACTTGGCCCCCAGCCATGAGCGGGAAGCGGTGGAGAAAATCTCAATAGGGCTTTCGGAGCCCAAGGTTATCCCAATCAAGAAGAAGAAACGGAAGCGGAAGTAATTTCCAGCCGACAAAACGGAACCCTTACAACCTTACGAAATAAACGAATTTAACGAAATAAGGTCATTCCTCTGCATTTCTCCTGCTGTCTGAAAGAAAGCCCTCTACCATAGCCGAAATTCTAATAAGTTGCTTCTATCATTTATTGTTTTCTAATGTGCCGAAAATAATAAATGTCTGCTTATGGCCGGTTCCTGCCGATCGAAGCTGCTTGGCGAACGTATGCTTTATTTCCGTGAAGCTGATACAGCCACAGCATAAGGGTAGAGCGTTTAAGAGGCCAGCGAAGGGGCAGTCTCGGATGAATTAATGAAATCCGAAAATGGTTTTTTTTAAATTTTGAAGAAATTTAGATGATTTAAGTTTTTTTTCACCAGTTGATCCTATTGAGTTCTCCTCCAATTGAAGAATTTCCAACTTCGCCAAATAGGGAGATTTGGCCAAAGCTTCTGCGCCTTCATCTCCAATGAAATTATAGTTTAAAACAAGTTCCGTTAGATTCTTCAGCTTATCTGATCTGGCAATGGTCAATGCTCCGTGATTGGTGATGTGATTTCTGGTTAAATTGAGGGACTTCAAACTCAACAGTTTTTGGGAATTAAAAATGTATTGAACTGCGGCGTCACTGAGATTATTTTCAGTCAGGTCCAACTCCGTTATCTGAGAAACAAACGGGGTTTTCAATAAGGCCAAAACGCCCTGATCCCCAATATAATTGCCTGTTAAATTATTTAAGGCTCCTTTCTGATGCAATTTTTTGAATTGTTGCCGGAATTCAAATCGAATACATGCATCCTTTCCCTTTTGAGTCAGAGAATTATCCGTCATATACAATTTTTCCAGATTGGGAAGATTTGAAGTTTTGGTGATGGAAAAAGCTCCTGGATCTTCCACGCGGTTAAAACTGAGATTTAAACTTTTCAAATGGGCCAGGTTTTTGGAACGAGCCAGGGCGAAGGCACCGTCATTGCTGATTTTATTTCGGTATAAACTTAAATTTTCCAAAACGGGAAATGAGGTGGACTCTGCAAGAAATTGTGCGCCTTGGTTCCCTATTTGATTATGGCCAAGGTCCAGTGTTTTGAGGTTTTTTAAAAATACTGATTGGGATAAAGCGCGGATACCCTGATCGCTTATTCCGGTTTCGTATAGAACCAGGGTGTGAACTTTTTGAAGCAGAGGGGATTGGGACAGAAACTGCACCCCAGCATCACCGATGGTTCTGGACCTGATCTGGAGGACCTCTCCGTTCCTTTTAATCTTTTTTTGGACGTAATCGTGTAGCTGATCCAGGTTTGAAAAAGGCCTCGCGCTCACCGATATCAGGCAAACCAAAGACAAATAGAACGTCAATCTTAAAAATCTTTTCATAATTTAAAATCTTATAATCTCTGATTATTTTTGAGAGTTTTACCGATTTCTATGAGTTTTACTCTCACCAACAGGACCACGAACGAGTCGAACGAAAGCATCTTGGCCTGTTAATTTATCCTGAAAAAATTTTCCGCCTTCATTCTTGAAGGAGACGGTCACCGCCTGATTCCCTTTTTCAAAACTGGTCCACGTAGACCAACCGGCTCCCTTGGGGAAAACCGGGTCCATAAAAACCTTATCCTGATCTTTATCAAAATTACGTTTTCTTGGATTATACAAGCTTTTCCCTTCCGCCGGTGTAGGCAGACGCCAATCGGAATAACCACTGAAATTTCTATTGTTCATACTTTTGGAAAATTCCTGCGCCGAGTACCAATTGACCCATTCTCTATTCAATTGCCAATAATCCAGTTTCATCCACATGAGGCGGGTCTGGGTATCCAGAATGGTCCCATCCCCCATATCCACCAATTGATTTCCTGAGGAGCTACCGGGGGCTTTCTTGTAGGCAACCTCATTCGCGAAACTCAATGAAGATCCAATGATGGAAAGAAAAATTATGACCATCAGGGAGGATATGAATTTTGAATGCATCATTCTCATAATCAATTTATAAGTTTTGAAACTATTTTTTTGAAAGGAGGTTCAATCGCTGCCAAACGCTGACTACCTTGCGTCCATTCCGGTCCTCTTTGTCACCATCCCAGACGGCCAAAGCCACCAAAGCGGGTTCCTTCCTGTTCTGTAATCGGGCGTCCCAGTTCCCGGTATTTTTCAAGGAACGGATAAACACCACGGTCCATATCCCGTCCTCCCATTCTCCTTTGCCTTGCACATTTTGCAACTCAGGAAGCTGAGGGGTGATTGTTCCGAACCCTTCCGCGTTAAGTTCATCCACAGAGTTTTCTTGGTTTGATTGGAGGCGAACCATAGGGCTTGACATCACACCCCCGTAAACCAGGGCATCCATATCCACCCCACCTGTAGAATATTCATTATCTTCTAACGCCTCCAGCGTCTTCTCCAAACCGGCTTTCCAATGCCAGATATTTACCGGCTTGCCTCGGTTACCCATGCCAAAGAAAGGTTCGTTGTGTCCATGGGTGTGCAGGGTGACGCCGCCCAGCGCGATTTGAACGGCCACCCCGTCCTGATACACATCTCCCCGGTTTTCGACAAACCCATTCCTGGTGGGGTCTTCCCAACGTAAACGGATGGCGATATCCTCTCCGTTATTCACCGATGCGAAATTGATCGTTTCCACGGCTCCCCGGCGTGCCGAAAGCGGTCTCAAGTGCAGGTCCGTACTTCTCACTCCTTCCCAGACCGGGCTGTTGGGATCGGTCGTTAATTCAGATTCCTTCAAATAGGAAAACAGGTCGGTTTCATATTTGGCTTCTTTGTATTCTTTATTGAATCGGGATCGAATGAAATGGACCAGGGCCCATCGATCTTTTTCCGGAAGCATGGCGTAAGATTCCATCGGTGTACCATCCAGGCCCGTAGTGATAGTCTGGTAAAGGTCGTTGGGTTGGTGTCCCGATTTCAAATAGTTTGGATTGGTGATGTCATGCACGAACACGGCATGCTTCCACGCATCCATCAGTGAATTAGCGACCTTCCCGTCCCCTTTTAAGGATTCACCGTGGCAGTTAACGCATTTGTGTTTATTGAACAATTGCTTACCTCGTTTAATAAGATCGGGAGAGGAAGCGAGGGGATTTATGGTAATAGGTTTCCCTGGAGGTTCTTCGCGAAAACGTGTGGAAAAACTTTTAATCAAGTTCACCAGAGCCCACGTGTCCTGCTGAGAAAGAGCGGCCTCCCAGGCCGGCATGGACGTTCCGGGAACCCCTCGGACGATGGTGCGGTAGAGGTCCTCATCGCGGGGCAGGGTGCCCGTGGGAGTCGAGCGGAACTTAAAAATACCCTTCCGGAAATCCCGGGGCCAGGGGTAAAGATAGTCAGTGGCGCTCCCACCGCCGTTGCCGTCCTTGCCATGACAGAAAGAGCACATATGCTGGAAAATATTTTGGCCCCGAGCGAGGAGCGCTTGCCCCTGGGTCAGAGAAGGGGACGGACTCATCAAATCATGGGCACCCCGTGTGAAAAAAGCTTTCCCTGAATCATGGGCCTGTCCATGCTGCATGTGGTCTGAATGCGTCATTTCATGAGGCTCCTTCCGGGTAGGGACGGGTTCCTCATATTCGGACCCGGGAGACACCGGCTGATCCCCTTTATACTCGATCATGCCCTTAGGTTTGGGTTCCAGTTTTTCCAAATCATGTTTACTTCCTCCAGCACCGTGGGAACGCACGGAGGAAGGGGCGGCTATGATCCAAATCCCCATCAGCAGGATTGTAAATGAGATTTTTAAAATTCCGAAGCCGAAGTTATTTTTTTGATCGAAGTACATGGCATATTCCTTTTTGTTTAACAACCCCACAGGATTATTGGATTTTCCTGACCATTTTGACCCCTTGATCAAGATCACCCGTTTCCTTGAGGTTGAAATAATCTTCCTTTTGTCCCAATCCAAAATACCAGGCGTGATCCAAATTGCGTTCGTTGGAAGTCCACAGGTAATAGCATCCACCATCGGCAAACACAGTGGGGAGTCCGATGGGTTCCCCATCTTTACTTTTGAGAGGCAGATTGGAGTCCCATATCCCGTGGAGTTCATCTAGGGTGGGGAGGCGCCAATCGTTATAGCCAGCGAATCTCTCGCCATTTTTTTTATCCACGTATTCCCAAGCCTGGTACCAGGAAAGCCCTCTTTGAATATGCCTGAAGGAATCCCCTTTTTGCCACATGAGACCGGTTTGCAGGTCGGATACCGTGCCATTGCCGTTATCTTGGAAACGCACGGTTTCTGGCATCCCAACTACAGGAATGAGGAGGGCGCACAGCAACCCTCCAAAAACACTTATAGCTTTGAAGTACCCAGGAATCGAACGTCGCATAAGCCTAAAGCTCTTTCAGTAATTGATCCAGATTGTTGCTCAAATGATCCAAACTCAACTGAATCTTTTTTATAGGAGTCCGTCCGGGAACCCTATTTTTAATGGCTCGCGCCTCGCCGAATCTTTGCTGGATCCGATCAAAAAGTTCCAATTGGGATTTCCCTGGAGGATTTCCGTTGCATGAAGATTCAAAAGCAACGACGGCACGTTGCAGTTTGGTATCCAGCTGGAAGCCCAAGGTAGAATTTTTTTGGAGAGTAGTCGTTTGTTCCATATATCCCCACAATCCGCCATTTTGTTGAATCAACTCATAATCCGCTCTTAGTTGTCTGGTCTTCTCCGCGCAGGAACTGCCTGCCTGAACAGGAAGAACAAAAGCCCACGCAAAAAACACTGAAAAAATCACGGTTGCAAATACAACCATGTAAAGGTTGCGATTATCAATATTAGAAGTCATGTTCAATTCCTTTCTGTATAAGGCTTTCCAACGACACTGGTGAATTTTTAAAATCGTTGATACAGCAGGGACAACGGCAAAAATAAATCGATTCACCATTGATGCTGATGCACAATGTCTGCCCTCTTGTCTTTTCCCCCAAGCAGGTGGGACAAATCACCATATCTTTGATTTCCTCCAAATAAAGTTGGGGGTTTTCCAAAAAGGGAATGACGCATCCCTCACAGCAGAAGCGATACTCCTGGCCCTGATAGTCGGTACTGGGGGCTGTCAATGGGTCGATCCCCAGCCGGACAAGGGCAACATCCACAAGTAGGGCATAAATATCCCTGATTTTGTCTAACAAGACTCATGAGACCCTCTTTCAAAATTTCAAAATCCCCCAACGCGATTCATTTAGGGAGGGAGACCAACCCTTCATAAAAGGGTTGGGGGATTTATTTCAAATCGGCGGCACAGCGAAATCCCACACCTTCGATACGATAATCAGGTTGAAATCCCTTACGGTTAGCGGACCGGATCGCGAACCCATCATTTTCCCAGGCCCCGCCCCGGACCACTTTCCATTCTCCATATCCGGGCCCTTTGGGGTTGTTTTTAGGACTCACTCTGTAATAGCCTTCCATCATCCAATCCGACACCCACTCGCTGACATTACCGGACATGTCATAAAGTCCAAACGGGTTGGGAGCAAAGGAGCCGATCGGAGCGGTGTGTTTAAAACCATCTGAAACATCCACGAGCCTTAAATTGAGTTCGCAGTAACTGTCACAAAAGTTAGCTTGCTTCGAACCGACTTTATCGCCCCAGTAATATTCCGTCGAAGTCCCCCCACGTACCGCGTATTCCCACTCCGCTTCCGTTGGAAGACGCCTACCCTGTTTTTTGCAATAGGCATCCGCTTCCACCCAGGTGACACTATCCACAGGAAGTAACGGCCCCCTGAAGCGTGAGGGGTTATCACCTGTACTCAATAGAAAATTCCGTTGTGAAACCTCATACCGGTCAATTTTAAAGGGAGAGATGCAAACTTCATGCATGGGAGCTTCATCGACTTCTCCCTTGTTACTTCCCATCAGGAAACAGCCTCCTTTAAGTTCGGCCATTTCCCCTGACTCGCCAGATACAGTAGCGACCAATTTATTTTCCACTTGGGCCTTCAATTTCACTACTTCGTCATAGATGGGTCGGGGTAAAGTTAAATATTTGATGCGGGTTTGACTTTTAGGAACCAGTTTTATCTCCCCCGACTCAAAAAAGAACAGGCGATATTGCTCCACCGGTTTCGTATCCGCCGGATCCAAATAATTTCTCATATTATTTTTTCCTGTTTCGGACGAGACGACCACTTCATCAATCAACTCAGCTCCCAGAGGTTCCGGTTGTCCGTTCAAATAAACCAGAACTTTCCTTCGGGAGGAAACCTCCATCTCAAGAGCCCGGTCGATCAATGATTTAGCTTCTTTATATTTTCCTAATCGCATTTTGACTTCCAAGAGAGGTTTCAAGACCCTGTAGTCATTTGTATTCTGTTTTAAAATCTCTGTAAGAATTTTTTCCGCCTTTGGAAGATCGCTTTTCGTGACGGCCTCGTTGGCCTGATCTATCTTTTGAGCGGTACTCCCAAAAACCACGCCATGCCCGGAAAAAACCAATGACAGGAAAATGATCAACCCATACTTATAGACCCTTGTTTGAAACATCGATGGCACTATCAAGATACGGCTCCAAAAAAGTTGAAAATACGATCCATTCTTAACGGCAGCCGGTAAATTTCATTTCACATCGGCGGCACACCGAAATCCAACTCCCTCAATCCGGTAACCGGGGTAAAACACCTTACGGCTGGAGGGACGAAGCATAAAGGCTGTTGTCTCCCACGCCCCTCCCCGCACCACTTTACGGCTGGCCGATCGTTCAGCCAGAAACAAACTGTCGGGCTCACCTTGCCCGGGTTTCTGGGAAATTTGAAGAAGAGCGCCTTTCGGGTTTTCTTTGGGGCTGATGATGTAATAACCTTCATGATAGGAATCAAACACCCACTCGCTGACATTACCAGCCATGTCATGGAGTCCGAACGGATTAGGAGAGAAAGATCCTATCGGCGCTGTATTTTTGAACCCATCCGAAATCTCCGGAGAGCGTACATTGAGAGCGCATTCCCGGTCGCAAAAATTGGCTTTTCCAGATTCTATCTGTTCTCCCCAGTAGAATTCGGAAGTGGTGTTCCCCCGCGCCGCATACTCCCATTCCGCCTCCGTAGGCAGTCGCTTCCCGGACTTCTGGCAGTACTCGCTGGCCTCCATCCATGTCACGCTGTCTGCCGGAAGATTGGCCCCAGGAAATAACGAGGGGTTGCCATCCATTTTGGCCTGAAAATCTTTTTGTGTTACCTCGTACTTATCCATGGTGAATGAAGAAACACATACTTCATGCGCAGGTCTTTCGAGAGGACTGCCCTGGTCGCTTCCCATTTTAAAACAGCCCCCTTTGATGACGACCATTTCCACCGGCTTTCCAGCTTGAGCACTGGCAATCATCTTCTTTTTGACTTTTTCCCGTAATTCGACCACACGTTCCCGGATAATGCGGGGTATGCCGACATACTTGATACTGACCTGGCTTTTCGGGAAAAGTTTGACTTTTCCGTCATTCGACAGAAAGATGCGGTAATATTCCGTAGGCATTAACATTTGATTTTTTATATAGGGGCTTGAGCTTTCTTCGCTGATTTCCATCTTCACCACGGTTTCGTCTACCAGCTCCCCTGAAATGGGCTCCGTTTTATCTTTCAAATAAATTAGAACCTGGCGTCCTCCTGTTACCTTCAACGCCAACAAACGATCTATCAAGTTATTTGCTTCCTTCACCTTTCCCAATTCGAATTTGATTTCCGCAAGGGCTTTCATGGCTCTATAACCTTCCGGATTGGCCGCCGCCGCCTGGGTGAAGAAATTTTCCGCTAAAACTAATTTGCCTTTGGCCCGGGCTTGCTCACCCTTTGCTATAAGGTTTTCGCCTGCCCCAAATGCAGAAATCGGGGATACACTCACAGCCAACACAAACAAACAAAAGGTAACTATGTGAATACGGTGAGACTCAGGATAATTTTTCATAGTTCGGTTCCCTATGTTTAAAAAAACTCAATAACTCTAACTCCTTCATTCACAACAAGACCCTTTCGTTTTGGCCTGGGCTAAGGCATTACGTATTAATGACTCCGGCGGAACCCCTTTTGGAGCCCCATCCACAGAATAAATTCTGCATTTCCGCCCATAACCCTGCTCGGCAATACCCTTTGCTTCAATATCCTGATTGTTGATCCTGATCGAAGGGGATCCCGCAAACCGAACTTCCTGGGCCATTGAATCCGAGACTACGTCGGTTTTTTTAACCGGCACGGTGATCCCTTCTTTTTCCATCATTTTTTCCAGAAGTTGAAGGGCGGGCTCATGATGGGGACAGCCTTCAAAATAAAGAAATTCGACTTCCATTTTTTATCTCCATCCAAATTATTTAAATTCACAAATGTTGCATTCGCTTCGTTGGCTATTCAATAGGCCGCATAAACATCTGCGTGTTCCATCAATTCGATCATTTCTATAAGGTCGATCGGGTCGAGGTTGGAGTCAATTTCTTCCGGTTCAATTTTATAAAGAAGCATCATGGTCCGGTTGATATACAGCTTGACACCCAACTCTTTTAAAAAACCCAGATACTCCCCATAATTGTGAGGGATTTGTTCGAGCGGATAATCAAACTGTTGGGATAAAGCTTTTCTCTCCCGTTCCGGTAATTTGGCACGATCCATATCTGTTTTCGTTGAATCCCAGAACCCTTTCTTTTTTACCGAGGTCACCGCGCTACCATCAAACATCAGGATGACTTCATGTCCTTTACTCAAAGCGGCCCAGGCCACGTTCGGAACCACGCAAATTTGAGCATCGTCCTCATCCAGAGAAGTTTTGACATGAAAGAGAAATGTTTGAGTTTTTGGGGAAGAAATGCCGTTATCCCCAAAAGAATTCTCCTCGGCCCCGACGGAGGAGGAAATAAGAAGGACCAAAAACAAAAAATTAAATATCTTTACAATTAAGTGTTTCATACAGTAACTCTCTCTCTTCAATCAAAATAATTTGTAAACATGAGTGATTATCCTCATCCTAGTTAAATAAACCAAAGAAACTAAAGCCAGCATCCGTGAGCAAAATCACCTCCCGGGGCTCGCCGACAGATAAAATCACCGCTCGAAATCCATCGCTTTTAAGAGCCGATACCAACTGAGCTCCTTCCACCTTTCCAGGAATGGTTTCAACTATCGTATGACTGCCCGCTTTATCAAACTGAGTCACCCGAGCGTCACGCACTCCCGGTAAATTTTTTAATGCTTTCCGGACATCCGGAATGCAAGTTCTGCATTTGAGACCTGTTACTTTAAGTTGATATTGCTGGAGCTTTTCCATTTTTAAGTTTTCCGCTGGTTCCGCTTGCAGGGGCCAGGGGTAAGAAAACAAAATCACAGCCGACAAAACGGCAATTTTATATTTTAAAAAGGTCTTCATTTTATTTCACCGAAGGTAGGGATAAATAAAAAGAATGAGGGCAAGTCCCGTCGCGATCCAAAGGAATGTACCGTTTCTTTTCCGTTTCCTGGGCACCACCTCACAAGCGAGGGAGTTTTCTTTGTTTCCTTTTCGATAACGGATATAAAACGCTGTCCCCAACAACAGGAATGCCAGAACCATCATCGGCAAATGGAGAAAACCAAAGTCCCGGGCAAAACTGATGGCACCCACCCCAAATCCCAGTCCACCCAGAATAACGGGACCCACACAACAAACGGATCCCAGGACCGCCGCTGTAATGCCACCCAAACCTGTCAATTTTTCTTTGTTCATACTGCATTTTCCTGGTTAGAAAGGTTGTGGTCCACCCTCCATGCCATAGTGAGGATCCGTTTTTTCATACCGTTCAATCGTGTTGGTCAGATTTTTCAAATTTTCCGATTTGTTCAATGCCTTGGCTCCAGATGCTCCAATATTATTTCCCCAAATATTCAAAATCCTCAGTTGGCTCAACATTGAAGACCCAGCAATGTCCAAAGCTCCTTGGGCCGTGATTTGATTCCAATCCAAATTTAACTCCTTCAGGTGAAGCAAAGCAGGTGATTGAGCCAAAAGCTTAGCTCCTGTATCCCCTATTCGGTTTCGCTTGAGGATTAATATTTTCAATGAGGTTTCCGTCGATATTTTATTAAGGACTTTCATGGCTTTCGGGCCGATGTTATTTCCCTGTAAGTTCAGGTGGACAAGATTTTTCATATATGGGGATCGAATAATGGCGATGAAGCCGTCATCCCCGATATTATTATTGGTCAGCTTAAGTTGCTTTAAGTTTTTGAAATTTTCCGATTGTGCCAATACCTGGGCTCCCTCCGGACCAATCTGGTTTTGAGAGAGATCCAAATATTTCAAATTACGTATGAATGGGGACGCCGCGAGCGCACTGATTCCTTCCGGCCCAATATGGTTTCCCCACAATTGCAATGAGGTGATAGATTTGAAGTTTTCAGATTGAGCAATGGCTTGAATGCCTTTGGGGCCAACTTTATTGTGGTTTAAGCTGAATACTTTTAAGTTCTTTAGAAATTTAGATTCGGCCAGCGCCTTTGCCCCCTCATCTGTAATGTCATGAATCTCCAGGATCAATGTTTCCACTTTCCTAATCATGCGGGATTTGGCCAGTTTTTTAATGCCTTCATCACCTAAAACCCCACTGCGTTTCATGTTTAAATACTTACCCCCCTGCTTCAGGTCGCTGAAAATTGAAGGGTTGATGTCATAGGCCCAGGTGCAGGAAATCCCAGGCACCAGACTGCAAAACAAGATAAATAACAACTGGATTGATTTATTTTTCATAGCTTCAATTAACTTAAGGGAAATTATGGACAATTAAATTAACCTCCAGGCCTTCATGCAAATATCCTTTGTGTTCCTGTCCGGCAATGGTGGTAATAATTCCATTAAGATCGATTTTTCGGATACGATTGTTCACCCGATCCGTAAAATACAAATTACCCTGGGAATCAAATACCATACTGTGGGGACTGTTCAATTGTGCCTTCGTGGCCGGGCCGCCATCGCCGCTGAATCCCATGGTTCCCGTACCTGCAACCTGATGAATATTTCCATCCTTGTCAATTTTTCGGATGCTGTGAGCCCGCTCTTCTGCGATGTATAGCTCACCTGAAGGGGAAAATGCCAGATCTCCGGGAGACCGGATTCCTGCCGACAAAGCCGACCCTCCATTTCCAGTATCTTCAAAATCGCCATTCCCAGCGATGATGACCACCTCACCGTTTTTTGTAATTTTTCTGACTTTACTGCTTCCTATATCGGAGACATAAATGTTTCCTGAGGGATCCAGAACAATGCCATTGGGGCGAATGCTCCCATCTGCCAGAGCGCTCCAGTTTTTTTCGGCAACCCGGGTGATGATTCCCTGAGGGTCAATTTTTCGGATAAAGGGATTGGATGCGTCCGCCACAAATAAATTCCCATGCGGGTCCACAGCGATATCGCGAATAGCATAAAAAGAAGCCTCCCGGGCCGGGCCGCCATCTCCTTTAGAACCCAGTAAGCTGTCTCCAGCAAACCAGGTGATATTGCCTTGGGAATCAATTTTTCTGATTTTCCAACCGTTGCCAGACCGTGTCACTACAAATACATTATTATTGCTGTCCAAGGTCATTGCGGAAGGCCAATACAAGTCGGCTTTCTTTGCGGGTCCGCCATCCCCACTGTTCCCCGGTTTGCCGGTTCCGGCGAAATTGGTGATGAAACCGCTCGAATTAATTTTTCGGATTTTGTTGTGCATTTGATCCGCCACGATCAGATTCCCTTTCTTGTCCATAATTAAACCCGAAGGGATTTCCAGCGTGGCCCCCAAGGCATACCCCTGATCGCCCTTACTCAAACTTTTTCCGTTACCGGCAATCGTTTCTATGCGTTGACTCTGGAAATTCAATTTACGTATACGAAAATTTGAGCGGTCCACAATATAGAGATTTTTTTCATCTGGCGACAAGGCCAAAGCAAACGGCAAGTGCAAATTGGTTTGGGTGGCTAATCCCTGGTCGCCATTAAAATGGGTCTTCCCGGTTCCAGCGATGCTGGAGATGATCCCCAGGGGTGTGACTTTGCGGACCAGGCTGTTGTTCCTGTCAGCTATATAGAGGTTGCCTTTTTTATCAACGACAACATTGGTGGGGTAAGCTAGGTTGGCTTGGGTGGCAGGTCCTTGGTCACCACGAGAGGCAAATAAGCCATCCCCGGCCACGGTTGTTATGATCCCGTCGTTATCTACTTTGCGGATCTGGTTGTTTCCTCTGTCGGCAATGTACAAATTGCCCTGCTGATCTAAGGTAATCCCAAAGGGAAATTTCAAAAAGGCATCCAAGGCCAGGTCATTGTCTCCGCCAAACCAAGGCACACCGAGACCGGCAAACGTGGTGATGATTCCGTGGAAATCCACTTTGCGAATACGATGATTGGAGCGGTCGGAAATGTACAGGTTGCCCTTGGCGTCGCAGGCCACATCAGAGGGCAAATTTAAACTCGCTTTGATGGCAGGTCCATCATCCCCATCAAAATCAGCAACTCCAATTCCGGCCACTGTGGTGATGATCCCCTGTGGAGATACCTTGCGAATACGGTGATTATTTCGGTCAGCAATGTATAAATTTCCCTTTTTGTCGAAAGTCAAACCGGCGGGGTTGTTCAAGGAAGCTTCCAGGGCCGGGCCACCATCCCCGTTGAACCCCGCCCCACCGTTTCCGGCGACAGTAGTGATGATTCCCTTTTTATCAATTTTTCTTATACGGTTTTTTGATCGATGGGAGATAAAGATATTACCTTCGGAATCCACGGCTATACCATCGACCAGGCTTAAAATTACCGAGGTGGCCGGTTTTCCGTCTCCAATTACTGGAAAAGGATTTAATTCTTTATTGGCAAATACCTTGCCAGGGATTAAACTCCCGACAAAATAAAGGGCAATTGAAATTAAAAATAATGTTTTAATTTTTTTAATAAACATTTTTACCTCGAACCAAATTCAAATCTCCCTTGATTCAAAAACTATTTTGGGATTCAAACTTGGAAAGAATAGGACAATCGTTTGTTGGGATCGCTTCTTCGCACTGTTTTATCAGCTCTTTAAGTGATTTTTTTATAATCCTTAAAGTTTTTATTTTGATTTCAACATCCTCCAACTTTGCCTGAGCTTTTTTCATGGCCCCTTCACAACTTTTATTTTTGTAAATCCGTAACTTCAATAATTCAAGAATTTCATTTAAGCTGAACCCCAATGTCTGCGCATTTTTTATGAATCGAATCCTGGTGATATCCTCCTCCGTATAAAGCCTATACCCCGCCTCTGAGCGTTTAGGAGGGTCGATGAGTTTTCTTTTTTCGTAATACCTGAGGGCCTCAACATTCACGTCACATTTTTTAGCCAATTCCCCTCGTGTCATAGTTTCCATATCACTCTCCTAAGAACTCTGTTAAAAGATACACCCTGTATCTTAGTACAATGTCAATAGTCAGAACTACTTTTTTTGCTCCAAGCAAAAATTGAATTAACTCCTTATTATTAAATAGGTTATATTTTTGAGTTGTGACTTTTCTAAGCTCGGGCACACGAAAATAGACAGGTACCTCGCTGAAAAGCTGGAGGAAGCTGGAGATTGAAAAAATTTATTGATAGGCGGTTGTATCGCTGTCGAGTCGGGGGCCTGTTGCTCAGGGGGTTGGGGGGTACGTTTCGATCATTTTTGGTCGGGCAAGGATAAGTCATAGTGGAGAATATTTTGGTGTTTCTGCAATAAGTGGGGCTATTTTGGGACTATTTAGGGACCAGAAGCACATATAAATAAAAAAGGCCTACAGGAAAACCTGTAAGCCATTGTTCTAATTGGTGCGCCCGAGAGGATTCGAACCTCCGACCTACGGAACCGGAATCCGGCACTCTATCCAGCTGAGCTACGGGCGCATGATTTGTTTCGAATGTGTGAAGCTTAAACTCCGTCTTCGGTATCTGGTGCGGCAATACTTCCCGTAGTCACTTTATCATCTTTGCCGAAATCCCGAATCATGTCGACGCGCAGTTTCCACCACTTAACTTCTTCCTTCAATTCTTGGGCAAGTTCGGGAGACGTAAACAGTTTGATTTCATATCCCGCTTCCAACCGTGCTTCGATGGTGTCAGGAAGTGAAAGGTTGCATTCCGCCATCACGGTGATGGGGTTCTTTGCCAGCTTCTTTCGGAAGTCGTCGTCGGTAACCGCCTTGGTCGCTATCTGCTTCCATTTGTCATTCAATTCTACTTTGCGTTTGTTCTTCATAAGCCTCTCGTTCGGTTCACTTACGCCTGACGAGTCGGACTCTGAAGGCAAGTGAACATTTTATTTATAAGTATGCCCAAGGGTATAATACAGCGGTGAGGAAGGCAAACATTAATCGCGGGGGCATTGGGATTCAGCCCTTTGTCACTTGAGCAGGGAAGGGACCATCTCCAACGCTTCGTCCAGTTTCTCGGGTTTGGAGCCCCCGGCCTGTGCCATATCCGGCCGCCCGCCGCCTTTTCCACCGACCATCGCCGCCACTTCCTTGAGCAGGTTGCCGGCATGATAACGATCCTCTAAATCTTTGGTGACGCCTGCCGCCAGGATCACTTTACCGTTGTCCGCGGCACCAGCCACCACGACAACCGATTTCAACTGATTTTTGGCGTTGTCGATAAATGTCCGCAGGGTCTTGGCATCGACACCCTCCAGCTTTTTGACCAGCAGGGAGACGTCTCCGATTTTCTGCACGTCATCTTCCAGACTGGAGCCGTTGGCTTTGCCGCTCACCATTTTTTCCTTGAGTGACGCTACCTGCTTCTCCAACTCCTTGTTCTTCTCAATGAGTTTCTGGAGCTTCTTCAATTCTTCATCCGGTTGAGCCTTGATGAGCGAACGGATGCTACCCAGATTATCGAACTCTTTTTGAATGCGCTCGTAGGCACCCGGACCCGTCACCGCTTCGATGCGCCGCACGCCGGATGCGATCCCCGTTTCCTGGATAATCTTGAAGAACCCGATATTTCCCGTCGCGGATACATGGGTGCCGCCGCACAACTCCTTGCTGAAGCCGGGCACGGAAACTACCCGCACGCTGTCGCCATATTTTTCGCCGAACAACGCGACCGCGCCTTTCTCCAGCGCGGTTTCGATATCCATCTCGTCGGTATCCACCGCAATGTTCTCGCGGATCTTTTCGTTGACCAGCGCCTCGATGCGCGCCCGTTCTTTGTCGGTCAGTGGCGAGAAGTGCGTGTAGTCGAACCGCAACCGGTTCGGTCCCACCAGCGATCCTCCCTGCTTGACGTGCCCACCCAGTACTTCCTTCAGCGCGGCATGTAACAGATGCGTCGCCGAATGGTTGAGCGCAGTATCGTTGCGTTTCATTGCGTCCACTTCCAGTGTCAACGGATCGGAAGCCTTCACCGTGCCCTGCATGACCTTGGCGTGATGCACAATCAGATTCGGCAGGGGTTTGGTGGTGTTGATGATATCGAGCAACACGTGATCGTTGTACGCCCGCCCGATGTCGCCGATCTGTCCGCCGGACTCGCCGTAAAACGGAGTCTGGTCGACCAGCAGATCGCATTCGTCACCTTCATTCACCGAGTCTACGCGCTTGTTGTTTTTGATGAGGGTGACCACTGTGCCTTCGCCATGCGTGTTGCCGTAGCCTGTAAATTTTGACGCGCCGCTTTTCTGGAGCACTTCGTTGAAAATCGGGGAGACGGCGCTTTCGCCCGACCCTTTCCACGAGGCCATGGCTTTTTGCTTCTGCTCCTGCATGGCTTTGTTGAATCCGTCCATGTCGAGCGTGTAGCCAGTGTCCTTCGCGGTTTCCTCGACGAGGTCGACGGGAAAGCCGAACGTGTCGTACAGTTTAAAAATTTCTTCGCCGGGGATGGTCGTGGACTTGTTCTTCTTCATGTTGTCGAGGATTTCGTCCAGCCGTTGCGTACCGACAGTGAGTGTCGTGTTGAAATTGTCTTCCTCGTTGGTGACGACCTTCTGGATGAAGTCGTGGTTCACCGCCAGGTCGGGATACACATCCTGAAACTTGGCGATGACGTCTTCGGTGATGTGGTGGAAGAACGGGTCCTTGTGCTCCAGCAGTTTGCCGTGACGCAATGCCCGCCGCATGATCCGCCTCAGCACATAACCGCGCCCTTCGTTGGAAGGCAAAACGCCATCGTTAATAAGGAACGTACACGCCCGTGCATGATCGGCGATCACTCGCAGGGATACATCGGTCTCCGGGTTCTGGTTGTGCTTCTTGCCGGTGATCTTGCCGACGTGCTCAATGATGCTCATCAACAGGTCGGAATCGTAATTGCTCGGCTTGCCCTGAATGACCGCCGCCAGGCGTTCGAGGCCCATGCCGGTGTCGATGCACGGATTGGGCAGAGGTGTCATCTTGCCGGATTCGTCACGCTCGTACTGCATGAACACCAGGTTCCACACTTCGAGATAGCGGTCGCAGTCGCATCCGACCGTGCAGGTCGGCTTGCCGCATCCCAGTGCCTCGCCCTGGTCCACGAAGATCTCCGAGCAGGGACCGCACGGGCCGGTAGGGCCCATGGACCAGAAATTATCCTCGTCGCCGAATCGGAAAATCCGGTCGTCGGTCAGCTTGATTTCCGTCTTCCACAGCTCGAACGCCTCGTCGTCGTCCTTGTAAACCGAGGCGTACAGCTTATCGACGGGGATCTTCATCTCCTTGGTCAGGAAATCCCAGGCGTAGATGATGGCGTCCTTCTTGAAATAGTCGCCGAACGAGAAATTTCCCAGCATTTCGAAGAAGGTATGATGCCGCGCGGTGCGTCCGACCTGTTCGAGGTCGTTGTGCTTGCCCCCGGCGCGCACGCATTTCTGGGACGATGCGGCGCGGGTGTAGCCCGGCTTCTCCTGCCCGAGGAACACGTTCTTGAACGGCACCATCCCCGCGTTGACGAACAACAGGGTCGGGTCGTTCTTCGGCACCAGCGAATCACTCGCCACCACCGTGTGGCCGCGTTCCGCGAAAAAGTCCAGAAATCGTTTGCGTATCTCGTTACCAGTCATAGAACCCTAGATTATATATTAATATTCCATAGATTATATACGGTATTTCCTGTTTGGATTCAACCGGTTCGGGGGAGGGGTAATGTCGCCCTTCGACAGGCTCAGGATGACATATTGGGTTTAGCATCACGATGGCGGAGGTTTCAGCTTATGAATATGTTATAATGCTTTTCAATAGGAGTGACTGCATATGACTGAATCCAGTGGAAATGTTACCGTACGCCTGCAAGGGGAAACCCGCAAAAAACTCGACCATATAGCGACAGACCTCGACCGGTCCCGCAATTGGCTGATCAACGAGGCCATTGAAAACTATCTGGACGTGTACGAGTGGCAGGAAAAGAAAATCCGGGAACGTCTCAATAAAGCCGAGAAAAAGGGAAAGTTCCGCACCGCGAAGCAGGTGAGCAAGGTCGTTGATTCCTTCAAGCCATGATGGACGTGGTCTGGTTGGAGGAGGCGGTCAGCGATCTGAAAACGATTGGTGATTACATCGCGGAGGAAAATAAAGAGGCCGCCTATCAAGTATTGATCCAGATCCAGGCCGCGGCGGATTCCCTTGCACATCACCCGGAGATCGGACGGCCCGGTCGGGTCAAAAAGACTCGCGAGCTGGTCATTACCGGATTACCCTACATCCTTCCTTATTATATAAAGAATAACGAAGTCCGCATTCTCGCCGTAATGCACTCCGCTCGCAAATGGCCGGGTGATTTTACCGGCAAACCCTGACCAGAGCACCGATTATCCACAGATGAACACAGATGAACACAGATGAACCCAAAAAATGTCATTCTGAGGGGAGCGAAGAATCTGGGTTTTTTGTCAGAATAAAAAGATAGAGGAGGAATCACCCCAGCCCCTCTTTACAAGAGGGGCTTATCGGTGTTTATCTGTGTTCATCTGTGGATAAAATTGGGTCCAGCGTCACGCTGGCCTATCTCTTCTATTAGAAGGGTTTCCTTTTGCTTTGCAAGGTAAATCGCCAGGGAATATCACCTACCGAAATTCCGGCGCAGGCGCAAGTGCGTCTGTCTGGGGGGTCAGGAAGAAGAGGCCAGGCCTTCGGAGGTGGATACGTCGGCGGCTTTGGCGGCGTCGAGGATCATCAACAGTTTCCCGTCGAGCTTGTAGACACCGGTGACCAGTTCGCGGGTGGAGTCGTCCACCGTACTCGGAGCTTCTTCGAATGTTTCTTCATCCACTTCCAATACGTCGCCGATGGAATCAACCAGAAAGCTGATCACTTCGTCATTGGTTTGGACGACGACGTTCATGGGCTTTTGGTCTGCCTCGCGTGGCGGGAGTTGCATCCGGGTGCGGAGGTCAATGGCGGTGATGATCTGGCCGCGCAGATTGATCAGGCCTTTGATTTCCGGGGCGGCCAGGGGCACTTCGGTTATCTCCTGATAGCGCAGGACTTCCTGCACAGTGAGGACCTCGATGCCGAACAGGGTATCGTTGATATAAAACGTACAGAACTGTTTGGGGGCCGCCATAGGGGGATTCCTCTTGATCGGTTAAACGTCATCCGCCTGAAAAGGGTACTCCTGCATTAAACACGATTTTTCAATATAAATCAAATTAACTGTGTATGTTATTTTATTTATTTTTCTTCGGTATTCGATTAGACTGAGTTACGGGATTAAAATCAATACGATGCAAAATCTGTATGGATTCCGATTCCGGCAACTCAACAAATCAATTTTTCTGTGGGAGAAAATCCAATGGTGGCCAGGCAAACTATCGGGGGAACCCGAAGATTGGGATTGCAGATCGCAATCGGGATGCTTCTTTTAATACTTCCCATGCAGGCGCAGGCGGGCGTGGTGGGAATCGGGGTGACTGGTAAAGCGGGTACCACGGGTTTGGGAGTGGACGTGACCGTACCTCTGGTCAGCAATTGGCTGAACTTGAGGGGCGGGTACAATTTTGGAGAACTGCGGCCTTCCATAGCCCAGGCCGGAATCGATTATAAAAGCGACGTGCATTTTGAATCCGTGCCCATTCTGCTGGACCTGCATCCGTTCCATGGCAACTTCCGGGTCACCGGCGGCGTGTTCTACAACAGGAACGAATTGGATTTATCATCCACCGTGGATGCCAGCACCGTGGGTAATGGTAGTAGCTCGGGAACCGCAACGCTGAACGCCAATGTCGCGTGGTCCAAGGACTTTGCGCCTTACCTCGGAATCGGCTGGGGCAATGCGGCGGATGACAATACGCTGGATTTGCCGATTGCTGTGGGATTTTCGCTGGATATCGGCGCGTTTTACCAGGGCAGTCCAAGTGTTTTATTATCCGACAGCTCCGGTTCGGTAAACCCGGCGGATTTGGAGGCGGAACGACAACAACTCGAAGATGATTTGAGCGGCTTTAAATTTTACCCGGTCGTCACGGTAGGGATTCACATCCGCTTCTGATTCAGAAATTCCCTACTGAATAATCAACACCTTGAGGTTGGGCAGGTCTGACATTTTTTCGAGGAACGGAATCTGTTCAGGCTCCACCGCGCTGGCGGTGAGATCCAGATATTCCAGGTTCGGCAGATGCTTGGAACGGATCAGGGCTTCGATCCCCTTTGAAGTGATTTGATTGCGGAACAGGTCCAGCCGCTTGAGGTTCCCCAGGTGCGGCGAATTGGCAATGGCGATGGCTCCCTCGTCTCCGACTTCATTCGCCCCCAGGTCCAGCAGAGTGACTTGCGCCATCTTCTCCGATTGCACCAACAGTATCACCCCTTCGTCCCCCAACTGATTTTTCATCAGGTTGAGCTCCGTGAGGTTATTGAAGTGCGCCGAACCGATCAGGCTTTTGATGCCATCGGCTGTGACTTTGTTGTCCCATAGAAATAATTTATCGACGTGTTGAAACGTCGGCGACTCCGACAGGATAGCCACGCCGTCATCCCCCAGTCTGTTCGTTTTCAACGCCAGCGACCGGACGTTTTTAACCTTTTCCGTTTTCGCCAGAAGCCGCATGCCTTTGACGCCGATCCTTTTATTCTGCAGACTGACACTCAGGCCGTCTTCACTGGTACCCTTCGCGATGATCTTGGGCAGATCTTGCGCTTTAGTGCTGGCCCCGGTGGTGCCATCGTAGCCGGAGCGGCAGGCGGGCAGGAGCAGTCCCAGCAATAATACGAGCAGGCCGAAGTGTTTGCAGAATTTCATCATGACGTTACCTCTATGAGTTCGGTTGTTGAAAGGTCCACACTAAACTATTTTGCGCACCGGAAGCCGAGATAATTATTGCGGCGATTCGGCAGGTTTTTGCCTCGCACCGCGATCCGTGCCAGATCCATGTTGGAAAACCACGAGCCGCCCTTGATCACTCGAAACTGTTTTCCGTAAAAATCGTTGGGATGAGTGTTCCCCGGGTGCGGCTGATACCAGTCCGCCGTCCATTCCCAGACATTGCCGGCCATATCACGAATGCCGTAAGGGCTGGCACCGTACGGGTCGCGTCCGACTGGCGCGGAATAGCGGTAGCCGTCAATTTTACCACGAACGTTGGCCTTGGTTTTGTCGGGTTCGTTGCCCCAGGGATAAGCCCGGCCGTCGGTGCCCCGCGCCGCCTTTTCCCACTCCGCCTCGGTGGGCAGCCGTTTCCCCACCGTTGCGCAGTAGTCCACCGCTTCCTGCCAGGTGACGCCCACCACCGGTTGATGGTCCTGATTGAATCGTTCGTTGTCTATGAACTTGGGAGCGGGCGCACCAGTTTGTTGTATATACAATCGGTACTGACCCATGGTCACTTCGGTTTTATCTATCTTGTAAGCCTTCAAATGAACGGTGTGTGCCGGGGTTTCGTCGCGGTAATAGTCCAGGGACTCAGAGAAGAAAGTTTTCGCCGCCCACTCGATATCTTTATCAGAGCTTCCCATGGTGAACTCGCCGGAAGCAATGGTGATCATTTCCGTGGGTGGGATGGGCGGCGTGGCCCCCAGTGGCAGGGGAGTGATGAGCACTAGAATCAGCCCGAGGATTCCCTTCATAAGGTCCGCCTCAGCTGGGACTCAGGCCCGCTTTTTTGGCGTATTCGAAAATATTTCCGGCTTCAATGATTTCGATTACGTCGCCGAGAGAATTCAGAGAATAGGTTTTGTTCTGCGTCTCGTTGGTGAGGGTGTAGTTTTCCAGGTCAATGGTGAGCTCGTCCCCGGTTTGGATTTCGTCCGTCAATTTTTGCTTCGCTTCCAGCGGGATGAAGAATCCGCCGTCGATTGAGTTGCGGTAAAAGATGCGAGCATAACTTTCCGCCACCACCGCCTGAACGCCGGCGATTTCCATGCAGGCGGGGGCGTGTTCGCGCGAGGAGCCGCACCCGAAATTGGACCCGCCGATGATAATTTTGAATTCGGACTGGTATTGCCCGTCCTTCACGAACGGAATGTTTCCCTTCGGCAGGCCGGAGTCTTCCACCGGTACACCGGACAACGCGAACTTGCCGTAGTTTTTGCTTTCCTCCGGATCGCTCAAGCTGTACACCAGATGCTCGGCGGGGATGATCTGGTCGGTGTCGATGTTGTTGCCTAATACGAAAGCGCGTCCCTGGATTTTCTTTTTCATGGATCAATGGTTCCTTCAAAAAAACTTCGATAAGAATTATACGCGTGCCGGAATGAATTCCCGTGGATCAGTCACGTACCCGGTCAGTGCCGATGCCGCGGCGGTGTAGGGCGACGCGAGGTAAACGGCGGACTGTTTCGATCCCATGCGCCCCGGAAAATTCCGATTGGTGGTCGAGATCACCACTTCCGTGCCATGGGTCCGGCCAAACGTGTCCTTGGGTCCGCCGAGACAGGCGGCGCAGGACGGCTCGCCGATGCGCGCGCCGGCATCCTCAAAAATCTGCGCCAGGCTTTTGCCGTCGATGGTTTCAGTTTGCAGAGCTTTTTCCACATCCACAGTAGCCGGTACGATGTAAGTATCGATCTTCACCTTTTCGCCGTTCAAAATTTCAGCGGCGGCGATGAAGTCGGTGATCTTGCCACCGGTGCACGAGCCGATGTACGACCGGTCCAGCTTGACGTTCTTGCATTCCCGCGCCAGTGCCCGGTTGTCCGGCGAGTGCGGCTGAGCCACCACCGGTTCCAACTCGTCGGCCTTGTAAGTTTTGTTGAAACAGTATTTGGCGTCGGCGTCGGAATGATGCACCGTACCTTTTTTATCGGTGCGGCCTTTCAGGTACTCAAAGGTGGTGTTGTCCGCTTCGATCACGGCATTTTTGCCGCCCGCTTCGATGGCCATGTTGCACAGCGTCATGCGTTCTTCCATTGAAAATTGATACACCGCGTCGCCCGCCCATTCCATGGTGCGGTAGGTGGCGCCGTCGCATCCGATGTCGCCGATCACGTGCAGAAGAATATCCTTCGCCATGATGTAGGGCGCAAAGGTGCCGGTCCATTCGAAACGCATGGTTTCAGGAATCTTGACCCACAGTTTGCCGGTGCCGAGGATGAATGCGGCGTCGGTGTTGCCGATACCGGTGGAGAACATGCCGAACGCGCCGGAGGTGCAGGTATGCGAATCGGTGCCGAACAGTACTTCGCCGGGACGGTTGTGTCCTTCTTCAGCCAGTGCGACATGACAAACGCCCTTGTAATTCTCGGTGCCGACATCATAATAATAAGGAAGGTTTTGCTCCTTCGCGAATTCGCGGATGATATCGATGTTGCGATTGGCGTGGGGATCGGCGGTGAAAATATAATGATCGGGGATGATCACGACTTTTTCCCGGTCCCAGACCTTGGCGTTCTGGCCGAATTGTTTTTTGAAGATGCCGATGGTGCCCGGTCCGCACACGTCATGGGTCATCAGTACATCGACATCGACCCAGACGTTGTCGCCGGGGGAGACGGATGTTTTACCGGCGTGTTGCGCCAGGATTTTTTCGGTAATGGTCATTCCCATATACAATCTCCGTAGGGAGGGGGTTGCAGTTCAGTTTTCGAGGTGGTTAGACGAAAAGCCCTCAAGTGTAATACTAAATTAACATTTTAAGGTTTCTGAGCGAACAAAAATTTTTTGAAAAGGCGAAGTAATCTCCAAATCAACAGGTTTTTATCCAAAATTGAGCCATAAACAGCTTCCTACCCGTCGGTGGCGGTTATAATATTGAAACGAACCCGTGATTAAGGTAGCTTGAAACCCTTTTAAACTCTTGAATTTAATCCAATGACAGTGAGCAACGAATCCGAAAAAGACGAATCCCGGCAAGTGGTTTTTGACCGTCGCCCCCTGTGGATGGTGATCCTTGACCGCATGCGGCGGGGTATTGTAGTGGCGGTGCTCGTGATCGGCTTTTTCATCCTGCTGGGCCGGGACGCTCCTGAAGGACTCTCCCCCGAGGGGTACAAGGTTCTGTGTCTGTTTTTCCTGTGCGTCTGCCTGTGGGCGAGTAACGTGATTCCCCTGTCAGCGACCAGCCTGTTGGTGATTGGCGCAGTGCCGCTGATGGGCATTATGGATGCCTCCCAGGTGTATTCCTTTTTTGGCAATCGGGCGGTATTTTTCATTTTGGGAGCGTTTGTGCTGTCCGGGTCGATGATTGCCTGTGGATTGAGCGGGCGAATGTCTTTGTGGGTCATCGAAAAATGGGGCCATAAGCCGCGTACGCTGATGACGTCCATCTATGTTTTCGGAGCGATCAGTTCCTGTTTCATGTCGGAGCATGCCGTGGCGGCGATGCTGTTCCCCATCGTCACGGAAATTGTTTCTGCCCTGAAACTGCCGAAAGGCAAATCTCCCTTTGCCAAGTCGCTGTATCTGGCGTTGGCCTGGGGATGTATCATCGGTGGCGCCACTACGGTGCTGGGTGGGGGACGTGTGCCGCTGGCGGTCGAGATGCTGGAAAAGGGAACCGATGGGCAGAGCACTCTCGGGATTCTGCAATACAGCCAGCTCACTTTTCCGATGATCGTGCTTCTGCTGGTCTGCGGATGGGCTCTGCTCAATTTATTGTTTAAGCCGGAAATCGAAGACGTCAAACCCGCGCTGGTGGATTTGCATGCAAAATCCCTGGCTCAGGGCAAGGTGACGTATCAGGAAATGGGGGTGGGTGCGGTGATGGGCCTGACCTTGATTTTCTGGTTTGGGTTTGGTGAGCAGTTGGGGATCGCCAACATTTCCATCATGGCGATCGTGTTGTTGTTCACTCTCAACCTGATTAGCTGGAAAGCGGTGGAACCGCACGTCAACTGGGCGATTATTCTCATGTATGGCGGAGCAATCGCCCTCGGGCAGGTGATGGCTTCTTCCGGCGCGGCATTGTGGCTGGCGCAGAAAGCGTTTCAGGGATCGGTCACCTCTCCTGTCGCGTTTCTATTGACCCTGGCGGTACTGTCCACCTTGTTCACCACGTTTATGAGCAATTCGGCGGTCATCGCAATTTTATTGCCACCCGCTTTGAGTCTTTGCCTTGATTACGGAATCTCCCCGGAAGTGGCGACGATGACGGTGATTTTGCCCAGTAACTTTGCATTTATACTGCCGATTGCCACACCCGCTTCGGCTTTGGCCTTCGCCTCCCGTCATATTTCGCTTCGGGAGATGATAGTTTCAGGAACTTTGCTGAGCCTGTTGGGTATGGTCTGTTTTCTGGTTTTACTGTTCATATTTTGGCCCTGGATGGGATTTCAATAGGGAAGTAACGAAGAAAAGGCTGAAAGACAGGCCCGAGAAAGGGCCGGGAGGGTTGGCCCAACTCGGAAAAAAAGTGCGTGACTTCCTTTTTTCGCTAACCTGTCTAACAAAAATGCCTGACTTTGGGAGAAGAAAAATAACCCACAATTCCGTGAGTTGTTATTATAAAAGCAAGAGACATGCCAAGCTCGCCCAATTGGTTTTCAATTAAGAAACTCGTTGTTTATGAAGGATTTTCATGGGTAAGATGTAAACGGTTTTTGGAACGGAATCAGATGCTTGTTGCCCAATTACGATTTTGTAACAGTGGATTTTCAAATTTGGAACACCTGTAAATAATCGATCGGGCGCCTGTCTTGAAAATGAGGAACTATGACGGATTCAGTTGAACAGATAAATCCTATACAGCTCAAGGAACGGCTGGATGCCGGACAGGTGGGATTGCTTTTGGATGTCCGGGATGATTGGGAGCATTCCATGGCGGCGATTGCGGATTCGACCCATATCCCACTGGCCGAGTTGGTGGACCGTCTTCAGGAACTGGCTTTTGAGGAGGACATTGTGGTGTATTGCCATGTCGGCCAGCGTTCCTATCAGGCGGGTTTGATCTTAAAGGAAGCCGGATTTAAAGATGTGTACAAC
>JAJDBJ010000002.1 GCA_029261395.1 Nitrospinaceae bacterium
ATAATCAGCGTGGGTGCGCAATTGCACAACGATCTGGAACCCATTGTTATTAAAAGGCTTCCTGTCGTAGAGAGCATTAAGGAGAAACTGCGCTCTCTGAGTGCGGCGGGTACGCTGGTATCGGGGAGCGGGTCAACCGTCTTCGGGATTTTTGAGGATACAAAGACGGCTGAACAGGCCTTTGTCCAATGTCGTGAGGAGGCATGGGATGTGTTTCTGACCGAAACCGTATCCAGTTTTTCCGAGTTTATGCCGGAAGAAATTCTCAATTATCCCTAAAATCGGGCCTCATAGAGGTCCTTCGGTGTTTGTTATGGTACTCTGATCCACACAAGCCTGCCAAGTCTCTAAGAGTTCGTCAGTCGGTTAGCCAAGAATATATGAATTGGGGTCGCATCTGCTGGAACATGGGTCAGCGGGAAGAGGGAATATTTTTTACATACACAAAACGTTAAGAGCAATTAACTTAATATATTAGTAGGGTTTTTTACACACTACTGGGGCGTCGTCAAGCGGTTAAGACACAGGATTTTGATTCCTGCATTCGGAGGTTCGAGTCCTCCCGCCCCAGCCAATTATTCATTTGTGAAACGGGGAACGTATAGCAATGGGTGACAACGGCAGAGTTCTGGTATTTTCCGGAAGGTCCAATCAGGGTCTGACTCAGGAAATCTGCGATTATATGCACATTCCCATGGGCAATTCGGTCATCAAGGCCTTTTCCGACGAGGAGATTTTTGTCCGTATCGAGGAAAATGTCCGTGGTGGAGACGTATTTGTCATCCAATCCACCTGCACCCCCGGAAACACGAATTTGATGGAAATGCTCATCATGATCGACGCGCTCAAACGCGCCTCGGCCAAGCGCATCACCGCAGTCATCCCCTATTACGGATACGCCCGGCAGGACCGCAAATGCGAGCCCCGGGTGCCCATCACCTCGAAGCTGGTCGCCGACATCCTGCATACGGCGGGAACCAACCGGGTGTTGACGATGGATTTGCATGCCGGGCAGATACAAGGATTTTTTAACATTCCAGTGGATCATTTGTTTGCCATTAACGTGTTGATCGGATACATTAAGAACCTCAATTACAAAGATCTGGTGGTTATTTCTCCCGATGCGGGTGGTGTGGAACGCGCGCGCGCGTACGCCAAACGTTTGGGAACGTCCCTCGCCATTATTGATAAACGGCGGGAAGGCCCCAATGTTGCCAAAGCCATGAACATTATCGGCGATGTCAAAGGCAAAGTCGCGGTCATCGTAGACGACATGATCGATACTGCCGGTACTTTGATTGAAGCCACCAACGCCCTGCTCGGTGCCGGTGCCGCGGAAGTGCATGGATTGTGCACCCATCCTGTCTTGTCTGGGCCGGCTGGAGAACGGATACAGAATTCGCCGATCAAATCGGTGATTTCCACCAACACCATTCCGTTGTCGAAGGAGTTGGAGGCAGTTGGGAAAATTAAAATATTATCGGTCGCCCCCTTGTTTGGAGAGGCGATCATCAGAATTCACAGCGAATCGTCTGTGAGTTCCTTATTTGATTCAGACGGAGATTTGTAAAATGGCAGTTGCATTGAAAGGAAAAATCAGAGAAGGCCGAGGCAAAGGCGCCAACCGTAAATTACGTGCCACCGGAATGTTACCGGCTGTCGTGTATGGCGGAAAAACCAACGTCAGCTTGTCGGTGAATCCCAAGGAATTAAAAAAGTTGATCGAGAAAGAGGGGATCAACAGCTTGATTGAGCTTGCCATCGAAGGCGATTCCGAATCCAAACGGGTTGTGGTGGTTAAGGAACACCAGCAGCATCCCATCCGGCCCGGATGGGAGCATGCCGATTTTCTTGAAGTGGATATGAAGCAGGAGATCAAGGTGGACGTTCCTGTTATTTTGGTGGGGGATTCTCCTGGCGAAAAACTGGGTGGTATGGTCGAACAGAATCTTCACACGGTGGAGGTCAAATGTTTGCCCGGCGACATTCCTGAGTCATTCAAAGTCGATATGACCAAGGTAGAACTCGATCAGGTGGTTCATATCTCCGACTTGGAAGTGCCGGAGAATATCGAAATTTTAGATCACCTGTCCGAAGCCGTAGTTTCAGTCCATGAAGTGAAAGTGAAAGCAGAGACAACAACTGAAGTGGTTGAGGGCGAAGAAGAAGGCGCAGAAGAAGCTACGGACGCTAAAGCTGAAGATAAGAGCGAGCCAGCTGAAGCCGAAAAGAAATAGAGTCTGTGTATCTGATTCTAGGGTTGGGAAATCCCGGTCCGCGTTACGAGTTGACGCGGCACAATATGGGGTTTTTGGTTATTGATACCCTGGCCGAAAAATATCGGATAAAACTGAATCAGCATCAACACCAGGCTCTGAGTGGCCGGGGTGAAGTGGAAGGATGCCCCGTTGTTGTCGCCAAGGCCATGACGTATATGAATAAAAGCGGAGTGGCCGCCAAAGCGCTTCTGAATGCTTTGCACATTCCTCCGGAGCGGATGATCGTCGTTCATGACGAGATCGATTTGCCTCTGGGAAAGATCAAAAAAAAATTCAAAGGTGGCAACGCCGGTCACGGCGGTATTGGTTCTATTATTGAAAAGTTGGGAACGGGCGAGTTTGCGCGGTCCCGTATCGGAGTGGGTCGCCCGGAAGACGGAGGAGAGGTCGTCGAATATGTGCTTTCCTCTTTCACCGATGAAGAGATTCCCCAGGTCAACGAAGTCCTGGAAGACGCGGTGCGCGGGATTGAAGAAACTCTGAAGGAACTCAACAAGAAATCTCAATAAACGGAGGAACAACCAGAATGATTAAGGAATACAAAGGGGAGCTTTTTTTCATTGCTGTTGCCGTGGGTTTGTATTTGGTGTTTGCGATTTTTCAGGCATCGCATAATTTTGTCTACCTGAGTCCGATCTTTGGATTATTCGGACTGGCCATCGCATGGAAGGTTTATGAGTATGTCGACGACCAGCCGGAAGGTAGCGAGAAAATGGTCGAAATCGCCGAATCCATCCACGAAGGCGCCATGGTGTTTCTCTCCCGGGAATATCGTATTCTGACATATTTTGTTGGGGGCGTGTTTGTCCTGTTGGTGATTTTTATCGGCCAACAGCAGGGAATCTGGGTCGGGATCTGGACGGGCGTGGCTTACCTTTTAGGAGCTGTTTGCTCCATGGCCGCTGGATTTTTTGGCATGAACGCCGCCACCACCGCCAACGTGCGCACCGCGCAGGCCGCCAACGATTCTGGTCAGGCCAAAGCTCTTGATGTTGCGTTTAACGGTGGAGCCGTGATGGGCCTGTGTGTGGCCAGTCTCGGTTTGATTGGTGTCGGCGGATTGTTCCTGTTGTTCGGACGCGGCGACAACGCCAGCGTCATCAGCGGATTTGCCATGGGTGCCAGTTCCATCGCTTTGTTTGCCCGTGTCGGCGGCGGTATCTATACCAAAATTGCCGATGTCGGATCCGATCTCGTCGGTAAAGTGGAAGCCGGTATTCCTGAAGATGACCCCCGTAACCCCGGCGTCATCGCCGATAACGTGGGCGACTGCGTGGGTGACACGGCGGGTCTGGGCGCGGATATTTTTGAATCCTACGTCGGTTCCATGATCGCGACCATCGCCATTGCCGCCAGTATGGAGGTCCTTAGAATACAGTACATGGCATTGCCCATCATCATCTCCATGGCGGGACTCCTTGCATCCATCATCGGTATCCGTTCCATCCGCATCATGTCCAATATGGACCCGGCGGATGTTCTGCGTTATTCCACCTTCATCAGCGCCGGTGTTCTTCTGCTGGCCGGATTCATCGCTATCACGGTCATGGGTTTGCCGATGGGTGTATTCGTCGCGCTGGCGTTCGGGTGTTTCGCGGGTATCGCAATCGGTTTGATCACTGAATATTACACAGCGGGTAAACCTGTTGTCAAAATCGCAGAATCGAGTCAGACCGGCGTTGCAACCGTTATGATTACCGGATTGGCCGTGGCCATGGAAAGTTGTGTCGCTCCCATTCTGATTATCTGTCTGGCTATTTTCGTCGGTGCTTATTCCGCCGATCTATACGGTGTGGCCCTGGCGGCTGTTGGAATGTTGGCTACCGTTGGAATCACCATGTCAGTCGACGCCTATGGACCGATCGCCGATAACGCCGGCGGCATTTCTGAAATGGCAGGTCTGGGTGAAGACACCCGCAAAATCACCGACGGCCTCGACGCGTTGGGTAACACCACCGCCGCCATCGGTAAGGGATTCGCCATCGGTTCCGCAGCGCTAACCGCGTTGGCTCTGTTTTCAGCGTACACGCAAGCGGCGGGAATTACATCCATCGACATCACCTCCACCAAGGTCATTATCGGTTTGTTGATCGGTGGTATGGTGCCGTATCTGGTAGCGTCCATTACCATGACGTCCGTCGGCAAAGGCGCGTTCATCATGATCGAAGAAATTCGCCGACAATTCAGGGAAATCCCCGGTTTGCTGGAAGGTACCGGTAAACCCGATACTGCAAAGTGTGTTGACATCAGCACCCAGGCCGCCCTGCGGGAAATGGTGCTACCGGGAGTTATCGCGTTCCTCATGCCGATCCTCATCGGTTTTCTGATGGGTAAGGAAGCTCTGGGTGGGATGCTGGTCGGTGCGACGTTGTCCGGTGTCCTGTTGGCCCTGTTCATGTCCAATGGCGGCGGTGCCTGGGACAACGCCAAGAAGTATGTCGAGGCTGGCAATCTGGGCGGTAAAGGGTCTGAAGCGCACAAGGCCACGGTTGTGGGTGACACCGTCGGCGATCCGCTGAAAGACACGTCGGGACCTGCGATGAACATCCTCATCAAACTGATGTCGATTGTTTCTCTGGTTTTGGCGCCGCTCTTTATCTAAGAGTCGCGAAAGTTCTCACCGGGATGGAGTTTCTCCATCCCGGTTTTTTATTTTAAAGGGAAGTCCACATGGCGGGAAAGAAGTTGAAATTTGGTTTTCATGACTTCATCAATGCCCAGCCTCTACTGGTTCCTCTCAAAGAGAAGGAACAGCAACTGGGAGCCACCCTGGTCACCGGGTCTCCAGCCAGCCTTGCTGAGCAGTTGAGAGCGGGAGAGCTGGACCTGGCAATGGTTCCCTCAATTGAATATCTGAAAGGTGCAGGGCAATACCGCCTGTTTCCGGATATTGCTGTGGCTTCCCGGGGCCCGGTGGATACCGTGTTGTTGGCGTCCCACCTGCCGCTGGCAGAAGTGCAATCCATTGCGCTCGATGCCCGGTCCCGAACCTCCGCCGCGTTGCTTCAGATATTGTTCGGAGAGGTGTTCCCCCGGAACGTATTTTTGGAAACCACCGATCCCAATCCGAGAGCAATGTTGAAGAATCACGATGCCGCCCTCATCATCGGTGACCCGGCGTTTGGCTTGCGGTCCGATTTTCCCAATCTTCAAATTGTTGACCTGAGCGAACAGTGGTTCAAGCAAACCGGGAAAACCTTTGTTCATGCGGTTGTGGCGGTGCGGCCGGAAACTCAGTTGGATCAGGAATTTCTGACGACGGTTCAGGAGGCGAAACGGGAGGGGCTGTCACGAATTGAGAGTATCGCGCAAACCCTGTCGAAACAATCAGGGATTGCTTTTGAAACCTGCCACGACTACCTGTCGGCCAAAATCATCTACGATCTGGGTAAAGACGAAATGATCGGGCTTCAGCATTTCCGCGACGTTTGTTTTGAAAAGGGCGTGCTCGACCAGAAGGAAATGATCCGGTTCGTTGAGATTTGATTCAGAGAGCTGAAACGTAGATTCTTTCCTTCTTTCGGCAGGCTCAGGGCAGGCTCTTCCCTGGCTCCTCAGAATGGCAATAGGTATCTCTCGGTCATTCTGAGCGGAACGAAGTCGAGCGAAGAATCGGTGTTTCCGTTAAAAAATGGAGTTAGGGTTTATCCCGATCTTCGAAAGCAAGGTAATTCTTCCAGGTTACGGAGGGCTCACCTTGTTAACGGGAACGATCAGATAAGGACTTTATTTGAACAAACCGGTGAGCCAGTTCCAGATAGCGGCGAAGAAATTTTCCATCCATTCCACAAACTTCTGCGACTCATGATTTGGGTTGTCTTGTTCGATATCCTCTAGAACCTCTTCATCCTGATTTTCCGGAAAGAGTTTTACCGGTCCAGCCTCGGTGTCTGTCCCGTCTTCAAAAGAAGGCGGCACCGGCGGCGCTTGCGCGGGAAGGACAACTTTTTCCTTGAGTCGCATCACATCTTCGTCGAGAGTGGTCAGCGAATTTTGGTGAGACTTCAGGGTGATATCGATATCCGTTTTAAATTTCTGTAATTCCTGATTCAGGGCATCGATCGACTGTTTGTTTTGGCGGGCCTGATCCGCTTCGGTATCCAACGCGCTCAACTGAGCTTCCAGTTGAGAGAGCTTGGCGAAGGTCTCGTTTTGAAATTTCATCTGCTCCTGATACAGATAATATCCGCCGGCCCCAATACCTCCCGCAATGATCAGGAAAAAGAAAAGTACAATGCCCCAGAGGCCGGAAGACTTTTTTTCCTTTTTGGATTTTGAAGAGGCCAGAGCGGGTGGAAAAGATTCCTGGGAAGGAACGACTTCCGGTTCTTCTGCAGGGCGTTTAGATTTTTCGGGAGTTGAGTCGGGTTTCTCAGAGTCCGGATTCGGGTTGTTTTTTTTATTAGCCAAGGGGTTTCCTGAGTTTAATGGATAATTTTATTTAGCGGAAATTCGACGATATCTTCCGCGCCAGCACTTTTTAAGTCCGGCACGATTTCGCGTACCAGTTTCTCCTCAAGGATAACCGTCAGGGCCACCCAGTTTTCATCAGTTAAATTGGCGAGGGTGGGTTTCAATTGCGGCGGCAGAATTTTCATCACTGCGTCCAGGCATTTTTTGGGAACGTTCATCAGCATCCCCACCTTTTTATTGGCGGCCATGGCGCCGTTCAACATGAGGACCAGGCGGTCGACTTTATTTTTCTTCCACTCGTCCTTGGCGGAATCCTTGTTCATGATGAACTTGGTGTTCGATTCCATCAGGGTATCCAGGATTCTGAGGTTGTTGGCCCGCAGGGAATTGCCGGTTTCCGTGACTTCCACGATGGCATCGGCCAGCTTCGGAGGTTTCACCTCGGTGGCGCCCCAGGAAAATTCAACCGAGGCGGTCACGCCGTGTTTCTTCAGATAGTCCGTGGTCATGTTGACAACCTCTGTCGCAATGCGTTTGCCCTGCAGATCCTTGACCGTTTTGATGGGTGAATCATTGGGCACTGCGAGCACCCAACGGACCGGTCGCGCCGACACTTTGGAGTACACCAGATCGGCGACATCTTCTACATCCACACGGTTTTCCTGAACCCAGTCCTTGCCGGTGAGTCCGGCATCCAGCACGCCATCGGCCACGTAACGGGCGATTTCCTGCGCGCGAATCAACATGCACTCGATTTCGTCATCGTCGATGCTGGGGAAATAAGAACGACTGCTGATTTTGATCTGATACCCTGCCTTGGCGAACAGATTGACCGTTGCCTCTTCCAGACTGCCTTTTGGAATCCCTAACTTCAAAACATTGCCGCTCATTAATTCTTACCTGCCCTATTTAAGGTTGACGTTACTTTTTATAGACTTTATCCGGATCGAATACTTTTTCTTCAACCGTGGTGATTTCGCCATTAAGCTTGCGGAAGAAACAACTGGTGTAGCCTTTGTGGCAGGCGGCTTTGCCCACCTGCTCGACTTTGAGGAGGACGGTATCATCATCGCAGTCGACGAACACTTCCTTCACCACCTGTACGTTGCCGCTTTCCTCGCCCTTCATCCATTGCTTGTCGCGCGACCGGCTGTAAAACCAGGCCTTTCCTGTTTCCAGGGTTTTTTCCCAGGCGATTTTGTTCATATAGGCCAGCATCAGCACCTTGCCCGTGGCATGGTCCTGTATGATCGCAGGGACGAGGCCCCCCATTTTTTCAAAATCCAGTTCCATAGAATCTCCGAGTAAACAGGCGATTTTAAATTATATTGATTTTCTGTCAACATTATAATAGCCTGTCCGCACCCAATTGAAAACGTGTATTTTGCCCCTAATACCCCGATTTTGTGAAATATTTATGCATTTGTGAGTTAGAATCGGGCGATAGGAATCATTATAAAAACCAGAAATTTGAGGTGTTATGCCTTCTTTAAGCGGAATTAAGATCTACGATACAGACGAGCCTTGTAACTATACAGGGCAGAAACTGGTCGAAGCCATGACCAAGGTGGTGGATGACCGACTTTCAGAAAACCAGCGGGAATTGGATCTTAAAGGCTGTTGCGTCGGAATCAACGGCCTGGAGGTCATCGGTCAAGATCCCCGGATTACCAAGATCAAGCGCTTGAATCTGGGCGGCAATAAAATTGGCGATATCGGTGCCCATTATCTGGCCGAAAACGAGGTTTTCGCCAAGCTCAACTGGCTGGAGCTGGGCGGCAACGATCTGGGCACGGAAGGGGTTCGCACGATCATCAAATCCAAAATTCTCAAAAAATTGAAAACCCTCAATCTGTATCGCAATTACCTGAAGGATGAGGGGGCCAAAGTCCTGGCCGAGGAAAATGAGTTGGAGAAACTCGAGGAAATGGATCTTGCCCAGAATGAAATTGGGGACGACGGTTATATCGCGTTGTCCAATTCGAGTCGATTCCCCAATCTGGTCGCTCTTTACCTGGACAATAATTTTGGCACCCGTGAGGGCAGGGAAACCGCCCGGCAGGGTCCCAATTTCAAAAAACTGCAATCACTGAATATTTAGTCGGCACAGCTGGCCTCACTATTTTAATATTTCGCTATGGAAAACGGTTCATACAGTAAAGGATCCTTCTTAATCGCCAACCCCGTTTTACCGGACCCTAATTTTTCGCGGACGGTGGTTCTGCTGTGCAACCACGACGAACAGGGATCGTTTGGTCTGGTCATCAACCGGAATTCCGGATTGAAATCGACCGAAGTATTCGCCTCCTCGGAATTGTTGGCGGGTTACGAGGGCGAGGTATTCATCGGCGGCCCGGTGGCTCCCTCTCAGGTGTTTTATTTGTGCCGGTCTTCCCGGCCCCTGCCGGAAATGGAGGAAGTGTGTCCCGGCGTTTATATGGGGGTGAGTTGGGATGCGCTGGAAGCAGTTCTGCCGGACTTGCCCAACCCGAATGAGGACCTCCGGTTTTACATGGGGTATTCCGGTTGGGGTTCCGGTCAGTTGGCGGGAGAAATGGATCAATGCAGTTGGTTGACCTGCGATGCCACGGACCCGTTCGTGTTTACCTCACCGGAACAGCATATCTGGCCGAAGGTGGTCCAATCTCTGGGCAAGGATTATGAATACCTGTTGCACGCCCCGGTCGATCCCAGGAACAATTGACTCCCGTTGCCAAACCGTTGTGTGGAGACCTTTGTATAACGCAGACACTAAAATATTCCTCCCCTTACTAAGGGGAGGATACAGGTGGGGTTGGTTTTGACTGAATCACTGAATGAGCTCAAAACAAGATAGAATTTATCATAACCTCCCCTGAGTCCCCTCCTTACCAAGGAGGGGAGCCACTGTTGTTCTATTTTCTTCAGTTTTTGAGGTCATGGCATGGTGAAATTGTATCGTCCTCCTCCTGCCGAGCAAATTTACGAATCGTATCTCCCAGGCAAATACTTCGGATATACCGTCGTCGGTTACTTTAGCGAACGGTTTCCCTACCTGAGCCCGGAGGAGTGGCAAGAACGCATTCTCGACGGACGGATCACCGTCAATGGCGAACGCGTGGACCCGGAGTTACTTCTCAAACAACACGATTACATTGTGACCCGCATGGGAGTCCGCGAAGAGCCCCCCGCTGATCGCACTCTGGATGTGGTGTATGAGGATGATGCGATCCGCGTGTTCAACAAGGGTGCGCCTTTGGCCGTGCATCCCAGCGGACGTTATTTTAAAAACAGTATGACCGAGATTTTGAAGGAAGCGTATCCAGACGAGATACCCCGCCCGGTTCAGCGGCTGGACGCTCTCACCACGGGTCTGGTGGTGTTCGCCAAATCGAAACAAGTGGCCACGCATTTGATGCGGGAGTTCGAGCAGAATCGGGTCGATAAGGAATACCTGGCGCTGGTCGAGGGCATTCCTCCTCAAAAAATTTTTATGGTCGATGCACCCATCGGCAGAGTCGTTGGCTCGGCGCGGGCAGTGGGCTATCAGACCCAAAACCCGAAAGAGGCGGTCACTCATTTTGAAGAATTGAGCTCGCTGGACGGCAGAACCTTACTCAAAGCGTTTCCCCGTTCCGGCAGAACCAATCAGATTCGCGTGCATCTGGCCAGCGTGGGCCTGCCGGTGGTCAATGACCCGGTGTATGGTCAGCGCACAGACGACGCGCATCGCTACGGGTTGCACGCCCACCGGTTACGATTTAACGGAGTCGACGGCGAGATCAATCTGCAGGCTCCATGGCCCGAACATTTTCAGCCGTATTGGGATGCCTCCCTTGACAGGGAGAGGAAGCTGGCTAAAGGTTGACTGTAAAAAAATACTCTTGAGCGCAAGATACAGTCGAAGAATCCATTTCAACTTTATTGGGATGTCATAGGAAAGTAAGACGAAATACTTTAGACAGGATCAGCAGGATGAACAGGATTTGACCTTATTCCTCCTCCCCTTACCAAGGGGAGGACTGAGGTGGGGTTGCTTTTAATGTTTTATAGTTGCCTCATTTATGAGGCTCTCTTTAAAACACAGATCCTTTCCTTCGACAGGCTCAGGACAGGCTCTGCCAGTGGCTCCTCAGGATGACAAGACCTCTCTTTCTGTCATTCTGAGCGTTAGCGAAGAATCTGTGTTGGGTTTGTTTAAAACAGCTCGATGAATCGAGCAACTACAAAAGTAAAGATAGAATGAAAGAGGTTATCGCAATCTTTTCTTTTATAATAACGAGATGGAAATGAATCAGGATGCTTTAAAAGAAAAACCGAACGGAACCACCGCTCCTGTGAAAGGTGGGCGACTGATTGACCGTGCCCGCAACGCTTACTGGATGGCGCCGATGTCCGGCATTACCGATGTTTGCTACCGGCAGTTGATGGATGAAATGGGCGCGGGCGTTCTGGTCTCCGAGCTGGTCTCGGCCAAAGGACTGGTGTTCAATTCGGAAAAAACCAAGCGGATGATAGAGATTCATAAAAACCCCGGCACGTTGGTGGGCCTGCAATTGTTTGGGGACTACGCCGATGATTTTATCAAGGTCGCGCATCTGGTTCAGGAGCAAGGCGCGGATTTTCTGGATATCAATCTCGGTTGCCCGGTGAGGAAGGTTGTGCAAAAAGGTTGCGGCTCGGCATTGATGCGCGATCCCGCTTACCTGGAATCTTTTCTGACAAAAATTAAACGGAACATTGAGTTGCCTCTCACTGTCAAAATGCGCACCGGTTGGAATGAAGAAGAATTAACCATCCACGAGTGTGTCGCCGCCGCGCAAAATGCCGGTTGCGAATGGGTCGCCATTCACGGGCGCACCCGTGTGCAGGGTTATGATGGCTTGGCGGACTGGGATCTGATGGCCGAGGTCAAACAACGCACCACGCTCCCCATCATCGGCAACGGAGATATTCGCGATGCCGAGCGGGCCCAAACCCTGCTGAAGGAAACGGGAATGGACGCGGTGATGATCGGCCGGGGCGCGCTACGCAATCCGTGGATTTTCAAACAATGCACGGGTGAGCTGGGAGAGACGCTAAACCCGACCCGGAGGGCACTGCTCCACCGTTTCCATGAACTGTTGAGGCCGCAGTATGATACCCGGCGCACCCTGCTGTATCTCCGCAAGCTGGCGGTTTGGCTGGCCTTTGGGTATCCGGGAGCCGCAGCCTTTCGCGGCACCATGTTTCAGACACCCACCACCCATGAGGTGTTGGAGAGAGCGGAGGAGTTTTTCTCGAATGTGGACGATTTGCCGGTTCCCCGGTTTAGCGAGTCGGAAGCGTTTATGATGGGTGGGCACGGTTGAGAGCCGGGAAATCGGCTGAAAGTATTTCTATTGGGTTGTGGTTTTTGAGGGAGTTTAACTTTACAATTATAGTATACCGATATTAACTTATATGGATACTGATGATGAATAAAGATAAACTCATCAAACTCATGGGTGAAACCCCATTTTTCAAGGAGATGGATAAAGCGGATCACGAAGTTTTGATCTCCCATAAAAATCATTGGATGCAATTCAAACCTCAGGAAAAAATTCTTAAAGAGGATGAGGTGGATTACGGATTTTTTGTGCTGTTGGAAGGGCAAGTCAGCGTGACGCGCAATTATCCCGAGGAAGTTTCTCTGGCTCAGTTGGTGCCGGGGGCCATATTCGGAGAAATCACCATGAAAGCCAAAAAGCCGCGCTCCAGCTCTATCGTGGCGGACAACGATGTCACGGTCTTCAAGGTGGACCACCAGCTGGTGGACCAGCTGGCTCCGGAAACAGTAATTAAAATCAAGGATCAGATAATCGATCTGGTCATCACCCGGTTGGACGAGGTGAATAATCGGTTGAGCAGTTTCATCCGGTAACTCCCAGATCGAATTGCCCCTGACGTTCAGGGATCGCCTTTTTACGAAAGAACAACTCGTTGTCTCAAGTCCCTCCAAAAAAAACCGTCCCTGATAAGAAGCCTCCCTATGCTGGATCGTCACGTTCATCTCTCAAGCAAAGAGAATTCACGGTCTATGGATGGAACGCCTGTCAACGGGTTTTCGAAACCCGGCCGCAGGATATTTTGCGTGTCTTCTTCAGTAAAGAACGGTCGCATCAACTAAGCAAGGTCAAGGAGTGGTGTCACAATCACAAATTGCCCTACCGCAAGTTGGATCAGGAATCGCTGAACAAGGTTGCGTCCAGCGTGCATCACGAAGGGTATGTGATGGTGGTGACGCCTCTGAAACAACCCTCGGTCCACGAGTGGGTGAAGGCGGGGCTTCCGAAACATCAATTCGTTCTGGCGCTGGACCGGGTGGAAAATTCACATAATGTCGGCGCTATTCTCAGATCGTGCGCCTACTTTGGAGCGGAAGGATTGCTGGTCGGATTGGGTGAAAACGCCACGGCGGTGAATTCGTCTGCCGTGCGGATGGCGGAAGGGGCACTGGAAATGGTGCCGTTGTACGAATGCAAAAGCCTGCCGTCCATCTTGCGGGAATTGAAAGCGCAAGGCGTGTTTATCGCCGGAGCCGACGCCTCTGCCAAGAAAAGTCTTTACGATACGAAACTCAGATACCCGTGCGTCATGGTCGTCGGCAACGAGAAGGAAGGCCTCTCCGATGCGGTTAAGAAACGTTGCGACACGCTGGTGCACATTCCCGGAGCCGGGGATATGGAATCCCTGAACGCATCGGTCGCGGCGGGGATATTGCTGGGAGAACTTTTCCACAAAGCGCCACGACCGTCCAAAACTCCTTCGTAATACATTATGGCCTTTTTTGCCCAACTACATCCCTTGCTGGTTCCCTTCGCCGTCGCCCTGCTAGTGGCCGGGGTGATATTCGAGTTTTACGGCAAACTGCAAAATGAAGAGTCAGCACGGACGGCGGGTGGGCTTAACATCCGTCTGGGTCTGGCGTTTGCCGCCACCGCGGTGATCGTCGGGTTTCTGGGCGTCATCGGACTGAGCGATATTTTTTCCGAAGCCGATCCGCGGGTCAGTCCGGAAGTCAAAACCCAGATGCGGAAATTTTTGTCTTACCATATCCTCTTCGCCTGTTCGACGGTGGTGATCTTCAGTCTGGCTCTGGTTGCGGCGCGTTACCGCAAAAAGCAATGGGTGCGGGTTTTATACTTCTCGCTGTTGGGCGTGGGGTTGGCAAGCGTGCTGGCGACGGGCTACTGTGGCGGGGAACTGGTGCATCGGTTCGGCCTGCCTGCGCCGACTCCGGTTCAATGAAACACCAACTGGTAACCGGACCAGGCGGTGGCGCCTATCGACAGTAACGCGATCCCGTAAAAAAACAGAGCCGCCGGTTTGAAGGGTTGGGTGTATACGTAGATCGTGCAGAAGATGTAAGCCGTAACCGTTAAGAACGAATACCCTTGATGCCCCTCCACTTCGACAATCGGCCATTGCGAAAGGTCAGCGGCAAACATGCCGGTCAAGATCGCAAGCACCGCCATCAATAATCCCATACTGAAATTCATACAGGCTCCCCGAACCCAACGTGAATCGGGACGGCGTCGCGCGAGGCCCAGCATCACCAGTCCCGCCAAAAACAGGGCCGGTGGAAAATGCGAGAAAAACGGATGCAGGGTAGGGGTGCTCAGCATAGGAAGATGGTGTACCAGGGTAAGGGGGAATGGTTCCACTTATGGAGTGCGCAAACATAGATTCTTCGTCGCTATCGCTCCTCAGAATGACAAAGAGACATTTATTGTCATTCTGAGCGAAACAAAGTGGCACCCAGCGACTTTCGCTTGCCAGTAGCCGTCAGCAATTTCCCCCTCCGGGCAGGAGGTTCAGTTCTGGTCGGGTTTAATATCCGGTTCGTCGTTCAGGTCGAGGTTGACATCGACATCCACCTTGGTCGCGGCGGAGACTTCCTGTTCGAGTTGGTCGATGCCGACCGTTTGTTTCACGCCTTCGGTTTCATTGAGCACGTCCTGTTTCAGGTCGTTGAACGTTTTCTGAAACTCGCCCCAGCCCCGGCCGATCCCTTTCGCCAGTCTTGGGAGGTTTTTGGGACCGATCACGATCACGCCGATCACCATAATAATCATGATTTCGAAAAAACCGATATCAAACATAGCGCACCCTCGTGGGGTTAATATTCGTATATAGGCCGATCATATCAAACTCCCGCACCATCGGCAAGGGGGGACTGAAGTAGGCCGTATTTGACACCTCAACCCTTCTTGGCTACCATGAATCAATAGTTTCCAGCGTACCCACCCTTCCACAGGAGGCACCGGAACCATTATGGCAACGAACTTTGCATCCGGGGTTTGGCGTCTCGCCGATCCCAAAATTTCTCTGGCTTCCATGGCTTCGCTCTTTCTCGGTGCCTGTGCCGCGGCGGCCAAGGGACCTCTGCACTGGGGATGGCTGGCGCTCACCGTATTGGGTATCTTCTGCATTGAAGTCGCGAAAAATGCCTCGGGCGAAATCTTCGATTTCGATTCCGGGACGGACCCCGGCGTGGCTCCCGAACATTTGACGCCTTTCTCGGGCGGCAAGCGGGTGCTGGTCGAAGGACTGCTCACGCGCGGGCAGACCATCGGCATCGCGGCGGTTACCTACCTCCTCGGTATTGCGATCGGGCTAGTCATCGTTGTGTACCGCGAGCCGCTAGTCCTGTGGCTGGGGGTGATCGGCGTGGGCGCGGCTTACTTTTATAACGGCGCTCCGCTGAGGTTGGCGTATCGGGGACTGGGCGAGGTGACCGTCGCGTTTTGTTACGGGCCGTTGATTTGCTGTGGCATGTATCTGGTGCAACAGGGCACCGTGACTCCGCAGGTGGTTGCACTGGCCGCGCCTCTCGGATTGCTCATCGGAGCGTTTCTCTGGATCAACGAATTTCCCGATGTCCACGCCGACCGAAAGGCGAATAAGAAAACACTGGTGGTCCGCATGGGACCGCGAAAGGCCAGCCGGGTGTTTGCCATGATTATGGTGACAGCGGGCATTTTGCTGGCCGAATTGCCGCTGATCGGTTTTCCGCGCAGTGTCTGGATCGCGGGTATCGCGTTTCTCCCGGCGTTTATGGCGGCCCGGCTGTTGTGGGTGGATTACGATCACGCGCAACGTCTGGTTCCGGCGCAGGTGAATACACTGCTGGCGTTTGTGCTGTTTGCGGTGGGCGGCGGCGTGGGTCTACTGATCGCCAATTGACACCTCAAGCTATCTTGGCTACCCTGAAATAAGGCCAGCGTGACGCTGGACCCAAATTCTGAAATGCGCTCAGGGATTATTGGTTGCCGTTACCAGTCAGCAAATTATCAGCGGGGAATCCCCGCTTGCGCTCTGGGGTTTTTCGGTTTCCGTTAACGGTCAGCCTTTCCCCCCTCCGGGCAGGAGCGGGCCTTGCCCGGCTTCTGTTTTTTCTTTTAGGCTTAATCCCATTATGAAAATCATTCGCGGCACCAAACATATCCCCGATCCCGGTCCGTACCCGGTGATGACGATCGGTAACTTCGACGGCGTGCATCTGGGGCACCAGATCATCTTCCGCCGGGTGGCGGAGATCGCCCGTGAGCACAACGGCACCGGTATCGTATTCACGTTTGAACCGCACCCGTTGAAAATCATCGCGCCGGAAAAGGCGCCGCCTTTATTGACGAGCTTCCGCAAGAAAATGGAACTGATCGAACAGTGCGGCATCGATCAGGTCATCTGTGCGGATTTCAACCAGGGGTTTGCCGACCAGCAACCGCGGGAATTTGCCGAAAATATTCTGGTCGGCAAGATCGGCGTGAAGGAGATCGTGGTCGGTTACGATTACGCGTTCGGCCGGGGACGCGAGGGCACCATCACTTATCTGAAAAAAATGGGCGAGGAGTTTCACTTTAAAGTGCACGTGATTGATCCGGTGCAATTTGACGAGCACCGGGTGGGCAGTTCCTATGTCCGGGAATTGATCGAAGAGGGGGAGATGATCCGCGCGCGCGATTTTCTGGGCCGCTATTACTCCATTCAGGGACCGGTCGTGCACGGGCACAAGACCGGTCGCGGGATCGGGTTCCCCACCGCCAACATTGATACCAGCAAGGTGAAAATTCCCGGCGTCGGGGTCTATGCGGTTTACGTGACCTCGGAAAATGTGGTGTATTCGGGTGTGGCCAACATCGGCTTCAACCCGACGTTCAACCGGGACCGGTTGAGTGTGGAGGTGCACATTTTCGATTTTGGCGACACCATTTACGGAGAGGAAATTGAGGTGACTTTCATCGAACGGATTCGTGGGGAAATCCAATTTGAATCGGCGGAGGATCTTGTCAAACAGATCCAGAAGGATATTGCCACCGCTAAAATTATTTTATCCAGGAACCCACTTTGAAAAAATCCGGACAATTGATTGTCGGGCTGATCGTTGCCATAGTTGCGGTTTATTACACGATGCGTAACGTATCCGTCTCCGAGTTGATGGAGTCGTTTCGACACGTCAATTATATCTGGCTCCTGCCTACGTTTGTATTGATGTGCCTGACGTATGTGGCGCGGGCGATTCGCTGGCGGGTGCTCCTCTTGCCGATCAAGGAAGTGAAGACGTGGGACTTGTTTTCGCCGCTCATGGTCGGGTTCATGGCCGGTGTCCTGCCAGCGCGCGCGGGAGAGCTGGTCCGCGCCTATCTGCTGGGAAAAAAATTCGAGTTGTCCTTCGCCAGTTCGCTCGCCACCATTGTGGTTGAGCGGTTGTTCGATATGATTCTGCTGTTGTTTCTGTTCTCGTGGATTCTGGTGTTTCATGGAGATATCTTTGATGGCAACATCGCGTGGTCGGGAATCTCGATCAAAGACCTGGCGTTCCAATTCGGAATAATCAGCCTGGCGCTGGTACTGGTTTTGATTGCGTTCATCTATCTGCTGACGTTTCATAATGAAAAAGCGATGGCGCTGGCGCACTGGCTGGTTCGGCCGTTTCCCGAGAAGTGGCAACTCAAATTGATTTTAATGACGGAAACCTTCAGCCAGGGGTTGGGAGTGTTCCGGAGTTTAAGAGCGCTGATATTTATCGGAGTGGCGACGGTGGGGGTGTGGGGGCTGATTGTCCTGCAATATTATCCCCTGTACTGGGCCTACAACCTGCAGGATAAATCCGTGGCGTCGCTGATCTTGCTGACGGTGATGGTCTGTATTTTGATCACGGTACTGCCCACGCCCGCGTTTCTGGGATCGTTCAATGCCGGTGTGTTGATTGCCCTGCATGAGATCATGGGCGAAGCAGAGGTGGCGACAGTGAGTCTGGGATTCGTTGCGTGGGGCGTGAACTTCGCGGTAATCATTTTGGGCGGTGTTTATTTCATTCTTCACGACCACATTTCCGTGAGGAAGCTGGTGGACATTGGCGAAGAGGACTGAAGTCAGGCTATTGAAGAATCTGCTTGAGGAGGGTATTGAATTGCAGGACCGCTTCCTTCAGTTTCTGGATCTTTTTGCGGATCAGATAGCCGTACACTTCTTTGCAGATTTTTTCCTGTTTCGAGTGCGAGACGATGAAAACGGGTTCTTGCGCGGCGCTATTCTTGGAACGTGAGCTAGCAGGAAACATATTCCCCCCCGGGAAAAAAATTTTCAGAATCTTTGTGCCGTCGGCCTCAAGTCGCAGCGATTATCTGATAGTCGGCTTCCAAAAGCAAGGGCGATTACCCATATAGAGTCAACTAAATGAACAGGTTAGAAGGAAACCGTGATTCCGGTTAACAATGACTTTCAATACAAGGATTAATTCCTGCGGTGCAAAAATACTTTCACAATTTTGAGATGGGTGTGATATTTTAAGCGTCACCTCGAAAGCCGAAGTGGTGGAATTGGTAGACACGCATGGTTCAGGTCCATGTGGGGGCAACCCTGTGGAGGTTCGAGTCCTCTCTTCGGCACCACTCCTCCTCCGCGGAGGGCGAATTTGCTCACGCCGTAGGGGCAGTTTGCTGACGACGGACAGAGTGCCTGCGGTTTGCGGCGAGTCTCTTCAGTTGCTCGGCACCACTACTCCTCCGCGCCTCTTTCCAGGGGAGGGTGCTGGCGGACGGGTGCCTGCGAACGATGATCGTTGAGCGCCATCGAAAAATTTGGGTCCAGCGTCACGCTGGCGCGGAGGGCGAATTTACTCACGTCGCGCGATGCTTTCTGGATTTGGTTCAAACTTTTTTCGTCCGAACGCACAATGAAATTATGTGAATAACCGGGTCCCGGCCAACGCCGACCCGGTTTTTTTGTGCGCTGAGTTTACGCGATGAGGGGATGGCCGAGGTCTTCGCGTTGGCGGACGTAGCCTTCGGCGCACAGTCGCGCCAGTTTACGAACCCGCCCGATGAAGCCGGTGCGCTCGGTCACGCTGATGGCTCCGCGTGCGTCCAGTAGATTGAAGGCGTGCGAGCATTTCAGGGTGTAGTCGTAGGCGGGCAGGATCAGGTCCTGCTCCAGCAGAGCCTTGGCTTCGGCCTCGTACATATCGAACCACTGGAACAGCCGGTCCTTGTCCGAAACCTCGAAATTGTACTTCGAAAACTGCTTCTCCGTTTCCAGATGCACGTGGCCGTACTTGACCGTGTCGTTCCATTGCAGGTCGTACACGTTGTCGACGTTTTGCAGGTACATGGTGATGCGCTCCAGCCCGTAGGTCAGCTCCACCGACACCGGATCGAGGTCGATGCCTCCCACCTGCTGGAAGTAGGTGAACTGGGTGATCTCCATGCCGTCCAGCCACACCTCCCATCCCAGACCCCATGCGCCGAGAGTGGGCGACTCCCAATCGTCCTCGACAAAACGGATGTCGTGCTTGAGGGGATCGATGCCCAGCGCCTTGAGGCTGTCGAGGTATTGCGCCTGCACGTCCTGCGGCGAAGGTTTGAGGATCACCTGATACTGGTAGTAATGTTGCAGGCGGTTGGGATTCTCTCCGTAACGCCCGTCGGTCGGACGGCGTGACGGCTCGACATAAGCCGCGCGATACGGTTCCGGTCCCAGAACGCGGAAGAAGGTCGCCGGGTTGAAGGTGCCGGCTCCCGCCTCGATATCGTACGGCTGGTGGATGACGCAGTCGCGCGACCCCCAGTACTTCTCCAGTTTTAAAATCACATCCTGAAAGTTCATGTCTGCTACTTACATTTAGATTATTGAGAGCCCGCTTGAAAAGTCTATTTTTTTATTGGGCCGGCTCTTTGCACAATCAGCCAATATGAAATGCCCAGGCACAACACCAACACCCCATATAACAAAACATCCATGGCTTTTGTTGACGACAAAGAAAAAATCAGTATTTTTCGAATGAGCGCGGCGATGGCCAGTGTTATAAAGGCCTCCAGCGCAAAACTTCCACCGCGAAGGTGTCTCATTTCTTCATGTATGAGTTCGATGGCCGCCCATAAGATCAAAAGACTACCGAGTGTCGTTAAAATGCCTTGTTCTATAGAAGTCTGTCGGGAAAAAAGCAGATAGACATCATATCCGAATAAGCCTACAGCAAAAAACGCGACCATCACCAGGGCGCCTGCCAGCAAATAGTTGAAATAGGCGCTGGTTTTTTTTAGAGCGCCGAGCAATGTTTTTTCAATACGGGAGAGAGACAAAAAACGGCCCATCTCCTCTTCCCGATAGGAGCTTGTTAAGGTATCCAGGTTGATATCGAGAATCTTTTCAACGGCTTTAAACCGATCGGTTAAATCGTCGTTGCCAGAGTATTGTTTGTTGATGCGACCCAGCGTAAAAACACGAACATAATTAAACGCCGCATTCACATAATGCGTGGGAAGCCCGAGCTTGACATGGATTTCGCCGATTTTATAAAGCTTCAGGAAATAAGAAGCTTCATAAGTGCCACTGAATAGATTCAGATACCATTCTCGAATCTTGCCGCGGTGGCGGGCGATAACCTCCTCATCCTTCAGAAAATCCGCAGTTTCCCCAAAATTCCAGATAAATTCGTAAAACCCCTCCAAAAATTCATCTACGAACGGTTCCAGCTCAGACTTCATCTGAAGCAGTAACGCTTCGTCATCTTTGGTGAAGCGGTAGTGAGATTTTAGAGTGGTGAAGTTGTGTTGCATGGCTGCGTCCATTACGACTGTTATTGCTTTTCCAGCTTCAAGTTCATGGCGGGTATTTAACCGGGAAACGGCCGTAAAGTCAACTGTTCCAAAGGGCGGATGAAAAAAGCCTGAAATTTATGCCCGATCGCCTGTTTAGCCTTTATATTAGGAGTATGGCCTTACACGAAAAAAATCCGGAAGAATTTGGACTGGAGAGCTAAATTACGGCAACGGTCTTTGGAGTGAGGATCACTTGTTTGACTTTGAATTTGAGGTCGAACAGGTCTTCGCCGAGGGATTTGAAGACGGTGAGTCCCTGGATCCTGGTGAGGTCCAGTTGGTTCCTGGTGACTTTGAAATTGCCGCCGATTTTTTTCTCACCGATGATCTCCGGTGTGAACATCGGCACGTTGGGAATCTTCTCGCGTAACTTTTGACCCGCGTTGAGAAACAAACCTTCCAGCTTTCCTTTTTCGCTTCGCAGGATCAAGTCGCCTCTTATTTTTTGAATGCGTATTCCCTCTTTTTTATCGAATCCGGCAATTGTCAGAATATGCAGGAGCGGCACCTTGCCGCCGCCTTTGAGCGACATCTTGCCGATAAACTGAATCAGCTGAGCCACTTTTTTGTGATCCTGTTTGGCGATGGGAATTTCGAAGATATTTTTGAGGTCGTCGAACATCGGTAAAACTCCTGAACCTGTTTGTGGTGCCTCTAAGCATTATAAGGCGGGAGAGGGCGGAGCCGGGATAATAATCGGGTGGAATTTGTCAGCGGTGGAAGGCGCTGGCAGGAGAACGGAAATACCGCGCTTTACTCTTTGCCATCTGGTTTTTGTTTGTTCAGGCCTTCGAGGTCGTGCTTTTGGATCAACGCCTCCAGCTTTTTATTGAAAGCTTCGGACTGGAGCAATGCCTGCCCCCACTCACTGCCGATCTGCCCCGCCTCCCGGCTGATGGCCGGCATCTTCACTTTCCATTCCTCCCAGAACGGTGTTTGGAACATCTCGATGAGCTTGCGGATCACTTCGTGTGACATGTTTTTGTCGTACACCGGGATCATCCTCTCCACCAGGGTGTCGATATCCTGTTGTCCGATCAGGTCATAATACTCTTCCCAGAAGGCGTCAGGCGACTTGGGGTAAGATCCCGAAAATCCCATCGAGTATTGATTCAGTAGATTATTTTTCACGATCTTCAATTGGTCGTGAATGCCCGAAACCTTCAATAGTTTGCGAATGTCCTCGGCTTTGGCATCGCCGGGATTGGCCACCACCCCGAACGCCGGGTTGATCGCGGCCAGGCACAGCAGAACCGCCACAGCGGACCCGGCAATTTTTGAATACAGGTTTGATCTCATAGTAGGACTCCGGCTACGGTTTGCGTTTTCATGAATTTTCTTGTTTGAGGTCTTCGAAGTTGCGGCGGATGGTTTCGGTTTCATCATGGTATCGTTGGGCGTCGCCATAATCGAGAAAATACTTGTAACGGCTGTGGATGTTCCCCCCTCTCCGGGCGTGCTTGATCGGGCACCAGTGTTGTTCCGTGCGCGCCGCCATTTCCCGTGCATAACCCATCAGACCGTTGAAGTAACTGCAATACATACAATTAATCTTTTCGAAAACATTCAGGTAACTGAGATTGTGCCGGTCAATGATCACATAGTCACTCCGCCGCACCTTTGGGATGCCGTACACAGGGAAACAGATGGCCTGGTAAATCGTGACCGTCACGTCCATCAAAATAGCCGGAAACAAACAGGCCCAGATGACCGGCATGGTGAGAATGGCCAGGGGCCGTGCCTCACGAATATATTGAAGTGCGGTAATCATCAACTTCTTGTGTTGCAGTTTGATTTCCCGTTTGAAGCGGACTTTTTTCTTTTTAACTGTGTAGAAAAACTCCTCCTGTTTTTTCTGCAATTCCTCCGTCAATTCGAGTTCGACGTTCCGGAATTTTTCCAACAGCATTTCCAACTTATCGTTCATAACGTCACCTTTGACGAGGATTTAAAAGAATATTTCCTTTAACCATAGCATTATTTTATTTGTTTGCAAACCGAGCCGCCAAAACCCATAATCGGGGAAACGAAAACAGTCACGGGGTGCTCATGCACGTTGTTTACAGGGAGGTTTCGGTTCAGGATGCGCAGAGGATTCTGGACTACTGCCACCGCAACACCATCAAGGACGGCGGCCTGTTTGAGGTGTATACCACGCCGGGACAGGATATCCATATGGTCATCGTCAACTCCTGCCCGGAGGATGAGCCGCTGGAAAAGTTTCGCCCGCTCGGCGCGTTCTACCTGAACTACCTCAATCCGGGAACCATCTCGATTGAGGAGGACGACCCGCACTTCGATGGCGCCCCGGCGCGCAAATACCACGTCGCCGCCATCCGGCAAGTGATCGACTTGCTGTTCCAATACGCGCATCCCGGATACAAGCTGAGTTTCAACGACCTGCCCGCGATTCCCAAAACGGACGAACCCAAAAAAAGCCGCTGAGAATTCCAGCCGTGATAGACTCAGTTGAGTATTCCTCTGCTTGTCTGGAGTGATAAGCGGGGCTTATCATAAAAAATTGGAACACAGTTCCAGGAGGACCCTATGTTGCAACGCACACTGGCATTTCGAATAGTAGTGATTGGAATTTTCCTGTTCGTGGGAGCGCTCTCCGCACAGGCGGGAGCGGACAACCACCGCACCGCCGATGGTAAGCTGAAAGTGCTGTATCACATCGACACCTCGGATGTCGGCACCGTCAAGTACGCCATGGCGCTCATCAACAAACACATCGAGGCCGAAGGCGGGCTGGACAAAATCGACATCAAGGTTGTGGTGCATGGACCCGCCTTGATGCTGTTCGATAAGGAAACGGTCGATCCCGCCCTCAAGGCTAAATTGAAAAAGATTCTGGATATAGGTGTGAAACCGGAAATGTGCCAGGTGTCGATGAAACTGTTCAATCGGCCTCTGGATAAACTGACGCCGGGATTCCAGCCGACCGCGCATCCCGTTGCCGTCAAACGCATCGCCGACCTGCAGGAGCAGGGCTACCTCTACATCAAGCCTTAAATTGCGCCCAGAGATTCTGTGTAGCCAATACTGGCTTAACGTTAACGACTGGCGATGATCGTTGAGCGCAATGCAGAAATTGAGTCCAGCGTCATGCTGGCGCTCAGAATGACAGAGAGACGTTCATTGTCATTCTGAGGAGGCGGAGCCGACGAAGAATCTATGTTTTAAATTCATGCTTCATGAATGGGACAACTACAGCTTTTCTCTGCGTGCTCGGCGCCCTCTGCGGTGAATAATTCGTCACGCTGGCTTTAATTATCTTCAGGAGAGTCTTCCGGTGAGGGGGGAGAATCGGTGCTGGGCACGGTATAGCCCCCGTCCAGCCATTGCCCGAGATCAATCAGCTGACACTGTTCGGAGCAGAACGGGAAAAAAGCATTGCCCTCCTTGAGCACGGGTTTTTTGCAATGAGGGCATTTCAGTTGGCGTTTTTTTGGGGTCGTCATTACGGGGTCGCATCCTTATCGGTCAACAGGCCATACAATAACCTCATTCAGCCTTCCCGGTCAACCGCTCTCCGCCCACCCCACCTCTGGAGAGAAACTCTGGGCGAGCCTGCCAAACCCCCAAAAGATCATTGTTTTTTAAAGGTTTATCTCTTAATTTTTGTTTACAGCTCTCTCTGGAGTTTGTATATTGATACGGCGTCAAAAAATCGCCGCTGATGTCGAATTGGCAACTGAACCCCTGGAGAGCAACTGTGTCCACTGTCAAACATACCGATTACTACAAAGCTCTGGGTATTTCTCCCCAGGCCTCGCCGCGTGAGGTCAAGGAATCTTACCTGGGTTGGATCCGCCATTTTGATCATCCTCAGGAGCGCCCCAAACCGGGTTCGCTGGAGGGTTCGCTGAACGAGCAGATCGAACAGGTGCAGGAGGCGTTCGACCTGCTGTCGGACGATGCCAAGCGCGAGCAATATAACGCGCGGATGAATTTTACTCCCGATTCCGCAGAGTCGCGACCGAACACTGAGATCGCACCGAACAAGACTGCTCCCCGTGCGGTGGGCGAGGTGGAGGTGATGATTGCCAAACGGAAGTTGATACGGTCTGATCTGGGTTTTTTCGGATTGAGCGCAAAGCCCTTTGAACTCTCTCCCAACCCGGAATACTTGTATTTGAGTCCCCGGCACAAGGAAGTGCTGGCTCAGCTGGTGATTGCTCTTCATGAAAATAAGGGCATCGTGAAAATTATCGGCGCCGCGGGGACCGGCAAAACGACGCTCAGCCGCAGTTTCTTAAGGGAACTGGATTCGGGCATCGATTTGGCCTACATGGTTCATCCCTGCGACAGCGCGGTGGAATTGCTGCAATCCATCAACGCCGGGTTCAACCTGCCGTCGCACAGCACCAGCAAAAAAGAATTGTTGTTTCATTTGAGGAAGTTTCTCATCAAAAAGAATGCAGAGAGCCGACGCGTCGCCGTTGTGGTGGACGAGGCGCAGACTCTGACTCCCGGGATGCTCGAAGAACTGCGCATCCTGTCCAATATTGAAACTGAAAAAGATAAACTACTGCAAATCATTTTGATCGGCCAGCCGGAGTTGAATAAAATTCTGAGCCAACCCTCCCTGGCATCGCTTCAACAACGCATCGGCGCCCAGTGGGAACTGCATCCGTTGAACGTCGAAGAAACCCATGCTTATATTCAGCATCGCCTGAATGTCGCGGGCGGCAAGGGCAAGGTGGCTTTCAGCCGTCCTGCGGCCGATGCCGTGTACTGGGCCTGCGGTGGTTTGCCCCGGCTGATCAACCGCTTCGCCGACCAGGCGCTGGCGGAGGCGCATCTTCAGGGAGTGAAAAAGATCGACCGTATTATTATCAGCCGGGTGGAGGAAAAGCTGAAGGACATCCAACCGAAACCCGCGAAGAGCCGATGGGTGCGAAGGGCGGTCGCTGGTTTTTGGGTGATCGGTGGGCTGGCGGCGATTGTGGTTTATTTTCAAATCCAGTACCCATGGCCCGATCCGGTACCCCAACCGCAAGACAGTCTCACGCACATGATTGAACAGAAGCCCCTGAGTTTGTCCCAGCCGGGACAACTGATGCCTCAAGGTTCGCCTCAAACGCGTACTCTGTCTTCGGCAGGCAACAGTCCAGTCGATGGGTCCGCCACGGAGGAGTCTCAGGTTCCGGTCCAATTTTCCCAGGAAAAAGAGTTGGTCGAGGTATTGTCCACGCTGACCGCCAGTGAAAGTAAAATCGAAGCCGCGCGGTCGGTGTTAAAAAAGTGGCGTGCCTTCAAAAAGGAAACAGTCACCCTGACGCCGCAGGCGCAAAAAATCCTGAAAGCCGACTACGGACTTTCCGTCTATGAAACGAGCAGTAACCTGAACCGGTTGACGACGCTCAACTATCCGGCAATGGTGGAGCTCAATCTGCCGGACGGCAAAGGCGCGCGTTACCTGGCGTTGGTGGCACTCAAGGGGAATGTCGGAGTGTTTCGCTCCAACGAGACGTTTGAAATTCCGTTGCCGCTGTTTGAATCGCTGTGGACGCACAAGGCCTGGGTGCCCTGGAAAAACTTTGAGGAATTGCCCGGCGATATGAAAGCCGGCTACAAAGGCGAGCCCGCTCAATGGTTGCAACAGCAGTTGAGCCTGCTCGGTTACTACAACAAAGTACCCGACCTCCGATACGGCCGAGGGACTACCGATGCGGTTGCAAAATTCCAACGGTATTACAATCTGAAGGACCACGGCCGCCTCGACACCGAAACCCAAATGATCCTCTACAACCGCCTGCCCTCCTACTCCGCCCCCAAACTCACCGGGGGGTAAAAAGGCTCCATTCACCACAGAAATTTAGCTCCCCCTTCAAGAAGGGGGCCGGGGGGATTTGGCACCGCATTTAAAGATCCATCCTGATTTGCATATTCTCAGGAGGCTCTAATGGGAAATTTTGATAATTATGCAAATAATATTTGATTGCCTCCTGAAAATATCTTCTTAATAGAGGCGAAAATTCAGATAATGGTAGTTCAGATTCATTTTTGAGGTCGCCATGGGATAATCGGTCCCTGGATTTTTTTACCTTTTTAAAAGTTTCAATATCTTTTAATACAGTTTTACTTTTCAATCCGACAGCCATAATTGTGAATTTTTGTGTCAAATTCAAACGATTTTTTGGGGGGCACAATTCTCTGGTTGCAATCCAAGGTTCAACTTTAATGTCATCATTGTCATCTATTGCGTCGTATTCAAAAGTTAAATTTTTCACAACAGGGTCATAAAGTTGGTTGGAAATTTTGTTTGCTAGGATCTCCATTGACAGGAAACCCCACATGAACTTTTTCCAAGGATCTGCCTCTTTTATGGCAGCTAGATACCAATGTTCTGCAGAATCAAATGATTTATGAATGCCTTCCGGGAGATTGCGAAATTTATTTAATAAACTTTCGATAGTTTGGAAATCTAATTCTTCTTTAAGATGACCTATTGAAACTGTGGGAGCATGACCCACAATGTCCCATTGGCTAAAAGGCATCTTATCCGGGGTACAAAAAACCTCATCTTCTACAACAATATTTGAAATAAAATCCTCACCAAAAACCAGTAACGCCAATGAAGCCAACCTATCAAGGTGTATTTTGCTATATTGATGGAATTGTTCCTTTAACTCAACGGACTTGGTGGTATTCAGCCAAAAATATTGTCGGTCTTTAATAAATTTATCCTCAATCTCAATTTCCCTCATAATGACGAAGGTTAAATACCAGTTCCAATCTTCTTTTGAGAATTTGTATTCTGAAGTTTCCAGTGTTTTTCGAATATAGCCATCGAACTTATCATGATCATTTCCTCCATTGGCTTGGGTAAACGAAGAATTAGTTATATTTTTTACAAATGCTTTTCTCACCCGGAGGGCTATTTCATAATTTTTTGGAAACTCTCCTAAGATTATTTCTGAATTTTCGTTTTCTTGAGGGTGATTTGAAATGACAAATGGCTTTGAGAATGGATTTCCCCTTGGTTCCTGGCCATATTGACTTTTGGAACCGTAGATTCTGTATGATTGTATTGATATTTTCATCGCTTATTTATTTTCCTTCTTTTACCTTTACGGTCCAACCTCTAGGAGGTTCGATAGCATTACCTCAAGTTGTGCAACTACGGCACTAACATCCTCTCGTGTTGGAAAAGGAATTCCTCCGTGGACCAAGCGACTTCTTATTCCGTAACATTCCAGGAAGAAGTCTTCAGCAATTTTGTTGTTATAGCTCTTTCCATCGAGTTTCTCCTTAACGAGTCGCTTTCCAGCTTGTATAATTGATTCGCGTTTGAGCATACCTAGGCCACTTTTAAGAGCTTCTTTTTCTTCCGGTGTTATGTCATTTGCGGTGCTTGTCGCAGAAATAAGTGACCTAATATGATTTTTTACAGCTGGCGAGCGTGCCCCTTGTTCAATTAGGGCTTCAAGGCCACTCATCAAGAGTAAGAAACGACTGTCCACAGACTGTTGGAAAAAAGATTGATTAAAAAGCTCCAGCGCAACCCGTTCCCTATCGGTTAGTGTTTTCGGTTGTCTTAAAGTATATTCGAATGCTTTAAGAAATTTTTCTGCTAGTACCCCTCGAATTCCATTCGCATTCATTGTTGCGAATTGGAGATTTTCAATTGGTTCATACACTATGAGTCCGTGTACATTATTCAGAGTAGGCCTTCCGGTCTTTCCCTCAATCCATTTGAGTCCATAATTGGTAAAAAGTGATTTCGGCGCTCGGTCACCAAAATCTGCGCCGATTCGCAATCGCGCAAAAACTCTGGCAAGAGTATTAATATAGAAAGCGCCAAACTTTCTTGCTTCTTCAGATTTCGACCAACCGCTTCCATTAAGTACGAGGGATTTAGCCTTTTTTATGGTGGTGTCCTTCTCTCCGGCAATTAATGAAATATGATGGGTGGGGTCCATATTTGGGAGTTCAAGTTCACGGTGCTCTACGTCTAAAATATTGCTCGGTGGGCAGTTGAAGCGAAAACGGAAGTTATAAGTCTTGGCCATGTTTGAATTCCTCAATTAATTGAGTAGATCAAACTTAGCAAAGGTTTAAATATTCCGCAAGTCGATTAAAAAGGGTGAATATAAATCAGAGGGAGAATAAAGGGTAAACCCAGATTCTTCGCTCCACGTTGTTCCACTCAGAATGACATACCCTACGTATTTGTCATCCTGAGAGTCAGCGAAGGATCTATGTTTTCATCGGTGTTTATCTGTGGTTAATCCACTTTTTTATCCTGTGATCCTGTCAGGTTTTTTCTGTGCGCTCAAACGACTTCGGGTAGCCGTCAACGTTCAGCCAGTCGCTTCCCTCGCTAGAGGGTCAGGACTTGATGCGGCCGATGTCGATGCGGCGCATGAAGATTTGGAGTGTGGCGGAATCGTACAGGAGGACAGCGAGATCTTCCAGTCCGTCCTTGTTGAAGTCGGCGCCGGCGATGGAGCGCGGTTGGCGTCCCACGGCATAATTGAAATGCGGAAAGATGAACGATCCGTCGCCCCGCCCTTGGAGTAACGAGATGTCGCCGTCGCGCACGTTACCGACGATCAAGTCCGGTATCTTGTCACCCGTGAACTCACCCGCCACGATGTATCCCGGCTTCTTTTCTGCGGCAAAGTCTTCCTGCCGTTTGAAATTGCCTTTGCCGTCTCCCAGGAACAGGGTCAGGCTGTCCACCAGGGCGCTGGAGATGATCAGGTCGAGATGGCCGTCGCCGTTCATGTCGCTCTGGGTGATGAAGCTTGCCTGCTTGCCGCCGAACACTTTCCTCGGGGGCTGGAAGGTGCCGTCGCCGTTGCCGTCGTAGATGCGGATGAAATTCATCTTCATCGCGTTGAACGCGATGGCGAGGTCCAGGTTTTTATCGCCGTTGTAATCGCCCGTCACCAGTCGCGACGGTGTGCCCGGTGCGATATAGGCTTCGGCTTGTTTGAACGTGCCGTCGCCGTTGCCGAGAAAAATAAGCAGTTTGTCGAACCGCAGAGTCACCGCCAGGTCCGCTTTGCGGTCGTTGTTGAAATCACCGGTGGTGATGGCGATCGGCAGTTTGCCGGTTTTCACCGGTTCGAGCACTTTGAACATGCCGTCTTTTTGTCCGATAAAGATGGACAGGTTCCCGTCGCCGTAGTTGCACACGGCGGCATCGGGAATGCGATCGCTGTTGAAATCCGCCACCGCCAGGGCCATCGGTTCGCGGCCTGTGTTCATTACGAACGGTTCCTTGAAGGTGCCGTCGCCGTTGCCTTCGAAAAACATCAACGTATGGTCGTCCGTGTTCGGGATCAGCAGATCCGGAAAGTCATCGTTGTTCATGTCGTGGGCGACCAGCGTGGAGGGCTTTTTGCCGACCTTGTAGGCGGAGGGGATGCCGAACGGTTGCGGATCCTGAGCGTCGGAACCGCACCCCGCAAAAGCGCCAAGTAACATCGACGCTACGAAACCAATCAGAATCAGACGAGTCACATGAATTCTCAGGTTATGGAGATAGTTTAAGGCCAGCCAGCGTGATGCCCGGCGAATCGCCGGAGATAATTCTAAAATTACCGGCGGAGGTACTCCGCTTGCGCTCAAGAAGTTTATCTTGTAGTTACCCTTCAGCCAGTTTCCTCTCCCTGTTAGGGGAGGTGTAAGCGGTTACATTCAAACCTCTTGACGTTAATCCCGATTTATACAGGATGTTGCAAACCTTGTAAAGCCGGGAATCGCCTTGACACGGTGCTTTTCAATATCTTAAGCTACTTATTAACAATAACTTAATGTCACCCCGCCATGGTCTCCCTCCGACAGATTTTGATTCGCTTCGCCTTGTGCCTGGTGCTGGGTTTGACCCTCTCCAATTGCGGCGGCGTGTCCTACTACGACTCGTTTGATTACTCGCATCAAAAATCCGACGGCATCTACCACCCGGTCAAAAAAGGACAGACGCTGTATGCCATCGCCAAAGCGTATGGAATGAGTGTCAAAGAATTGCAGAGTATCAACGGGATTCAAGACCCCTCGGGTTTGGATGTCGGGCATCATCTCTGGATTCCCGACGCCACACAGCTGGTGTACGTTGCGCCGACGGTGGAGAAAGCGCCTAGAGAAGCTAAGTCTTCCGCTCCCAAGAAAAAGTACGTCCCAAAAAAAAGAAAAACGAAGGCAGAAAGGAAAGCCGCGGCTTCGAAGAGAAAATTGTTGTGGCCGGTGAGGGGCGGCACGTTAACGTCGCGCTTCGGAACGCGCAACGGCAAAAATCATCACGGCATTGATATCGGCGCGCGCCGGGGAACACCCATCCGCGCCGCGGAGGGCGGTACCGTCAAGTTCAGCGGGTGGGGTCCGACAGGATACGGCCTGATGATTATCGTCAAACATCCCGGCAACTTGACTACAGTGTACGCGCACAACTCGCGCAACCTCGTCAAAAAAGGAAGCAAGGTGAAGCGCGGCCAGATGATTGCGCGCGTCGGTAAAACCGGACGCGCCAGCGGACCGCATGTTCATTTCGAAGTGCGCAACGATGCCCATGCCAAAAACCCTTTCCTGTACCTCAAAAAATGATACTCTTCACTCTTTAAGTTTGACGCCCGTTACATAACCGTTTGCAGAATTAAATCACCCGAAAGGAATCGTATGGAAGCGCTGAAGCAGATCATCCGGGACATCCCCGACTTTCCCAAGCCAGGCATCATCTTCAAGGACATCGCGCCGTTGCTGGGCGACCCTGTCCAATTCACAACTGTAGTGGATCACTTAAAGGAGCGGTACACGGGAAAGAAAATCGATCACGTGGTGGGTATCGAGGCGCGCGGGTTCATCTTCGCCGCGACCCTCGCCTATGCGCTGGGCGCGGGATGCGTCATGGTGCGCAAACCGGGCAAGCTTCCGTACAAAACGTTCAAGCAGAGTTACGACCTGGAATACGGCACCGACACGGTTGAGATTCATCAGGACGCATTGAAGGAAGGCGAACGCGTGGTACTCATCGACGACGTGCTCGCTACCGGCGGGACCATGGCGGCGACGGTCGACCTGATCCGCGAAAACTTCCACGCGGAAATCGTCGAAGCCGCGTTCCTCATCGAACTCACCTTCCTCAACGGCCGCGAAAAGTTAAAAGACCTGCCAAGATATTCTCTGATTCAGTTTTAAGTTTTAAAGCTGAATCGACCACCGATGAACACAGATAAACACGGATAAGCCTGAAAAATAGAGAATAATAAAACACAGATTCTTCGTCGCTAACGCTCCTCAGAATGACAATACGCAACTTTCTGTCATTCTGAGCGAAACGAAGTGGAGCGAAAAATCTATGTTCTCATCGGTGTTTAATCGAATTTATTGTTTCAGTATACGCAGAGGGATTTCATCGGCAAGGCGTTCCAGCAGTTTGGCGATTTCGCCGACGTAGTCGGGGGAGGCCATCAATTCGATATGGCCGCGCGAGGCATCGAGTGTGCGCACCACGGCGAAGTCGTCGTAGGCGTCGAATAATCCGACGATGTACGCGATGTCGCGCTTGTCAACTTCGAGGATCCATTGAACGGAATCGGTATGTGTCGGGTCAATCATCACAGCTCTCAAAAAAGTAATTCATTTACCGGCCTTAATTATTCCTCCTCCTCTTACCAAGGGGAAGAGACAGCTGGGTCCGGGCAAAGGCCCGGAGCTAAAATTCTCCTCTCCCCTCATGGGGAGAGGATTAAGGTGAGGGGTGGAGTTATCATAACCTCCCCTATATCCCCTCCTTTGTAAGGAGGGGAGGACTCTACCTCGGTTTAGAATTTATCCTTGTTCAAACGGTGGGCGTGGCAGGGCGGCGCTCCAGTAGAAGCATGAGAATGCTGATCGCGGCCGGTGTCACGCCGGAGATGCGCAGGGCCTGACCCAGTGTCGCCGGGCGGATTTCCTCCAGCTTCTGCACTTCCTCGTTGGACAAACCGGAAACGCCCCGGTACTCCATGTCCACCGGAATGCTGTAGTTCTCCAGCTTCTTCTGTTTGGCGACCATCTGGTTTTGCCGCTCGATAAACGTTTCGTACTTCACCTCAATCTCCACCAGCTCCGCCACCGTCTTGGAAACCGACGCGCCGTTGAACACACCGATCAACTGACCGTAATTGATTTCCGGACGCCGCAGAAGACCGCCCAGTGTCGTCGGGCCTTTGAGATCGGTAATACCGATCTGCGACAACTGCGCCAGCGTCGGTTTGTTGGGCAGAATGGGGGTGCGATTGAGTCGCCCGACTTCGTGCTCCACCGCTTTGTGTTTATCTATCGATGCCTGATAGATCTCTTTAGGAATTAACCCAAGTTGAAAACCTTTGCCCATGAGGCGCAAGTCGGCGTTGTCCTGCCGCAGGAGCAAACGATACTCCGCGCGCGAGGTGAACATGCGGTACGGCTCCTTGGTGCCCTGGGTGACGAGGTCGTCGATCAGCACGCCGATGTACGCGTCCATGCGCGTCAGCACAAACGGATCGCGCTTCTGCACCTGTAGAGCGGCGTTGATGCCGGCCATCAGCCCCTGCGCCGCCGCTTCTTCATAACCGGAAGTGCCGTTGAGCTGTCCGGCATGAAACAATCCGCGCACACGTTTGGTCTCCAGCGTCGCCTTCAATTGCGTCGGCGGGATGAAGTCGTACTCCACCGCGTAACCGGGACGCACGATTTCGGCTTCTTCCAGTCCGGGAATCGAGCGCACCACTTGAATCTGTACCTCCTCCGCCAGACTGGTGGAGATGCCGTTGGGATAAAACCAGTCGGTGTCCAATCCTTCCGGCTCGAGGAAAACGTGATGCGTGCTCTTGTCGGGGAACTTCACCACCTTGTCTTCGATCGACGGACAGTAACGCGGTCCGACGCCATCGATCTTGCCGCTGTACAGCGGTGACAGGTGCATGTTGTTCTTGATGATCTGCGCCGTCTTTGCGTTGGTGTAAGTGAGGTGACACGGAATTTTCGGGCGTCCATCAACCGACTCGGTCTGGAACGAAAACGGTTTGGGATTCGGATCGCCGTCCTGAATCGTGCATTTCGAAAAGTCGATGGTGTCGCGCAGTAACCGCGGTGGCGTACCCGTCTTGAGACGTGCCACTTCGAAGCCGCAGGCCAGAAACGATTCGGACAGCATGTTGGATGGTTTTTCGCCGACCCGTCCGGCAGGGTGACTGTTCATGCCGACGTGGACGAGACCCTTCAGGAACGTACCGGTGGTGATGACCACCGCGCCCGCCGCATACTCATTCCCCTGAGCCGTGCGGAGTCCGCGGATCACGCCGCTTTCGACGATCAGTTCTTCGGCTTCTTCTTTGGCGATGGTGAGGTTGTCCTGCGCTTCAATTACCCGGCGCATTTCATTTTTGTATTGATGCTTGTCCGCCTGCGCGCGGTTGCCCTGCACGGCAGGACCCTTGGACGCGTTGAGCATGCGGAACTGGATACCGGTGCGGTCGATCACCCGCGCCATCTGCCCGCCGAGAGCGTCCATCTCGTAGACCATGTGGCCCTTGGCGACCCCGCCGATAGCGGGATTGCACGGCATCAGGGCGATCTTGTCGAGATCGAGCGTCAGCAGAAGCGTGGCGCATCCCATCCGCGCCGACGCCAGCGCCGCCTCACATCCCGCGTGCCCCGCTCCTATAACTATGACATCGTATTGTTTCATAATTTTATATAGCCCCTCTTTGTGAAGAGGGGTTGGGGTGATTCTTCCTCTTATTGTATCCGAAGGACCTCATATTACAACAAAACCCCCGCTCTGAGTAGGGTTTTGGGTTTTATTGGTGTTTATCTGTGTTCATCTGTGGACAAATTCATTTCTTTTCGCCGTGTTTCCAGATGACCTGGTTGGCGTCGTTCTTGATGTAGGCGAATTCGCCGTCGGCGTCGTCGTTCAGGGTGAGGTGTTCTTCGACGTCGACGGACATGGCCGACACCTTTTCCATGGTCCCGCCCATCTGCAGATAGATGCGGTCGCCATTGTCCATCTCCTTGCTTTTGTAGATGAACACGAAGTTGTAGTAATGCGAAAAATGGAGTGGCTCGTCGCCATATTGATCAAACGCTTCTTCATCCGTCATGGTTGTTCCTCGTTGGGTAATGAATCGCTTCAAGCTATCAAAGGCGGGTCCATTCCGCAAGCGGAGTACCTCCGCGGGTAACATAAAATAAAGATCCTTCGCCCGACTACGTTCCGCTCAGAATGGCAAACCTGCCGCCCTTCGACAGGCTCAGGGTGACAGGTTTTGGGTTTCATCGGTGTTTATCTGTGTTCATCGGTGGCTGAATGCCTTGCAGTATTTGACTTTACTCCGTTTGTCTGATAAATATCCGGCTCTATAATATGTTGTTTCTTTGGAGAGTTCATGCCAGATCTGTTTATAGAAATCGGAACTGAAGAAATCCCCGCCGGGTACATTGAACCGGCGCTGGCGGACATGGGACAAAAGCTCGCCGACTTCTTCGAAAAGGGCCGTGTGGATGCAGGAACGCCGCAGGTGATGGGCACGCCGCGCCGTCTGGTGGTGCATATCCCGGACGTCGATGCCCGACAACAGGACGTGGTCGAGACCTATCAGGGTCCCAACGTCAAGGTGGCGTACGATGCCGAAGGCAATCCCACCAAAGCGGCGATCGGTTTCGCGCGGGGCAAGGGTGTGGATATCGCCGATTTGACGACCATGGAATCTCCCAAGGGCGAAGTGATCTGCGCCAAAGTCGAGAAAAAGGGCCAGCCCACCGTTCAGATATTAAATGAATACCTTTCGCAGTGGATGGCCGACATCACCTTCCCTAAAAAAATGCGCTGGGGATCGCGCAAGATTCCGTTTGTGCGTCCGGTCCACTGGATCGCCGCGCTGTTCGACGGCAAAAAACTGAAATTCGATTTCGAGGGCACCAAGGCCGGCAATACTTCTCAGGGCCATCGTTTCCTCAAACCGCAGAAATTTAAATTCGACAGTTTCAAAAGCTATCTCCGGGAATGCAAGAAGCACAAGGTCATGGTCGATCCGGCGGAGCGTCGACAATCCATCCAAGACCAAATCAAAACCATCGCCAAACAGGTGAAGGGCAAGGTGAAGGAAGACGCCGGCCTGCTCGACACGGTGACTCATCTTGTCGAGTTCCCGGTGGCGGTGCTGGGCGAGTTCGACAAGGCTTATCTGGAACTGCCGAAGGAACTGCTGGTCATTACCATGAAGGTGCACCAGAAATATTTCCCGGTGTGGAAGGGCGACAAGCTCCTGCCGTATTTCATCACCATCAGCAACATGAAGGCGAAGGGCAAAGACATCCCGCGCGGCAACCAGCGCGTGTTGAAAGCGCGGCTGGAGGACGCCCGCTTCTTTTACGACGAAGACCGCAAACGCAAGCTGGAAGATTTCGTCGACGATCTCAAAGGCGTGGTGTTCCAAAAAGACCTCGGCACCTCGCATGAAAAGCTGATGCGTATCGTGTCGCTGGCCGGAACGATTGCGCAGAAGGTGTGTCCGGAAGCGGAAGACACGGCGAAACGCGCCGCGTTGTTGTCGAAGGCCGATCTGGTGTCGCAGATGGTGTTCGAGTTCCCGGAACTGCAGGGCATCATGGGCGGTTATTACGCCGAACATAGCGGAGAAAGCGCAGAAGTGGCGCAGGCCATCAAGGAACATTACCAGCCCGCGTTTGCAGGAGACGCCGTACCCTCTACCAAGGCTGGAGCCGTGGTGGCGGTGGCGGACAAGCTGGACACCATCGTCGGTTGTATCGGCGTCGGATTGATCCCGTCCGGGTCGGAAGACCCGTATGCCCTGCGGCGTCACGCGATGGGTATCATGCAGATATTGAGCGAGTACAACTTCAGCCTCGATCTCGAATGGTTGATTGAGCAGGGGACCCGGACGCTGGGCGATAAAGCCAAACTCTCCAGTGAGGAAATCTTTGGCCATTGCAAGGCTCTGTTCAACCAGCGGTTCAAGTCGATGTTGGCGGGCGACGGATATGAGCACGACGTGATCGACGCCGTTCTGGCTACCAAAATAGCTTCTTTCAAAAATGCAGAGGGGAAAGCCAAGGCCTTGTCCGAACTGAAACAGCAGGATTATTTTGCGGATTTGGCCACGGCGTTCAAGCGTGTGGACCGCATTATCGAAGGCGACATTCCGAGTACCATCGACCCGGAACTCTTCACTGAAGAAGCCGAAAAGGCGTTGTTTAGGAAATTCGCCGGGATCAAGCCCACTGTGGAAAATCAAACTCTGGCGGGAGATTACGCCGGGGCGCTGGCGAAGATTGTCGAGATCAAGGCCGAGGTGGACGCTTTCTTTGACCACGTGATGGTCAACGTGGACGATGCGGCGCTCAAGGCCAACCGCATGGCCCTGCTCAAGTCGATTGCCGGCCTGTTTTCCCCGCTGGCCGACTTTTCCAAGATCGTTCTGAAAAAAAATTGAAAAAAACTGATTCCTTCCCTCCTGTTGCCGCGTCTTTAATGTTATTATCTGCCGATGTTCAAGTACGAGACATTTTCTGTTTATACGGAGTATCCGAAGCCCAGCAATGACAAATAAATACGTTTACTTTTTTGGTGCCAATCAAACCGAAGGCAAAGCGGAAATGCGCGAATTGCTGGGCGGCAAGGGTGCCAACCTGGCTGAGATGGCAAATCTCGGCATCAATGTCCCCCCCGGTTTCACCCTCACCACCGAAGCCTGCACCTATTATTTCCAGAAGAAGCAAAAGCTCCCCACGTCATTGTGGAACGAAGTGCTGGACAACCTGAAAACTCTCGAAAAAGCCATGGGCAAGGAGTTCGGCGGCGCGGACGAGCCTCTGCTGGTATCCGTGCGATCCGGTTCCCGCGCATCCATGCCGGGGATGATGGATACCGTACTCAACCTCGGCCTCAATCCCGATACACTGGAAGGCCTGGCCGGAAAAACCGGCGACGGCCGGTTTGCCTATGATTGCTATCGCCGGTTCATCTCCATGTTCGGCAATGTGGTGTTGGGCATAGAAGGCGAGCATTTCGAAAAAATTCTGCATCGCAAAAAAACCAAACAGAAGGTCGAATTCGATACCGAGCTGGGCGTGGGCGATTTGAAAGTGGTGATCAAGGATTTCAAGGCGCTGGTCAAACGCAAAACCGGCAAACCGTTTCCCGACCAACCGATGGACCAATTGAAGTTGGCGGTGGAGGCGGTATTCAGTTCGTGGAACACGGATCGGGCCGTCACCTACCGGCGATTGAACCGGATACCCGACGACTGGGGCACGGCGGTCAATGTGCAGTCGATGGTGTACGGCAATATGGGGCCGACCTCGGCGACCGGCGTGGCGTTCACGCGCAACCCGGCGACCGGCGAAAATAAATTTTACGGCGAGTACATGATCAACGCGCAGGGCGAGGACGTGGTGGCGGGCATCCGCACACCGAATCCCATTGAGCAGTTGGAAAAGGACATGCCCGAGGTGTTCGAAACGCTGACCGGTATCTATAAAACGCTGGAAAGCCATTACAAGGATATGCAGGACATCGAGTTCACCGTCCAGGAGAACCAGCTGTACATGCTCCAGACGCGGTCGGGCAAGCGCACCGCCGCCGCCGCGATCCGGGTGGCCGTGGATATGGTGAACGAAGGATTGATCAGCAAGCGCGAGGCTATTCTGCGTGTGCCTGCAACGCAGGTGGATCAGATTTTTCATCCGATGGTGGACCCCAAGGCTAATGTGAAGGTGCTGGGCAAGGGATTGGGTGCATCACCGGGAGCGGCCACCGGTAAGGTGGTGTTCACGCCGGAGCACGCCATGGAGCTTTCGAAAAAGAAGGAACGGGTGATCCTGGTGCGCATGGAAACCTCGCCGGAGGATATTCATGGCATGAGTGTCGCACAGGGAATTCTGACGGCCAAGGGAGGGATGACCTCGCACGCGGCGGTGGTTGCCCGCGCCATGGGCAAGCCCTGCGTTTCCGGATTGGGCGAACTGCTGGTGGAACCGCGCAAGAAAAGAGCGACGCTCAACGGCGTGGTGCTGAAAGAACTCGATCCCATCACCCTCGACGGGACGACGGGACAGGTGATGCAGGGCCAAGTGCCGCTGACTCAGCCGCGGGTTACCAGTTATTTCAGGCAGTTGATGGTGTGGGCGGACAAGATGCGCCGACTCAATGTCCGGGCCAATGCGGATACGCCGCATGATGCGCTGGTGGCGCGGGAGTTCGGTGCGCAGGGCATCGGCCTGTGCCGCACCGAGCACATGTTCTTCAATGAGGAACGCATCCTGCTGGTGCGCAAAATGATTATCTCCGACAAGCCCAAGGTGCGGGAGGAAGCGATCAAAAAACTCCTGCCGATTCAGCGGTCGGACTTTCTTCAAATTTTTAAAGTGATGAACGGTTTGCCGGTGACCATTCGTTTGCTGGATCCGCCCCTGCACGAGTTTCTGCCCGGTGCCCCGGCGGAAATCAAAATCCTGGCCAAACAGATGCGGGTTCCTGCCACCCAACTGACTCAGAAAATTGATTCGATGAAAGAGCAGAATCCCATGCTGGGCCTGCGCGGATGCCGGTTGGGCATTGTGTTTCCCGAGATCTATGAAATGCAGGTGCGGGCCATCATTGAAGCGGCGTGCAAGCTGGTCAAAAAAGGCAATAAGGTTTTGCCGGAGATCATGGTCCCGCTGGTGAGCCATGTCAACGAATTCAAATTTGTCCGGAGTCGCATTGACGCGGTCGCGGAAGAAGTGATCGGCAAATCGGATGTGAAACTGGATTACAAGGTCGGCACCATGATCGAACTGCCCCGCGCCGCCGTCACCGCTGATGAGATTGCTTTGGAGGCCGATTTCTTTTCCTTCGGCACCAACGACTTGACCCAGACCGCATTGGGCCTGAGCCGGGATGACGCGGGGGCGTTTCTTTCCCGCTATCTGGAAAACGGTGTCTTAATGGAGGATCCGTTCGTCAGCGTCGACCAAAAAGGTGTGGGGGCGCTGGTGGCGATGGCAATCGAGAAGGGCCGCGCCGCTAACAAAAAACTCCACCTTGGCATCTGTGGGGAACATGGCGGCGATCCGGCATCCATCGAATTTTTTCATCAACTGGGTTTGGATTATGTGAGTTGTTCCCCGTACCGCGTACCCACCGCCCTGCTTTCCGCCGCTCAAGCGGCCGTTCAAATCCCCGCCCCGTAACCTGCTAATTCCCCCTGTTTGAAGGGAAAATCCGGTTGACTTCCCCTGGGCCTGCAATCATAATTGACCCATTCGATTTATGTGTGGACATCAGTCCGGTCTGCGAGTGTACTCCAAGGTGTGGAGATTTGCTCGGGCTGGGATTTTTTATGGTTTGGACCCTTTCATCAAAGTAGTTATAACTACTTGATAATAAAGTATTTGGAGGTTTGAATGAACGTCGCAATTACCGGGATCACCGGCATGGTCGGGTCCCATTTGATCAAGAAGCTATGCGAAGAAAATAGAGCAGGCGGCAAGCCCACTGTTCGGGCTTTGATCCGTGAGGGGAGTGTGGTCGATCACCTCAAGGCCTTCGAGGATGTGGATTATGTGATCGGCGGGCTGGAGGACAAGGAATCGTTGGCCAAGCTGGTGGACGGCATGGATGTGCTGGTTCACCTGGCGCATTATCCCGGTCCCGTACAAACCGCAGACGAACTGGTCAAAGTCAACGTGAACGGCACGTTCGACCTGTTGGAAGCGGCGCGCAAGGCGCGGGTTCAGCAGGTGGTGTTCATGAGTGCCTGTACGGTATTCGGTCAGATTCTGCCGACCGTCGATGCCGAACATCCGCTCGACGAAACGCATCCGGTAATGCCGGGAAGTTTGTACGGTGCCATCAAGTCGTCGATCGAATCATTCTGTTCCTTTTATCAAAGGAGCCGCGCCTTCAATACGACGATCCTGCGTCCGGTGACCATTTACGGCGTGAAGCCGCAAATCGACAAGTCCGAGTGGTTCAACACCATCGATTATCTGGCGACCAATTACAATGTCGATCTCAAAGGCAGTACCAAGTACGTTTCAGTTGCTTCGGTAACGCAGGCGTTGGACAAAGTGATCGGCAATCCGGATTGCGCCGGCAAGATTTATCATTTGATCGACGGCCACATTCACAATCTGGACCTGGGACAGATGATCATCGACCTGATCGATTCCTTCGGCGAAACTGAAGGGATCAAGGGAGAAGAAGGCGTGCCGATGTCCAACCAGGCGGCGAAAGATCTGGGCGTGGAGTTTCAAGGCGTGGAAGGCATCAAAGAATATATCAAGCTGGTTCATAAACTGCAGACGACCTTCGGCGGCGAACGTCTGGTCGATAAATGGTAACGGACCGCTGTCGAGTCCCGGCGGTCGGGTAGTACGGGCGCCGTCGGTTCCTCACTTTACTTTTCTGATTCGGATGCTTTCATCTAAAATTTTTGTCGATAAATTGCGGGGAAACGGTTTTGATTTTTTCACCGGAGTACCCTGTTCCCTGCTGTCCGGCCTGATCGCTGAACTCGAAGCCGATCAGGGAATTGGATACATCCCCTCCGTGCGTGAAGATGCGGGAGTGGGTCTGTGCGCGGGGGCCTACATGGGCGGCAAGCAACCGGTTTTGCTGATGCAAAATTCGGGATTCGGCTACAGCCTCAACGCCTTCACCTCCCTCAACCTCATCTACAACATTCCGGTACTGGTCATCATGAGCTGGCGCGGGTGCGGCGGCAACGACGCGCCGGAGCATATCATCATGGGCGACATCAACGAGCCCCTGCTCAAGACGTCCGGTATGGAGTATTCGGTGCTGGATGAGAACAATGCCGATCAGGTACTGACCACCGCCCTCAAAAAAATAAACGACGAGAAAGTGCCCTACACATTGTTGGTCAAGAAAGGACTATTCGATGAAAGGCATTGAAGCCTTTGAGGCGCTGGCGCCTTTACTGAAGAACGAACCGACGGTGCTGGCGAACGGCTTCATCAGCCGTGCGTTCTTCAACGTGACCGACCGCAAGGAAAATTTTTACATGATCGGGTCGATGGGCCTCGCATCGTCCATCGGGCTGGGGGTGGCGCTGGCGCAACCGGAACGCAAAACGCTGATCCTCGACGGCGACGGCAATGTGCTGATGTCGATGGGCACCCTGGCAATGATCGCCACCTGCGCGCCGAAAAACCTGATCCATATCGTAATCGATAACGAAGTGTACGAATCGACCGGAAGTCAACGTACCTTGTCGCACGAAATCAAACTGGAAGAAGTGGCTAAAAGCTCCGGATACAAGCAGGTCATGCGGGTGACTCGCCCGGAAGAGATCCAGCCCGCCTATGAGAAGTTGTATCAGGCCGAGGGGCCGGTGTTCCTGCTCATCAAGGTCGAGCCGGCGTTCGATGCCTCCCAGGGCCGGGTGACGCATACTCCCGAGGAAATCCGTGACCGGTTTATGGAGTCTATAACCGGATAGAGTTTCGTCCGCCTCAAGAGTTCTCCTATGAAAGATTTCTCCAAAATACTGCGTTACGCCAAACCGTACAGCAAGGGCATCGCCTTCGCTTTTCTGTGCCTGACGGTTACTTCGGTGATCACGTTGGCGCTTCCGCTGATGGTACGCAACATGATCAATGTGGTGGTGGTGGAGAAAAATGCGGTGGCGCTCAACACCCTGACTCTGGACATCATTGGGGTGATTGCGTTTCAGATGGTGTTCGGTATTACCCAGAATTATATTCTGGGGTTTGTCGGCAACCGCATGACTGCCGATTTCCGGATGGATCTGTTCAATCATATCCAAAGTTTGTCCCTGCGATTTTTTCAGGAACGGCGGGTGGGGGAAATCATCTCCCGGATGAGTAACGATATCTCGGTGATTCAAAAAGCGTTGGTGTCGATTCCCGTGGCGGTTCTGCGACAATCCATCACTCTGGTGGGTGGGCTGGCCATCGTTTTTTATCTCAACTGGAAACTGTCGGGCCTGATACTGATCGTACTGCCTCCATTGATGCTGTTCGCCCGTATCTTCGGCAAACGTTTGCGTACCCTGGCGGGACAGGTGCAGGACCAGCTGGCCCGCACCATGGTTGTGTTGGAGGAAGTGTTCTCATCCATCAAGGTGGTCAAGTCCTACAATCGGGAAGAATACGAAAAGAAACGGTTTGAAGAAGGGATCGAAGCCGCCTTCGATGCCGAAGTGAAAAAAGTAAAGGTCTCCGCTTTCTTCGGTCCGTTTGTTTTGTTCCTGACGTTTCTGGTGTCCGCGCTGTTGGTGTGGTACGGCGGACGACAGGTCATGGCCGGGACCACCACGCCGGGAGAGCTGGCGGCGTTTTTTCTGTATGCGATTATCATCGCGGGGCCGATCGGTACCTTCGTGCGTCTGTACACACAAGTTCAGGAATCTTTGGGAGCTGTCCGGCGCGTCTACGAAATACTGGAGACCCGGCCGTTGATCGTGGATCCGGAAAATCCGGTGGCGTTCGACAAGGTGGAGGGTGGAATCGAATTCGACCATGTCTCTTTTGGATATAATAAAGATACTCCTATTTTGAAAGACGTGTCCCTGCAAGTGCGTCCGGGAGAGCAGGTGGCGCTGGTGGGCCCCAGTGGCGCGGGCAAGTCGACCGTGATTCAGCTGGTGCACCGGTTTTTCGATGTGGATGAGGGAGCCATTCGTGTCGATGGTCATGACATTCGCGACACCGAGCTCAAAACGTTTTTGAATCACGTGGCGCTGGTGCCGCAGGAAACACTGTTGTTCGGCGGCACCATCCGTGAAAATATTTTGTACGGCAAACTCGACGCGACCGATGAGGAACTGGACCAGGCCGCCCGGTTTGCCAATGCGTACGACTTCATCAAGGATCTCGATCAGGGCTACGATACCGTGGTGGGTGAGAAGGGCGTCAAGCTGTCCGGAGGCGAGCGGCAGAGGATTGCCATTGCTCGCGCGCTGTTGAAAAATCCGAAGATTCTGATCCTGGACGAAGCGACGTCGTCCCTCGACAATCAATCGGAAACGCTGATTCAGGACGCGCTGGAAAATCTGATGCAGGACCGCACCACGCTCATCATCGCGCATCGGTTGAGCACGGTTCATAACGCCGACCGGATCGTCGTTCTCGACAAGGGCCGGGTGGTGGAAACGGGCAATCACAAGGAATTGATGGCCAACGAAGATTTATACTACAAGCTCTATACCCTGCGCGCGTTCGAAGACCCCGTCCCGGTGGAAAACGAAGTCCCTTAGCAGGGGAGGCAACCCTCTACCGAGGGAGGGAATTTGCTGACCGTTAAAGGCGAACGATGATTGTGGAGCAAAGACTTAAAAACACAGATTCTTCGCTAGCGCTCAGAATGACACTACACGTTTTTTTGTCATTCTGAGGAGCCGTAGGCAACGAAGAACCTATGTTTAGGTTTTTTTAACGCCGATAAATCAAGCAACGACAAAACATGGATTCCTCGTTGCCCCTCCACCGAATTTGTGCCGTTGAGGTGTTATGAAAAAATTAAAATTTCTCTTCGGCATTCACAACCACCAGCCTCTGGGCAACTTCGATCATGTATTCGAAGAATTGTATGGGCAATGCTACCAGCCGTATTTTGAAGTCCTGCAACAATTCCCCAAACTGAAAACCACGGCCCATTTCAGCGGATGCCTTTTGGAATGGCTCAAGGCGCATCGACCGGAATACCTGGAAATGATTCGTGATTTGGTGCAAAACGGTCAGCTGGAACTTCTCAGCGGCGGGTTTTACGAACCGATTCTGTCCAGCCTCCCGGAAGAAGATGCCATCGGGCAGATCCGCATGATGAATGATTTTCTCGAAGCCGAGTTCGGTTGCCGACCGCAGGGGTTGTGGTTGACGGAGCGCATCTGGTCCCCTCACCTACCGAAAATCATCGCGCAGGCGGACCTGCGTTACACGATAGTCGACGACACGCATTTTTATTATGCCGGCCTGGAGGAGCGGCAGATGCACGGGTATTACCTGACGGAGACGGAAGGGTTTTCGTTGGCAGTGTTCCCCATCAGCAAGACCCTGCGCTATTCCATTCCGTTTGATCTGCCCGAGGTGACTCTCGATCATTTACGCCGGTACCGCGACGAGTGGGGGTTTGATGCGGTGACGTATGCGGATGACGGTGAAAAATTCGGCGGTTGGCCGGAGACGCATCAATGGGTGTACGAGGAAAAATATCTTCATAAATTTTTTACGGCGCTGGAGGAACAATCAGATTGGCTGGAAACCATGACGTTCGGTGAATATGTGGACCGGCATCCGCCCACGGGCCGGGTCTATCTGCCGATGGCCTCGTATGAGGAGATGATGGAGTGGTCATTGCCCTATGAAGCGGGCCTGCGTTTCCGCGAGCTCAAGCAAGAGTTGCAGGCCGCAGACGTCGATGAGGCGTCTGTCACTGAATTTTTGCGGGGCGGGCAATGGGATAACTTTTTAACCAAGTATGAAGAGAGCAATCACCTGCACAAGCGCATGCTGGTTGCGGGAGAAAAGGTGAAGCAGTTGCCACCGGGACATCAGGAGTCCAGCGGCGCTCTGCGTGCCCTGTACCGCAGTCAGTGCAACTGTGCCTACTGGCACGGATTGTTCGGCGGGTTATATCTGAATTACCTCCGGCATGCGTTGTACAGCCAGATGATCGCGGCGGAGAACAGCGCCGATGATTTACTGTTTGGCACGGAGCGGGGATTGAGTGTTGAAACGGTCGACTTCAATAAAGATGGTTTTGATGAAGTGATTGTCAGCAACCCTCAAATAAACGCTTTCATTACACCGGCTCGGGGCGGGGCGTTGATGGAGCTGGATTACCGCCCGGCCTGTTTCAATGTGAGCAACGTTCTGCGCCGTCGGCCCGAGGTGTACCATCAGGATATTCTGGATGCCCGGACCAGGGATGAGTCCGGCGGGGATCGACCTCTATCTATACACAATCGTATACAGCTCAAGGAAGAGGGCTTGCAGGATAAGCTGATTTACGATCGCCTGGATCGGTATTCTTTCATGGATCATTGTTTGGCTCCCGCCAACACGTTCGAGGAGTTTAAGTCAGGCGCACAGGAAACGTTGGTTTCCTTTGCAGGCCAGCCTTATCAGTGGCAACGCGGGGAGGATCCGGTCGATCCGCACACTCCGTTTGAGTTGCGGTTGAAACGGGAAAGTGCCGGGAGTAGCTCAGGAGAGAGATGCCTTGCCGTTGAAAAGACTTATCGATTTGATCCCAACAGGGCCGCTTTGGAAGTAAGTTACAGTCTGCATAACAAAGACGAAAAACCTTTGGACTTCATTTGGTTGGTGGAGCATAACTTCACTTTGCTGGCGGGGGATGCGGCGGATCGGAACTACATTCTGCCCGAAGGCGGGCTGGAAGATTCAAGGTTGGCAAGTGCCGGGGTGTTGTCCGATATTCAAACCCTGGGTATGAGGGATGAGTATTTTGGCTTTGAAGTGCAATTGAAATACAGTCCAGCCGTCGAGTTGTGGCGGTTTCCGGTAGAAACCGTATCGCAATCTGAAGAGGGATTCGAAAGCGTTTATCAGGGGTCTTGTATTGCAGGTTGTTGGAGGGTGCGATTAGAGCCGGGGCAGAGCCGGCAACTTCAGGCGGGTCTGGCAATCAAAAAGCTGTGACGGGTGAAGACTGGAATCAATAGCAGAATGGGCCGGGTTAGTTCTCTCCCGGGTCGGCACCGTTAAGAAAACCGATCAGGTGGGCTCTTTTTTCCTGATTCCCGCGGCGGTAAATGCGTACGGCCTTTTCGACCACTTCCCTTAATTTTTGATCTTCGCCGTAATCTTGGGCGGCCTCTTGAACCAACGCTCCGTCATCCAAGTCAGATGCGGCGGAACGGTCACGGGTCATGGGGCCTTTGCCCAGCAGTAACCAGATGATGTTCAGGTCAGAGTAAAGATACAATTTGGCGATAGTATCAGCCGAGGGCAGGGATTTGTTGTTTTCGATGTCAGATAAAGAGCCTTGGGAGATTTTAATCAGTTTGGCCAGTTCAAACGATTTGAGTGGCAGGGTTTTTCTCCATTGCCGGAGGCGGGTTCCCAGGTTTTTCGCCGCTCCTACTTTTTTATCTTGCATTATTCGGTCCACCAGCAAAAGATTCAAAAAGCCATGCATTACCCTAAATAAGGTAAGTTTTGGCACTTCTTAATCAAAGCATTTTGAGCCGGCTAACCCACCCAGGCTTGATTATAAAAAACGCCAGGTCGTCTAACTGATGTCGGCTCTTGACCTTAAAATCGAGCCACACTTTAGTTTTTTTAAATTCCGGTGTCAACCTAAAAGTCCTCCAAACATCTAAAAAAAAAGGGCTTGAGCCATCAGGAAGTTCGCGTCCCCAAATAAAATTGACTATAAAATTGGTATTCCGAAATTTTAATAAAGGAAAAAATCGACTCTGCGGATACCTGTTTTAAGGTGTTTTTCTCTGTCGTTTTGTGTCTTCCTGACTCCTGAAATATAAATCCTTCCTGGCTGTTCAGGAGGTTAATGCCGCGGTTTTCCCTAATATACGGCATGGTTAGGAGATTTCATCCTGAAGAATGGGATTTAAATCTGGCAATAGGGCTGGGTTGGGATTTATGCCTATAACTACCAAGGATACTCTTATTTTTTTGGGTTAAACGAATTTGGATCAGTGGGAATTTAGTTGCCCGAGGGGATAAAAAAAGTTTATTTATTTTCGAATATTTTCCAAATTAAGGTCTTTTGAGAATGGTCCGTAGGGTCAATCCTGAAAAATGAGATTGCAGTTCACTGGCGAGAGGTGTGTGGGTTTCCTGCCAGTTTGCTGGATTGGGCGAATTGACGGGAGGGGCGGCGAGGCTCTTTTTTAAATGGAGAATCCGCTCCACCGATTGTTGAATCGGAGTGATAGGAATGATTCCATTGTCCACATCCTCAATCAACTGGTTGTGCAACACTCTGAGTTTTTCCACGTTGTTGCAGATCATAAACATATCCAGCCCGGCTTCGATACCCATGCGGGGGAAAGCATCGAAGGGAAAGTAGTTTTCCACCGCTTTCATTTCCAGATCGTCGGATAGGATCACCCCTTGAAACCCCAGCCGTTGCCTCAAAATATCCTGCAGAATCGTTTTGGAAAAAGTGGCGGGATTTTTGGCATCCCAGGCGGTATAGATCACATGCGCGGTCATGATCACCTCCAGGCCCTGGGCGATGGTGTCCCGGAAAGGGACCAGTTCCACCGCTTCCAGAGTGGCGGCATCTCTCTTAACCGTGGGCAAATCCAGATGCGAATCCAGATGGGTATCGCCATGGCCGGGGAAATGTTTGCCGACAGGGATCATGCCCTTGTCTCTGAATCCCTTGATAAACGAGTTGGCCAGTCTGGCCACCGTTTCCGGGTCGGACGAGATGGCGCGGTCTCCGATGATGGGGTTGTCCGGATTGGTATGGACATCCAGCACGGGGGCGTAATCCATATTGATCCCCACATCCACCAACTCGGTCGCCAGCGCCTGGCCGAAACGGTAGGCCAGATCCTCCGACTGGGAATTACCGACGCAACACAGTGGCGGGTATTTGGTGAAGGGTTCCGTCAAACGTGCGACCCGACCGCCTTCCTGATCGACCGACATCAACAACGGCAATCCGGTAGAGGTGGAAGCCGCTACGCCTTGGAGATCCCGAATCAGCGTGTGCAACTGCTCCGGGTTCTCATAATTGCGACTGAACAGGATCAACCCGCCGACATGGTGGTTGCGGATCAGATCCTCAGTTTCGGAATTAAGCGTCGTGCCTTCGAACCCGGTCATCAGCATCTGGCCGGTCAGTTCGGGAATGGTCGTCGGTTTGTTCAAGTGGAAATAACTCCGGTAAGCACAGTGAAAATAAAATTCAATTGCAACAGAGTAGCATCAATCTGACAATTTTCAAATTGCTACCGGGTGGCTTAATGCAGGCTCACCAGTCTGTAGTCCGTCCATTGGATTTAGGTGTGTCCGGTGCTAAAACGGTGTGATAAGATTTTGAAAAGTGGAATAGAAAAGAATTTTAGGGGAAATTGATGATGGCAAGGCGAGTGGTCTTTACCGGGTTGGGGGCGATGAGCCCCAATGGATCGGGAAAAAAACAGTTTTGGGAGAACACCTGTAACGGGGTCAGCGGTGTACGCCGTATCAGCAGTTTCGATCCTTCGGGGCTGGAATGCCAGATCGCGGGACAGGTGCAGGACTTTGATCCGGGTGAGTATTATTCCGACGCCGATCTGAAAAAGCTTCCGCGAACAGTGCCTCTGGGTGTGGCGGCCGCCAAGGAAGCGTTGAGCGATGCCGGAATCGATCTCGACGAGTTCGACGAGGAGGATTTCGAAAGCCTGGGCGTACTGATAGGCACCGGCGGCTCGGGTTTCGACTTTTCCGAAATACAGTTCGGTCATTATTTTGCCCAGGAAATGCACAAGATCAGCCCCTACGCCATTTCCAATGCGCTGGTCGGCATGTTGTCCAGTGAGATTTCCATGTTCTTCGGACTCCAGGGACGCAGTCACGTGATGTCCAACGGTTGTACCAGCTCGACCGATGCGATGGGTTACGCCTTCAACGCCATTCGCTCCGGGCAGGAGGATTGGATGCTGACCGGCGGGGTGGAGTCTTGCGTGACGCCGGCGATGATGACGGGGTTTCAGCGCATGCGGGCCAATCCGGTGCATTTCAATGAGGATCCCTCGCGCGGTTCGCGGCCTTTCAACCGCGACCGGGAAGGTTTCGTGCTGGCCGAGGGCGGTTGGATGCTGGTGATGGAGGAATTGGAGCACGCCAAAAAGCGTAACGCTCCGATCTATGCAGAGGTCATTGGCTACGGCACCACCTGCGACGCTTTCCATCGAGTCGCCATCATGCCGGACGGCAAGCAATCCACCCGCGCTCTAAAGTTGGCGATGAAGGACGCGCGCATCAATGAGGAAGAGGTGCAGTACATCAATTTCCACGGCACATCGACCGTGATCAACGACAAGATTGAGACGCTGGCGGTTAAAGGCGCATTGAACGGATACGCGATGAAGGTGCCGGTCAGTTCGACCAAGTCGATGGTGGGGCATCCCCAGGGCGCTTCGGGAGCATTGGGGGCGGTGGTTACCGCGCTTTCTTTGCAGGATGGAATATTGTCGCCGACCATCAATATGGAGAACCCGGACCCGGACTGCGATATGGACTACATTGCCAACGAAAGCCGGGAGCAGGCTATTCAGGTGGCGATCAGCAACTGCATTTCATTCGGGTCGAAAAACTCGGCCCTCGTTCTCAAAAAATTCGCCCTCTAGCGAGGGAGGCCAGCGTGACGCTGGACCCATTTTTTTCAAACGCGCTCTACAACATAAAACCCGGATCCTTCGTCACCTCTGGTTCCTCAGGATGACAACGCGTTAAGGCTGTCATTCTGAGCGGAACATAGTGGAGCGAAGAATCTAGGTTTTCAATTTACCAGCGGAGGTACTCCGCCCGGGCAGGAGCTAGCGATAAGGCATGCTGTCGCCGGACAGCTGGGAGTTGATATCCCGTTCAAACTGATTTTCCTGCGTGACGAATGTTTCCAGCTCTTTTTCGCTGTTAAACACAAACAATCGCGGTTCCTTTTGTCCGCAGATTTCCTCATCCTGCTCGACGGTCACGGTCGTGCCCTCAATCGATTGGATGGCGAATTTTTTGCGGGTGTTCAAGCGTCCAAAGATTTTGCGATAGACGATCTCAATATTATGTTGATGATCTTTATTGTCTGAATTATCCATAGCCAAACTCCTTATCAAAACATGGAATTTTTGAAGTGGTTTTATCCCTCAATCTACTGAGTTGCCGGGATAAAATCAAGCCCCTTTCGAAATCCAAAAGGATATTTTATAAAGGGGAATAAAGGGGTTGCGCACCTGCCGGTTTATGTTAAGATTTTGGCGGATAGAGTTTGGAGCCTGATTCCTGGCTCCCTGTTAAACCCACCTGGCAAGGGAACATCGGTTCCCACTTTTTAAGTATCCGTTACTTTCTTCTAATCTTACCCGAGCCATTGCCCCATGCCCCATAAAATGACACTCCAAGCGCTAGCTGAAAACCTGATTCGTGAATCCCGTGAACCGTTTTCGGTCGATGAATATATCGAAACCCTTCAAAATCGCTGGCGCCGTCGCATTGCGCCTGCGACGCTGGATAATCTCAAGCAAACACTGACGAACCATTCCCACGTGATTGAGGTGAGTGATGACAACTTCCTGCCGTATCAGGCGGTGCTGGATCGCATCGGTCACATCCCTATGGAAATACAATTGGGCAAGGCTGAGCTACAGCACAAACGGATGATACCCGGCCACCACCTGGTGCCCTTTATTTCTCCTGATCTGGAAGAAGATGAGTTGACCTTTTTAGATCCGCGCGGCCGCGAAATTCCCAAGAAGAGACAATCCTTTTTTATCGAAGAGGTCATCAATCATTACCAGTACTCCCATGAAAAGCATTTTCCTTACCAGATCAAAGTCAACCAGTGGATGCCTGGAAAAAGCACGCTGAACCTGACGGTCTGGGATATCCGGGATTTGCTGGACCAGTTGGAATTTCACCCGGAAGACCGGCTGATGGTGCGGTTGGTGGACTATTACCGTGGGATTTATTCTATTGATGCGTATCCGGTTTCGATGTGGAGTACGAACCGACTGCGCACCCGATCCCTTCATATTGCCTTGGAAGACGAGTTGATGAAGGAGTTGGGCGGGATAGAGGACTCGGCTTTGTCCCTGGAGCGGCAGATGTTACGGGGGCTGTTCAATCTGGATGCGGGATTGACTCAGGTCCCCGCGTTTTCGTTGACCGGATTTGTGGAGTCGATGCATAAAATCACGGTGATGCGCAACGAGGATGCCGGCGTTTATTTGGCATTGGACGGCGATTCCCCGGTCAAACCATACGCATTGGAGAGCGTGCATCATACTCCGCAGGGACGCACCGGATCGCTTCAGGAAATTTTTGAGGATATGGGGCTGGCGTTCTCTGAAAAGGAATTCAAGGCCATTTTGTATTCCATGATGGGAACGGAAGAATTCGACCTGGAATCGGTGTTTGATCTTTTATTCGGAGCCAAGAAGGATTGCTTTTACGATGAGAAACAGCACCAGGCCTTTTACCGGATGTTGCGCAAGCTGTTGAATCTCATTTGTGATGAATTGAAAGGTCCAGAGCCCCGGCTGATTTCCCAACTGCGCAGTAAAATCGTTTATATGAAGTTACGCCTCATTGAGATGCTGAGGTATATCGAAGCACAGGAAGTGTGCCTGGAAGATTTGCCGGAAGAAGTTCTGGAACACATGGCGGATCTGGATGGTTTTTGTTTGGAAGGGTTGAGTCACTTATCGGACCGCCCCGAACCGCCGGATCTCAAGACCATCCATGATTTGCGTCTGGCCCTGAAGATGGTTCAGCCCAATCTGGATTATCTGGAAGAGACCATTTTCTACCGGTTGGGCGTTTACTGATCGCCCCCTACCCGGGGTGGGAACGGGCTGACCGTTGATGGTTGGCGATGATCGTTGAGCGCAACCGGCCAGGCTAGCGCCTGGAGGCAACTTTTGCAGGGTCGGATTCCCTCGATTACAGGTTACCTTCGCCTCCCAAGGTTTTAAAGTTCGCCCCGTCCACCATCGGACCTCGCTGAGCAGTGGCGATTCGCCGCCCAATTCCCTTTCAAAACATGACCGTTGGCCTCTTCCACCCGGACGCGGGTGACGTCTCCCGGTTTCAGGTGGTCCTCCCCACCTTTAAAGACTACTGACCAGTAATGTGGGCTTCGGCCCCTGAACGACATGCCCCTCCGCGAGGTCACGCTTTCAATCAACACCTCAACCTCCTGGCCCAGAAACGCCTGGCTGTTTTCCTCGGTGAGACGGTTTTGAAGCTGAATCGTTTGCTGAAGGCGCTCCTGTTTTTCTTCGTGTGAAATATCGTCCGCCATTTCCAGCGCTGGAGTATTGGGTCGGGGGCTGTAGGTGAACATGTAGCTGTTGTTGAACCTCACCTGCTCCATGAGTTTCAAGGTGCCCTCAAAATCCTGCCGGGTCTCTCCGGGGAAGCCGACAATGATATCAGTTGATAACGCAATATCCGGCACTTCGCTTTTCAGTTGCGCGATGAGGTCCATATACCATTCCGTGGTATGGCTCCGGCGCATCAATTCCAGGATGCGATTGCTTCCGCTTTGGACGGGCAAGTGCAGGTGGTTCATGAGGATATCAATGTCGCGGTAAGCCGCGATCAGCTCGCGGGTGAAATCCATTGGATGACTGGTGATAAAACGTAACCGCTCCACCCCTTTGATGTCAGCGATTCCGTACAGCAGTTCGTGAAAGGCTACCGGTTGTTCCAAACCGCGCTTGCCATAAGCGTTGACGTTCTGACCGAGGAGCACAATCTCCTTTGCGCCCTTATCCACCAACTGCCGGATTTCCGCATAAATCTCCCCAGCTTCACGCGATTTCTCACGACCCCGGGTAAAAGGAACTACGCAGAAACTGCAAAACTTATCACACCCCTTGATGATGTTCACAAAGGCGCTGGGGCCGGGATCTTTGATCAGTGGTTGCTCGGGTATGGAATAGTTTTTCTCGGAATCGAACTCCGTCCATACAATCGGGCCTTCCCCCAACTCCACGCGGTGGATAATTTGCTGGATGGACTCGACGGCATCGGGGCCGACGATGAAGTCCAGGAAGGGAATCCGGTTCATGAGAACTGTTTGTTCCTGCTGGGCCAGACAGCCCGCCACCCCGAGGATGAGGTCGGGATTGGCTTGTTTCAAGGGCTTTAGGCCTCCAAACAGGGAAAATACCTTCTGCTCGGCTTTTTCCCTTATAGAGCAGGTATTGATCAGCACCAGATCGGCATCCTCCACATGTGGGGTATGCAGGTATCCCGATTGGAACAACAAGAGTTCCATTCGGTCGGTATCGGCCACGTTCATTTGGCATCCGAAGGTTTCCATATAGACTTGTTTCATAGGATTTGGATTCTATCAAAAATTCCGAATTATCCAACCGGGAATTGGAACGATCTCATTATCTTTATAAATTATTGAAAAAAATGATCTAAAACGGGCCGTGAATTGGGTCATTTTTGATCCAAGGCGGAGCGCGTTATTAAATATTTTTTTTCAACACCCTTCACCCGGATACCCGCATGAAACAGGGCTGGAACGGGTGACGCGTACTTTATGCCTGTTACTTTAAATTTAAACAAATTTATATATAGTTTGATTGTTTAACCGCCCTATAGGATTAAATTATAAAATATTATTGACTCTTAATATGAGTTCCCTTATATTGGAAACAATCCAGTAACAAAAACAGATAGTTAGCGGAAGCTAGTCAGAACACCCATTAAGCTTTTTGGAGGGGAATAAGAGTGTCCCAATTCAACAATGTTCGCACTATTCGCGAATCCAAAATGATGAGCAAGGCGGAATTGGCCCGTAAGGCCAGTGTCACCGTGCAGACCATCGACCGGATCGAGAAGGGCAACGATTGTCGTTTGGACACCAAGCGCAAGATAATTTTAGCCTTGGGGTACAAGTTGGGTGACCGGTCCAGGATATTTGCGGACCAATCAAGTGCTGGGACAAAAAAGAAAAAGAGCAGGGCAAAGAAGTAAGCAAGTGCTTGGTTTGGGGTTTTCTTGGAGGAGTCAATCCCATTAGGCTTAGCTTGGAACCTGCGGATTATTTACTTGGCCAGTAAAGCATCCAGACGATCAAAAGTTTTGTAGGTAAATTGCAGTTTCGGATTCAGGGAATTAACGTAAATAGAAGACTTTAGGAGTTGATTGATGTTTCTATCAGCCAAAACACCTCTACTCGCAGTAGATATCGGGTCAAATTCCATCAAGATAGGCCGTTTGATGGGGACTCCGGGCAAATACGAGTTGTCGAATTTCGGAGTGATGCCTTTGGAATCCGAATCGGTTATCGACGGGGTCGTGCAGGACGAGGATCATGTGGCGGATGCTTTGGCCCGTCTGGTTAAAGCGGAGGGTGTGGATACTCCTTATGCAGTCGCTTCAGTGGCCGGCGAGGCGGTAATGATCAAAAAGATCAAAGTCCCCATGATGTCCCATGAAGAGTTGGAGGAATTCATTCCCCAGGAAGCGGAACAGTACATTCCCTTTGACATCGATGATGTTCGAATAGACTTTCATGTTCTGGATGGGGCTCCGTCTCTGGATGAGCATGAATTCGAGGAAGAAGAGGAGAAGCAGGAAATTCTTCTGGTGGCCGTCCAAAACGAAATTATTGATAGCCGTTCCGACGTATTGACCGCGGCAGGACTCAAGCCGGTCATTATTGACTTGGATGTTTTTGCCATGGTGAATGCCATCAACATTTCCAGAAACCTTCAGGATATGGGATCTGTAGCCATCATTGATCTAGGAGGCGCTTTTACCCATCTCAACATTCTGATGGATGGAGTGACTTCTTATACTCGAGATATCCCTGCGGGTCAAGACGCATGTACCAATGCGCTGATGGAAAAATATGAGATGGAATACAGAGAGTCTGAAAGCATCAAGGTGGGAGCTATTCCCGAAGGGGCGGAGAAGGAGCAGATCATTGAAACGATCATCGAATCCTTTGAGCCGATTATGGAAGAGCTCTATAAGTCATTTGAATTTTTCAGTACCACCTCTAACAGCCAGGTTGAGCAGGCCTTTGTTTGCGGCGGTGGTGCGATGATTCCGGGAGTGGATGGTTTTCTTGCAGACCGTCTGGGAGTACCGGTGGAAATATTCAATCCTCTGGAAGCAGTTCGGTTGGGAGCAAGAAAATTCGACGCACAAAGTCTGGGGCAAATGGCACCTATGGCTACGGTGGCAATCGGTCTCGCAACAAGAAGGTTTGACTACATATGATTACGATTAATTTATACGACTATAAGAGAATCATCCGGGATGTTGGCATCCAGAAACAGCTTGCCATGGTAGCGGCAGGCACCTTGGTCGTCTTCCTTATATGCTGTGGGGTCTGGATGTTCCAGAATATGTTGATCTGGAGTACTCAAAGTGAATTGGCTGAAGTTGAAACCAAGGTTGCGGCGGCAACACCGGATTATAACGCGGTCCAGAAGCTGAAAAAAGAGCAGACCCAGTACACAAAAATCATAACAGGGATCGATGCATTACGATCGGATCAAGCCCGGACCACTGAATTTTTAGAAGATATGGGTCAGGCGGTTCCTGAAGGAGTTTGGCTGACTTCGGTTCATCAAATGGACATGGAGCAGATTCAACGTAAAAAAGTCCCATTTCTGTTTATTACTTATGAAAATGGACAATCAAGAAAAAGAAGGAAGAAGAACAATACGGAAGGCCTGTCTAATGACAAGTTTGTTGAGCTGAAGGGAACGGCGGTGGACGGTCAACCGGTCGTTCATTTGCTGGAGCAATTAAGAGCAATCCCTTACATTGATGCGGTAGTCCTCAATACGTCAAAAAGAGTATGGATGGAAAACCAACCGGTTCAGATGTTCGAGATTTACTTACATTTTCTAAACACCAAACCTGCGGCATGAGGCTGGATGCATGAATCTGAATAAGATATTTGACAAAATACCCTACGAGACATTCACCAATTTCAAACCTGCGCATTATATAGGGGTGTTCGTGGGTTTAAGTGTGGCTATTTGCGGCGTCATGTTTTTTATGGTGTTCAGTCCCAACGCGGAAGAGAAGGCTCAGCTTGACAAGAAGTTGGCGGCATCAGAGAGCAAGCTTGTGCTGTATCTGGCTGAGGGGGCTAAAAAAGAAGCAATCACCAAACAAGTGGCTACGCTTTTTGGAACCCTTGTAGAGAAAAAGAGGCAACTGCCTCTGGCTGAGGAAATTCCGTTGCTGATCCATAAAATTTCGGACATTGGAGATTTTCTCGGTGTGGATATTGTTTCTTTCAAACTGAGACCGGCCACAAGCTCAGAGTTTTATAAATCCATTCCCATGTCGGTGACCATTAACGGGAGTTACTATAAAACGGCTGGATTTTTCGATTCACTGCAGAATCTGCTTCGTGTGGTCAATGTGAAAAAATTCGAGATGAACATGCGGCCAGCGGTCAAGTTAGTGATCAATGAGGATGGTGAAAAAGAGCAGGAAAACGTGGATACTCTTCAAACGATAATCACAGCCGATACCTTTGCGTATATCGAAGGTTCTGAGAACGTTAAATAAAAGGTATGAAGATGGCGAATATGCAACTATGGGGTCAGAGAATGAATATTAAAAAAGGCTTGATGATCACCCTTATGGTCGCGGCTTGGGTATTCACTCAGTGGGTGTCTGACGGGCAGGCGATTGCTAGAACCAGCTCGAAAACCAAACAAAGCCTTTCTCGACAGCTCTATAACGTCAGCGGATTTAGCAAAGAAAAAAATGTTCTGTCCAAAAAAAGGATCAAATCAACCATTTGGACCCGACCGCGGGTTCTTCGGTCTCTGGGATTGTCCTTAGAGCATATTACGTTGATCAATGATATTTATAAGGGAACCTTTAGCGCAAATAACTTCTATAGTCAGAAATTAAAAAAGATCACGAGCAACTACCACGGTGCGCACGTGACCAAGAGTATTCGGTTTTTCCGCTCTTCTGTTGGGCGAAAAGTGGTGAGTCTCAATGTGAAATCGCTGAAGGTGAGTCAGAAGACTTATCAGAAATTCCTTGAAAAAATTGTTGAAAAGCCTCCCGAGAAAAACCGTATCAACTTGCTGGATCAACTTGAGAAAGCAATGGGCACGGTGGATGAGGTTATTGATTTGGAGAGCACCGTTCTTCAGCTGACGAATCCGGTCAACAAGGAGTTCAGTGCGCCTCATGCAGAGACGCTGATCACCCGCCTACGGTCCGATCTGCGGGAGCAACTTCGGTCGCTTAGATTACTTGAGGATATGTACAACTATCGTTCTCTTTCCAACCGTGAGCTTCAAAAGTTGATTCAGTTTTACGAATCTTCTGCAGGCCAATGGTTCCGGAGAGTGGATCGCGCGGGGAATCTGGCTGGTTTTGCCACCATTAACCGGAAAGCCCTGAGGCATATGGAAAAAATTCTGAAAGTTATTGAGTCGGGACATCAGAATATACAAACAACCCGAGTGGTTTTTGCTCCAGGACTGCGGCATCTGTTTTCAGAGAATCGCGATCCCTTTGCTCCTCTGATAGTTCCCGAAAAGGATAAGCCTGCTAAAAGGAGACGACCGGCCAAACCGGCTCCAGGACAAAAGCCGGGACCTCAACAGCCGGATGGAGAAACGATCAAAGTGTTGGAGGCTACTATTGGCGGTCTTCCAGCCATCCCGTTTGAATTGTATCAAAGAATCAAGGAAAGCAATCCGCGCTTGTATTCGGATCTTGAGTACTACGGAGCCTTGTTCAAAAACAAAATTGGGTTGAGCGGAATGAAACCCTCTGAGTTGAAAGAAGAAGTGGCTCAATACAAGAAGTTGATTGCTAAAGCCAGAGAAGAGGTGGAAATGCTGGTACAAACCCCATTGCAATCCAGCTTGAGCAGTTTGACATTTGCCGGAGTAATTTGGGATGAAAAAGAAACCATTGGCTTGATCGAAACACCGGATACCAAGGGTCATACTATCCGCGTAGGTGCCTTTTTAGGGCCTAATTTCGGAGTGGTCCAATCCATTGATGAGGAAAGAGTGGTTGTGCTGGAACGGCTTCGAAAATATGACGGAAAAATTGTTACCCAGACCGAGTTTATAGAATTCCCCCATCCAGATGAACAGGAGTGAGGACGTATTGTGAATATAAAAATTAAAAATCAATTTATGTTTGGCTTAATTGCCGCAATCTTCGGGGCGGGTTTGGTTCTTCTGCCAGCGTCCCATATCCAGGCGGAAACCGGCTCAATGGAAGCCGGGAAATCCGTATCCGGGAACAAGGCGGTCGCCAAGAAAATGATCAAGATCAGCCCGGCAAAAGGTACTAAAGCCGAGAGAATGCTGATGGCTCAGGCCTCGGGGGATGCCAAAGCCGGAACGCTTTCAAAAATTATCGACTTGCAAACAGCTAAGGAGGATAACGAGGTTTCCATTAAACTGCGATCTTCTCAGGCCTTGGAATACACCGCTTTCAAGTTAGTCGATCCTCTTCGCCTGGTCCTCGATTTTCCTAATATGGAAAAAAGTGACTTGAGCGGGGTTATGGAAGTGAATCAAGGAGTGGTCAATACCATTCGACCCTTATATTTTGAAGAGGCGAAGGTCATGCGGTTGGAAATCGGTCTTACCAATGCGGCTTCCTATGAGATTCTCCGTCCCAGCTCTTATGTGATGGATATTCGTCTGAAAGATAATGAACCGCCTGCGAAGGAAGCAACGGCTCCTGAAGAAGCCGAGGCTGCACCAGAACAGATGGCCATGGCCGACACCGAGTCCGCGGACTCGAAAAATGCTACTCCTAAAGAGGAGGTTAGCGAAGAGGATGCAAACGATTCCTGTTACGAGCTGTTAGGGGGCGTTAAAGACAGTTTCTCGATGGATTTTCAAAATGCCAATATTAAAAATATATTCCGAATCATTGCAGAAGTCAGTGGATTCAACCTGGTGCTTTCTCCGGATGTTTCAGGAACGGTAAATATTCGTCTCGTTGATGTCCCGTGGAACAAAGCCTTTGAGCTGATATTGGAAAATAACGGTCTGGGCAGGTTATGCGAAGGCAATGTCATCCGTATTGTGCCGAATGCGACCCTGTTGGCTCTCCAGGTGGCGGAACCTCTGGTCACGGAAATGATTCGTATTAATTATGCCGATATCACGGAAATGTCTACGAACCTTGCCGGGTTGAAGAGTCCCAGGGGAAATATTACCGCAGATACCCGGACCAATACCTTGATTTTGACGGATATCAGTGAAAAAGTGGACGAAATGATTTCAGTCATTAAAACCCTGGATGTAAAAACACCACAGGTGATGATCGAGTCTAAAATTGTCGAGGTCACCAGAGGCTTCGCTCAGGAATTGGGAGTTCAGTGGGGTGCATTCACCGAAAGAGTTGATTTTAGTCAGCCAGATCAGTTTCCTTCTTTGATTCGGACGGGTGGAGCCCGCACTACCCGATTTCAGGATCAAGCGGATATTGCTGCGGATGGGCTCGACCCTGGGTTTATTGTAGACTTGGGCATTCCCAGTCAGCCGGCGGGTCAATTCGGGGTTTTGCTTGCAACTCTGGGCTTGGATGCAGCATTGGATATCCAGTTGGAAGCTTTGGAATCTCAGGGAAAATCCAGAACGATTGCTACTCCCAAGGTGACAACTCTTGACAACAAAGAAGCTAAAATCCAGAGTGGACGGCGGATTCCATACCAAACAGCATCTGCTAACCAAGGACAGCAAATACAGTTTGTGGACGCGAACCTGGAGCTCAAGGTCACGCCTCATATTACGGCGGACGAAAATGTCTATATGAAAATTACTGCCACCCAGAATGCTGCCGATTTCGGAAACTCGGTGAATGGCGTTCCTACCATCCTCACCAAGGAAGCGTTGACAGAAGTCCTGGTGTTCAATGGCGCCACCACAGTGTTGGGCGGGCTTTATCAGAAATCGACGTCGGAAAACCGTACCAGTGTGCCTTTCTTCGCCGATATTCCTTTCATCGGCTACCTGTTCAGAAACCGCGCCGAGCAGGACGATATTTCTGAATTACTGATTTTCGTTACTCCGACCATCGTGCGGAGTGAAGCATCGTTCACCAATAAATGAAGAAACTGAAAATCGATCTGGCCGACAGGAGTTACGATATCCTGATCGGCCGGAACTTTCTTTCCCGCTTGGGCGGCCATCTCTCTCATCTCAAGTCGGTCCGTCGGGCTCTGGTAGTCACCAATCCCGCCATCAATAAACTCTATGGCAAAGCATTATCCGAAGGGCTCCAAAGCGCCGGGCTGGCAATAGAATGTGTGGAAATCCCGGAGGGGGAAACGCACAAAACCCTGCAGGACGCCCAAACGGTTTACAATCACCTGATCGAAAATCAATACGACCGCAATACACTGCTGGTGGCTTTGGGAGGTGGGGTCATCGGCGACCTCACCGGATTTATCGCAGCGACTTTTTTGAGAGGGGTACCTTGTATCCAGATTCCCACCACACTGCTGTCGCAAGTGGACAGCAGTGTGGGCGGGAAAACTGCCGTTAACCATCCCAAGGGGAAAAACCTGATCGGCGCGTTCTATCAACCTCGGCTGGTCGCGATCGATCTCGACACTTTGAGTTCCCTGCCGCCCGATGAATTTCGCGCCGGCATGGCCGAAGTCATCAAATACGGTGTCATCGAAGATCCCAAACTGTTCGCGTTCCTCGAAAAGAACTCCGAAAAAATTCTGAATCAGGACACGCAGTGCCTGGAAACCATCATCGAAACTTCCTGCGCCATCAAAGCTAAAGTCGTGGAACGCGATGAACGGGAAAGCAGTTACCGCATGGTTTTGAATTTTGGCCATACTATCGGCCACGCTGTAGAAGCATTGACCAGCTACTCGCAGTACAAGCATGGCGAAGCTGTGGCCATCGGTATGGTCTACGCCGCCAAACTGTCCTGCCAACTGGGTTACTGTTCCGAGACAGTGGTACAAAAAATTGAGGCTCTGGTCGAACAATTCGGCCTGCCTTCGCGCCTGCCGGAATTTCCCGTGTCCGAGTACATCGAAACCATGTACCGGGACAAGAAAGCTCATGACCGGAATATCCGCTTCATTTTGGTCAAAGACATCGGCACGGTGGAAATCGTCGACCGCGTCGCCGAGGCTGATCTCCAAAAAGTCCTGACTGCCTGAGGGCGCGCCCTCCCCATCTTTTTTTCCATATCTTGACTTCCCCCCGCCATTTGTTATATTCGATTCAGTAATCACTTTCCGTTTGAGCGTTCCCGTCTCAACCGTTTGGTTAACACCTGAATGCTTGGAGGTGTCCCATGTCAAAACTGTTCAAAAACTATATCAATGGAAAATGGAAAGCCTCTGCCAGCGGAGAAACGTTTGAGAACGTAAATCCTGCCAATCATAAAGAAGTCCTGGGGCGGTTCCCGAAGTCCAATAAAAAGGACGTCAACGAAGCCATATCAGCGGCGGAAAATGCGCAGAAGTCGTGGCGCGCCACCCCCGCTCCCAAACGCGGGGAAATTTTGTTCAGGGTTGCCGAGCGGCTCCTGCAACAAAAAGAATCGCTGGCGCAGGACATGACCCGCGAAATGGGAAAAGTTATAAGCGAAACCCGCGGTGACGTGCAGGAAGCGATTGACCTCACCTACTACACCGCCGGGGAAGGCCGCCGACTGCTCGGCGAAACAGTGCCCTCTGAACTCAAAAATAAATTCTGCATGTCGGTGCGCATGCCGGTCGGTATCGTTTCCGCCATCACACCGTGGAACTTTCCCCTCGCCATTCCGTCATGGAAACTGGTGCCGGCGCTGATCTGCGGTAACACCGTAGTCATCAAGCCCGCCACCGACACACCGTTATCGGTGGTCAACTTCGTCAAGATCTTCGAACAAGCCGGTTTGCCTCCGGGCGTACTGAATCTGGTTACCGGCTCCGGTTCCGAAGTCGGTACGCCGATGGTCGAACACGACAAGGTCAACCTCGTCTCATTCACCGGGTCAACCGATACCGGGTCGGTCATCGCGTCTTCCTGCGCGAAAAACATGAAACAGTATTCCCTGGAGATGGGCGGCAAGAACGCTATTATCGTGATGGACGACGCCGATCTGGAGCTTGCGGTGGAAGGCGTCATCTTCGGCGCGTTCGGCACCACCGGTCAACGCTGTACCGCCTGTAGCCGCGTCATCGTTCATAAAAAGGTCTTAAAAAAATTCACCGACCTGCTGGTCGCGCGCACCAAAACCCTCAAGCTCGGCGACGGACTCAAGACCAAAACCGATGTCGGTCCGCTCGTCAATGAAAGCCAGCGCACCAAGGTGGACAACTACGTACAGATCGGCAAAACCGAAGGCGCGAAACTGCTCATCGGCGGTAAGTATGCCAGCGGCAAGGACTGCAAGAACGGGTCGTTTTACCAGCCGACGATTTTCGGCGATGTGGCATCGAAAATGCGCATCGCCCAGGAGGAGATTTTCGGACCGGTCGTCGCCATCATTCCCTGCAGTAGCTTTGAGCAGGCGGTGGAGATCGTCAACGATTCCAAATTCGGCTTGTCGTCCGCCATTTATACCCGCGACGTCAACCGGGCCTTCAAAGCCATGGAGACTCTGGATACCGGGATCACTTACATCAACGCATCGACCATCGGTGCGGAAATCCAACTGCCGTTCGGCGGCACCAAGGGTACCGGCAATGGTCACCGTGAAGCAGGCACCACGGCGCTCGAAATTTTTTCCGAATGGAAATCGATTTACGTCGATTACAGCGGCACACTGCAGAAGGCGCAGATCGAACACAATTGACCGCTCCGCGAGGCCCGATCGTGAACGGGGCGAACTAGCGTGACGCCGGACTTATTTTTTAAATTGCGCTCAAGGACCATCGCTTACTGTCAACCGTCAGCCAGATGCCAGCGGGGGCTACCCCGCAGAAAGGAAAAAATATTTTTCAATTTTCCGTACTAGCCAGCGGTAGTAAAGGCAACTCCGTCTACATCGAAAGCGAACAGGCGAGTATTTTGATCGACATCGGCATCGGACCGCGTGTTCTCAAAAAACGCCTGGAACATATCCGGCGCGAACCGCAGGAAATCACCGCTTTGTTCCTCACTCATGAACATTCCGATCATATCAGCGGCGCGGGAGCCCTCACTAAAAAACACAGCACTCCGATTTACGGTACGCGCGGTACGCGTGAGGCGATGCATCGACACGTCAGCCCCGACGTTGACTGGCGGACGATCCAGCAGGAAGATGAAACCATAGTGGGGGATTTAATGGTGGAGTCGTTCGCCACCCCGCACGACGCGGCGGAGTCGGTGGCCTATGTGGTGCGTTGCGGATCAAAGAAGCTCGGGCATATCACCGACCTGGGAAAGGTCACTCCGAGTATCGTCGAAAAACTTCAGGACTGCGACACTTTACTGGTGGAATCGAATCACGACGAACGCATGCTGGTGGATGGGTTTTATCCGTGGCCGCTCAAGCAGAGAATTCAAAGTGACGTCGGGCATTTATCGAATACCGCCTGCGCGGATTTATTGAAGCAGGTGAAGCACGATGCGCTCAAGACGGTAGTGCTGATGCACCTCAGCGAATCCAACAACCATCCGGAAATCGCAATGGACTCCGCCCGCCGGGTTTTAGGCGACCACCCCGCGACCCTCTTCCCCGCCCGCCAAAAACACCCCTCCGTCCTCATCCCTGTCGTATAAGAAATATAGAGGGCACAGAGAAAACATAGATCCTTCACTTCGTTCAGAATAACCCTTGGAGTTCATTTGTCATTCTGAGGAGCGGAGAGCGATGAAGAATCTGTGTTTATCAGCGGTTGATTTTTTTAGCGACCGTTTCTGGCACATTGGGTTTATTTCGTGATACCTTTCACGCATTATGAGTGATCTTAAAGACAAAATCCTGGGTAGCTGGATGGGTATGGCGATTGGCGATGCTCTGGGGCAGTCGGTGAAGGGCCTCAAACCGGAGACGGTGAAGCAGTATTTCAAGCAGGTCGATAGCTACCATGATGTCCGGCCTTATATAGGCAAGGGCATCAAGCAGTACCGTATGGCGGGACTGTATGGCGTGCAGACCCAACGCGCTCTGGCGGTGTGTGACTCTCTCCTGAAAACCAAAAAGCCGAATGGTGAAGACCTGTCCGATTTACTGGTGCGGTTGAGCGCGCACGGACCGGAAAACTATTTCGGTATGTTCCGACGGCCGGAAGGATGTTTTTACAAAAGCGTGCAGGACCTTCCCAATCGAAGCGAACCGTTGCAGGCGGATCAGGCTTCGGCCTACGCCTGTTATTTTGCGATGGCAATACCGCTGGCTCTGTATCAGCAGAGACCGTCCAAAACGTTGATGCAGCATTGCGTTGATGCGGCGTTGTTGTTGAGCCGTCACCCGTGGGAGGTCGTCGGTACGGCGGTGACGGGTTGGATCACCACGCGCCTGTTGAATGAAGAAGGGTTGCCGGAGGGCGTTGCGTTGCTGAGCGAGGCGGCGGAATTTTGTAAGACGGCGGAGGCGTGGTATCGCGAAAACTATCCCGACCGCTTTGCATTGCAGGAGAAAAATCCGGAGGCGATGAGCCGCACGTTGAGCGGATTGGCAGATCAGTTATCGCAGGGGGCATTGGAAAATTTGCCAGGATGGATTTGTGCCAACGCTTCCACTTACATCAAAACCGAAATCGTGCACGCGACGCAGGGGCATGCGCTGACGATATTGCCGCTGGCGTTGGTGCGGTTGTTGACGCCGGGTCAGGATTTTGTGGGCGCGTTGACCGGGACGCTCAATCTCGGGCGCGAGGCGGACAAGCTGGGAGCATTGATCGGGTGCTGGGCGGGGGCGGTTCATGGATTGTCGGCTATACCCGGAAATTGGCAAACAGGGCTGGTCAATGGCAAGGAAATCAGGCTCCGGGGCGAGGCTCTGGCCAAGCGGAAAAAGGGCGTTGTCGGTAAAGATCTGCTGGAGATGGAGTTGGGCCTGACCCAGAAAGAGGCTGAGGAACGCCGTAAATACATGCCGAAGGAACTGGGGAAATCGGCGAAAAAAGGCTCTGTTTTAGAGGACTTATGGCTGGAGGAGGAGGCCGATGACTCTTTGCCTCAGTTGAAGGAAGATCCCCGGCGCTGGCGGGAGTTTGAGCGCGATAAAACCCGTAAAAAGCGGGATCGGCGTCGGAATGTACCCCCCACAGAATCCTGAGCCTGAGCCCCTTACAAGGCGGTAAAATGGCCCGAAGTCCTTGAAATTTTAGGGACAAAGGGCAAAAAACCCTACCATTCTGCATTAAATCCCTTATACTTAATTTAATACATTGAATCCTAAAAAGTTATGCGACCCCTACCTGAAGTGAAGAGCTTTAGGGATTTGGGTTATCTGTTTCTATTCAATCCACATGAAGGAGAACATTGTGAGAACCGGAAAAACGATGTTTTGGGTCTTGTTAATGAGTTTGATTGCCAGTGTGGCTATTGCCGCAGAGCAATCCACGGTTCCAGGGGTGACCCTTGCTCCGGGTCAAATAGTGATCGGTGAGAATGTGAAGCCCGGAATGCCATTGAACGATGCAATTGTGTCGCTCGGAATTCCCGACAAGGTCAAAGTGATTCGTGGAACGTCGGCGGACCGCGACAGTATCGAGATCACCTATGCCAAGTATGGCTTGATAGTGCGGGCCATGTCTGGTGGATCTACTATTGAGGGAATTGAAGTGGGGCCTACTTTTAAGGGAACGTTCAAGTCTGGAAGCGGGATCAAGCTGGGAGTGAAATACGAAATGCTGATCGGCGAATATGGACTGCCCACTTCTTTGACTTCTCAGATGATGCGATATCCCAAGCGAGGTCTCTATTTTCAATTGAATAATGACCGCTTGCTATCGGCGAAGACCTATGCAAATGGCACCAAGTTGATTGATGCGCATTTGATGAACCCCTAGGAAAACTCCCTGTTTTCTTTATGACGCTCATCGGGTTGGCACGCATGTGCCTTCCCGGGTGCGGTCATCTTGTCTCGATGCCGTCCTGCCCTGCGGAGAATCAGAAGGTGTGTTGTATGGCGGAATCGAGGCTGTCCCACGCCTGACACTTCGGACAGATCCCGGACCATTGATCAAAATCACTATTGCATTGCCGGCAGACAAATCTGGACAGTGAAGTTGTCAGTTTTTGCAAGGCGGCGCGGGTGACCTGATCCGCCTTTTCGGCTTCGTTTTTGTCCTGATGCGCCTTGATGAGAAGCAGGTGTGCAGGGATGGAAGGCGATGCAATACTCCACAAGCTTTGCATGGCCTCTTCGATTTTACCCTGATCGAGATACAGTCCTGCCAGGGAGAGGATGAGCGTTTCCTTTTTAGAGTTTGGGGAAGAGCGAACGGCTTCCTGATACAGTTTGATCACTTCCTCCGGTTTCCCCGTTTGCTCGTAGGCCGCGCGTAGACGCAACAGACAAATATTGGATCCAGTGATTTCAAAGCCGGACTTCCAGGTTTTGATCGCGGCTTTCGGGTTCCCGTTTTGCTGGTACAGATCCCCCAGCTTAATGTAAGGGGGAAGCGACTTTGGATTCTCCTTGATGGCTCGCTTCATTTCAAAAATTGCCGGTTCAATTTGTTGTTGATCAATCAGTTCGCATCCCCGTAAGTAGGCAATTTGACTGGAATATTCTTTTTCCTGTTCAAGTTCCTCCGCGTTCGAGACATGCGACAAAATCGATTTTTGAATCTGCAGAACCTGATTCCAGTCGTTCTGTTTCCGGTAAGCGGCTCTCAGTTGACGCAGGGTGAAGAGAGAATCGGGTTCCAGGTGGCGGGCTTGCTTGAGAGCGTCGATGGCTTTGTTCCACTGTCCTGCCGTGGCAAAATCCTCTGCCAAGCATTGCAATGCCTGCGGGTTGTCTCGGTCGGCGTCTACCGCTTTTTGATGTGCTTCAAGGGCTTGAACGGTTTTTCCCATTTTCCGGTAAAGATTACCCAATTGAATCAGAGAGGCGATGTGCTTCGGGTTGCCCTTTAAAATTTTTTTGAATAGTGAGAGCGCCTTGTCACTGTGCCCGCCTTTCAGTGCATTTTCGGCCTGTTGAAACAGCTTTTCCGATTGTTTTAGCTGACGGGTTTTGCTTTCCAGAGATCGGGTTTCCAGGAAATGTTTGAAGCCGTTTATGATTTGGCTGTAACCGGTGAAGATGGAAGTCAGCAGTATCCCGATCAAAACGGAAATCAACAGGAATACCGCCGCTGGCAGGGGGAAAGAGGTGTTCTGGGTCAGATGGATTTCAACATCTCCCGGGTTCAGTAAAGTGAAATAGACCGTCAGGAGAGCGAAAGAGATGAAAGTAATGATAAATCGTAAAGACACGTGGCAATAGCCTCTAAAAAATTGGTTTGTAACATTATAACCAATTTTGGCCTTCAGGTGGGATTTGGTCGGCGAAAAGGTCTGGAAAATCGGATTTAAAAGGCTTCGAGGTGATCCGACCCGCTTTGCCTGTTGTTTGTCTGATCCTGCTCGATGACACTCAGGCAGGCGACGCAATGCTGGGCAAAAGGGACCACTTTCAACCGGGCTTCGGGGATGGGTTCCTCGCATAATTTACAGGTGCCGTAGCCGCCATGTTCGATTTGGTAGAGGGCGTCTTCCACTTGAACCAATTTTTCGTGGTCCTGCTCTCCGAGGTTGAGTAACATTTGCCGTGAAAAAGAGCGGGACGCTTCGTCCGCGCTATCGGGAATGACCTGGGTGAACTCTTCATCCTTGCTCGTTTTGATGGTTTTTTCGATTCCGCCCAGTAATCGGGAGCGGATGTCCTGCAGTTTGGATTTTATTTCGGGAAGACTTTTGTACTTCATGATTTAAGATTCTCCACAATCTATGAACCACTCAATTCAGCGATAACGGGAACATCTCCCCACAGTCGTTCTAAATCGTAATGACTTCTTACTTCGTGATGAAACACATGGACCATCAAGTCTCCCATGTCCAGAATGATCCAGTTACCGGTGGAATATCCTTCCACGATATAGACCTTGAAGGGGCTTGAGTAGGATCGTTCCTGAATATTATCTGCAATGGCCTGTACCTGAACCTTGGACCGACCACTACAAATCATAAAGTAGTCCGCCAAGGCAGTGCGGGTTCTCACATCAAGAATAATAATATCGGAAGCTTTTTTATCGGTAGCGGCATCCACTACCAATTGTTGAAGCTCGTTCAAGGGCTTTTTCATTCAGGTTGTAACCGGGGACTTGCTTGGTATAAAAGATGAGCCATAATATACCGTTCAATTTCGGGTGGCAACATATTTTTGACTGATAATCCGGACCTTACCCTTTCCCGAATTTCGCTGGAGGATATATCAAGAGGTTCGATGTCACAAAAAACGAGAGTCTTTCCGGTCTCCCGGCACAGGTAGGTTTGAACCCCGTGGGTTTGTTGGTGCAATTGATAGGCAAAGGGGAGGTCGGTCATCAGAGCTTGCAGGGTTTTTGGGTCGAGGTTGTTCAAGTAACCGGGACGGGTAGCGACAGCCAGGTGAACTCTCTCTAAAATTTCGCGGACACTTTTCCATGTCGCAAAGTCCTGAAAGGTATCCATTCCCAGAATCAAATACCATTCGGTGTGGGGGTGCTGGTTTTGGAGTGTGGACAGGGTGTCAATGGTATAGGAAACTTGTTTTTGATTGAGTTCGGTTTCCGAAATTTCAAAATGTGGATATGGAGCCAGGGCTTGCTTGAGCATATTCAGCCGGTGGCCGGCATTGGCCGGGGGTTGGTCTTGCTTATGGGGGGATTGCCAGGCGGGAATAAACCATATCCGGTCCAGGTTGATTTTTTCCTGAATATCCCGCGCCAGGCCCAGATGACCCAAAGTGATCGGGTCAAAGGTACCACCGAGAATGCCTGATCTTTCTTTAGGAGAGTTTTTTGTCATCAACGGATCCTTATACTTATGCTCAAAACCTTACCTCGAAATGCAATAGAGTCCAAACAATTTACGGCCATCGGCTCTATTAGAGTTCCTATTTTTGTCAGTTTATGCGGTCACGATTTGGTATATACTCAATATGGGCATATTGGAGTATTTTAAAAATCGCCAATAACTTATTGATAAATGAGGCTTTATTCTTTATTCTGAGAGCCAAGGTTGAGATGGCATCCTCCTTGCATTTGATTTATGTAAATGTGAGGGAAAACTGAGGAGAGAGCTAATGAGAGGTATGAGTAAGTTGAAAAGTCTGAAAAGAAAATTTCTTGGGTCTGAGGGTGGGTTTACTCTGATCGAATTATTGATTGTGATCGCTATTATTGGAATTTTAGCGGCGATCGCTATCCCTCAATTTACCACGTACAAAGCGCGTTCCTATGATGCGGATGCCAAAGCCAATCTGCACAACATTTATCTGGGGTGCAAGTCTTACTGGGCTGACAATGGCTCCACCGCTTCTTGTAGTTCTATTTTGGCTGCGGGTACGACTTACGGCTATCTGCAGTCTGCTAACGTCAGTATCACTGCTGCCTTGGTTTTAGAAACCGCTTTTGTTGCGACGGCGCAGAATACTAACTCCACCAACACCTTTACCATCAATTCTATTGGCTCAATTACCCAGCTGTAAGAGTTGTTTGTTGGAAGTTAGTATTTAGTTACAATCATGAGACTCTTCCCACCCTTTGGGGTGGGGAGAGTTTCTTTTTTGAGTTCATTGCATGCACTCTACCCATCCTGCCTATTCTAGAAATACCCCCCTGGTTTGTTTTTTGTTCCTTGCCTGGTTCTTATATTTATCCACTCTTTCCCCAACTATTTTCTATAGAGATACGCCGGAGTTGGTCGATACCGCGTTTACCCTGGGGATC
>JAJDBJ010000003.1 GCA_029261395.1 Nitrospinaceae bacterium
CAAAGTTGGGCGAGGAGGAGGGGAAAGCTTTCGATGTTATTGGAAATGTCTATCATGAACAATTCTACGAGTTCTAGTCTGTTAATCATGGCCCTTGCCCAGGATCTTAACTTTTTCCAGGACAGTCAAAATTTCCTCCAGCTCATTCTTTTCGACCAAAGGAATCAGTTTTTTGTTTAGAAATTCTCCGTCTTCACCCATATTGCACAGGTGATCTAATTCGTTTTTCAACTGTGGGATGTTCCCTTCCTCAATCGTATCTTTAATTTTAAAGAATAATTGGACTGGAATGGTGATTTCCGATAAGTTGGTCTCTTTAGGGGGAGGGGCTTTTATCTCCAGTTTTTGATCCTTTTTCCCTTGAGGCTTCTTCTTTCGATCAAACTCCACACCCAGAAGATCTTGAATACATTTAAAAATTCTTTCGATTCGGAAAGGCTTGGAAATGTAATCATCGAAAAGTTTGTTGAAGTCTTCTTTCTTCTCCTGGTGAAAGACAGAGGCTGTGAGGGCCACTATTTTGAAACGATCAGGGCCATATAGCCTGTGTATTTCCGTAGTGGCTTCTTTGCCATCCATTACCGGCATGCGAATATCCATAAATATAATATCGGGTTCGAATGTTCCCGCTAGCTCAACCGCCTCCTTGCCATCTTTGGCTTCGCTAATCTCAATCCCGGTTTTATGAAGGATGTCGATGAGTAACCTTCTATTGACTTCGACATCATCGACTATTAACGCTTTTAAAACACTATCTTCTAAAAGATACTGATCTCCTTCATTGCCTCTCTGGGATCTTTTCTGGACAGGAGCTGTTGCCGGAGGAAGTTCCACGGTAAAGAAAAAACTAGAACCTTTTCCTTCCTCAGATTCCAATGAGAGATGCCCCCCCATTAATTCGACCAGTTCTTTGGATAAGGATAACCCCAGACCGGTTCCAGTTTGAAACCGGCCAGTATCCGACTGCTGGAAAGGTTCTAAAATCCTTGCTTGATCCTCCCCGGGAATTCCAGGACCCGTATCTATTACTTGGAACCCATAATGATTGGCCGGTTTTCTATCCAGCTCCAAGACAACTCGTCCTGTATTGGTAAACTTAATCGCGTTTCCTAAAAGATTAACCAAAATCTGTCGCAGTTTTCCTTCATCGCCATTTACGTAAATCGGGGCTTGATTTGTCCCCTTCAACCGTACGGTCAGATTTTTGTCTCCGCAACGATTCTCGAACATGGTTAAAAGGCCTTCGAGCAGCTCATTAAGGTCAAAGTCCTTTAAGTTCAATTCTTTGATGCCAGCTTCGATTTTGGAGTAATCCAGAACGTCATTGATCAGTTCTAAAAGGTTATTGCCGCTGGACTCAATGGTTTGTACCGCTTTTTTCTGGTCGGGCTCCAGGGCCTGGATTCGACTTAAAACTTGAGAATATCCTATGATGGCATTTAAGGGAGTACGTATTTCATGGCTCATGTTGGCGAGAAAAGTACTTTTGGCTCGATTGGCCGCCTCCGCTTCGTACTTCGCTTTTTGGGCATAAATCATGGCGTTCGATAAATCCAACTCACTCTCCATGCGTTTCATGAACTGACCAATTTGACTGCCCATGTTGTTAAGAAGTTCGGTCAAATCTTTGTCAATATGGGATATGCCTGTCGTGAAAACCTCCATCACGCCCCAGAATTTTTCACCTGAGACGATGGGGAACCCAAGCCCGCCATGAATGCCAACTTTTTCGGCCACCGAATGTCTTGGGAAATTGGGGTCTTCGGCCACTGCATCAATCCATGCGGGTTTTCTCGTAGCCCAAACCCTTCCCGGTAAGCCTCGCTCTTTTTCAAGCGTCATGCTGATAGTTTGCTTCGAAAAGGACTTATAAGTGTCTGGGTTTAAATTTTTGGAATAGTCGCCAAATCGGCAAGACAAAACATTGGATTCTGGTTTAACGGCCCAATAGAAAGCCAAATCCCAAGTGGGGTGGCTTGTCAGGGTTTTTAGAATTTTAACTAGGCCATCGTCCGCGGTCTGGGCTTCGGCCAAGACCCGGGTCAGGTTGTACTGAAGTATATTGCGATACTTCTCTCGCTTTTCTGCAGTGATGTCTCTAAAGGTAACCACAGCTCCAACCAGCGTGTCATTTTCCAGGATGGGTTTGCTCACATATTCCACAGGAAATGAGCTACCCTCTTTACGCCAAAAAATTTCATCAGTTTCTCGGTGAACCCTGCCATCCTTAAGGGCGGCATAGATGTGACATTCTTCTTTAGGGTAAGGAGTTCCATCTTTCCTTGAATGATGTATGAGGGCATGCTGAGGCTTGCCAATCAATTCTTCCGCTGAATAACCCAGCATCTCTGCTCCAGCCGGATTGACAAAAGAGGTGTTACCTTCCATATCTAGCCCATAAATTCCCTCTCCGGCCGAATTCAAAATTAGAGTCTTTTGGTTGGTCTCTCTTTCCAGTGCGGCTTTTTTCTCTTCACGCTCCGAAACGTCTCTGACAAATCCTGTGAATATTAACTGCCCCTCAATCTCCACCTTGCTTATTAAAAGCTCCAGGGGAAACGTGGTTCCATTTTTGCGGCGACCTATTACTTCACGCCTGTTTTCTAGAATTTTGGCTTCGCCCGTATTCAGGTAGTTTTGGATAAATTGATCGTGATCACTTTTCCAAGGTTCTGGCATCAAAATATTTACATTGTGTCCAATAACTTCTAATTGAGAATAACCGAATATGTGTTCGGCGGCAGGATTGAACGATTCGATGATGCCGTTCATATTGATGGTAATAATTCCATCAACGGTATTGTCTAAAATAGCTCTGAGGCGTGATTCGTTGCTTAATCGAATGGCATTTGATTTGACGGTATCCTGACTTTTTTGAAAAGCTCTAGCAATAAGCACCGTGATCCATATAACAAAAAGTGCCAGAGATCGGTTTGTGAGAACTTTCCAGTCTTCACTGTCACCGGAAGAAAAGTAATATCCAAGCCATACAAAAACGGTTCCAATTACTCCAGACCAGAGTAAATAACTGCGCTTGTCTCCCCATAATGAAAATAAAACTAAAATAATGTAGGTCACTCCTCCAGAGACACCCAACTCAAGGCTCAAATCAAATAAAAAAAGTGAGGCGATCAATATACAGCTGACTACGAAGTAGAGAGCTTTATTGAATTTTGGAAGAATCAAAAACTTCATTTTGAATTGACCTGAAGACAAAAAATCCGCAAGGTTATTGAGTAGGTTTGATTCACAATCTAACTAGTTGAATTTGGTTGCATATCTAGTTTAAGGGATAGGTTTTGGCATATCCAATAGATATTTATCAAGATTTGATTTAATGACTTGTACCGACCAAGAATCATTTATTTGAGGAGCATGATCTGCTGACACGCCTGCTGTAATGTTGTTTCACAGTTGAGGTTTGAATCATGACAAGAGTTGCCCGTGAATTACGGCTTGGGATTCCATCCCGACATGGCGCAACGCTGGGCGATCAAGGGGGTGAAGCTTTCGGTATTCTCGGAAATATCCGTCATGAATTCTTCCGCCAGCTTTTGATCCTTAAAGCACTCGTACACATCGTCTAAGAATCCACCGCGCAGTAATGGATGCTCGAGAAAGGCCTGGCCCGGTCCGG
>JAJDBJ010000004.1 GCA_029261395.1 Nitrospinaceae bacterium
GTCTATGGGGCGGGAAGCAAGGTGTATCACAATGTGGTGGGCAACATAGGGGTCATGTATGGCTCCCAAAGTGATCTATGTGTTGGGCTTCCAATCCAAACGGTTTTCAATGGAGATAAGCCTTACCACGACCCCATGCGGTTATTTGCTATCATTGAGGCACCGTTGGAAAGGATTACGACCATCGTCGGGCGACATGAAATTTTGCAGCGATTGACGGGAAATAGGTGGATCAATCTTGTCGCTTTAGATCCCGATACCAAGAAATTTTTCCACTTTCGATTAATGAAAGATTGGCAACCGATAAATTAACCTTATCTTTTTGAGGAGATTTGGGACAACATGAGCAACATGAAACTTCATCCAATGAAAGAAGTAAAAATCATTATTGAGGGAGAGCACATTCATTTTGTGACGGATGTTCTCGACCGGATAAAAGCGAGCGGCTATACGGTTTTCAGCAATATTTCAGGAAAAGGGCACCACGGGTACCACGAAGGACATTTAATGTTTAATGATACGAGTAGCTTGCAAATGATCTTGACGGTTGTTCCTGAAGAAAAACTGGATCCTATTCTCTCTGGCCTGAAGCCATTTTTGGAACGCCACTCAGGGAGTCTTTTTGTGTTGGACGCGAGTGTACTCCGACCCGATCGTTTTGATTCTAAAGAATTATGAGGCGGTTTTTGAGCGTCCCGATTAATCTTTCCACTTCTGAGGGTCGGCTGAATCGTTTCAGGAGCTGGAGGTCTGTAATTGAGTGAACTGTGCGGTCTAAATTGATTGTATCTATTCTCGTAAGGGCTGCCCGGCTCAATAAGCATAGTTTGAACTCCTAACCGCTCCAACCAGCTTCTATCTAATTTGGCTGTAAAATCAGGGCATTCTCCAAACGCATCAATCCTGTCAGTCCACGATAAATATACAAATAGCCAAATTGTTCAAGTATATCCTGAGGGTTTAGGTTTCCCATAACCCCTTGAAAAATAGTGAGCCGTAGAGGAATCGAACTCCTGTTTTATACCCCTTAGGGACATGAAGTCTGCGGAGTCAATATAGCCTCCCTTTCCATTCTCCTTTGTCCTCCCCGTCACCCCTCCTAAAATGAGCGTCCCTTTTATCCCGGATACCGTGAAAAATATACTCACTATATAAATAGAATGTGCACTCCCGATAAAACCACCAGCAGTTTGGAACTCTTAACCGATAAAAAAATTCAACACCTTCATCTGTCCCATGGCGATGAAGCTGCACATGCCCCCAAGAATCAGCGAGGCAAATAAATAAAAGAACGCTTTGCTTCGGTCAATCCGGATCTGCACGATATCCGTCAGAAATCCCAACCCCATCAGGCCGAAAAAGAGTACGCGCTGGATTTTCAACAAGATCGCCTCACCTTCCAAAGGTTCCCCCTCCCGCACTCCGGGAAAGCGATATTCACTATAAAGGCAAGCCGCATAAATCCCGACGAGGACGACAACCCATATCTTTTTCAATAAGATAAGGGTTTCTTCCACCTGGGGTTGTTTGACTGGATCATTTTCCATAGCTGGGACCACCGGGTTCCATTAATTTTTAAAATCTTCCTCTTTACTGTGGCATCTAACTTGGTATAACTTACATTAAATCAGATTAAAAGCTGGCGGAGTACCTCAGCAGGTAATTTTAAAACCGTGAATTGCGCTCTTGGGATTCCCTTTGGCCGTTACCAGTCAGCAAATTCCCCCTCCGGGCAGGAGTTCAGAGTTCTACACTATTTTACAGTGTTAACCATTCAGGAGAAAGGACCAAGCATCATGACTATCCGATTAGGAGACGAAGCACCCAATTTTACCGCCGAAACCACTGAAGGAAAGATTGATTTCCATCAATGGCTGGGAGATAGCTGGGGGGTTTTATTTTCCCATCCCAAGGATTACACCCCGGTGTGCACTACCGAACTGGGACGTGTGGCCAATTTGAAACAGGAATTTGATAAAAGAAAGGTGAAAGTTCTCGCCATCAGCGTGGATTCTGTCAGCGATCACAAAGGATGGATCAAGGATATCAACGAAACTCAGAGTTGTACCGTTAATTATCCGATCATTGCCGATCCCGACAAAAAAGTGGCGCAGTTGTACGACATGATCCACCCCAACGCGCTGGACAACCTGACCGTCCGCTCGGTTTTCATCATCGGTCCGGATAAAAAGGTGAAACTCACCCTGACCTATCCAGCCTCCACCGGCCGCAATTTTGACGAGCTGTTGCGGGTGATCGATTCTCTGCAGTTGACCGCCAATTACCAAGTGGCCACTCCGGTGGATTGGAAACATGGCGAGGATTGCGTGGTGGTTCCAGCAATCAAAACGGAAGATATTCCGGCGAAGTTCCCAAAGGGGCATAAGGTCATCAAGCCTTACCTGCGAACTACGCCACAACCGAATCTCTAAAAGATCCCAGGTTTGGAGGGCGCTTTGCGCCCTCCAAACTTTTATTTTCGCCTGCCTCGTGTTACTCTGACCCGAATTCAATCTCCTTCTTAATTTCAACCTGATTCTGTCATGAGCCCAGACGCCCGGCCTCCTCAAATTTCGTCCTTGATTCGCCTGCTGGACGACCGCGACCCGTTTGTCACCGATCGGGTCGGCAACCGTTTGGTGGAATTGGGAACCGAAGCCGTACCTTTTTTAGAGATGGCCAGCCGTGGAGAAAACCTGACCCTCAAAACCCGCGCACTGGGAATTCTGGAAAGAATCGCTCCCCGGCAGTTGGCGGATGCCTTTCACAACCTTTCAAGAACCCCGGACGATATCGACCTGGAAAAGGGTGTGCTCCTGCTCATGCAGTTTGGCCATCCCTCCGCCGACCCGGAACAGGTCCGCCATCAACTGGATCAACTGGCAGAGGGTCTGGCTCCGAAAATTAAGCGGGAAGAAACCGCCGCCCAAATTCTTGGCCAAGTGACGGACTACCTTTTTCGTCAACGCGGGTTTCATGGCAATAAGGACAACTATATCGACCCGGACAACAGCTATTTCGATACAGTCCTTAAAAATAAAGTCGGCCTTCCCATCACCCTCTCCGTATTGTGCATTTTAATCGGACAGCGCTTGCAAATTCCAATCGTCGGCATTGGCCTGCCTTATCATTTTATCGCCAAATACAATTCGACAGCTGACCCCATTTTATTTGATCCGTTTTACCGTGGACGCACACTGACGCCAGAACAATGCTCAGAAATGGTTCAGGGATTCGGCATCCAGTTTGAAGATCACTACCTGTCTCCAGTCACCCACCGGGAAATTTTGACACGCATGACCCAAAACCTCGTCAATATCTACCAGAAATTGGGAGAAGAGACTAAGGTGAGTTCTCTTAAAGAGTATTCACAAATTTTGATGGGTCAAAATAAAAGAGGTCGCTGACCGGTTCAGGTCAGGAAAGTCTGAACTCGCCGCTGGATTGGGATTGTTGCTGTTGACTGGCGATGATTTCCCGCAAACGTTCCAGAATGAAGTCCGCCAGATCCGCCACGGTACGAATCACCTTGGATTCGCTGAAAATCTTCTTCGCTTCCGACGTCAACTCATTGTCCACAACCGCGTTGACCAATTCATTCACGTTACGAATATTTTCGGGATTCACCGCCGCGTTGTCTTGCGCAAACAAACCGCTCGACTGAGCAGGGCCCGACTGCGAAGGCGAGGCAGGCTGTGGATTCGCTTGGCCGGATGCCGCTTGACGACTCGCCCCTTCAAGTGAAACCGCGGCTCTCTCTAAATTAACAGGTTTAGCCTGAGTCCCTTCCGATCCTTGCCCTTGATTCACCGAAGGCGCAGGGGTATTAACCCGATTGTCCACCTCGGCAGACTGCGCTTGCGCGTTCTGCAATGCCGGACTCGCGGCAGTCACCGGAGTTTCTTGATTGTTTGGAGATACAGCATCAGGCCGACTCACCGGTGTTTCCACCCGGGCGTTTCCAGCGGCTTGAACGTTCTGCAACGCCGGACTCGCGGCGGTCACTGGCACTTCCTGTGAGTGAGTAGCAACGGTTTCGGTTTGATTCTGCGGCGTTTGCTGAGGGATTATCGTATCAGACCGACTCGCCGATGTTTCCACCCGGGCGTTTCCAGCGGCTTGAGCGTTCTGCAACGCCGGACTCGCGGCGGTCACTGGCACTTCCTGTGAGTGAGTAGCAACGGTTTCGGTTTGACTCTGAGGCGTTTGCTGAGGGATTATCGCATCAGACCGACTCACCGGTGTTTCCACTCGGGCGTTTCCAACGGCTTGTGCGTTCTGCAACGCCGGACTGGCGGCGGTCACCGTAAAATCTCTACTCGAAGTTTCGACACCCGATTCAACCGCTACCGGATTCTCAAAACTCGTATTCTCACTCGCTCGCGAATGGACCAACGCCGGGCTGGTAGCTATCACTGGAGTTTCTGGTTTGTCTGGAGATACAACATCCGGCCGACTTACCGGTGTTTCCACTCGGGCGTTTCCACCAGCTTGTGCGTTCTGCAATGCCGGACTCGTAGCAGTTACCGTAAAATCTCTACTCGAAGTTTCGACACCCGATTCAACCGCTACCGGATTCTCAACACTCGTATTTTCACTCGCACGCGAATGGACCCGTGCCGGGCTGACTGGGATCACCGGAGTTTCCTGTAGGTTATTGGCAACCTTTTCAGGACGATTCACCGGCTTTTGCTGAGGAGTAGCCACTGCATCCGGTTGACTCACCGGTGTTTCCACTCGGGCGTTTCCACCAGCTTGCGCGTTCTGCAATGCCGGACTCGCGGCAGTCACCGTAAAATCTCTATTCGAAGTTTCGGGAACACCTGTAATATTTACCGGGCTCTCCACTACCGCACTTTGAGCGTTGGCGTTTTGTAACGCCGGGCTGGCGGCTATCACTGGAGCTTCTTGTGGGTTGGCTGGAACAGTCTCTGGACGAGTCTCTGGCTCTTGTTGAGGAGTAGCAACCGCATCCGGTTGACTCACCGGAGTTTCCACTCGGGCGTTTCTACCAGCTTGCGCGTTTTGCAATGCCGGACTCGCGGCGACCACCGGATTATTAGGCTCGGCGCCATGGGTGATTCTTTCTACTGAAATAAATTTTTCCGGAGCGGGAACCTCTTCAGGCAAATCCACATTCGGTGGAGCCACATTTACGATTGCCTCACCCTTTGTTGCTGGAAGGCTGAGCGTTGCCGCCACAGCCTGCTCCACGCCGGATGTGAATTCCTGAACCGCTTCAGGATTCGATGTCACCACGGCCGCGGCATTCTCGGCCTGTTCCAAACCGGGTTGGCTCAAGAATTCGGATACTGCTGTCCGGACCTTTCCTGCCAAATCCTGAATCGCGTTCAACTCGTCAGAGTTCAATTCACCCCCGACCGCCGCTGAATAAGCGGAGGCCGCCCGTGCCACCGATGAAATTTCCGGAGCAACCGGCGCCTGGTCCTGCTCTGGAGAATCTTCAAACGCAGGAGTCGCAGGATTTCCCGGTGCCGACACAAGATTGCCTTTCAGTCCCTTGAGCTGAGCGTTGGCAGAAACCGAAGCGCTCACTTTGGAAAGAGAAGCTTGCCTGGTCAGATTCGCAATTTCATTTAAAACTTGAATATCCATTGGTCCCTAAGCCTTTTAACTGATGAAACCGGGCGGAATTGGGTCTTTCCTGCTTTCTTTATCGGCAAAAATATCGGAAACCTGAGCCGGTTTATTGAAAAAACCCCACGGATCAACCCTTTATTTTATGGGAACTTAGGGCAGGCAGAGGCAAACTGTTGATTTATGGGCGCATGGAATCGCCAAACTGAGTGGACCCGGATTACTCAGGGATCGGGTTTAATTTGAATCGGGGAGTACGGTCTTTTCCAACGGGGGATTATTTTGGTCCTTTTCGGAGAGAACGGGGTCTTCTATCGGCCACTCGATGCCCACCGTGGGGTCGTTCCAGATCAAGCCGCCTTCATCCTCCGGATGATAAAAATCGGAGCATTTGTATGTGAAGTCTGCCGTTTCACTGATAACGCAATATCCGTGAGCAAAGCCGGTCGGCACGAACAACTGATGCTTGTTTTTTGAGGAAAGGACATATCCTTCCCACTGCCCAAACGTGGGAGAGTCTTTACGGAGATCCACCACCACGTCGAACACCTCGCCCTCGGGCACCCAGACCAGCTTGGCCTGACCGTGCTTGACCTGGTAATGCATGCCTCTTAAAATACCGCGGGTGGAGCGGGCATAATTGTCCTGCACGAAGTCCACATCAATCCCGTGATCCCGGTACCGGTCTCGGTTATAGGTCTCAAGAAAAAAACCGCGCGAGTCTTCAAAAGCCCGGGGTTTGATGAGACAGACACCTTTCAAACGCGATTCGGTCACTTTCATAAATCGTCCTATTCTTATTGAGAACCCAAAGTCGGGTGATTCTAACCCAAAAAGCTTCGGATTGGCATACGGTTTTTCTTTCGGGATTGATTGACACCCCCCTTCAGCCCCCCTTATAATCCTCCGACGAATCACCTACAATGAAGTTTCAAAAGAAGGGTTGGCAGAGTGAAAATTATTCCCGCAGTGGATATCAAAGGCGGTCGATGCGTCCGCCTGACGCAGGGCAAAGAGGACCAGGAAACCGTTTATTCGGACGATCCCAAGGCCATGGCCGAACATTGGGATGAGCAGGGCGCTCAACTCATTCATGTGGTGGATCTGGACGGCGCCTTCCAGGGTCTGCCGAAAAATGCCGACCTCATCAAAGACATCATATACAGCAGTACCGTGGATATCCAGGTGGGAGGCGGCATTCGTTCGATTGAAGCGATCGTGGCTTATGTCAACGCCGGTGTCTACCGGGTTATTTTGGGCACCATCGCTCACGAGGACCCGGCTTTTGTTGAAGAAGCCTGCAAACAGTTCCCAGGAAAAATCCTCGTCGGCATTGATGCCCAGGACGGAAAAGTCGCCGTTAAAGGCTGGACAGAGGTTTCGGAACAAACCGCCGCCGACCTCGCCAAAGCCATGGAGCCACTGGGCGTCGCCGGTTTTATTTTCACCGACATCAGCCGGGACGGCATGTTGCAGGGGCCCAATCTCGACAGCATCCGGGAATTTGCCCAGGCCACCTCGCTACCCATCATCGCGTCCGGCGGCATCAGCGGAATACAGGATGTGATTAGCCTGCTCTCTCTCAAATCCGAAGGTGTCGAAGGCATGATCACCGGCAAAGCTTTGTACGACAAGCGACTCGATTTCAAAGAAGCCTTGAAACAGGTGCGTGACCATGCTGGCTAAGCGCATCATTCCCTGTCTGGATGTCAAAGACGGCCGCGTGGTCAAAGGCGTGCAGTTCGTCAACCTGCGGGACGCGGGCGACCCGGTGGAATGTGCCGCCGCCTATGAAGCAGAAGGCGCCGACGAATTGACTTTTCTCGATATCACCGCCTCGCACGAAAAACGCGACATCATTCTCGACGTGGTATCCCGCACCGCCGAAAAAGTGTTCATGCCGCTCACCGTCGGTGGTGGCGTGCGTACGCTGGATGACATCCGTAACCTCCTCAAAGCGGGAGCCGACAAAGTCGCCATCAATACCGCCGCCGTCCACAACCCGGAATTCGTGCAACAAGCCGCGCAACGCTTCGGAAGCCAGTGCATCGTGGTGGCCATCGACGCCAAACAGGTGGAAACCGCAAGCCCGATTATTGATCCGCCGGTGGACTGGAAGGACAATCACGCCGATCTGTTTCAACGCCCTGCCCCACCCGCCCCGACATGGGAAGTATTCACCCACGGCGGTCGCAATCCCACCGGCATTCAGGTGATCCGCTGGGCGCAATTGATGGAGAAATTCGGTGCCGGTGAAATTCTTCTGACCAGCATGGACCGCGACGGCACCAAGCAGGGCTACGATGTAGCGCTCAACTGCGCCGTGTCCGAAGCCACCACTATCCCGGTGATTGCCTCGGGAGGCGCGGGAACGCTGGAACACATGTACGAGGGAATTGTTAAGGGAAAAGCCGACGCCGTGCTCGCCGCTTCAATTTTCCATTTCAAAGAAATCACCATCCCCGAAACCAAACGCTACCTGGCCGACAAGGGCATCACCATCCGACTTTAAGTGCTCTATTTTAGTGATCTCACCTTTTCGGATATTCTATAACCGCTGGATTTTAAGTCAATAAATCTTGACTCCCTGCGGATAATTGGTTACAAATCCCTTTCTCAAAAAATTGCGTGGCACTTCTGAATATTTTAGTTGAAGGCATCGAAATGACTCTTACGAGAACACTTATAAAGAATACAACTCTTGCTCTATTCCTCGTGTTGGCAATAGGAGTGGGATTTACTCCAGCCTTTGCGGACAAAGTTGAATTCGGCGACGGTAACGTCCTGCAGGGCACCGTTTCCACCTTCCAAAAAGGGACGTTGATATTTTCTACGACATATGCCAAGAAAATTAAAATTCCGGTGGACCAGATTAAATCCATTGCGACCGATAAGGCGGTCACCTTGAAAATGTCCAATGATTCGGTTCTGACGGGCAAACTGCTCACACTGGAAGATGGAAGGATGGCCGTTACCCTGGAGCCGATGGGTGAAACCGTTCCCTTCCAATGGGACCAGGTCAAGTTCATCAACAAACCTCCGGGCGGTTGGTCGGGCAATTTTGCTGCAGGCGGCACGGTTCAAACCGGCAACGTGGAACGGACCAGCGTGAGTGTAGGATTTGATGCCAAACGGGATTGGGAACACGACCGGTTCCAACTCCGTTTTCTTCATAACTACTCGGAAGACACCGGTGCGATTACTTCTCGTAATACCTTCGGAGCTTTGAAGTTCGACCATTTTTTCACGGAAAACTTTTTCGGCGGCATCAGTCTGGAATTACTGAAAGACGAATTCAAGGACCTCAACCTGCGGGCGATCGTTGGTGTGGGACCGGGTTACCGAATTTGGAACGACGACATAAAAACCCTCGAGGTGGAAGTAGGAATCACATTTTTCTCCGAGGACCTGGATGTGGGAGAGGATGATCAGTTTTTGACGGGTCGGGTGGGGATAACCTATTCCTATAAATTTTTCGAAAGTGTTATGTTTAAAAATTATTTGCTTTACTACCCCAGCCTGGAGGATCCCAAGGAATACCGGCTGCGCAACGAAGCCGCGCTGATTTCACAAATAGGCGGCGGCTGGTCCTTCAAACTGAGTCACATCTTCGACCAAAACTCCAACCCGGCGCCCGGTGTCGAGGACAAAGACCAGCAGTTTATTTTTGCCCTGCAATATTCTTTTTAGAAAAAACTCGAGTCGGGATTGCGGAACATCAGGCGGGTCAGCTCACTCCGTTGGTTTTTAATCGGAGTGACTTGGAGGCGGTATCAAGGGTAGCTTCGATCCCCAGTGGCAAGGTCCACATTTCATTGCCGTGTCCCACCGGGCAGTCGGTGAGCACAGGGATGGTCCGGTTCGGCACGATGTCCCGGAACAGGTCTTCCAGCCTGCCCTTCTGTCCGTCTCCGAACCGGCAATTGATCATCTCTCCAAACACGATACCCTTCACTCCGCGGAACTTGCCGGCGGCTTTCAACTGCCATAACATGCCGTCGATCCGGTAGGCGGGCTCGTTGACGTCTTCGATCAACACAATACCGTCACGCGTTTGAATTTCGTAAGGCGTTTTCAGGGAGCGGCACATCAGGGTCAGACACCCGCCGACGAGCTTGCCGCGCGCGGTCCCTTCCTGCAGAACCCGAGCCTGGGGCGCTTTCAGATGACCTCCTTCTTTATCCCCGATCAAGATCTTGCGGAACTGGGTTTTGGAAATTTTCATGGGCTTGCATCCGAAACTGCCTGATACCATCGGCCCGTGAAACGCAACCAGTCCGCATTTCTGGAGCAGATACATCAACAACAGGGTGATATCGCTGGAGCCCACCACCACCTTCGGATTCTTGCGGATGATTTTGGAATCGAGCAGGGGCAGGACGCGATTGACCCCATAGCCGCCCCGGGCGCAGAAGATGGCTTTGATCTCCGGATCCTGAAACATCACCATCAAATCATCGGCCCGATCCTCATCTTCTCCGGCGAGAAAGTTCTTGTGATCATTCACGAACCGTCCCAAAACCGGCTGAAACCCCATGCCACGGATAACCTCCAAACCCGCTTCTAAATGTACCGGGTCGACCGGACCCGCCGGGGCCACCACTCCCACCCTGTCTCCCTGTTTCAGCTTTTTGGGACGTATCAATCGCAGGCTTGAGGTTGCCACAGGTTCTCCAAGCAAATTAGTTTCAAAATGTCGCCCAGCCATTATAACCCATAACTGATTGATTTATTGAAGGATTAGGAGGTATCGGCTGGCAGATGCCCCGTTCTGAATGGAGAAAATATGCATCGGACAATATTTTTTCCAGCGAACGCTAAAGTTATCATTATTTCATCCGATAACTCACCTGAGGACATTAATGCCCTCAGGAAGCTGGAACCGGGTAGTTCTGGCCTTTCCGTATGTACTTTAGCGGCACGACCGATCACATAACTTTAGTATTTTTTAATGGTGACACACTAATGGCGATTCGAATTTTTACCAATTTGACCTCTTTGAACGCCCAGCGGATTCTGGGCATTAACAGCGACCGTCTGGCGCAGTCGATCGAGCGGGTCTCCTCCGGCCTCCGTATCAACCGGGCTAGCGACGATGCGGGCGGACTGGCGATCGCGGAATCCCTACGGTCGGATATACGCGTACTGCGTCAGGGATTACGAAACCTCAATGACGGCATTTCCCTCACCAACGTGGCAGAAGCCGGGCTGAACGCGCAATCCGATATACTGATCCGCATGCGCGAGTTGGCGGCGCAATCGGCCTCGGGAACCATCACCGATCCGGAACGGGCCACTCTGCAGTTGGAATTTGTTCAACTGAGGAACGAAATCGACCGCATCTCCAACGCCACCGAATTCAACGGGCAAACCCTCTTGGACGGGTCTCTGGACTCCACGGTGGCGGCTGCAAACCAGATCGTCATCCAATTCGGCCTCGACGCCAGCGCCAACAGCCAACTCAATCTCAATACCGAAGCGGATGTGGATGACGTCGATTCTACCGGTTTGGGCATCAATGCCCTGGATATCTCCACCCAGGCCGGGGCCACGACCGCCTTAACCACTTTGGATACCGCTCTTGATACTCTGTCCGGAGAACGCGCCAGTCTGGCGGCGGTGCAAAACCGGCTGACGCGAATCCTTCCCGGCCAGGCCACCCTGGTGGAAAACCTGACTGCCGCCGAATCGCAGATACGCGACGCCGACATTGCTGAAGAAGTGGCTCTGCTGGCCCGCAACCAGATTCTGGTGGAAGCGGCTACGGCCATGGTCGCACAGGCCAACATCCTCCCCGAACAGGTGCTGAAACTGCTTCCCTCGAATTAGCGCTCCTACCCGGCCAGCGTGACGCTGGACCCAGAATTCAACCACAGATGAAAACCAAGATCCTTTCCTTTTGGTTTTCCCTGTCCCCTGTTCCCGGTCTTTCTGATTTTAATCCTGTTATCCTGTCAAAGTTTTCAATAGTGTAACCCACTGATATTCAGTCGATTAAATTCAAACGAGTCCTCCCCCCAGCCAACTACCGCCAAAAAAGCATCAAGGAATTCCTCAAATACCCGATATGAAAGACAAGTGACCGGACCGGAAGCAGGAGCTTCCTCCGCCACTCAGGAATTCAATATCGCTTAACGAGGTTCCGGCATGGAGGCTGGAAAAAACACAGAGCAGTACTCATAATCAAGGAGGATTTACCATGGCAGTACGAATCTTTAACAACCTTGCTTCAATCAACGCGCAGAGGCATTTGGGAATCAACAACCAGCGTCTGGCGCAGTCCATCGAACGGGTCTCCTCGGGACT
>JAJDBJ010000005.1 GCA_029261395.1 Nitrospinaceae bacterium
ACAATCTTATCCTTCAGTTCTATCGAGCCGACCGTTCCATCGAGAACGTCGGATGCGGATATATGGGTAAACGTCTGTTGGGGACCGTAGTAATTGACTAGAAAATTACCATCCTCGGTGACCGGAATCGGTGAATCTCCCAACCGAATTTCTCCCACACGATTCGGAAAGATGCGCACGACGGCACTCAATTGGGTAGCTTCCCGCAGTAACTGCAGGCTGAATGGAGGAAATATGGCTTGCTGATGTCTTCTCACCATGGGCATGAAACGGATGACCCCGTCACGTTCCGGCACAAAAGAAACGTAACCGGCACTGTTGGCGGCATCCATTAAAGAAGGCAAACTGAGGCCGACTGCATAGATAGATTGCATAAAATCCGGGGTGATCGATTGATCACTGGACTGTACCATCGAGTATTGGGAAAAATCCAGAAGCTCGAATTCCTTCGGACCCATCATCACAACGGAGTCCTCTTTCGCCTGCTCGGCTGAAGAGTACACAAAATAACCCAGCACCGTCCGCTGTGAACGGCGAATCGCTTCGGTGAATTGGGTATCCGAATCGCTGACTTCATCCAGCAAATGCATCAGTTTCTGCTGGCTCATGCCGGATATTTTTTTCTTGGCAATTTCTTTTTTAACTTTATCGAGGGAAACCTGAGACTCTCTTTCGGGAAACAGGAAGTCGAATCCAATCACCGCCGCACCGGACTCGGTCAACTTGTCCACCAGTTTGGCGTACCGGCTACGCGGCCAGGGCCAACGCCCTTCCCGCTTCAGGCTGGACTCATCAATAGCAACGATCACTACCTGACCGGAAACCGGCCGTGGATCGCGCAGGGACACTTTAAAATCATAGGCCTTGGATTCGAGAAGTTCAAAAAAGGGAAGATTGAGGGAATAGATAAAAAGGGAAAGCAGGGTGATCGGAACAGCTACTGTAAAGGCATTCAGCCAGCGAATTTTCATATAAAGATTTTAACACAGGAAGGACATCCGCTTGGGAAAACCAGGTAAAGGGAACCTAACAAATGACTCCTGTTACCTTATATCAACAACCGCCGGAAGAACCACCGTTTTCAAAAAATTCGGTGAGGAATGATCCCAGTGATCCCTGATTGATGGACTCCGCTACGACGGGGTTCATAGAAGGTTCGGTTGGCAAAGGAGGGTCGACCACATCACCGTTCAGGATCAAATCACGGGTTTCATTAAATGAAGGATCCTCAGCGTTGATCAGAGGTGCACTCACATCAATATCACGCGCGGAAGTGATGACCACATTGGAAGGCACATTGAAATTACCCTTGCCGTTTCTTTCTAAGTCCGCCACCGCGACGAAATCGCCTTTCGTGGTGGTGACATTTTGATTCACGTTGATATCGTTGAAAGCATATGCATTCAAGGCAGAGAAAACGGAAGCCTCTACATTGAAGATAATGTTCCCAGTGGAAATCAGAAATACCGAGCCCGAAATACCCTGAGTGGCCTCTTCGTTCATTCCTTTAACAAGGATATTACCCGTCGTGCCGATCACCAGATTGTTCGCAGTGATATGACCAAGATCTTTTCCTCCGAGTTCCGCATTTTTGGAACCGTCGGGAGAAAGAGTCAGGTTACCGCCATCGGCAGGGACAAAAAAGACATCCCCTTCGCCGCTGTTCAGGTCGCCATCCAGCACCAGATCATCTGCAATAATTGCGATATGTCCATTGTTGGTTGTCAGTGATTCGCCTGCACCCACAGTCACTGTTCCGGTGCCCTTTCGGCCACCACCGGTAGTCACTATTACACCGGCGGCATCCAATGTTCCGGCAAGCTGAATATTTCCCTCAGCACCGCCAACAAGGGAGATCAAACCATTCCCGTTCCGAGCAAACGGTTTTCCAATCATCTCGGTCGGAGCTACTTCCTGTCTTACACTGGAAAGAATAATCTTTCCATTCTCTTGTAGAACGGTTTGCGCTTCAATGATCGCGGAATGATTGACCACGTTGGTGACCACGTTTCTTGCCAACTGCGTTGTCAGTAAAACCTGCCCGCCATTGGCTTGAATAATTCCGGAATTGTTGATCTGATCATTGATTAAATTTCCCTTGGCGTCGGTCTGTAATCCAGACACCTGTTCGGCCACCGCAAAACTGATCAAGCCGTCGCCATTGAAATCCAGTGTTGTCGCTGTTGCATAACCCTCCGTCATGGTTCCCAGATCCGCTACAATAATGGACCCGGTATTTTCTACCGCTGGAGCAGACAGACCGACATAACGTCTGGCATTGATGGTTCCATTATTGATCACAGAAGCCAGGGGTAGATTCGGGTCCTGCGTAAACTGATAGTTCCCGTTTAAAAAGTTTTCATCGGAAATATTGTAGGTAGTTGCCAGAAGACCATGAACATCCACTACAGAACCGGCTCCAAACACCACACCCGAAGGATTGGTCAAGAAAACCTGACCGTTGGCCGAAAGCTTTCCAAGGATGATACTGGGGTCCACACCGATCACGCGGTTGAGCGCCACGGCACTGGAGTTAGGCTGATTGAAAGTAACCGATTCCGCCGACCCAATACTGAAACCCTGCCAATTGGTGATCAACTGTTGAGTATTCTGCTGGATCACCATGTCCTGTGCGGTTTGTGAAATAGTACCGGTTCCGGAGACAATATCTCCGCCATTGGGCAGAGCATTCACCCATCCGGGCGTCGTCGCCCACAGGCCCACCAAAAGGCTGACAGCCAGCCGGTACAATCTGCGATTTCGTTTCATTTCGGATTTGCGCATGGCGTAATGTCCTTTTGTTCCCACCTCAGCCTGAGGTACAGGGGTCAGATGAATCTTCTTCAAATTGGTCGTATTCTTCCTCTATCGCTTCGGTCACAATCGAACCTTGCCGGGGTTTTTCGCGATAACGCGATCCTACCCAACCCATGACCATTTGCTGAATCAAATTCCGTTCGGGACCCATCAAGGCTTCGGGTTCCGTCGGCGGCTTGCCTTCTTCAACGATCGTTTTCATCATTGCCCCAACCATCACATCTCCGATGACGGTAGGATCGGCATTGAGCGTTCGCACAACACCCGCCTGATTGGCCACCAGGGTTTTGAGTTTAGATACACTCAGGTATCCCTGGGTTCCGCGCGCCGCCACATTGGCAGTAGGAGAAAGTATCTTGAAATGGGACTTGGGATGCTTTTGCTCTTTATTGACGATATACATGGAAATGCCATGGCCGATACTGATTACCCCTTGCCGAAGCTTCTCCTTGGAATCGAACAGATAGGAGGAAATCGTCATCTTGGAGTTGGGGCCCAGGGCCATCAGGCTGGAGTCTTCAAACAAAATACGCAGACGGCTCTTGCGGCCCGTCCGGAACTCGTCACTGGCATACACCACTTGCTTGGGTTGTACCTTCTGCCAGGGGGTCAATGACACCGGAACCGCCTCACCAGGCTGGGCATCGGCTACCGGCTCTGCACCACCGGGAAGATATTCCGCACTCCCAATAATGGCGATAATCTTTCCAACCGGTTTTTTTTCCGCCCAGGCGCTCGCTGGAAAAATCAGAAACGTTACTGCCAGTAGAGCCAGCCCTTTTCCAAAAAGTTTGGTCATCCCATTGCTCCTGCAAATTTCAGTATTACTGGTTTGATGGAAACATTATAGGCGTAAATGTAAATAAAGTTATTAGAAATATGGGAAATCTAATCAAATACCCCAAAAGGGGTTGATATTTGAGGAGATAGGGCGGCAAAAAGTTTAGGTTTATTAGACTTTTCAGGCAATTAACTAAGAGGGGCGAGCCAGGATCGACTAGATGGCCCGAAACCGGGACTAGAAGGAAACCATTCCGTTAAGGTAGAGCGTGTTGGAGGATCCGTCTGAAGGGTCCGGGCCTCCGAACACAGGGAACCCGTAGGCCAAGGCAAAGCTGACGGCAGGATAATTTGGTCCCAGCGAAGATACGTTCAACCGTACGCCAAGACCTGCACCGCTCAAATCCCGGTCATTCTCACCGGGTTGCCGGTTCTTGATAAACACCGCGCCATGATCCAGAAAAGCGAAGAAGGATAGTATCTGATCCAATTGCACCGGACGGGGACTCTTGAGTACGTTCACTTTAAAGGGAAAGGGAACGATCAGTTCCGCGGAAACAAAAAATCCGTTGTCCCCCGCCGCTTCTGCCAACGGGTACCCTCGCACCGACCCAAATCCACCGATTGCAAACTGATCCGGCGATAAAACTCTTTTGGAGGTGACCTGCCCCCGGGCCTTTAACATAAAATAGGTTTTCCCGATGAATGCGGACTGAAACCGGGTGACATCAAAACTGGAAAGCAATGCATCGCCGCGCCCCTGAAACCGTGAATTCAGGGGATCGGAAACGTCACTTTCGCTAAATCCCTGCTGCAAGCGTAGCGAATAAAATGTGTGGCCACGCAATGAATCCTTAAAGAATCCCCCTGCCTCGAAATAGGTATCGCGTAGTTTGTCATTACTGGAGGGGGACCCCAAAAAATCGTTTGAGAAATCCCGAATTTCTCCCCCCAGGCTCAGGTGAAATTCGGAACTGCGGGTCCGCATCAGAGAGTGACTGAGGTCCACAGTAAAGATGTTGGCCTTACCACCGGCATTCAGCACCACCAGGTTGCCGCCCAGATTAAAATCGGTGAACGTGTACGACAAGGTAAGCGTGGTGCCATAAGGACCAATGGGGATCGAATAGGAGGGATTGATAAAAACCTGGTCATCATTGGACGTGACCCCGCGTACGGACAAGCGGTCGCCCATTGAGAACAGGCTTCCCGTCTCACCCGTCAAACCGTATCGTTGTTCCCCGGTAAATCGGGAACCGAAGTTGTCCGCGTCAAAAGCCACTTGATAAGTACGGGATTCCTCCACCTGCAACGTCAAGTCTGATGTGCCGGAGACCTCCCCTGGTTTCAAGACGGCTTTGACTTTCAATCCCAGAATGGCATTCAACTCCAGAAGATGTTTTTCCAGAGCGCTTTCTTTGAGAGCCGGATTATTGAGTAGTGGTTTCAACCGCGCCAGGATCTCCTCCTGCTTGAATTTTGTGTTCCCGGTCACTTCGATTTTACCCAGCTTGCCCTCTACCACTTGAATGGTAACCGTTCCGTTTTCAATTTCCTGTTCCGGAACATAGGCGCGAGCCAGAATGTATCCCTCCACACTATACAAAGAGGTGATTTCCTGGGCAATGAGGTGAAGAATACCGAGAGTCACTTCCAACCCATCGCCCACCTCCAAAATGGGTGCAAGGGTGGCGTCATCGATCAGCGTATTACCGGTGATCTCAATTTTTTTGACGATGAATCTGGGGCCTGCCCCAGGGTCGACCACGGTACGGCTGTCCTTGATGGAAAGAGGCGGGAGTTCTTCTTTGGGAGGTTGGAATTCGGGACGCGACTGCTCCAACGCTTTTTGGCCCACGCCGGATTCGCCCGCTGGGGGCACTGAAACCTGAGCCTTCAGGAGCGAAGGGAACATCATCGCATTCCCAACGAAACTGAGCGCAATGAATAGCAAACAGAGTTTGAGCGTGGTCCTGTTCGTTTGGATCATCAAATGTTGGGTTTTGAGTCGACGTTTAAACGTCGATGGGTTATCCGCCGAACCCCCCCCAAAACCGCTATCATTTGTTCGGCAATTCCCTGTTTATTGGATAACTCATTATATATCATTTAGATAGGGGGCGCTACCGGAGACTTGATCATTCGGAAAAAAAACCGGACTGGGGTGGGGTTTCCCCAATACAATTGGTGAGTTGGGGCCAACTTTAGGAGATTCTATTGACGGACCATCTTCCGGGGATGGCCTCCTTACAACCGGGGCAGGTTCCGTTTTCGAGGACATTGGCGAGCACCCGAAATCCGTGACGCTCGATCAGGGTTTTTCCACATTGAGGACACAAGGTATTTTCGGTATCTCCTACATCGCCGGGCCGGTTGCCAGAATAAACAAACTTTAGGCCTGCCTTCTTTCCAATAGTTCGAGCACGCAAAAGTGTTGCGACCGGTGTGCTGTCCCGATCATTCATCTTGTATTGCGGATGAAACGCCGTAACGTGCCACGGGATGTCTTCGGACACAGAAGCAATAAACTCGGCTATCTGAGTCAACTCCCCATCCGAATCGTTATAGTCGGGAATCACCAGCGTCACGATCTCCAACCAGAATCCCATCGCATGCACCTGGCGAACGGTTTCCAGAACCTCTTCAAAGTTCCCACCCAGTTTTAAATATTTTTTCCGGTCGAAACATTTGAGGTCGATCTTGAATAAATCCACCCAGGGCTGAATGTACTCCAGCACTTCCGGTGTGCCGTGGCCGTTGGAAACATAACCGGTGACCAATCCCCTGCTCCGGGCTTCCTTGAACACCTCCACCGCCCACTCGGAAGTGATCAACGGTTCATTGTACGTGGAAACAAGGGTTCGGGAACCCTGCTGTTCGGCAAGGTCGCATAAACCTTGAGCAGTTATGGCATCAAAATCGAGTGTGGAGAAGTCATCGCGAAGAGTCTGGGAAGTGAACCAGTTCTGGCAGTAGGCGCAACGGAAATCGCATCCCAGCATGCCGAAACTCAATGCCCGGGTTCCGGGCAGAGCATGAAAGAATGGCTTCTTTTCGATGGGATCGTTGTGGATGCCGGCGGCATAATTGAAAGGAACCTGTAACACGCCATCCGGATCGCTGTAGCGGACCTTGCAAACACCTCGTTGACCGGGACGCAGCTGGCAGCGGTGACCGCAGGCCGTGCAAATCAGAGAATTTTTTTCAATGGGGATGAACAGTTCACCCTGGCGGGTGTTCTCATCCAATGCGGTTTGAGCTGTGGGTTTCATAACCCACCTCCTTGCCCTCACCTGACACAGACCAGGAAATCAAGGGCTGTAACCAACCGAGTTTATTCGGTCGATATACTCTCGTCCTTTTCCAGGGCACCCATCAGGGAATGCCAGGACAAGCTGGCACATTTGATCCGGGAAGGAAATTCCCGGATTCCTTTAAACAGGGCCAATTTGCCCAAGTGATGCTCTTGTTGGTCCGGGTCCAATTCTCCCAAAACCATTTTGTGAAACTCCTCGAAGATCATTTTAGACTCGTCGACTTTCTTGCCCTTCAGAAAACCCGTCATCAGGGACGAACTGGCTTTGGAAATTGCGCAGCCCGAACCCATGAAGCTGACTTCTTCAATCACATCGTCGTCATTGATTTTCAAGTACACTGTATAATCATCGCCGCACAACGGGTTGAAGCCATGACAGAAATGCGTGGCTTCAGGCATTTCCCGAAAGTTCCGCGGCTTCTTGTTATGATCCAAAATCACCTGTTGGTAAAGCTCGTTATCGTATGACATTTTAAATTTCCTATTTACCCAAATCGAGAGGTTTGCAGTAAAGCTTCTCTATATCAATATAGTCCTGCCTTATCAGAAAAACAAAGGAGGAAAATCCGACCGGACAAATACCCGGTGTCAGGAAAACAGCTTGATTGCCCGGCGCACGCTGGCGGCCAGAACGTCTAGCTCCTCAAATTTATTGTAAAACGAAGCGGAAGCGCGGGAGGTTGCGGGCACACCGAACCGTTGCATGGTTGGTTGCGCACAATGATGTCCGCCCCGAACCGCGACGCCATCCTGATCCAGCAAGGTCACCACATCATGCGGATGAATCACATCGATAGAAAAAGATAAAATGCTCGCCTTGTTTTCAGCGGTACCGATGATGCTCAATCCATCAATTTCGGACAACACGCGAGTGCCGTATTCCAACAGTGCATGCTCGTATTCGGCGATTTTGTCGAGTCCGATTTCCTGAAGATAGTCGATGGCTTCGCCGAGACCTATCACCTGGGTAATCGCCGGCGTTCCCGCTTCAAATCGTGCAGGGGGATCGGCATACAGAGTTTTTTCTATGGTCACCTGCCGGATCATGTCTCCGCCGGTGACGTAAGGGGGCATCTCTTTCAATACATCGTATTTTCCGTAAAGTCCGCCGACGCCGCTGGGTGCGTACATCTTGTGCCCGGAGAAAGTATAGAAGTCGCAGCCGATATCCTGCACATCAATTTTCATATGCGGGGTGCTTTGCGCCCCGTCGATCAATACTTTGGCGCCTGCTTCGTGCGCCAGCCGGGTAATCTCCTTAATGGGATTCACTGTTCCGAGAGCATTGGACACATGGTTGACCGCCACCATCCGCGTCTTGGGCGACAGGAGCTTTTGATACTCCTCCATGATGAGTTCGCCCCGGTCATTGACCGGAATAACTTTCAGGTGCGCACCTTTATCCTCGCACAATACCTGCCAGGGCACGGTGTTGGCATGATGCTCGATATTGGAGATAATAATCTCATCGCCTTCTTTTACGAACTTCTTGCCAAAGCTGTACGCCACAAGGTTGATCGCCTGGGTGGTGCCACTGGTAAAAATGATTTCCTTTTTGTTCTCTGCATTGAACAGATTAGCTACTTTTTGACGGACATCTTCGAACATCTGCGTCGCATGTTCGCTCAGTTTGTACGCTCCCCTCCGGACCGTCCCGTATTCGACTGAATCGAAATAGCGAACCTTTTCGATCACACGCAGGGGCTTCTGGGTGGTGGCGGCGTTATCAAGGTACACCAGCGGTTTGCCGTTCACCTCTCGCGCTAATATAGGAAAATCCGCTCGAATTTTATCAACATCGAAAGGAGGTTTGGCAGTGATCAGGGTATCGGTCTCAGGCATCTTTCGCCTCCAATTTTTTCAGAAGTACTTCATTCAAATCCGCGACCACATCCGGAAACGGGATCGTCTGAATCAGGCTCGCCACGAAACTGGTGGTGAGCAGCGACTTGGCCAACTCCTGGGACAAGCCGCGGGTCTTCAGATAAAACAACTGGTCTTCGTCAATTTGCCCGACGGTCGTCCCGTGGGTGCATTTAACGTCATCTGCGAAAATCATCAGGTTCGGCTTGTTGTCCGCATGCGCCTCGTCGGACAGCATGAGGTTATTGATCAACTGATCCGAGTTGGTCAACTGTGCACCCTTGTCGACGATCACGGTGCCGTCAAAACTGGAGCGTCCCTTGTCGTCGATAACGTTCTTGAACAACTGGTTGCTATTGCAATGCGGCGCTTCGTGATGAACCCGAACGAAATTGTGTACCTGCTCCTGATTCACCAGGACAGAGGCTCCACTCAGGTGCAGTTCTGCACCCTCCTCCTTCAGCCGCACTTCGTAATGATGCCGCGCCAGACGGTTTCCGGAAGAAGCATTCCTGGCGAAGAAACGCGCGTCGCGATGCAACTGCACCCGCGTTTTCGAACAATGCCAAGACTCGGCATCGTCTTTCTGCACCTGGGCATAGTTGATACCCGCACCGTCCCTGACAATGAAATCATTAACCGCGTTGACGAAATAATTCTCCCGCGTTCCAGCGTAGGCAACAATCATCTTGAGCTCCGCCATCTCACCCAGCCGCATGACCAGGCGGGGATGGGAAGTCACCGGAGCCGATGCGGAACCGGTCGAGATATAAAGAAACTGTACGGGATTGTCGAACGTGGCCTTGGCGGGAATATCGATCCACACGCCATGATGCACAAACGCGCTATTGATCGCGGCGAACACATCGTTTTCATTTTCCAGCGAGTCCAGCAGAGTTTGTTTGATTTCACTGTCTGCGACCGCTTCGGACAGGCATTGTATTTTGAATGAATCACCGAGACCGGAGACATCCGAAAGGCTTTCCTGATACGCTCCATTAACGAACACCACCACGCTGTTTTTACAAGCGGGATAAATCTGGCTTTGCACCCAGGCGGCATCCACAGGACTGTCCGCGGCCAACTCAAACGCCGTGCCAGCCAACTCGTGCGTATTGACGAACGTATACATCTCGTGTTTTTTGTGAGGAAACTTCAACAGCGCGAACCGCTCAATACCGGCCTGATTAATGGCGGACAGAGAGGCTTTGGCTTGCTTGCCTCCCATGAATTTCTTGTGGAGCGTGAGTACTGCCGTTTCCGGAGCTTCAGTTTTTTCCATTGCGGATCCTGACATAGTATTCTCTTATTTCGCCGGAGCGGTAATCCAGTCGTAGCCCTGCTCTTCCAACTCGTGGGCCAGTTCCTTGCCGCCGGACTTGACGATTTTCCCGCCGCTGAACACATGAACAAAATGCGGCTCGATATAATTGAGCAGACGCTGGTAATGCGTGATCAGGATTAGCGCGTTGTCTTTGTTGTTGAGTTTGTTGACACCCTCCGCCACTACTTTCAGCGCGTCAATGTCCAGACCGGAGTCGGTTTCATCCAAAACAGACAATTTGGGACCGAGTACCGCCATCTGCAGAATCTCATTTTTCTTTTTCTCGCCACCCGAGAAACCTTCATTTAAAAAGCGGTCTTTGTATTTCTTATCCATGCCGACCATCTTCATTTTCTCATCGAGAATTTCATCGAAATCCAGAGGATCGACTTCATCCTGCCCTTGTTTCACGAGCTTGGCGTTGTAGGCCATACGCAGAAACTCGGCATTGTTGACACCGGGAATCTCAACAGGATATTGAAAACCCAGAAAGATACCGGCCAGCGCTCTATCTTCCGCATTCATTTCCAGAAGGTCTATCCCGTTGTAGGTGATACTTCCTTTAAACACGATATAGGACGGGTGGCCCGCCAGCACTTTCGCCAGGGTACTTTTACCGGACCCGTTGGGTCCCATGATTGCGTGGACTTCACCGGCGTTAACCGTCAGCGAAAAGCCTTTGACAATTTCATTGCCCTCGAACCCCGCGTGCAAATCTTTGATTTCAAGTAATGACATAGTTTATTCAGCCTTGATACAAGTTTAAGATATCTATTAAAAAGTCACCCCTCGACAAGCTCAGGGTGACACGGGCGAACCGCCGTTGGAAATCGTATTACCCCCAGCGGCGAAGGAAACGCGTCAACTTCCAACTTACGCCCCGGCCAAACTGAGTCCAGCGTTATGTTGTCCGGTTAGCCGACGCTGTTTTCGAGCTTGAGTGTCAACAGCTTCTGTGCTTCAACCGCAAATTCCATGGGCAACTGTTTGAACACTTCCTTACAGAATCCATTGATGACGGCGGTAATCGCATTCTCCCTCGAGATACCCCTCTGCTCGAAATAGAACAGCTGTTCTTCACTGATCTTGGAGGTCGACGCCTCATGTTCCAATTGAACCGAACTGTTGGCAGTCTCGATATAGGGAAAGGTATGCGCGCTGCACTGATCGCCCACCAGCATGCTGTCGCATTGCGTGTAGTTGCGGGCATTGGTCGCGCCCTTACCCACCTTGACCTGGCCGCGATAACTGTTACTCGAATGATCTGCGGATATTCCCTTTGAGATGATACTCGACTTGGTGTTTTTACCGATGTGGATCATCTTGGTACCGGTATCGGCCTGCATGTAACCGTTGGTCAACGCCACCGAGTAGAATTCACCCTGGGTGTTGTCGCCCTGCAGAATACAGCTGGGATATTTCCAGGTGATGGCGGAGCCGGTTTCCACCTGCGTCCACGAAATCTTGGAATTGTCGCCAGCGCACTTACCGCGCTTGGTGACGAAATTGTAGATACCGCCCTTGCCTGTTTCCGGATCGCCAGCGTACCAGTTTTGCACGGTGCTGTATTTGATTTCCGCGTTGTCGAGCGTCACCAGTTCCACCACTGCGGCATGCAACTGGTTGGTATCGAACTGCGGCGCCGTACAGCCTTCCAAATAAGAGACGAAGCTGTTCTCTGCACATATGATCAACGTGCGTTCGAACTGCCCGGTTTCTTCGGTATTGATGCGGAAATAGGTAGACAGCTCCATCGGTGAAATCGTGTCCGGCGGAATATAGACGAACGAACCGTCGGTGAACACGGCACTATTGAGCGCAGCATAATAGTTGTCACCAATCGGCACGACGGTGCCCAGATACTCTTCGATCAACTCGGGATACTCCTGCAAGGCCTCGGAAATAGGACAAAAGATAATGCCCACTTCCATCAGTTTCTTTTTGTGCGTGGTGGCAACGCTGACGCTGTCGAACACCGCGTCGACCGCGACATTGGACAGGCGTTTTTGCTCGTCCAGCGGAATGCCCAGCTTCTCGAAATTGCGGAGCAGTTCCGGATCGACTTCGTCGAGGCTTTCAAGTGTTTTCTTCGGCTTTGGCGCGGAGTAGTAGGAGATATCCTGGAAATCAATTTTCGGGTAATGCACGTTCGGCCAAGCCGGTTCCTTCATGGTCAGCCATTTCCGGTAAGCCTTGAGCCGAAAATCCAGCATGAACTGCGGCTCTTTTTTCTTCAGGGAAATGGCGCGTACGACGTCTTCGTTCAGGCCTTTCGGCAGGGTATCGGTTTCGATATCCGTGGTGAACCCGTACTTGTATTCATTTTTCTCCAAAGCTTCGTCAACGCTCATCGTCTTGGAGTTCGTTTCTTCCGTCATTATAAATACTCCTCAATTCCCAGAGGGAATTAGAATGTCGCATCCATATTGGGCGTGACCTGGAGGTCTTTGTAAATCTCCTTCCGCAGGGTCTGCTCGATAAACGACAGAGTGCCGCCTACGGAAGACCCGCAACTGCCGCAGGCGCCCTGGTATTGGATGATGATCTTTTCACCATCCACCACTTCCTGCACCTGCACGTTGCCGCCATCATTCATGAGTGCCGGACGGATTTTCTCGTCCAACACGATATTGATCTGCTGAATCTGTTCTTCCTCAGTCAGCCCCATCCAAGCCTGCTCCTGCAGGTTCAATTCCTTGATCCCGGCAGGTTTGCCCGCTTCCTTATTGATCCCCGCAGCAGCCAGCGCTACCGCCTTGGCTGAGGGATAATTTTCTTTAACCAGTTTTAACAGCTCCGGCACATTGCCGAACGCCAGTTTTTTCGATTCCGGAACAGCTGGCTCAGCGGGATCGTCCCTCAAGGAACGCTCGATATCTGCCCCTAATAGAGAACAGGCCTCGTCCATTGTGAGGTTCTGAACCATTGCGGACAGCGTTTCGCCGATGGCCACGGACACCTTGCCGCCATAAGCAAAAAACTTGGCGCTGTACACCCGGTCTTCTTCGGTATCCACCAGCCAATAGAGCTTCATGTCCTTGAACTTGGCCTCGACCAGAGCCATCCCCTTTTCGGTAGCTTCTTCCTGGTAAAAGGCGCCTCGGTTCTTCGGACTTTTGGCAGCCGCTTCGAATTTTTCGGAAAATTTTTCTTCAGTTACAGACATTTATATCACACACCGGGGTGGCACCTAAATAACCAGAAAAAAGGACCTTATCCCGGACCCTTACAGGTTTAAACTTCATTTTATATCAAAATCCCAAGAATAACGGGAATATTATATCAATACTCTACCGATATCAATTGATCATTAGATGCACCCCGGAGGCAGAAGGACTTATAAATTCAGTGAAAATCACGTTTTTAAGGCTTTCCGTCTCCTGCAGGGACACCAATTGTACATTTTAGAGTCTGGTAATAGGAGGAATTTTGTTTTCCTCAAGAGAGTCGACGGCTATCTCGAAGAGTAACAAATTATATCATTACCATATAACCTATTGTTTTTATTAATATTTTATCAGTATCGCTTTTAGACATATCCTCCTGCCTGCTTTTTTAGTCTTCACATTATTTAATTATAGAATGGCCGAAAATGGACCATTGCTTTTCCAAGATAATAAGATACAATATTTGTAACTTCAAAATTTGTAGTTTTAAATTTCGCCTGTTCATTAACTATTTCCCAGATAAGCAAGGAGCCCATAAATGCCCAGCGTAACCATCACACGCGAAGGATTCCTCGAAGACCTGCAAGGCCGAACGTTTTCGGATGTCGTGAAGGACCCTGAACAACCTTTCGATGCGGTTCTTGAATTCTTTAATGATGACAGCAAACAACGTCGGATGGAGGAATCTGAGATTCACCACGACCGACCGCCTTTGGCTGGCGTCGTCCGCGAGTTGGAGTCACTCCCAATTATCGATCGATCTCTGGCAAAGACACATAATCCAAAGAGCAAGCGATTACGGCAAGCGGTTGGTGTGGTGGTGCGCATCATCATGCAAGCTCGTGGTTGGCAGAAAACCGGTCGCAAAGGCTCACTGGGTGTCCGGGCTGGGAAAATTTTATCAGAATCCAACCACAACACAGGTGGGCTGGCATTCTGGTTCATTCGGGCCGAGCGCTATGTACGTGCCGAAGGCATGCCATTCCGGTCCGTACGAGAGCGTTACCAGGAATTTGAACCCGCGATGTCACAACCATCGCATAGCGAAGGTTGAATGCGAATTCAGCGAAGAAAGGTCAAAATGATCAAATATGAAACGACGTTTGCCAAACGGCAAAAGAAAGCTCAAAGGGAACGCAAGCCTGACCTTAAGCGGACGGCTCTGGTCTATTGTGAAAAGCAATTTGGCTTGGCGGACGGGAAAACAGCGTCAGCGTTGGCTCGACACTCTGATCTCTATACCGTTGTTGGCATTCTCGACAGTTCATTAGCAGGCAAGGATGCCGGAGAAGAGTTAGGGAAAGAAAAGAGCGGGATTCCCATTTTTTCAAATCTAAAAGACGCTTTGAGCAAACTATCAAAGGTCCCGGATTGCTACATATACGGGAAGGCTCCCTTGGATACTTATATTTCCACTGAAGAAAGGCTTCTAATTCTGGAAGCTATGGAAAACGATATGGACATCATAAGCGGTCTTCATCAATTCTTTTCCGAAGACGCGGAGTTTGTCCTTATCGCTGCCCGGAACAACATCCAAATTAAAGACATCAGAAAACCTCCGCTATTAAAAGATCTGCATGTCTTTACAGGTCAAATATCCAAAGTGAATGTTCCGGTAATCGCCGTATTGGGTACCGATTGCGCCTGCGGAAAAATGACTACCGCCGTGGAGCTCAACAAAACTTTAAACAATCTCGGCGTAAAGTCGGTACTCATCGCAACAGGTCAAACCAGCTTGATGCAGGGAGCAAAGTATGGCGTATCGACCGATGCTCTTGTCAACCAGTTCGTGGTCGGTGAAATAGAAAACTCCCTTTTGCAAGCATTTGACAAGGAAAGTCCTGACATCATTTTAGTTGAAGGGCAGAGCGCCGTCAGTCATCCGGCTTTTATGAGCTCTCACGCCATTTTAAAAGGAAGCATGCCCGATGGCATTATCCTTCAACATCCACCTGCGCGGACATTCCGGTGCGACTTTCCTGACTTGGCAATGCCCACGGTTGAGAGCGAAATCAAACTGATTGAAGCGATTTCTGAGGCTAAAGTGACGGCTATTGCATTGAGCCATGAAAACTTGACAGACGAAGAAATTCTAAATGTCATAACGGACTATGAGCAACGGTTTCAATTGCCGACAACGGACGTATTGAATCATGGATGCCGAAAGCTTGTTCAAGCCCTGGGCACTCGTTTCCCAAAACTGAATCAAATCATCCAACGAAAGAGCCTGGAAATAATTCCTGTATTGGCAGCAAGTTAGTTGGCACCACCTGGTAAGAACAAATGAAATCATTCATGCCGAGAATAGAGATTGCCCTGCCCCAAATAAGGGATAACGCCCGGATGTTATCCGAACTTTATGGACAAAAAGGCATCTCCTTAATGGGAGTCTCTAAAGCGGTGCTGGGAGAACCCCCGGTCGTCGAGGCAATGATACAGGGCGGAGTCAAATTTATTGCTGACTCTCGCATTGAAAATATTCAAAGAATGAAAACGGCTGGGATATCCACCCAGTTTGTGCTTCTCCGCACACCCTTGAGTCAGGCTGAATCTATAGTTAAAAATGCAGACATCAGCTTGAACACTGAGATCGAGACTCTCAAAGAGCTTTCCCATTACGCAAAAATTCAAAATAAAAATCACCGGGTAATCATCATGGTGGAGCTGGGTGATTTGCGTGAAGGAGTACTTCCCTGCGAACTTTCTGACTTTGCAAAAAAGACACTTGCTCTGCCCCATATCGAGTTGATTGGTATTGGTTGCAACCTGGCTTGTCATGGTGGAGCGAAACCTGATGAAACAAATATGCATCAACTATCCAAACTGGCTGATGTCCTTGAGAAAAAATTTCAGATCAGACTGGAAATAATTTCGGGCGGCAACTCAGCAAATTATGAGTGGTATAGCTCTGCCCGGGATATCGGCAGGATCAACAATCTCCGCCTGGGTGAATCCATTCTATTGGGTCGCGAAACCACGAACCGCAAAGCGATTCCAGGATTGCACACGCGTGCATTCCAACTCATTGCCGAAGTTATTGAGTCCAAGAACAAAACATCCCTACCCTCCGGAGAGATCTGCCAGGATGCTTTTGGCAATACTCCAAGCTTCCAGGATCGAGGTATGCGCCAGAGAGCAATTATTGCTTTGGGAAGGCAGGATGTTCAGATTTCCAGCTTGAAGCCTGACAGCTCATTGGAAATACTGGGATCCAGCAGTGACCACATTATTCTGGACAGCAAAAACCAAAACTTAAAGGTTGGAGATGAAGTGAGGTTTGACCTGGATTACAGTGGTATTCTTTCAGCCATGACTTCTCCTTTTATCAGAAAGCAATTCACTGATCGCAGGAGTCGTGCAGCGGCTTAATTGAACGATAGCAGCGATAGCCACTTCCTCATCAAAATATAACTATATAAAGCTTCTCAATTTTTACCTTTTTTCTGACAGCGAAATCCAAGATGGATCGATCTAAGCCAGATTCTCTTAAAGGGCTAAAGTCGAATTAGAATCATTAATCCACATTATCATTATGAAAAAGGACTGAAGTGGACCCGAAAAGCGAAATTCAAAAGCTCATTCAAACCGAGCTGAAAAAGTGGGAGAGTTACGATAAAAAAAACGAAACGTTTAGAGTCAGCCAGTTGGCTCGCTTCCAATCCCTGCGCAATCTCCTCAACGAACTCATCGCCTCAATTGAACCGGAATATATCAAGTCGAGTATCCTGGAAGACCGGGCAACGATTGAGGTGAGTCATGAAAATGACGACTCAAGTAAAATGCATTGGACCATTCAACCGAACTTTAAAGCCCAGGAAAGACAGGAGGAGTACTGGAGCCGCAATTTGTGGCAACATAAAGTGAGCCTGGAAGAAACTCCTGGATTCACGGTTAATGAAAAGCAGGGAGAAGATCGCGAGCGAACCCTGGAATTTGGAACAGCGGACGAAGTCATCCACTGCCTCGCTCAGGAAATAGCCAAGAGAGTCGCTTTCTATCGATACGCAAAAAAGCAATTAAAGCTGTAGGCTCTCTTCCGCGAATGAAAACTAATTTTAAAGAGGTCAAAATGGAATTCCACCCTTTTTATATTCTAGTCACCTCAATGATTTGCAATTTCGTCGTATTGGGAATTTCCCTGAACCGGCCGAATTCATTGATACCTGTCAGCCTATCAGCCATTTCGATTTCTCTTCAGGGATACGCCTTGCGGCAGATCGCCCTCAATTCGGTCAGCTAAGGGATAACACCCTCTGCCCTCCTGAAAGTTATTCAAGAGCGCTCCCAGCCTGTAATTCCAATAAAAACATGGAAGAATCCGGATTCGAGGTGTATTCGGGTGGCAATCACTCTATTCCCACAAGGGGAAAGGGTAGGAAAATCCACTATTTTGGTGCATCCCCTCAAAAAAAAAAGGTATAATTTGCCCAACAAATACCGATAGGTTTCCAGACACACGATCCTCCTCCGGCGGAGATATTCCCCGGTAATGCAGGGCATACGAGGGACAAGATTATGAGCGAAGCGACCCAAAAAGAACGGCCCATACTGATCGACGGAATGGGGCGAAAGATCGTCAACCTACGCATTTCCGTTACCGACCGCTGTAATTTCCGCTGTACCTATTGCATGCCGGCGGACAATGTCGAGTTCATGGACCGTGGCGAATTGCTGTCCTTTGAGGAAATCACCCAGGTGGCCCGCGTGGTGGCAAAAATGGGAATTTACCGAATCCGCCTGACCGGCGGCGAGCCTCTGCTCAGAAAAAACCTGCCGACTCTCGTCGAGATGCTGGACGGGGTGGAGGGCATTGAGGATATCGCGCTGACCACCAACGCTTTTTTCCTGAAAGACCAGGCGGCGGTCCTTAAAGAAGCGGGCTTGAAGCGCCTCAATATCAGCCTCGATGCCTTGGATAAAGAAAAATTCACCCACGTCAACCGGCGCGATTGCCTGCAACAGGTGCTGGACGGCATTGCGGAGTCCCGCAGAGTCGGATTCGACTCGATTAAAATCAACGCCGTCGCCGTGAAGAATTTCTCGGAAGATGAAATCCTGAAGCTGGTGGAAATGGGCCGGGAGCAGGACCTCGAAATCCGCTTCATCGAGTTTATGCCACTGGACGCCGACCAGACTTGGGAACGCGACAAGGTGCTGTTCGGCCACGAGATTATCGACATCATCAAAGAGAAATACGAGCTGGTGCCCATCAAAGATTCATTGGAGATCGGTCCCGCCAGCGAATATTCGTTCGCCGACAGCAAGGGGAAAGTCGGTATCATCACCGCCGTCAGCAATCCGTTCTGCGACTACTGCAACCGCATCCGCATGACCGCAGACGGCAAACTGCGTACCTGCCTGTTCTCCACCAACGAGCACAACCTCAAGGAACTGATCCGCGAGGGTGCTACCGACTCGGATATCGAGCAGAGAATCCGCGCCGCGCTGGTCACCAAGGAACCCGGCCACAAGATCAATCTCGACAGCTTCGAGCGGCCCGTTCGCGCCATGCATGCCATCGGCGGCTAGCCCTTTACAGGGCAGGAAATTGGCTGACCGTTAAGGGCAAGTGATTGGCTCCGTGCGCAATCCAGGCAATTTCTGAGTATTACACTTTCCCGTTGTTCGTTTCCATGCACTTTCAATAGTTCACCAAGCCCCCACTGAGCCCTATCTTATTGATTTAGATAGCCTTATAGCAATAAAACCTAAGCCCTTCAGAAATCCGGATTGAGGCCACTCCGCAAGCGGCACGCAGGTTTAAAGAAAATCTGGTTTTTTGGAACAGGGGGACTATATTAAAATTATAAATCGGTAGTTGTTATACCTGTTTACCTCCTCTTTAAGTGTCCGGGTGCAGACTCTCTTGCACCCGGACATTTTTTTTCCTCCCCGATTTGTGTTAATTTGTTATCACTTTGAAAACGCCTGATCCCGATTCCCGCATGACTCTTCAACAAAAACATGAAAAATTGAAATCCCTGTTCCGTGAGATGGGCAGTGTCGCCGTCGCCTATTCCGGTGGAGTCGATAGCGCCCTCGTCCTGGCAGTCGCGCATTCGGTGCTGAACAGCAACACACTGGCCGTAACCGGAAGATCAGCCAGCCTGGCGCAACGCGAACTGGAAGCGGCCACGGACCTCGCAAAAAAACTGGGCGTCGAACACTGCGTCATCAACACAGAAGAAGTCGCCTCCCCCGATTACGCCGCGAACCCGGTCAACCGATGCTACTACTGCAAATCGGAACTGTATTCTCAATTGCAGAAGGTCGTCGATCAACACAACCTGAGATACATCGTCAACGGCACCAACGTCGACGACCTGGGGGATCACCGGCCCGGTCTCGTCTCGGCGCGCGAGGCGAACGTGCGCAGTCCCTTATGCGAAGCGGAATTAACCAAACAGGACGTACGCGATCTGGCCCGGCAGTTGAGACTCCCCGTGTGGGACAAACCGGCGATGCCCTGCCTGTCCTCGCGCATACCTTACGAACAGGCCGTCACACCCGAAAAACTGGCAATGATCGAGCAGGCGGAGGATGTTCTGATCGCGCTCGGCTTCACGCAATTGCGGGTGCGGCATTATGGCGAGTCGGCGCGCATCGAACTGCCCATCGAAGACCTGCCGCGCTTTTATAAAGACAACCTGTTCGAGCCGGTGCGTCAACGGTTTCTCGAAATCGGATTCAGTCAAGTGACGGTGGACCCCGAAGGATTCCGTTCCGGCCGTTTGAACGAAGAAAGCATTGCTTAAGTGATAATTATGATCGTGTTAATATTTCCCCTCCTTACGAAGGAGGGGATACAGGGGAGGTTATGGTGCCCTCTACCTTGATTTTAGAGAGTTTTCATAAACCTGCAAAACCCACCCCACCTGTATCCTCCCCTTGGTAAGGGGAGGAATAGTTAATTATCTACCTTATGGAAGGCTCTCTTTGAACGAAGCGGTTTTGTCCGAGGTCGAAGGAGAATAAAATGTTTCAATTTAAATTGAACGACGAAATCCGCAAGCAGATGAAAAATCCGGACCTGTTCATCAAGGGGATGGAAAAAACGTATTGGGGGTTGATCATCGCCATGGCCGGTGTCGGGCTGATGCTGATCCTGTATTTCAACAATCCGGAAAACGTACTGCACCCCACCTGGATATTGCTCATCGGCCTCGGCCTCGCCGGCTGGGGCGAATGGCAGAAATACAAGGGCAAGGGAAGCCTTTAAAATACGGAGAAAGGGATAAATTTATCCACAGATGAACACAGATAAATATTTGCACCGGGCCTCGCCCGGACACAAAAAAAGGACCCTTTCTTTTCGAAAAGATCCTTGGGGGTTGTCTTCCCACTACTTCGGCTTCTCTCGAAGGCAACCCCCGTTGGCCTATAGCCGATCCAACTTACCCTACTAACTCTCGGCTATATCAGGAGTGGGTCCCATTACCCTCTCCCATAAATAATATGAGCCGACCCGCCACCCCTGTCAATATCTGGCGTCAAAATTTCCAGGCGACTACTTACTTTTTTTAGGCGGGGTGTTATTTTCGGAGTTTTGGCCGAGGACCTGCGACCGTTTGGTGGCGGCTTCGACGGCGTTCATGAGTGTGGTGCGGAGCCCCCCTTCTTCCAGACTTTGCAAGCCGGAGATGGTGGTGCCGCCGGGTGAGGTGACCTGATCTTTCAATTCGCCGGGATGCTTGCCGCTTTCCAATGCGAGTTTGGCGGAACCGAGAACGGTTTGCAAGGTGAGAATATTCGCCACGTCGCGCGACAGTCCCATCTTCACTCCGGCGTCGGACAGGGCTTCGATGATCATGAAAATGTAGGCCGGCCCACTGCCGCTCAACCCGGTTACCGCATCGAGATGCGATTCATTCACGTCGACGGTTTTTCCGACGGCTTCAAAAATCCGGTGCGCCACTTTGAGATCTGCGGCAGACACATTATCGTTGACTGCCAGCGCGGTCACTCCTTCATGCACCAGAGCCGGAGTATTGGGCATGGTGCGCACCACTCCCAACTTTTTCTTGCCGTCCGGATTTAAAATTTCCTCAATGGTTTTGATGGCAATGCCGGCAGCGATGGAGATCACCAGTTTTTTATCGTCGCCCGCATCGGCAATGTTTTCCAACACGGCTCTCATCGACTGCGGTTTGACGGCCAAAAGAATAATGTCGCATTTCTTTGCCAGTTCTTTGCTGTCGTCGGTAGTTTTCGCATGATATTCCTGGCGCAACCATTCCCGCCGTACCGGGCAGACGTCGGCGACCATCAGGTTTTTGGCTTCGATAAATCCCGCGGACAGAAGGCCCTTGATCAGCGCCTCGGCCATGTTGCCACCTCCGATGAATCCTATTTTTTTACTTTTCAGCACAACTTTTTCTCCTGCATCTATATGAGTTTAGTGAGCCTCACGCTCTCCGAAAATAGCCGAACCCACCCGCACCCAGGTGGCGCCTTCTTCGATGGCCACTTCAAAATCGTTCGACATGCCCATGGACAATTCGTCCATGGAAATATTTTCGACATTCACTTTTTGCATCCGGTCCCGCAGATTCCGTAACGCGGCAAAATGCTTGCGTGACTTTTCAGGATCGGGATCGAACGGTGGAATCGTCATCAACCCCCGGACGGAAATCCCGGTCAGGGACACCAGCATGTCGAGCAACTCTTCCAGGTTGGGGGCCAGCACACCGGACTTGCTGGACTCTCCCGAAATGTTGACCTGAATCAATACCGGCGTGACTACATCATGTTTCAAACTGTACCGGTGAATATCTTCGGCCAATTCCGAATTGTCAACCGAATGAATCAACTCGAACAGGCCGGGAATATACTTTACTTTATTCCTCTGCAAACGCCCAATGAAATGCCAGTGATAGGATTCCGTGCCCAGAGCTTCGATTTTGTCCCGGGCTTCCTGAACCTTGTTCTCCCCCAACACACAGCCCTCTATCCCACCGACTTCGATGCGTTCAGCGGGAACAGTTTTGGACACCGCAACCAAACGAACGGCATCCGGCTCGCGTCCGGATTTACGGGCGGCCTCGGCCATGCGTTCTTTAACGGTAGCAAGGTTATCGGCAATCAAGGACATGGATCGGTCTGGGGGTTGAAAGTTTACAGGATTAAAGCCGATAACCCTTATTCAGAATGACGTTCAATATAAAGCCTGGGTGCCCTTCTCTCCGGTACGCACCCGAATGGCTTCTTCCACCGGCTGGACAAAAATTTTACCATCTCCCAGGTTGCCGGTGTGCAGGATGGACACCATCGCGTCGACCACCTCATCGACACTTTCATCCTCCAGAACGATAGTGATTTCGATCCGGTGATGAAACTGGGGGACCTTGCTTATTTCCGGATCGGGATCGGATTGCATTTGACTCAGGGGTTTGCCGATACCCTTGATTTCGGATACGGACATACCGGGAACCCCCAGGGCAAACAACTTTGCCCTGATCTCATCCAGCTTTTCGAACCGCATGTAGCATTTGATCATTTTCATGAGAACACTAATTTAGACCAAAATAAAAGGCTTTGCAACCGTACAGATTGCAAAGCCCTGTGATATTCAACTCGCAGGTCATTATGGATTAATAATTAAATTCCTTCCCAGCGGTGATTTGCGCGTCCACCACTGCTAACAGCTTTTCTTTCTCGACGGGTTTGACAAGGTAGTCTTTGACGCCTTTTTTCAATAAATCGGTCGCCAGCTCTGTATCCGGATACCCGGTGACCACAACTATGGGAATTCCCGGTGCCTGCTCCCGAAGGTATTGAATGCACTCCACCCCATTGACCTTGGGCATTCGAATATCGCACAGGATCACTCCGACATTCATCATATTGTCTCCGGACTTTAGAATGTCGATGGCATCCTGCCCGTCCACCGCTTCCAGTACATGGAGTCCATTCTGTTCCAACTGCAATTTAATTACCTCCCGAACGTCAGCTTCATCGTCGACTACCAGAATTTTTCCCTTAGCCATAGCAACCTCCTAATTATATGTAGGTTTCTAAAGAACCCTAGGATTAGCGAGATGAAATTTATCGCGCATCAATCACGCTTGATGCTTATATTCAACAATCCTCCTCCAAGGCGGAGGCACTAATCGTTTCTTAAAAGTAGTCCCTCCAGCCAAACTTCGCCACTTTTTTTGTAAAAAGCATGAAATTTAAAAACTCAGGACCTATATTAGCTACGGTGAATATCGGAAAAATCCCAGCACCTCTAAAAGGGTGGCCCGTGACCAAGAAACGAAAATCCGCGCGCAACTCTTTTTTGCGTATGGGATTAAAAAATAAATTAATTGCCATCGTAATCGTAGTTGGGACGGTACCGTTGATCCTGGCTATGATCTTCTCCTACCTGCAGGGCAACAAATCGCTGACCCAGGTGATCGGCGCCAGCTTCCAGGCACTGGCCCACGAAACTTCCACTAAGATTGACTTCCTGTTGAAGGAGGAAATCAGTAAAATCACCCATCTGGCCAGTCACCCCACACTGGTACTTTGGGTCACGCAACAAAACAAATATCTGAAACAAATCCCTCTTTCTAAAATCGAACAGGAAATCCAGGAACAATCCCAAGCGTGGAGCAAGCAAAAATCACTCCCTCTTTCACCCACTACAAACAGAGCCAGTCATGTATTGAACGATTTTTTGAAGAACAATCTGCATGCATCAGAAAACACAGACTCACTGTTCGTTACTAACTTAAAAGGTCTATTGGTTTCCAGTATCAATTTTCATCCCGGCTATGTGAACACCCACCGCTCCTCCTGGAAAAAAATAATGTCGGGGAACCTGGAAACCTTTATCGGCCCTCTGACACAAGATTTACAGTCGAAGGACTACACATTCGAATTAGCCGTACCTATCAGAGATCATGAAAGACAGATAGTGGGTGTGTTGCATCGAGTCTATTCCGCCAGGGATTATTTTGCCAATGCCCTCGAAACCATCACCTTCGGTGAAACCGGCCACGTCATGTTGATCAATTCTAATGGCGAGGTGCTATCCTGCCCGATTTTACCGACGGGACACAAGTTAGACGACCCCAAACTGGTCGAAGCCGTTACCGGTCCCAAAGCGGCCTGGGCTCAAACGCAGGGAGATGGTCACGGCAGTGAAGACATTTCCATCATCGGCTACTCTCCTCTTGAAAAAACGAATCAATACACCTTAGCCTCCACCGATCATCGGTGGTTTACGTTTGCCTGGCAGGCTTCCGACGAACTGTTTGCACCGACCGAAAGCCTGTTGTCCTGGGTTTCGGGCGCCGGATTGTTCTCCATTCTCCTGATCGTCATCATGGGTTCCCTGGCGGCCAATAAGATCGTGCGTCCCATACGACAGGTCCAAAGTGCGGCTCAATCTATTGGCCGGGGTGAAACGGTGCCGCCTCTGGAAATCAAAACCGGAGACGAGATCGAATCCCTCGCGGAAGAAATCAATACCATGAGCGGACTTCTTCAAAAGAAGTTTTCAGGATTGGAATATCAGGTGGAAGCCAAAACTCAGGAAGTGATTCATCTCAAGAAGTATACCGACAGTATCCTGATGAGCGTCCCGGAAATTGTTTTGATCCTGGACCTCGATTTGAAAATTGAATACGCCAATGCGGCTTTTGAACAATTGACCGGCTATCCGCCCGCCAGGTATTTGGAACATACCCTGCTTGAAATTTCCCCGGAACCTTCGAAAGAGTGGCGTGCTTTGAATAAAGAGATCGCAAAATATCAATGGGGAATCAAAAAGAATCACTCTTCCCCTTCCAAGCCTGTCTCCTCTTATAAAGCCAAAGATCCTCTGGCTCCTTCTGATGGGAATTCCAAAGACTCTCAAAACACCATTACACTGGGCGACCAGATTTTTGCCTACCAGTTTTTTGATGTGCTCTTGGAAGAGGAAAAGACACGGCGGATCGGCCTCATTATGAAAGACATTACCGAAGAAAAACGACTGCTCGACAAGTTGACCCAGGCCGACAAACTTTCCGGCCTGGGGACCCTGACCGCAGGGATCGCGCATGAAATGAACAACCCGCTGTATTCCATCATGGGTTTCACCGAAGCCATCCTGGAAGAAAAGCAGATTTCTAAAATCCAGCCCCTCGCCCGAAAAGTGCTGGATCGATCCAAACACATGGCCTCTGTCATTCTCAATCTCTCGGGCTATACCCGCGCCAACGAGAAGGATGCCTTCAAAAAGGTCGATGTGAACGAAAAGATCGAAGCCGCCGTTGAAATGGCCTTGATGGCTCCTTATACCGACGACATTACCCTGGAGAAAAACTTTGATTCGGTTCCCGGTATACTGGCCAAACCGGAGGAAATCCAACAGGTGTTCCTCAATGTCATCAGCAATGCCATACAGGCGATGCAAGGCAAGGGCACGCTGACCCTCTCCTCTCGACAAGACCACGAATTCATCGTCGTTCAAATCCGGGATACCGGCCCAGGCATCTCCCCCGAACACATCACCAAGGTATTCGATCCGTTCTTCACCACCAAGGGACAGGGCGAAGGCACGGGGCTGGGACTCAACATCGTCCACCGGGTGGTGAATCAATATGGCGGAAATATAAAAATCGAATCGGAACCGGGTGAGGGAACAACGTTTGTGATCTCGTTTCCCGTTAACGGAAATAAATGAATACGGGCTGGGGGATTACTCGGGGGCGGGGGCCATCAATTTGATCCAGTGCTTTTTCTCCCACTGCATGGCTTCCCGGTATTGAATATACTCTTTTTCCTTGGCCTTGAAATCCTTATGATGCGTCTGCCATTGGCCATTGCGCCGTACCGGCGGTGCCGCCTGATGGCACATTTCATGATGCACCGTCAACTCCAGTACGCTCACGGGAACAAATTCCTGCTTCAGCCGCGGATGAACACGGATCAATTTATTTTTAGAATCATAGGAACCAAATCTGAAAGATCGGCGATTGGGAACTTTGACATTTTTTCCCCATTCGATCTTAGCTTCCACTTTGCCGTTAAAATATTCTTGATTCAAGCGATCATAAATCGCCTGCAGATCCCGCTCATCGACCGGCGGGAGTTCCACGAATTCCAGTTCCGCCTGTCGGGCCTGGGCCCGGCATTCCTTGAGAAAACCGCGCACCAACGTGCGGTGCGACTCCGGCAAAAGCTCCAATTGTGCCACCTGGCCCAGCAGTCGGCCTTGAAGAGATTCCTGCACATCGGACATCTCGTGCGGAAACAAATCGTAATAGCCTTCGTTGAATATCTCCCATTTCACCCGTTGGGAGTTGGAATCGATACTCACCTGCCCTAAAAACTCAAGACCCTTTTTGCGGCACCGGAATATATTCTTGAACACCTTTTCCGCTGACGCGAAGGCGCTGGGGGCTCCCAGGGTAATCGTACCGGGGTTGACGGATTGTTTTCTTAAAGCTGGCATGGAAGAACTCGCTTTCAGGTGGGCCATCGAGAATCAATCAAGAGGCTTTTAAGTCTAACCCAACGATATTACACTCTTGAGCGGTGTTAATTCAATCCCTTTTTTCATAGGTTTGGACTGTCTTTACTTGCTTCGAAATTCGTGTAATGATTGTTCTATGCGAAATTTAGGAGTCGCCTTTTTAATACTTTTACTGGGAAGCGCCTGCGCAGGAGCTCCTGTTACGGAGACCCCCTCCGTCGCCTACGATCCTGGCCCGGATATCGAACGGTTTCTGGATACCGTGGACCCTGCCGAAGAGACCCAGGTTCTGGCGCGCCTGAAGGAATCCAAGGTTTCCCATGACGCCATCAAAGCCTATCTGCGCAAGAATGCCGCAGGCTCTCATGGACTTTCCGGTATGTTCGCGGGCGTACCGGTCAAACACATGGGCAAGGAGTTGACCTATTCCTTATACGTCCCCGAGTCGGCACAGGAGGGACACCCCCTGCCGATGATCGTTATCCTGCACGGTATGGGCGGAAAAGGCGATTTGACTCTCCAGAGTTGGCGGAAGCGGCTGAACGATGAGTTCATCATCCTCTGCCCCTCGTACCCCATGGGCGCCTGGTGGACTCTGTCGGCGGAGGAGTTGGTTCTGCAACTGATCCGCGAAACCAAAATGCGGGTCCCGGTCGATCCCAACCGGATTTTTCTGGCGGGACTTTCCAACGGAGCCATGGGGACCTATATGATAGGGTCATTTTATCCCGATTATTTTGCCGGCATCATCCCCATTGCCGGTGCGATTGCGGAACCCCATTATCTGCATTTCCTGATCAATCTCAACAACACCCCGCTCTACAGCATTCAGGGGCAATACGACCCTGTCTTTCCGATCCGGTTCAGCCGCCGGATCAATCAAATTCTGACCGATATGAAATATCCTCTGACCTATCGCGAACACACCGAGAAAGGCACGGCGCATGGCGGACATTTTCTTCCCGAATCCGAAGTACCCGCACTTCTGGAGTGGTTGAAGGAACAACGACGGGAACCGTATTCCGCCACCATCCGTATGGTACGGGAAGGCAATCATCTGGACCGCATTCAATGGGCCCGCGTGACTCGCGGGTTGAGTATGGCCGCCCTGCAGATACCCGGTCCACTGCCGGAATCCATGAACGTCAAAGACGGCAAAGCCGCCACCCTGATCGTTGTTCACAAGGAACCCAACCTGTTCGAAGTCACAGGGAAAAACCTGCTGGAGATGGAGCTCTATTTGGATGCCGACCGGGTGAATTTTGAGCAACCGGTCATGGTCACGTTTCAGGAAATGAAAGAGCTGAAAGGTAAAGTCATCACCAGCCAGAAACTGGTCAAGTACCATGGGACAGTAACCCGGGATACCGCCCTCCTGCTCCGGGAATTCAAATTGCGCCGTGACCCGGAACAACTCTATGACGCCAAAATCACCGTGGTCCTGGAAAAGAGTTCCCAATTTGCCATGAAGCCATGAACCACTCCGACACTCCCGCTCCACAAAAAATACAACGAACCCATACGGCTGATATTGGATGGTCCGCCGTCCAAAACGCGCTGGCCGGGTTGACCGAATCTCCCGTAACGCGTGAACTCTGCGCCGCTCTGCATCCCGAACCCGATTTTGAGTCGGCCCAACGCCTGCTGGAAGAAACCTCCGAGATGTTTTCCGCACTGGCAGGAGTCGAGCCCTGCCCTCTTCGGTCTTTCGACGATCTGTCTCCGATCCTCCAACAGGCCGTGGAAAATCTTTTTGTGGAACCGGTCTCCTGCTTGCAAGCCGCGCATCACTTGCGGTTGGCGCGTGATCTCAAAAAATATTTTAAAAATCAGGATGACGGGACACTCCTCAAACAAATCAGTGAAACCCTGGACCCTCTATCGCCATTGTTGAAAGAAATCGAACGGTGCCTGGATGCCGACGGCGAGATCAAGGAGAACGCATCGCCGGAACTGAAGCAGGCGATACGGAATGCCGCTTCAGCGCGCCAAAACCTGGAAACGTCTCTCAAGAAAATCATGGCCAAAACCGGATCGAAAGAGGCGTTACAAGATAGTTACTTCACCGAACGGGAAGGCCGCCTGGTTCTGCCGGTCAAGGCGGAAGCCAAATCCCAACTGGGGGGCATCGTGCACGACAGCTCCGGCAGTGGTCAAACGTTGTTCATAGAACCCACCGCCATCATTCCGCTGAACAATAAAGTCAAAATTGCGCGAATGAATGTCGAACAGGAAAAAATCAAAATCCTGCAGGAGCTGGCACGCGGCCTGCGGGAGAATCGGGAAGTGCTACAGGCGAATCAAGATATTTTAACCGCCCTGGACGCAATTTACGCGCGGGCCCGGCTGGCTGGAAAAATGGAGGCACGCCGGTTTCTGTTGCGGGACGACGGACTGGTGAATCTGCGCCGGGCACGCAATCCCGAACTGGTCCTGAACGGACAGGAAGTGATTCCCAACGACATTCAATGGGACGCGGCGACACGGGTCATCATCATCTCCGGCCCCAATACCGGCGGCAAAACGGTGACATTGAAAACCGTGGGACTGATGTCCATGATGGCGCGGGCCGGATTGCTCCTGCCGGTCGCGGACAATTCTGAGATGGGGTTTTTCCCGGAAGTGTACGCCGACATCGGCGACGACCAGAACATTGAATTGCAGTTGTCCACCTTCTCCGGACACCTTGCAAAAATTATTCATATCTTGAATAACGCTTCCGAAGGCGCGTTGATTCTACTGGACGAGCTGGGGATCGCCACCGACCCGCACGAGGGAGCCGCGCTGGCGGAATCGATCCTGATCGAAATGAAGCAACGCGGCTTGAGGGTTCTGGTCTCCACCCACTACCTGGCCCTGAAAACCCTCGCGCAAACCGAAGAGGGCTTTTTAAACGCCTGTACCGAATTTGACGATCAGACTCATCGCCCCACTTACCGCCTGATATTCGGAGTACCGGGAGACAGCGCCGCGCTGGAAACCGCCGAGCGCCTCGGGCTCGACGCCGACACCCTCGATCGCGCCCGCGCCATCTACGAGCAAAAGGACCATCGCGCCGAACAACTCCTGCAATCGCTAAGTCGCCAGAAACGAGAGTTGGTCAATGCTCAGGAAACGCTTCAACAAAAGATGGAAGAAACCCACCGACTGCTGGAGGAGCAGAAATCCCTCACCGAAAAGTTAAAGGAAGAGGAGCGGGATTTCGTCAAAACCAAAGCAAAAAAAGTACAGGCCTTCGTCCGCGACTCCAAGCGGGAAGTTAAAAAACTCTTGGACAGCCTGCGCGAGACTCGCGACGTGCCGCAATTACGCAAGGCTGAGAAACAGATCCACCAACTGGGACAAGTCCCTTTATCCGCACTGTCCCCGCAGGAAGCGGGTTGGGAAGTGCCCGCGGATCAACTCAAATTCGGAGACCGGGTGCGGGTGGAAAATTATAATGCCATTGGCACCCTTTTGGAAGATCCCAAGGGAAAAACCAAGGTACGCATACAATTAGGAAATCTCGAGACCACAGTGGGTGTCCACACACTGAAGGGAAGCCGTGACCCTGCCCCTCCGAAAACCACCAAGGCGGAACCGGAAATACGAATCCAGACAGAAGCTCAAACGTCTTCCCAAACTACATGCGACCTGCGGGGAAAAACCGTGGATGAAGCGAAGGAAGACATGGAAGTCTTTCTCAGTCGTGCCATCGTTAACAAACTGGGGAGAGTGATTGTCATTCATGGCCACGGCATGGGCAAACTGAAGCAGATGGTGCGAGACACGCTGGACGCCTCCGGTATCGGCAAGAACCATCATCCCGGCGAACGCCACGAAGGCGGCGACGGCGTGACGATAGTGGAACTTTAATCTTCAACACACAACATTTATGAGGATCTTATAATGAAACGTATAATTCCGATTGGCTTCATCAGCCTGACACTGTTTTTAATATTGTCCCTTCTTGCTCATGCAGGCGGAAAGGCGCAAGTCTCGCTTCACGGCAAGCCCTTGACCCTGTTGGGCACTGCTTTACAGGAAGGACAACCGTTTCCTGCAATCACGATTCCCGACAGCGGATTGCAGATGACTGACCTGCGATCCTTCAGGGGCAAGGTGACGATCATCAGCATTGTGCCTTCGATTGACACCAAAGTATGCGAGAAACAAACACATATCTTAAGTGAAGAGAACGGCGGACTGGACAAAACCGTTCGCCTGGTGACCGTCAGCCGGGATCTGCCGTTCGCGCAAAAACGGTTCGCTGAAGAAGCGAAGATTCACAACGTTCTGTTTCTTTCGGATTATCGGGACGGCGGCTTTGGTACGTCTACTGGACTCATGATTCAGGAGAATCGTTTGTTGGCTCGGGCGTTGGTCGTCGTGGATAAGGAAGGTGTGATCCGTTATTTGGAAATCGTGCCGGATCTTGGACAACTGCCAGACATGAAAAAAGCATTTCAACTGGCGGGATCGTTATAAGAGTAAAGAGGGCTTCGAGGAGAATTATTTATACTGCTTCGGCTTCTTGCTGAGGCTGTAGGTCTTCCGGTTTGATCACGGGGCGGGCGATGCACAAGGTTCCAATAAAGTTTTTTTCCACGCCGCGCGTCTGCACGTGATCGTCGCTCTCCTCCCACAGCCCACAGGCATCCACCGCAAATTCAATGGCGGGGATATCAGTGGATATCACTGAATTAGGGCTGGTCCTCAATTGAACAGGAAGGTGATAGGTCGCCCGGTGGCCGACCCGCTTGGTCATGATTCTTGGAAGTATTTCCTCTTTGTTACCCATATACAAAAGATCGCCGATGAACTCCCCCACCATTTCGCCGTCCTCGTATCCCAGCAACCGCACGGCAGGGTTGACGAAAACAACGATGCCATGGCTGTCCAGCTGGAATATCAGATCATTGGTGGATTCGACAATAGATTTGTACCTGCGTTCAGTCTTGCCCAGCTCAACAGCCGTTTTCTTGCCGGTCTCATGGGCACCTCCGATCAAACCGGGAAGGGTAAAGAGCATCGCCAGTAAAACGATACCGACATGCACCCCGGTATCGAACCAGGACATCCCCCTCTGGGAAGACATTTGAATGGAGGACTCAATTACACCCTCCAACCCGAATTCCCACATCAGGGACAACACCAAGACCAAAAACACGGTCGCTCCAAAGTGCTTCCAAATCTTCCTTTTAAAGTTTTCCGGACTCATAGGGCGCGTCTAGGAAACAGGCTGAAAAATATTAAGAACACGAACATGAATTAGATAGTCATTAGATTACCATTTATAGGGTATGAAATCCAGTATTTCTTGAGTGAAAAATGATGAAATCCACCGTATCCGTTGAAGGATTAATAAAACACCTTGACCAGATTTTTGAAATGGGAGGACGATTTTTTAATCTTGCCCTCGTTGCCCAGGGCGCATATCGTTCCCTGATCGCGGATTTTTTCAAATATCGGAGCATATTCCCGAATATCGGTTATCCGAGTCGACAATAACTCGTCCAGGCGTTGTTGCTTGAATTCCTGAGTCATGCCGGTCAAATGCTCGGTTTTGGCGAGAGCCCCTTTGCGGTCCGGAGTCAGAGGTGGATCGATCTTACCGGCGCAACCGATGATAATCTTCTCGAACTCTTCCTCGGGGATTTTAAGCTGGCTCAAAAATTCAGGGATGTCATCGTATATCGCCAGAGTTTCCACCAGGTTGGGATCGCGGTAAGATACCAGCGACAAGTCTCCGGTATAGAGGTCAAAGCTCAACGAACTGCCATACGCACCTCCCTTGACGCGCACCCGGTCCCAAAGATAAACCGTACGCAACAGAGCCTTGAGGACATCGAACTGCCCGGAAAACTTGAATCCATGATCGTAAAGGTTGGCGGCTTTCCCAACATATTGAACAGTGCTCGCCGTCATGAACGCTTCGTCCTCATCCACCGATCCAAACTCCAGTTCGGCGGTGGGGTGGGAGACGTCGGGCAATACATCGGTAATTCCCTGCAAACGTTGCTCCACCTTTTTATAATCCTTGCCCGCGCAGGTGACATTGATCAGCAGGTTGTCCCGGGTGAACACATACTTCGCCACGTCACGAAAACTGTCCGCGACTTCCGGCGGATTGTTTTCCACACGCTGCAACAGGCCTTCGAGAAAATGGAAATAGGTGATGCCTTCCAGTAATTCGTCATAACGACCGAGGCGGGAGTGATAGGACTGGAGCCGCGACATGACATAGTGATTGCCGTTCGGAACAATGGATGCCTCCATGTTGGCCTTGGCGCTCCGGATAATTTCCGCAAGCCGTTTGTGGTTGTCGAAGTTGCTCTCGCCGATCAATTCTTCGTACAGATCGAATAAGTCGTCAACTTTTTCCACAAGCGCCGTGCCATTGAAGTTGAGATAGGAAATGATCCGGTTCCGATCCTGTAGCGGGACGGTGGAAAAATCGGACGAGGAAATTCCGCCGGTGCGGATTCCGATCTGCTGGCCCATTTCCACATAGTCGCGCTTGTTGGTTCCCATCCCCATCATCAACCGGCCCAGCAAAGACAGATACTGAATTTTATCCTGCGGCACTTTATCCGTAGTGAAGCACATTTGGGTGTAGGCAATCTTGTTGGTGAACAAATCGTGAAACAATGTTGTTGGCGCGTGACTCTTTTTTATTTCGGAGGGATATTGCGGTGCCTCTTTATTCACATCCGACAGCGTTAAGGAAGGCAAGGTGGCCAGAGCTTCCGGCGAGTCCGGCTCCATCTGCCGTTCTTGAAGTGATTGCGTGGTTTTCACCAACTGCTCAATTTCCGACTCGGCCAGCGATGCTTTCATTTGCCGAAGTTGCTTGCGGACCTTGGCCTCCTGCTTCTCACCCAACCCCGGCTTGGGAACCAGCACCACCACACTGCGGTGTGTGTTTTCCAGCAAAAACTTGCGGATGAGTTTTTCAAAATGGCCTTCCTTCGATTTCTTTTTGATCTTTTTTAACAGCCGGTCATATTTCAGATGGCTCAGCGGATTGGCGTCGTACAGCCAGGAACCGAGGGCCTGAATGTTGTAGACGATGCCCTTCGGAAATCCACCGAAATTGGCCTCGCGCAGTTTGAAGTCGACGGTATTGACCGAGGCCAGCACCTGATTTTCATCAATGCCTTTTTCAGCCAGGTCTTCCAGAGTGTTGAAAATAAGATCAACGATCTTCTGGGTATCTTCTTTTTCCGCACCTTTCAGGCCCACGGCAAACATCGTCTCGAGACGGTTGTCGTCGAACCCGCCGCCGATCACCTCGGACCCCAGGTTAGAATCCAACAATGCCTTACGTAAAGGCGATCCCGGGGTGCCCAATAAAATATGGCTCAGAATATCCATGAACAGGCAATGCTCGTAATCGGTCGCTTTTCCTAACTTGAGACCAACAACGATGAAGCTTTTTTTCTCAGGCGATTCGTCTTTAGAAATCGGGTAAGAAACTTCTTTTAATTTGGGTTTGCTGAACCGCCGTTGAAAACCCACCTGGGAATCCACCTCCATGCGGTCAAACTCATTGAGATATTCCTCATGCAAAAATTTGAGATTGTCCTCCGTGTTGCCGTCGCCATACAAAAATATCCGACTGTTCGAAGGATGGTAATAACGCCGGTGAAAATCCTTGAACTCTTCATAAGTCAACTCGGGGATAGACACCGGATCGCCGCCGGACTCGTAACCGTAGGTGGTTTTCGGGAACAAGGAGTGCGCCAGGTAACGGTCGAGTACGCTTTCGGGACTGGAGAACACGCCCTTCATTTCATTGAACACGACGCCCTTGTAGGACACCGGGCCGTCCGGGTCTTCCAGCTCGTAATGCCACCCTTCCTGCATGAACGTTTCTTTGGTGATGGCCGGATGAAACACGGCGTCGAGGTACACGTTCATGAGGTTGTACAAATCCTTTTGATTACGGCTGGCCACCGGGTACATGGTCTTGTCGGGAAATGTCATGGCATTGAGAAATGTCTGCAGACTGCCCTTCATGAGCTCGACGAACGGCTCTTTGACGGGATATTTTCGGGAACCGCACAGCACGCTGTGCTCCAGAATGTGAGCCACCCCACGATCGTTAACGGGCGGGGTGCGAAATGTGACGCTGAACACCTTGTTGTCGTCGTCATTTTCCATCACCAACAGCTCGGCTCCGGTTTTCTCATGCTCGAACTGCAGTGCGACGGAGTTGATCTCCTTAATGTTTTCCTGGTGGATACATTTAAAACCATGATAGGTCTGGTGAGTTTCAAAACTCATGGACGTTCCTTTCTGGATATTAAAACCCGACGAGGGAAGCCTCACGGGATAGGGGTTGAGTTGAAGCGGGTCAAGAATATCACAAGGCGGGGGGGATTCCCTATCCCGTAATATCGAGGCCTACAGGACAATGGTCGGAACCCATCACTTCTGGCGTGATGAACGCATTTTTAACACGTTTTATGAGGCCCCCGGTGACGAAAAAGTAATCTATCCGCCACCCAATGTTGCGCTCGCGGGCATTGGCGCGATAGGTCCACCAGGAATACTGGTCCGGCTTCTGGTTGAACTGACGGAAGGTATCAATGTAGCCATGGTCGACGAACTTGTCCATCCACTCACGCTCAATGGGCAGGAACCCGGAGTTTTTTTCATTGGGCTTGGGATTTTTCAGGTCGATCGCTTTGTGCGCCGTATTCACATCCCCGCAAATAACCAGCTCTTTCCCTTCCGCACGCAACGCTTCGCAGTGTTCCAGAAACGCGTCGTAATAATCGAGCTTGTACTGCAAACGTTCTTCGCCGCTGGTGCCGTTGGGGAAATAAATATTGAGCAGATCAAACTTGGGGAACTCAAGACGGATGTAGCGGCCCTCCACATCGAACCGTTCGATCCCCATTCCGAGATGAACGCTTTTCGGTTTCTTTTTGGTGAAGACCACCACGCCACTGTAACCCTTGCGTTGCGCCGGATTCCATGTCGCGTGATAACCGTCCAGCTGTGCCACATGCGGGGGCACCTGATCGGGATAGGCTTTGGCTTCCTGCAGGCACAGCACGTCCGGCGATACCCGGTCCACCCATTCCAGAAATCCCTTTTTCACCACGGCACGGATGCCGTTAACATTCCAACTATAAATAATCATAAAGCCTCGTGAAGTTTTCCCTTTAAAAACAGCGAAAAGAATAAGGGAATTATTAACTTAGTGCAAGCATTCTCAAAATATTCGGCTAAACTAATAAAGATGGGTTATTTTTGGTTATCCATTTTTTTCATAATCATCCATCCATAAACTTCCAAGGAGACTCCTATGTTGGATTTCACCCATATCCGCTACGGTATTGCCATCGCTCTGGTGGCAATTTTGTTCGGCGGTCTGCTCGGACTGTCGTTCGGTTGTTGCGAAGACAGTATCAAAGGCAACCTGAGAGCGAGTGCGGATGCCGTACTGGACAAGCATTACGACGGCGATGCCAACAAGGCGGTCTCAACCATCAAAAAATCCTGGGTCTATTACAAGCGCGCGCATCTACATTCCCAGACGATGGGCGTCATGGCCATCGTGTTCGCCCTGCTAACCGCCCTGCTTAACTTTCAGCCAAAATTTCAGTTGGGAATTTCTCTATTGAGCGGCTTGGGGAGTCTGGGGTATGGCGTGTTCTGGTTACTGGCGGCACTGCTGGCACCGGGGATGGGATCAACCCACGCCGCCAAAGAATCGGTGGTGCTGATCGCTCAACTATCGGGCGGAGCGTTCTTTGTTTCCGGGGTCGCGCTATTCTGTCTGGTAGTGTTTAAATTGTTTATACAAGGTCGGAAAACTTCCAACCCCTAGAGATCAGGAAGTTTCTTCCGCAGTAACGGTAGGAATGGCGGCGGCGTGATGGAGAATCATTTTCCATTTCCCCGCCACTTTCTGATACAGGTTGGTGGCGTGCACCTTGGAGCTTTGCACGCCGGTCATCTTGATGGAAAACAGGTTTTCCTGGCAACTCACCCAGGCAAAATCATCCTGAATCATCACATCCTCGTCTGACACTTTGATTTCCATGTGCTGGTTGTGGTTGAAAATGTCCTCCCAGCTGTTAATGATCTCGTGATATCCCTTCAGCACCGGCCAACCGGGATGAATACAGCGGGCGCAGACATCGTCCTGCCACACGTCTCTCATCATGGCCAGATCCTGCTTGTTGAACGCTTCGTAAAAGTGCTGATTCGAGGATAGAATTTGCTGGTCGGTATGCATTGTAGGTTTCGTTTCCGATTGAGGTTTGGGAGCAAGCGCGTGCCGACTCTGTATTTCTATTAGAAGGGTTTAGCCGGGAGCTTTCAACAAATATTCGAGAGCTTCGAATGTTTGTTCCGATTCCCAGTTTTTGGCGCCATCGACTTCGGCCACCACCATGCCCTTTTTATCGATGACGTAAGTGGTGGGAATCGTAATCGAATTATACCGGCGTTCCACCTGCCCGTCCTGATCGAGCAATACCGGGAAGGACAATCGGTACTCGTCGGCAAAGGTCTGGACCTTGTCGGATGACCCCTTGTCGAGACTGACGGCCAGTATTTCCAGTCCCTCAGACCGGTAGCGGCGGTACAGGTTTTCCATTCCGGGCATTTCCACCCGGCAGGGTCCGCACCAGGTGGCCCACAGATTGAGAATAACCACCTTGCCCTTATGGTCCGCCAACTGCACGCGGTGGCCCTTCAGGTTACGCACGGTAAAAGCCGGTGCCTTGAAGCCGACTTCCGGTTTTTCAGTATCCACGCCGGGCGGCACCTGAACTTCCGCCAGGGTCACCGGGGTCTCATAGTAATGATCTACCATGATCAGAATCGCGGCGACAAACAACACCATATAAATGGCCGCGTACTTTTTAATGAGAGTAAAGTCGCTCTTTTTTGATACGGTCGATTTCATCTTTCATCCGTTCGAGTCGCACTCTGAGACCCATCAAAAGAAAATAAAGCAGGGTGAATGCCCCCAGGGCCACTATCAGTGTAATATTCATGGAAGTTTCATTCCCGGTACCGATACCCTGGGTGGTGATGAATTTGGGGTCCGGGTGAAACGTTCTCCACCAGAGCACCGAAAAGTGGATCAAGGGTATGTCGAGAAAACCGACAATTCCTATCACGGCGGCGTATTTTGCACGGATGGAACCGGCCTCGCTCTGCGCCCGGAGCATGAGATAAGCGACATAAATCAGCCATAATACGAGGGTGGAGGTCAGCCGTGCGTCCCAGACCCACCAGACGCCCCAGATCGGCTTGGCCCACAGGGGACCGGTGATCAGTACCAGAGAGCAGAAAACAATGCCGATTTCCGCCGAGGCGTGGGCGTAGATGTCCCATTCCCGCTCTTTCTTCCACAGAAACAGAATACTGCACAGGAAGACCACGAAAAACGCGAAAAACGCTATCCACGCCGAAGGCACATGAAAATACATGATGCGCTGGACCACACCTTCCGTGCGTTCCGTCGGCACATAGATGAAGATCGCCCCCAGTGCCACCAGAACCGTCGCGGCTGTCAGACCCATCAGTCCGTAACCGGGGCTGTCTGATTTCTGAGACGCGTCACTCATTGCCCGAATCCTTTTTGAGGGTTTCCTTGATCAGGTCGAGATCCTTTTTAAGGGAGTGGTTTCGTCGGATCAGGGAAAACACGTACATAAAAATCCCCCCCCAGACGAACACATTGACCGCAAATAAATACCCCAGGTTGTCCATCAAATCACTCCTCTAAAATATGATCGATCGTCATAATAGATACGCTGATAAAGATAATGTCGAAACACAGGATCAATCCTACCCAGTTCATCATATCCGCAAGGGATTTACCATCCAGAATTTGTCCGGTCATCCGGACCGATCCGATGGCGATCGGCACGATCAGCGGATACAGTAAAATCGGAAGCATGATCTCCCGCGTTTTCAAATTGGAAGACAGGGAGGACAACAGTGTTCCCAATGCGCTGAAACCCAGCGTGCCCATAAAAACAACTATCAACAAGGGTCCCAGATGAGACCCGATATCCACATTGAAAAATATCATGAACACCGGCAGAAGGAACGTTTCCATAATCAAAAGAAACGACAGGTTGCTCAGCATTTTACCGAAGTAAATAGCCGAGCGGTCCACCGGTGCCAGCATCAATCCCTGCAAACAGCCGTTCTCTTTTTCCAGCGTGAACGAACGGTTGAGTCCGAGCGTTCCTGCGAACAGGATAGCCACCCATAAAATTCCCGGCCCCACCTGATTGGCACCCACAACGCTGAGGTTGATGGAGAAGATGAAGATCAACATCACCAGAATCGCGAACACGAACATGGAACTGAACAGCTCGCGGGTTTTGAACTCGGTGACGAAATCCTTCCAGACAATCGCCTTCACCTGAGACAGATAAGCGTTCATCTCAACTCCTTCGCCTGCTCGACTGTCTCGAGATACTGACGCTCGAATCCGGCAGGATCAATATTTGACACGGTCTCCCACAGAGCCAGTTTTCCACGAACCATGATCGCCACCCGGTCGCACATTTCCAGCCCACGCGAAAAATCATGCGTGGTCATCAGAATCGTCCGTTGGTCCGTGTGCAGAGCCTGCAACTGTTCCTTGAGAATTTCCGACGCATGCTGATCAAGACCTGTGTACGGCTCATCCAAAAATAAGATCGACGGATTGTGCACAATCGCCCGCGCGATGGATAGCCGTTGCAACATGCCGCGGCTGAACGTCCGTACGCGGTCGTGCATTCTCGGCTTCAACCCCACCTCGTCGATCACTTCGATCGCCCTCTCTTCCGCCTGATCCACGCCGTACATCGTGGCATAAAACCGAATGTTCTCGAGCGGTGACAAATCGGCGTACAAAAAACTGGCATGGGAGATCACCCCGATCTCTCGCCGCATTTCCGGGTCCGCTTCCTTCACATCGTACCCCGCCACGGTGGCTGTGCCGGACGAGGGCCGGGTCAACGCCGACAGAATACCGATCAACGTCGTTTTACCGGCACCGTTGGGACCGAACAGACTCAGGAACTCGCCTTTCTTCAACTCGAAGTCGATACCGCGTAAGGCTTCCAGATGTCCGAAATGTTTTCGGATACCTTGCACCTGAATGGCTGGGCCGGGATTCGGCGAAGGTTTGGATTCGGTCATGGGGGATAAGGAAGTGTGGGGCGACTCACTGGTGAATCAGGCCGCACCCGCGGTCTTTTTTTTCTGCTTCAACTGCTTTTCCAATGCTTCTATTTTTTCCAGGAGACCCATCGCCTCCCCCTCCAGCTTGTGGTGGAGCGCATCGAAATCCGGCTGGGATATTTTATCGGTCTTGAAATCGAATTCCAGTTCTTTAATAGCCAGCAGCACTTCCTCTTTACGGACCAGAAGATGCTTGTACTCTTCCTCGACAGGGTCCAGAGGCGCAAACAATCGCCGGGGAGGGAGCTTCGAAAACAGGGGAATGCCGACGGCGATCAGGATCGAGATTACAAGAATCAGCTGTAAAAAATTAGCACCGGTCATAATGTCAGGAGTCTAACCGGTCGAGTTCGTCCGCCAGTTTCTTCGAATATTTTCCGGAAGGAGCGTCTGTTTCGGGTGCCGATTCCTTCCCGTTTGCGTCGGCATCCTTTTTGGTTTGGGATGGGCGTACCCAGGATTGAATCACCTTGCGCACCCCGAAACCGCCGATCGCCAACGCCGCAAACGGCATGATCCAGGCCGACAGGTTGAAACCGGATTTGGTCGGGGCCGACAGTATCGTTTCGCCGTACTTGTCGACATATTGCTTGACGATCTGGTCCACCGTTAATCCGGAATCCAGTTTCCCTGTCAATATTTTGCGCGTTTCCTTGGAGGTGTCGCAGGTGCAGTTGATCAGCACCTTGCCGCATTTGTCGTCGCATTTGCACATCAGCGCGTTTTCCAGATTGGCCAGTTGCGATGCGGCCCACACGGTCGCCGGCCCTGCCAGCAGAATGAGTGCAACTATCATCACTATATAGATTCGAATCATTTTCATAGGTTTTACTCCTGCGCCGGCAAGAAGATGGCTTCCTGACGTTTCAAACGTTCCGTCCTGCGGCGAGCTTCCAGCCGGTCCGGCCACACGGCGATCATGGTTCCAAACGCGATGACCCAGCCACCCGTCCACATCCACTTGACCATCGGCATGACATACACCTTGACGGTGACCGACGCATCTTTAAAATAACCCGTCTTGCCATCATCCTTTGTGACCAGGTTATCCCCTTTAAAGTCCGCCAGGATCATATACAAATCTTCTTTGAGCGTGGACCTCAAGTCCACTTCAGAAATCGGTTGTTTCTGCCCCTTGTAAAACTCTTTTTCCGGGTAGCCGACAAATATCCGTTCGCCATCCCTTTCAATACCCAATTGAGCGACGACCCGTTCCTTGGTATCGTTCGACTTGATCCAAAGGAGTTTTTCAAAGGTGATGTCGTACCCGCGGAGTTCAAAACGATCGCCCTCTTTCAGGTGTTTCTCCACGTTGGTGCTGTACGACTGGGACCCGGCGATCCCTGCAAAGATCAGGACCACACCCAAATGAACGATATAACCTCCGTATCGGCTTTTATTTTTCCAGACCATGCCGGACAACGCGCCGACCGGGGACTCGCCATGGGCTTCCATGCGGGCACCGGTGCCTTTCTGGAATTCGATGAGCATGGACGTCATCACAAAAATGCACAGGATGAAAGTGATGTAAGTAAAGATTTCCGATTTGTCGGTGAGCGGTACGAACGGAAATAAAATGGCGGCACCTATCACCGCCGCCAGAATGGGTTTCGTAAAATTCTTTTTCAGGTTCGACCAACTGGATCGACGCCACGCGATGACGGGTCCGATGCCGATCAACGCCAGCAAGACCATGCCGATGGGCACGTTCACCTGATTGTAGAACGGCGGACCGACAGTGATTTTCACTCCACGGAAGGCTTCGGAGACGATCGGGAAAATGGTGCCCCAGAATGTGGAGAATGCGATTCCCAGAAGTACCAGGTTGTTGAGCAGAAAACTGGCCTCACGGGACAAGAACGAGTCGAGTTCATTTTTACTTTTCAACAGTTGCAGACGCAGTAAAATCATCGTTACCGAAAATGCGACGATCACGCCCAGGAATCCCAGGAAGTAATAACCGAGTGTCGCTTCGTCAAACGTATGCACCGACTGGATCAACCCGCTTCGTGTAATGAAGGTGCCGAAGATGGTCATCACGAACGTCAGCAGAACCAGCGACATGTTCCAGACCTTCATCATGTCCTTCTTCTCCTGAATCATCACCGAATGCAGATACGCGGTGGCAACGATCAACGGCATAAACGCCGCGTTCTCCACCGGGTCCCACGCCCAGTAACCGCCCCAGCCCAGCTCAACATATGCCCACTGCGCGCCGAACAGGTTTCCCATGCACAGGAAAAACCACGATACCAGCGTCCATTTCCGGGTCAGGCGAATCCAGCCATCGTCCAGGTTTTTAGTGAGCAGTGCGGCGACAGCAAAGGCAAAGGGTACGGTGAACCCGACATACCCCAGGTACAAGGTCGGCGGGTGAATCACCATCCAGTAATTTTGGAGGAGCGGGTTCAGGCCCCGGCCATCTGGCGGAGGTACGGGAAGACGCTCAAAAGGATTGGTCGAAAAGTTGAGGAGCACCAGAAAAAACAGGGTGATGACCATCATCACCGCCAGTGCAATGGGTACCAGCCGGACATTCTGCTTCCGGTTCTGGACATGAACCACCATCATGTAGGTGGTGAGAATCAGAGTCCAGAAAAGGAGCGATCCTTTTTGTCCGCCCCAGAACGAGGAAAACTTGTAGAACACATCGAGGTCGATATTGGAATAGGCGGCAACGTATTGCAGGCTGAAATCGTTGGTCAGAAAAGCCTTCCACAGCGCGACGGAAGAAACCATGATACAGGCCCACACGATGATGGGGGTTTTGTCGGCACTCATGTAAACGTCGACCCGGTTGCTCCGGAAAGCCATCACATAGGAAACAACCCCGTAAATGGCCGTTGCCAGGGCCAGCAATAATGCGAATTCTCCGATATCATTCATATAGTAATTGTCCTGTCGCCTCTGGCACGGTGGAATCCACTTGAAATGAAGTCAGCACCACTTCGCCTTGAAGACTCAGTTTGGGAGTTAGATTGTAGTTTTTCCGGGCTGGATATTGGGTGATTCCAAAACTGGCGGTTTGTCCTTGCCATAAGGAACGTTCCCGGGATGGGTTTTACCCGCTTCCTTTTCTGCTTCATATTTGGAAGGACAACTGGTCATCAACGTATTCGCGTGGAACACCCCGTCCCTTCCCAAAGTACCTTCCACCACCACTTCCCGGCCATCTTCAAACATGTCGGGAGTAACGCCTTTATAGGTCACGGGCAACGTCGCTTTATTCTCTTCAATCCGAAAGGAAACCAGAAGCGCATTGTCCGGGCTCCGGTTGATCGACCCGTTGACCACTTTACCCTTCACCTTGATCCCGGCGCCATGATACTGGGCTGGGGCAACTGTCAACTCGTCCACTGTCAGGAAAAACTTGGACGTGGTGCTGATGCTGGTGGTGATCAGATACCCCACCGCCAGAACAATCAAAACGCTACCAATGATAAATTTGATCTGCTTGGATTTCATTATCTATATTCTCAGCCCCGGAACCGGGTTAAAGGGTTAAAAAATAGGCTACTTTCCTGCTTTTGTGCTCATAGTATCACTCCCAAAATACCCCTGTCAAAGCAAATCCCCGCCCAACTCACAATCGCCCAGCTAACCTAAAAACCAGACTCTTCGTCGCGATGTTCCTCAGAATGACATTGAAACCCTGATTTGTCATCTTGTGTACCAGCGAAAGATCTGGGTTCTCATCCTTTCATCCCGCCGAAAAGTGCAGACAAGGAAAATCCCCCCGGCCCCCTTCCAAGAAGAGGAGTTTTTATTCTGTCCCCCTTGCCTGGGTGGCGAACCGCCACGGGTAAATTGATATCCGTGAATTGCACCCAAGGATCATCACTTGCTGTGAACTGTCAGCCCGCTCCCCCTCCGGGTAGGAGGTGTACATTTTTCGCTTTTTTTGTTGACAGAATGTCGCATTGTGGTAGCATAGTGTCTTAATGTGTCACAAAGTGTTACGAACCGATTATCCAAGCATCATCTCCTGGCAGAGACAATGAACGGTTTTTTAGGTACTTACAGCGTAAATATGGACGAAAAGGGCCGCCTCAACGTGCCTTCCAAGTTCAAGGCCATCATGGAGCGTCTTTACGACCCCAACTTGGTGGTAGCTGTCATGGATAACTTTCTGATCGCCTTTCCCCAGAAGGAATGGCAGGTCAATGAGGAAAAATTGAACAGTTTGTCCGGGCTGGACCGGGAAGATCGGCAAAAGATGAGGGAATTTTATTCCCAGGCCAGCGAGTGTGAGTTGAAATCCGGAAAGCTTCTGGTTCCCCAGTTTCAGCGGGAAATCGCCGGATTGAGCAAGGAGGTCGTACTGGTCGGGATGTCAAAAACGTTTGAAATTTGGGCGGGGGATCGATGGAACAAATCTTAACCGCTCAACCCATGGGAGGGCAACCGCCATGGTGGACTATCACATACCCGTACTGAGAGAGGAGGTCCTCCATTATTTAAACGCCGGGGACAAACACCTCATCGTCGACGGAACATTAGGCGATGGGGGGCATACCGAAGCAATTCTGCAGAATTCCGGGCCGCAATGCCGGGTTCTGGGAATCGACCGGGATGCCGAGGCCCTGGCCCGAGCCCGCAAGCGTTTGGCTCCTTTTGGAGAACGGACCATTTTGGTACACGGGAATTACAGTGACATCCAAAGCATCCTGGCCCAAAGAAACATCCAGGGAATCGACGGCTTGCTTTTGGATCTCGGGGTTTCGTCCCGACAGTTGGACACTGCCGAGCGCGGGTTCAGCTTCACGCACGACGGACCTCTCGACATGCGAATGGATCGGGAGGATACAGCGACAGCGGCGGACCTGCTCGAAACGCTGTCCGATAAAGAATTAGAAGACATCATCAAGAATTACGGAGAAGAACGGCACTATAAAAAGATCGTACGGTTTATCCGCAAAGCGCAGGGCAAAGGCCCCCTAAGAACCACTGCCTCTCTTGCAAATATCCTCTCCAGCGCGGTTAAGACTCCGCGCCCCGCAAGGATTCATCCCTCCACACGAACCTTCCAAGCCCTGCGCATTGCGGTCAACCGTGAACTCGATCATCTCCGAACCTCTCTTACCGACTCCCTGCAAGTTTTGAACGACACCGCCCGAATGGTGGTGATCTCCTTTCACTCCCTGGAAGACCGCATTGTGAAGCAGTTTTTTCAGGATGAAGAGAAATCATGCATCTGTCCTCCAAAAATGCCGATTTGTATTTGCGATAAAACGAGTCGGATGAAGGTCATCACCCGCCGCGTGGTCACGCCGTCTGCGGAGGAAGTTAAGGCCAATCCTCGCGCTTCCAGCTCCAAGCTGAGAGCGGCTGAAAGAATTTATGCTTAAGTTCGCTCACAAACTGGTGACCGAATGGTTTCACGTATCGCCCCGGGAGTTTGGGGTCGTTGTTCTAACAGGCTTTCTTTTTCTTGTGTGTGCTCTGGTCTATGTCTGGCCCAACGTCAAGATGGTGAATCTGGCTTATGAGTTCCAGAAGCAGAAACGCCTGCATCAGGATCTGATTCAGGTCAACAGCCTGCTGAAACTCGAACGGGACAGCTTGATGTCGCTGGACCGCATTCAGTATCTGGCAGAGACCCAGATCGGAATGAAAGAGCCGCAACCGGGCCAAGTGGTCACCATTCTATTGAAATAACATCATGCGAAATCATAAATCCAAATCCAGTGTCACCTCCCCGCAGGCCGTCAAGGGCAGGCTGGCCATGGTGTCCCTGTTCCTGACCGCCCTGGGTCTCATATTGGTGGGGCGGCTGGTCCAGCTCCAGATCATCCAGCACGATCGCCTCGCCGCCCAATCGGATAGACAGTATCTGCGAACCGTGGAAATCACTTCCGGTCGGGGCAATATTTATGACCGCAACCGCAACCAGCTGGCCACCAACATTCAGGTCGAATCGGTTTACGCCGACCCCAAGAGCATCACCGACAAAAATAACACTGCCCGCATACTCGCCACCGCGCTGAAGCTGGACCCCAAGACGGTTCTGAAAAAATTGAAGTCCGACCGGCATTTTGTCTGGATCAAACGCAAAGGCGAAATGAACGCCGTAGAAAAACTCAAGCAGTTGGGTCTCTCCGGTATCGGATTTATCGCTGAAGCCAAACGGTACTACCCGAAACGCAAACTTGCCGCCAGCACCCTCGGTTTCGTGGGGCTGGACAATCAGGGCCTGTCCGGAGTCGAACACTTCCATCACGCCGTTTTGAAGGGGAATCCGCAACGATCCGTGCTGGAAAAAGATGCGCGCGGACGTTTTTTGTGGACCACCGCCTACGCCCAAGAGATCAACAAGGGAAAGCGGGACGTCGTGCTGACCTTGGACGAAGTTATCCAGTTTATCGCGGAGCGGGAGCTTAAAAAGCAGGTTCAGGAATACCAGGCAAAAAGCGGGCTGGCGATTGTTATGGACCCATTTACCGGCGCCATTTACGCCCTGGCCTCCGCCCCCGAGTTCAACCCGAACAACTACTCGGCCTATCCCAAGAGCTTCTGGAGAAACGACGCCGTGGCCAGTGCCTACGAGCCGGGTTCGATTTTCAAGCCGATTGTCGCCGCCGCGACTCTGGAAGAAGGTCTGGCGGGACCGGACGATATCTTTTTTTGTGAAAACGGATCACTCCAAATAGGCAAGTCACACATCGGCGAGGCCGACAACCATCAGTTCGGATGGTTGACTCTGCGCAACATCATTGCCAAGTCGAGCAACATCGGCGCTATCAAGATTGCTCAGAAACTGGGTAAAGACCGCTTCTACGGCTACATGCAAAAGTTTGGGTTCGGTGACAAACTGGGGGTCGATCTCCCGGGAGAAGCTTCGGGATCCCTGCAAACTCTCCCGCAGTGGTCGGGGTTGTCTCTGGCTTCCATGTCTTTCGGTCATGAAATAGCCGTGACTCCCATCCAGATGGCTTCCGCCATTGCCACCATCGCCAATGGCGGAACGCTTGTCCGCCCGCGCATGACCCAGTCCATTCTCAAAAATGGCGCTATTGAAAAAACTTTCGAGCCCGAGGTCATGCAGTCGGTGCTGTCTGAAGAAACCAGTCGGCAGATGATCAACATTCTCAAATCGGTGGTGAAAAACGGAACCGGCCGCAAAGCCGCGATCCCCGGCTTTGAAGTCGCGGGTAAAACCGGCACCGCTCAAAAGATCGACCCGGCGACTCACAGTTATTCGAAAAGCAAATATCTCGCGTCGTTCATCGGATTCGTTCCGGCGGACGCGCCCCGGCTGGTCATCCTGGTGATGATCGACGAGCCGCAAAAATCGTATTGGGGAGGCGAAGTGGCCGCCCCGGTGTTTCAAAGAATTGCCCGGAAAACGTTGCGGTATCTGAACATCCCTTCCAGTTTGGATCGGGTGTTTGTGCTCGACCGGGTGTAACGCAAGTCCTGAAGGTGAAACAGGCGGTTTCCAAACCGCAAGGCTCACCTTCATCCGAGTGTTTATGGGTCAACAACTTTTAGACCTGATTGAGGGTTATCCCATGGCTGACGTAACAGGAACGCTGGAACGCGATATTTCATCCATCGCCTACGACTCCCGCAAGGTGGAGCCGGAAGGACTGTTCATCGCCATGCCCGGCCACCACCACGACGGTGGACGGTTTATCGGACAAGCCATCGAAAAGCAGGCTGCGGCATTCGTCACGGAAATGCCTCAACAGAAGATTGCCGAAGCCGGTTTACAGAACTCCGGCGTCACGGCCATTCATGTAGACGATTCACGTCACGCGCTGGCCTGGGTGTCCGACCATTTTTACGGACGCCCGTCGGATCAACTGGATTTGATCGGCATCACGGGAACCAACGGCAAAACCACGTTGACCTATCTGCTGGAACGGATTTTTGAAACCGCAGGACATTCCTGCGGCGTCATCGGTTCCATCAATTACCGCTACGGCGGAACGGAGTACCCAGCCCCCATGACCACACCGGAGGCGCTGGAGATCAACCGCATGCTTTCGGAAATGACCGGCCAGGGGGTCGAGAAATGTTGCATTGAGGTGTCTTCCCATTCGCTGGCACTCAAGCGGGCGCGCGAGTTGCGGTTTGCGGTGGGAGTGTTCACCAACCTCACGCGGGATCATCTCGATTATCACAAAACGCTCGAACACTATAAGGACAGCAAGAAAATTTTGTTCCGGGACTGCAAAATTCAAAAACAGGTCATCAACATCGATGACCCGGTGGGACGTGAAATTGTACAGGAAAATCCCATTGAAACTCTGACCACCGGCTTGGACTCGTCTGCTGACGTAACGGCGGAGGATTGTGTTTTGTCCGAAGACGGCATCCGGTTCACACTGAAAACCCCTTCAGGCTCCCACGCCATCCAGTCCCCTCTGCTGGGACGGCACAATGCGTACAACCTGCTTTCGGCCTCTGCGGTCGCGTTGACGCAGGGAGTTTCGCTGGCCCACATTGGGCAGGGGATTCAATCGCTGGAACGTGTTCCGGGGCGATTTGAAAAAGTACAGCAAGGTCAGGACTTCATTGTCGCGGTCGATTACGCGCATACGGATGACGCTTTGGCCAATGCCCTGAAAGCCGCCCGGGCCATCTCAGAAAATCGCGTGATCGTCGTATTCGGATGCGGTGGCGACCGCGACCCCGGCAAGCGCAAGGAAATGGGGCGTGTTGCGTTGGAGATGAGCGATTTCGCCATCATCACTTCCGACAATCCCCGCACGGAAGACCCGGAACAGATTATCCGGCAGGTGTGCGAGGGTGTCCCCGCGAACCGGAAACGCAATGAACATTACACGGTCCTTCCCAACCGCCGGGAAGCGATTAATTTTGCTATTGGCCGGGCGCAAACAGGCGATCTGGTGTTGATCGCCGGCAAAGGTCATGAGGACTACCAGATTCTCAGTACCGGGAAAATTCATTTTGATGATCGTGAAGAGGCGGAACGAGCTCTGAGAGAAAGACTCGGTGCTAATGGATAGCGATTTGGAAACTTTGGTGACCGCCATTCAAGGAGAGTGTTTGATGGGAGAACCTTCCCAAAAATTCCAGGGAGTTTCGATCAACTCACGAACCCTGAAACCCGGTGAGTTGTTCATTTGCATCCAGGGAGACCGGTTCGATGGTCATGAATTTTTAAACGATGCGATCAAAAAAAAAGCGGCGGGGGTGGTGGTTTCCGACCGCGCAAAACTTGATGAGTCTTTGGCTCAACAAGCGGGCATCTTTGCCGTAGCGGTGCCGGACACGCTTCACGCTCTCCAGGAATTGGCGAGTTACCACAGAAATCAGTTTTCGATCCATGTGATCGGCATCACCGGAACCAATGGCAAATCGACCACCAAGGAAATGATCGCCAGTGTGATGAAAATGCGTTATTCGACACTCAAAACTGAAGGCAACCTGAACAACCACATCGGCCTGCCGTTGACTCTGCTGGAGCTGAAACCCTCCCATGAAGCGGCGGTGATTGAAATGGGCATGAGCGCGGCGGGAGAAATCGAACGCCTGGCGGAAATCGCCAAACCTCAGATCGGTGTCATCACCAATATTTCACAGGCTCACATGATCCAATTAAAAACATTGAAAGACATCCAGGCGGCGAAGGGCGAATTATTCCAATCGTTGAATGAGGACAGCACCGCCATCGTCAATGCCGACGATCCGCTGGTGTATGAACTGGCCGAACAATTGCGGGCTGGAGTCATTACGTTTGGAATCGACAACGAGGCCGACGTGCGTGCCACCGATATCCGCCCCAATGAGGACTCCGGGTATGACTTCACCTTAAACGTCTTGGACAAAGCGGTTGCCGTCCACCTGCCCTTTCTCGGCCGATTCAATATTTACAACGCACTCGCCGCCGCCGCGGTCGGCCATGTTCTGGACATCTCGCCGACGCAGATCAAAACCGGATTGGGCGCCAGGCACAAGCTCTCCCAGCGGGGCGAAGCGGTTCGTTATGGAGACATTGAAATTATCAACGACACCTACAACGCGAATCCGCAATCCATGCGGGAGGCCATGCATATCCTGAAAGAGCGCGCCACCGACGGCAGAAAATTTCTGATCATCGGCGACATGCTGGAGTTGGGAGACGGTGAACAATCCGCGCATCAGCAATTGGGCAACGAGGTCACCGAATATGGGTTCGACTTTTTAGTCACGGTCGGGGAACTGGCAGGTCTTGCCGGCACCGCCGCCATAGAATCAGGGATGACGAATTACCAGGTCCGTTCCTTTAACAACCATCAGGCGGCGGCAAACTTCCTGAAGACGACCGTCCAACCCGGCGATTGTTTGTTGTTCAAGGGATCGCGCGGATCGCATATGGAAACCGTATTGGAAGTTTTAATACAGCAGAAATAGAGGAAGCGATGCTTTATCACATTTTTTATCCACTCAGCTCGGACTACTCGTTCTTGAACGTGTTTCGGTACATCACGTTCCGTTCGGCCTGGGCCGGAATTACCGCGCTGGCGCTGTCTCTGCTGATCGCTCCCTACCTGATCCGATTTCTACAAAGACTGGAGATTGGGGAAAAAATCCGGGACGACGGGCCGGAACGCCACTTGAGCAAAGCCGGCACGCCGACCATGGGCGGGTTGTTGATTCTGTTCTCCTTCATCCTGTCCACCCTGCTGTGGGCGAACCTGAGCAATCCCTATATCTGGGTGGTCGTGTTCGTCGCTGTCGGTTTCGGATTGATCGGGCTGTATGACGATGTCCTTAAATTTCGCAAAGGTGGCGGATTGCGGGCGCGGAGCAAACTCCTTTTCCAGATTCTACTGAGCGTGATCGTTGCCGTATATCTGGTCTATTACGATCCGATAAGAGACGGTTATGCCAGCCAACTGTTCGTTCCTTTCTTTAAAGACTTCACCCCCGACCTCGGTTGGGGATATTTGATCTTTATAGTGTTCATCGTTGTAGGAACCTCCAACGCGGTGAATCTGACGGACGGACTGGACGGATTGGCCATCGGTCCCATCATCATCGCCACTATCACGTTTACAGGCATCGTCTACCTGACCGGCCACTTCAAATTTGCGGAATACCTGAACATTCAGCATATCCGGGAAGCGGGAGAACTCGCCGTTCTCACCTCCGCCATCATCGGCGCCAGCCTGGGGTTTCTCTGGTACAACTCCTACCCCGCGCAAATTTTTATGGGCGATGTCGGCTCCCTCTCACTCGGAGGAGTGCTGGGCACCATCGCCTGCATCTCCAAGCAGGAACTGTTGCTGATTCCCGTTGGAGGAATTTTCGTCATCGAAGCATTGTCCGTCATCATCCAGGTCGGATATTTCAAATACACCGGAGGCAAACGTTTTTTCAAAATGGCACCTCTGCATCATCATTTCGAACAACTCGGCTGGCCGGAACCGAAAGTGATTGTCCGGTTCTGGATCGTCGCGGCGATCCTGGCCATTGCCAGCTTAAGTACGCTCAAACTGAGGTAACGCGTGAAGTTTAAGAATAAAAATATTTCGATCATCGGCATGGCACGCTCCGGCATCGCCGCCGCCAACTTCCTGGCGGAACAGGGCGCGCGTGTGACTCTGCTGGATGGTAAATCGAAAGAAGCGCTGAGCGATGGGCTCAAGCAACTCGCGTCCGGTGTGAGCACGGTTTTTCAATCATCCTCACCTTTGCCCGATGCGGATCTGGTGATCCTGAGCCCCGGTGTGGATATTCATTCTCCAGATTTGAAATCCGCCCGCGCAAGTGGAACTGAAATTATCAGCGAGCTGGAACTGGCGTACCGGATGAGTGAAACACCGATCATCGCCATCACCGGCACCAACGGGAAGTCCACAACCACATCCCTGATCGGCCACCTGCTGGATCAAGGCGGCAAGGACGTGCGGGTCGGAGGCAACATCGGTGTGCCTTTTATCTCCCTCGTCAAAGATCAACCTAAGGACTACATGGTTCTGGAAATCAGCAGTTTTCAGTTGGAGGGCGCGGTGCAGTTTCATCCGCATATCAGCGTCATCCTGAACATCACGCCGGATCACCTCGACCGGCACAAAACGATTGAGCATTACGCCGAATTAAAAGGAAGAATCGCCGCTCATCAAACCAAAGACGATGTTCTGGTCCTCAACCACGACGATCCATGGGTACACCACGTCGCGGCGGGGAAACTATCGCGCAAATGGTATTTCAGCATGAGCGAGCCGGTGGAACAGGGTTGTTATTTGAGCGGAGACCTCGTCCTGTTCAAAGATGGCGAAAAAGAAGAGACGATCTGCCGCATCAGCGAATCACATCAAGCCATGCAGTGGCAGGTGGAAAATATTTTACCTTCGGTACTGGTCGCCCGGCTGGCGGGGGTTGATGCCGCCTCCATCGCCAGGACTCTGCGCGAATTTAAAGGACTGGAACACCGTCTGGAATGGGTGCGCGCGCTCAACGGTGTCGATTTTATCAACGACTCCAAGGGCACCAACATCGGCGCGCTGGAAAAATCGCTCAACAGTTTCGATCGGCCTGTCGTCTTGATTGCGGGCGGACAGGATAAAGGCGGAGATTTTCAATCACTGAAACCGCTGTTCAAAAAAAAAGTCAAACACATGATATTGATCGGCGAAGCCCGGCTCAAGATTCAGACGGTCCTCAACGGATCGTTCGGATACGAGAGTGCGGACGACATGGAAACCGCAGTGCGTCAGGCCTATGCCCAGACGCAACCCGGCGACGTGGTTCTGCTTTCTCCGGCATGTGCGAGTTTCGATATGTTCCGGGACTACGAGGACCGGGGCCGGCAATTTAAAGGATGCGTGCAATCGCTTTGAGAGGCATGAACCGTGAGCGCGAAAGTAGCAAATTTAAAATCATTAGAGGCAATGCGTGAGTTCTCATCGAAAAAAACAGTACGGTTGCGATTCCACATTAGCGTGGACTCTTGCCGCATTGATTCTGGCGGGGATCGTCATGGTCTTCAGCTCCAGCGCCGTGCACGCGCAGGAAACGTATCAGGATTCGTTTTACCTGCTGAAGCGCCATGTCGTGTGGGTTCTGCTGGGAACGGGACTGCTCATCTTCGCACGCAAGTTCGATTATCACCGATGGGAAAAACTGACGCTCCCGATCATGGCGGCAACCTTTCTGTTGTTACTGGCGGTGATGGTACCCGCACTCAGCAAGGAAGTGGGCGGAGCACGGCGATGGCTGACGCTCGGCGGGTTTTCCCTGCAACCCTCGGAAATCGCCAAGTTCACCGTCATCCTGTTCATCGCCAAATCGATGGTGAAGCGCGCGGACAAGTTGAAAAGTTTCGCGTACGGGTATCTGCCCAACCTGATCGTATTGGGAATTTTTTTCCTGTTGATACTTCTGCAACCGGATTTCGGAACCGCCATGATCATTTCCATCGTGGCGTTCCTCATGTTGTACGTCGCCGGGATTCAAAAGAAGTTTCTGTTCTACTCCGTACTGGCGGTGATTCCGTTTCTGGTCACCGCAGTGATGGGCGCGGCGTACCGCACACGACGCATACTTTCGTTCCTCGACCCCTGGGCCGATCCTTCGGACACCGGCTTTCAAGCCATCCAGTCGTTTCTGGCGTTCGGGCGCGGCGGCATCTGGGGACTCGGGTTGGGCGACAGCCGGCAAAAACTGTTTTACCTGCCGGAAGCGCATACAGATTTCATCTTCTCCGTGATCGGGGAGGAGCTGGGAATTATCGGCACATTGGGAATCATCCTGCTGTTCGGAATATTGATCTGGCGGGGATTCGTCATCGCGTCGCAGGCCAAGGATTTGTACGGCACGCATCTGGCCATCGGATTGACTCTGCTGGTCGGCTTGCAGGCCCTTACCAATATGGGTGTGGCGGTCGGTGTTCTACCGACCAAAGGGTTGACGCTTCCATTTATCAGCCTGGGCGGATCGTCCATGTTGATCACGCTGTTGTGCATGGGAGTGCTGTTGAACATATCGGACCATTCGGTCCGGCGTTGAATATTTATTAATGGCGAACTCAGTCGTCATAGCGGGCGGCGGGACCGGAGGACACCTCTATCCCGGCATTGCCCTGGCAAAAGCGCTTATGAAGCACGATGCAGACATTCAAATAACGTTCATCGGCACCCGGCAGGGGATTGAGTCGCGCATCCTGCCGCGCGAAGGATTTCGCCTGAAGACGATTTTATCCGGCGGCCTCCTCGGGAAAAAAGGCATCGGGCGTTTGATCAACTGGCTCAAACTGCCGGTCAGCATTCTGCAATCGCTGGGCTACCTGCTGATGAACCGTCCGCGGCTGGTGGTGGGAGTCGGCGGGTATGTCTCCGGACCGGTGGCGCTGTCGGCGTGGGCGCTCCGCATCCCGATGCTGATTCACGAACAGAACACGGTCCCCGGCGCAACCAATCGCTGGCTGGGCAAAGTCGCCAGCAAAGTGGCGATCACGTTTGAAATGTCCAAAAAATATTTCCCCGCCGACAAGGTGGTGGAAACGGGAAACATGATCCGCGAAGAATTTGCGGAAGTGAAAGCGCCCAACGTCCCCACCGGAGAAAAGTTCACGGTGCTGATTGTAGGCGGAAGCCAGGGCGCGCAATCGATCAATCGCGGTTTGCTGGCCGCGCTGGATACGCTGGCGCCGGTGAAGGATCGTTTGCACATCATTCATCAGACGGGACAATCCGACGAAGCCGAGGTGCAGGCCGGTTACAAACACAAAGGGTTTTCCGCCGACGCACGGGCGTTCATTTACGACATGGCAGATCAATACCGCAAGGCATCGCTGATCATCTGCCGTTCAGGGGCCACCACGTTGGCCGAAGTGACGGCATTGGGGATCCCTTCAGTGCTGGTGCCCTTCCCTTTCGCGGCACACAACCATCAAGTACACAACGCACGCGCCCTGGAATCCAATGGCGCGGCACAGGTTATTCTCGACAAAGACGTCAACGGCAAACTGTTGGCGGGAATTATTATCGACAGCATGGAACATCCCGAAGCATTACGGGAGATGGGCAACAAAAGTTTTCAAATGGGACGGCGAGACGCCACCGAGCGGGTCCGCCAATTGTGCATGGAACTGATGGGCAGTCCCAATTGAACCACTAAAAAGCAACACGCAGGACCCAGGAAATTTTGAGGGCGTATGTTTTTAGGCAAAACCAAACGGATTCACTTTATCGGTATCGGAGGTTCTGGCATGAGCGGAATTGCTGAAGTGCTGATCAACGAGGGTTACGAAGTCACCGGATCGGACAAGTCCCGATCGAACGTGACTGACCACCTGGAAAAGATCGGCGCCCGCATCGCTTACGAGCACAACGCCAAGAATGTGGACGGATGCCAGGTGGTGGTGACTTCCACCGCTGTCAAATCGGACAACGTGGAAGTGCAATCGGCTCGCGCGCAAACCATTCCCGTCATCCGACGCGCCGAGATGCTAGCAGAACTGATGCGGATGAAGCAGGGCATCGCCATTGCCGGCACGCACGGCAAAACCACGACCACCTCTTTGGTGGCGACGGTTCTGGCGGGCGGCAACCTCGATCCCACCGTCGTGATCGGCGGCAAGCTTAAAAGTGTCGGGAGCCACGCCAAAATGGGACAGAGCGAATTCCTGGTGGCGGAAGCGGATGAAAGTGACGGTTCTTTTTTGAAATTGACGCCGACCATTGCCGTGGTCACTACGCTTGATGAAGAACACATGGACTTTTACAAGACGCTCGACAATATAAAGGACGCGTTCCTGACGTTCCTCAACAAAATACCGTTCTACGGCACGTCGGTGCTGTGCCTCGACGAACCCAATATCCAGTCGCTTATTCCCAAGCTGGAGAAACGGTTCATCACTTATGGATTGGTGAGCCAGGGCGATTACACCGCGCGCAATATCCGGGTGAAGGGATTGGACGCGCAGTTCGACGTCTTTTATCAGGGTGATGAGTTGGGGACCATCCATTCCGTCGCTCCCGGCAAACACAACGTGCTGAACACGCTGGCGGCGGTCGCAGTGGGGATGGAACTCAACCTGACGTTTGACACTATCGCCCAGTCACTCAAGCAATTCAAGGGCGTCCAACGCCGCTTTGAAATTCACCACAACACGCAATCGCTGGTCGTGGTTGATGACTACGGTCATCACCCGGTGGAAATCAAGGCAACGTTGAAAACCGCCCAGGAAGTGTGGCCCGACCGAAGACTGGTGGTCGTGTTTCAACCGCACCGGTATTCCCGAACCCAGACTCAGATGGAACATTTCTGGTCCGCGTTCAACGATTCGGACCTGTTGATCATCAATGACATCTACCCTGCCGGAGAGGAGCCCATCGAAGGCGTCCACTCACAGGGAATCGTGGACGGCATTCGGAAATTCGGACACAAAAATGCCGAACATGTTGCAACCGCTAAAGAAACTTTGAAACGCCTGTCTCAGATTCTGCAACCCGGCGATGTCTTCATGACACTCGGCGCGGGTAATGTGTGGGAACTGGGGCGCGACCTGCTGGCCAACCTTCCCGAGCGGCTCCGCGAGGGAAAACCTGGAAAGGATAGTTAATTCATGTTGAACAATCCTTGGAAAACACGACTCATCCGCTTTGCTCACTTGCATCAGGGGCAAAGCGTACCAATGGCAACCCTGACCGGATCATCCCGATCGATCCTGGGAAAAACCATTCACAAGAGAACTTTTATGAGCCCTTCGACAAACTGGTTGAACCGAATCAAGGGAGAAATTCGATACGATGAACCTATCGCCAATCACACCTCTCTGCGCGTTGGAGGTCCGGCGGATATATTCATCATCCCCAAAGATGTATCGGACCTGCAACTCATTTTCAAACATCACAGGGATATGCCGATATTCATCCTGGGAGAAGGCACGAACCTCATCATGAATGACAAAGGGTTCCGGGGCATCGTCATTTCCACCAAAAACCGTTTCAAGACAATTGAACCTCCCGTGTTTTTCAAAAACACAAAGGGTGAAGAAGGCGCCGTGGTCACTGCGGGCGCCGCGACAAAGATGTCCTATCTGGTCAAACATCTCGCTAAATACTCACTGACCGGAATGGAAAACCTGGTGGGTATTCCCGGCTCTCTCGGAGGAGCGCTGTTCATGAACGCCGGAGCGGACGGTACTGAAATCTGCGATGTGATTCGCAGTGTCACCCGCGTCAATGCCGAAGGCGATCTGGAAACTCTGACAAAAGCGGAGCTCGAATTCGAGTACCGCAAAACCACCTTTCCCAGCAAAGGCGGCATCATTGTATCTGCGGAGCTGAACTTAAAAAAAGGCGACCACCTGGAAATCCAAAACACCATCGACAGCCATCTGGTCCGCCGCAAAAACAAACAGCCGCTGTCTCTGCCCAACTCGGGTTCGGTATTTAAAAATCCGGAAGGCGATGCCGCAGGCCGCCTCATTGAGGAAGCGGGATTGAAAGGATTCTGTATCGGTGACGCCGGAGTATCGATCAAGCACGCCAACTTCATCGTCAATAAGGGAGAAGCTACGGCTTCGCAGGTGATTGAAATCATCGAACATGTCCGGGACACGGTCCTGGAAAAAACTGGCGTTGAACTGGAAACCGAAGTGATCATTGCCGGCGAACGGTAACCCGTCGTGCACACTTGGAGGTTGCACGACTTTAAAATTTTAATGAACTTGGTCCGTTAACAAAGGTACCCCTCCTTCCTTTGTCCCCGGCTCTTGGCCAAGGGCCGGGGGCGGACCGTTAATTGTGATGGCAAGGAAAAATTAATTGGAACAATTGAAACAAAAAACGATCGGCGTACTGATGGGGGGACTTTCCCCGGAGCGGGAAGTTTCGTTGACCTCCGGAAAGGCCATTTTCAACGCCATCCAGAGTAAAGGATTGAACGCTGAGATGATCGACGTGGACCACAACATCGGCGCCACCCTGGCGGAGCGGAAGGTTGACCTCGCTTGCATCGCCTTGCACGGCACCTGGGGAGAGGACGGCACGATCCAGGGGGTTCTGGAGTATCTCAAAATCCCTTACACCGGCTCGGGCGTTCTGGGAAGCGCCATCGCGTACAACAAAGTGGTGTCCAAGGAGATATTCATGGAACGCGGCATCCCCACGGCTCCGTATCAGGTGATCACCGCCGAAGATCGGGGCCAGGTGAAAAGAGCGCTGGACTTGCCGGTGGTGGTGAAACCCGCCGACCAGGGATCGAGTATCGGCGTCAGCATTGTCCAAACGGAATCCCAATGGGAAACGGCACTCGACGAGGCATTCGAGGTTTCGGAGGAGATCCTCATCGAACAATTTATCGAAGGCAAACTGTTGGCGGTGGGGATGAACGGCCCCTTGCCCATGCCGATCGTGGAAATTGTACCCAAATCGGGATTCTATGATTACGAAGCGAAATACACCGAGGGCAAAACAGATTATGTGTGCCCGGCGCAATTGTCCTCAAAGGAAGCACAACAGTGCCGTGACGCATCGGTCCGGGTGTTCAAGGCTCTCAAGGGCCGGGGGTTCCCGCGCGTGGATTTGATTCTGGCTCAGGGTACGCCTTACGCACTCGAAATGAATACTGTACCCGGCATGACACCGACCAGCCTGCTTCCCATGGCGGCGCGTCAGGCCGGTCTGGAATTCGATGATCTGGTCATCGAAATTTTAAAACGAGCCCAGCTCGATTACAAAAACTAAAACACGATGATGGATTACATCTTACATAAACCTAAAGGATCGCGCCTCAACTGGGGAGAGGTCCATTCGCGCCAGCGGAAAAAGAACAAGCGTCCGAGCAAAGCTCTGAAGGGACGCAAAATCAAAAATCGCGGAAGCGGAACCGGTTTCCGGGAACTGGCTAAAACCTGGCTGGACGTGGTCGCCAAAGCGGTGCTGGTCATGGTCATGGGTTATGGCGCATTTCATGGGTTCCGATACGTCACCACTGCGCCGCAGTTCGCTGTATCGCAAATCAATTTTTCAGGGAACGAGAAGGTCAGCCTGCTCACTCTGGAAGGCATGGCTCAACCGCTGATGGGTCAAAATATTTTCCAGCTTGATCTGCAGTCCATCACTGAACAGTTCAAGGCGAACCCATGGATTGAAAACGTTTCCGCTGTGCGGCGATTGCCCCGGGGAATCCGCATTCAGGTTCAGGAGCGTAAGCCGTTCGCGCGTATCCAGTTGGATAAAACTTATTTGATGGACCACTACGGAGTCTTGATCGTTCCCGACAACAAACAACACGACGCCCTCCCCCTCATTACAGGAGTGAAATTAAGCGGAGTGAAGCTGGGAAACGAAATACCGGTAGCGGGAATCGTACCGGGATTACAGGCCATGCATTTCATGAATCAACTGGGCGCGTTCAAGGACGATCCCATTCAGAAATTTCATATGTCCAGTCCACTCAAGCTGGTATTCACCACCGGGAGCCGGGGGATCGATATCTATCTGGCCGTGGATCGGATTCAGGAAGGCTTTGAAAATTTAAAAATAATACTCGACGCCATGGACTCCAACCTCTCTGGGATTCAATACATCGACCTGTCTTTCAAGGACAAGGTGGTGGTTAAGAAAAACCGGATGGAACCACGGCGCGGGATCGTACACAAGATTTAACCGTCTTTAGAAAAGGGGACACACATGTCCAAAAAAGAAAACTATATTGTCGGCCTGGACATCGGCACAACCAAAATCTGTTGCATCATCGCGGAGGTGACACCCCAGGGTGAGATCGATATCATCGGTCTCGGCCAGTCACCCTCCCGTGGCCTGCGCAAGGGAGTCGTAGTCAACATCGACGGCACGGTCGAATCGATCCGAAGCGCGGTCGAGGAAGCGGAGTTGATGGCGGGTGCGGAGGTCGATTCCGTCTTCGTAGGGATCGCCGGTGGCCATATCAAAAGCATGAACAGCCACGGCATCATCGCGGCAAAACACAAGGAGATCAACCATCACGACGTGGACCGCGTTATCGAAGCGGCCAAAGCCATTGCTATTCCACTGGACCGTGAAGTGATCCACGTTCTGCCGCAGGAATACATCGTGGACAACCAGGACGGCATCAAAACGCCTCTCGGTATGGCGGGGATACGCTTGGAAGCCAAAGTGCATATCGTTACCGCCGCAGTCACCTCGGCGCAGAACATCGTCAAGTGCGTCAACAAGGCGGGACTCGGTGTGCAGGATATCGTGCTGGAACAACTCGCTTCCAGTGAATCGGTACTCTCCCCCGACGAAAAGGAACTCGGTGTGGCGTTGATCGATATCGGCGGCGGCACTTCCGACCTGGCGATTTTCTATCAAGGCGCGATCAAGCACACTTCGGTGCTGGCTATCGCCGGTGCTCAGGTGACCAACGACATCGCTATCGGCTTGCGCACTCCGAATGCTGAAGCGGAGAAAATCAAACACGCGCACGGATGCGCTTATTCGAGTCTGATCAAACACGACGAAACAATTGAAATCTCCACGGTCGGCGGTCGGAGTACTCTCAAGGTGTCACGTCAAATCCTGAGCGAAATTATTGAGGCGCGTATTCGGGAAATGTTTGAAATGCTCAACCACGAAATCCAGACCTCCGGGTTCCAGGACAGTATCTCTTCCGGCATCGTCATCACCGGAGGATCGGCTTGCGTGGAAGGCATGGCGGACCTGGCAGAGGAAGTGTTCCAGGTGCCGGTACGCATCGGCACTCCCATGGGTCTGAGCGGTCTGGTGGATGTGGTCACCAACCCGATCTACGCCACCAGCACAGGTCTGATTCATTACGGCGAGAAAAGTTACAAATCGGGTCGCAATATGGACCTGCAAGGCAGAAATCTATTTGAAAAAATATTCAGTCGCATGAAGGGCTGGACGGACGAATTTTTTTAGTCAACAAGGAGGCAACAATGGGCATGATAGAATTTGAACCAACCAATGATTATTCGGCGAATATCAAAGTCATCGGCGTCGGCGGCGGTGGCGGTAACGCCGTCAACGCCATGGTACGCTCCAACATTCAGGGCGTGGAGTTCATCCAGGCGAACACCGACATGCAAACGCTGGACGCTTCTCCCTGTCAGCACAAAATCCGGATCGGCACGGAACTGACGCGCGGACTCGGCGCCGGGTCCAATCCCGAAACCGGAAAACTGGCGGCGGAGGAAAGTCGCGATCATTTGTACGAAGTGCTGGAGGGCTCGGACATGGTCTTCCTCACCGCTGGCATGGGTGGCGGAACCGGTACCGGTGCCACTCCGGTTATCGCGGATATCGCACGGGAAGTGGGAGCGCTCACCGTTGGCGTGGTGACCAAGCCATTTATGTTTGAAGGAAGCCGACGGCAAAAGCAGGCGGAGGAGGGTATTGAGGAGTTGAAGGAATCGGTGGATACTCTCATCGTCATTCCCAACCAGAAACTGCTCAGCTTCATCGGTAAACAAACCTCACTGAACACCGCTTTCTCACAGGTCGATGACATCCTGCTCCAGGCGGTTTGCAGTATCTCGGATCTGATTGTGATTCCGGGATTGATCAATCTCGACTTCGCGGATGTCAAAACCATCATGTGCGGCATGGGCAAAGCGTTGATGGGCGGCGGTATCGCTTCCGGTGAAAACCGTGCGATCGAGGCGGCTCAGCGTGCCATCTCAAGCCCTCTGCTGGACGAGGCATCGGTAGAAGGCGCACGCGGTATTCTCATCAACATCACCGGCGGCGAAGACCTCACCCTGCACGATGTCAACGAGGCGGCCATGCTGATCCAGAAAAGTGCCCATGAAGATGCGCATATCATCTTTGGTGCGGTGGTGGATGAATCCATGAAGGAAGACATGCGCGTGACGGTGATCGCCACCGGGTTCGAGAAACAGGAAAGCCAACGACTCTTTCTTGCGCCACAAGAGCCCAACACCATGCCGATGAAAAAAGTGGTGAACGGACCCGATGTGGAAATGGATCTGGGAAATCACCCCGCGTACCAACAGGAGAGTTTGAAGGAGTTGGCGGATATTATCCGAAAGGAATCACCGGAAACGATCTCCAACAGTTCAAACTTTGATATCCCGACGTTCCTGCGAAAACACGCCGATTGATCGCAGGTTCGCCCAGAGAGGGGATGTGGAATCGTTGAGGCGGCTCCACACCCCCTCCCTCCTTTCAGCTTCCGCTCACTTTTTATTCAAATCCCAGTTGTAATCCAGATAGGAAACGTCGACGTCTCCCTTTTTCAGGAAAGACCGGTCTTTCTCAGGTGCGTAACGGGAGAGGAACGGCAGGACGCCGCCCTTCGCTTCAAAGTCCTCCTCGAACCAGTCGAAAATTTTTGAGAGCGTCACCCGCCCCCTGCTACGGTCGATATGCAAACCTTTACCTCTGTTTTCCAGAAACCGTTGCATCTGATCGTCGAGTTGCGCGTCCAACTTGTCCGTCGTGTAGGCTTCCTTGCGCAGGTCGGGACAACTCACCGATGCGCAAACGATGGCGACATGGATGCGCGGATCGCCCATCTTCCTTAAAATTTCATGCTCGATTTCGTCCAAGGTCACTTCCTTACCGCCGACCACGCCGACCTTTTTCTTCCAGACCGATCCAAACAAGCTCCCGGCGTCCTTGATGCTCTTCACGGGATAATGATCCACCACCATTTTGACCGCCATGATGTTGTAGACGTTGATCCAGAAGCACAGCTTATCCTTCTCGCTTTTCAGCTTTGAGGGAGAGAACGATTTCAGGTCCGCGATCAGCTTCGCATACGCCGGGTCTTTCTTGATACCGGCATAATTGACCCCGGCGATCCGAACGCCTGCGATCGTCGTGGGTCCGACGTATTTTTTCACCAAACCATCCCAGGCTGTGAAATCAAAGGCCCATACCGAGGACGGCGCCAGCATCATGCAAACGATCAATACCCAGAATTTTGCAAAGAAAATACGTTTCACGGACATTTTCAAATCCTTTAACTGCATTTTAAAGTTTACACGGTATAATGACATGAATAAGTCTCCCAGGGCGAACGGTAATTTGATTCATAGAACTTGTTCCCTGTTTAGTCCCTTCCGGCAGAGTTCCCTTACACTTTTTTGATAGCCGCATGAAGCCTGATCCCAAAGATTTGCTCTACGTTTCCGATCTCGATGGCACCCTGCTCGATCCGCACAGCGATTTCCCCTCTGCCTGGGTGGATCGCCTGAACCGCCTGATCGAGCGTGGCCTCAAGTTCACCATTGCCACGGCCCGCAATTACGATTCGGCTCATCCCATTCTACACGAGGTGAACCTGCAACTGCCGGTCATCCTGTTCAACGGCGCGTACCTGACGCATTTCAAGACCGGCGAGAACTTGAAACAGTCTAATTATATCGAACGCGACGTGGCCTACGAACTGCTGGATCTGGTCGCTCCGCTGGAGCAGGACCCGTTCGTCTATACCTTCGATGAGCGGCACCGACTGTACTATCGGAACGCCATCAATGAGGGTTCGCTGGCCTACCTAAAAAGCCTGGAGGGCGACGGCCGCCTGCACTATGTCGATGAGTATCAGTTCACCGACAACGAACAAATTGCCGGCCTTCTGTTGATCGATACCCCTGCGGTACTGGCCCCCGTCTACCGGCAACTCCGCGAACGGTTCCCAGACAATCTTAACCTGTACTTCGCAAAAGACATCGCCCGGCCTAAATACAACTGGTTACAAATGTTCCACCACCACGCCGACAAGGGCAGGATGTTGCGCACCCTGTCCCAGCAATTGGACATCCCATTATCGCAGATTGTGGTGTTCGGGGATTACCTCAACGACCTTGAAATGTTTGAGATTGCGGGGAAGGCCGTCGCCGTCGGCAACGCCCTGCCGGAGGTGCAAGCCGTAGCCCATCAGGTGATCGGCACCAACGCCGACGGAGGGGTGCTCGACTATCTGGAATCTCTCGGATTCTGATAATAACTGTACCCTGTGAAGCATATTGAGGTAGAATTTCATTATCGGCAATAATCCCGTTTCAAGTGGAGTGGGTACTTTTTTATTGTCGCACTTCGACAGGCTCAGTGTGACAAATGGGAAATCTAGCATGACTGATAAAAAACAGCCGCAGGAACCGGAAAAGACTATCTACCAGCGCGACAAAACCGCGCCGGAACCGAAGGTCCCCGACAAGCCGGAAAGCGAAACACCAAAGCGTCCCGTCATCAAACCGCGCAAGGTGTTCCAGGCGAAGAAGGTCAAAATTCAGACAGACAAACCGCTGGAGCACCGCGTCCGCCAGATCCTGGTATCCAGCGCGGAAGCGGCCCAACTGATCCGGCAAATTGTGTTGGATTTCCAAAAGGAGCTGGCCGAAGAGCCGTCGGACGATCCGGATAAGGTGTATCAGGATTACGACAAGATCGAAAAGTTTTTTGCACGGCTGGCGAGAAAGTACAGCGTCTGCCCCAGCAAAGCCGTAGGCGGCGATCTGGAATGGATTTATCCCAAGATGCCGATAATTGAGGGTATCCTCACCAAAGACCTGCGCGATGAAATTCTGAAGTGTGAGAAGTTCGCTATCCCCGAAGCCATCAAATCCAAGTTCGGGCACCACATCGTGCTGGTGTGTGAAACGGAAATCTGTAAAACGATCGTGGAAGAACAGGAAAAACTCGACCCGCGCTACGAAGCCCTCGCCGCCAAAGACAGCCCCCGCATCCAGGCCCCAGACAAAAACCAGGAAATCCCGTCTTAAAAGCAATTAACCACAGATGAACACAGATAAACACGGATAGGACTCGCCCGTAGGGAAGAGACTGGCGTTAAAACTGTCATTCTGAACGAAGTGAAGAGTCTAGGTTTGGGTTATCCTTAAAAAAGGAAGGATCATCAACCCCACCTCAGTCCTCCCCTTGGTAAGGGGAGGAAGATTAAAGTTTCATCCGTGTTTATCTGTGTTCATCGGTGGATAATTATTCTCTACATCTTGAATATAAAGAGAAGGATGCCGAGCACGATGATCGCCAGCGTTCCGAATCCCATGATCTTCAGCATCTTGTCGCTTTCCATACTTTTGCTCCTATGAAGACAAAACCCAGATTCTTCGTCGCCTGCGGCTCCTCAGAATGACAATACGCACCCAATTTGTCATCCTGAGCGATAGCAAAGGATCTAGGTTTACCTGATTACTTATACAAAACTCCCCTCAACCAGGTCCAACATTACGCTGGTGTCCGGCTCAGAAATCGATCTTCGAGTTCATCTGGTTTTTGAGGATGAGTTCCGCCGCCGTATAGTATTTCTTGTCGCTGTTGCACGGCTCGCACGCCACCACGAGGTTCCCCTTGGTACTTTTGCCGCCGCGCGACAGGGGCACAATGTGATCCATGGTGAGATCCTTCTTCTCAAACGTCTTCGCGCAATAATGACACACGCCCTTCTCCAGCTGGAGCCGCCACCACACCGACGACTTGAGCGACTTGCCCTTTTCCTTTTCTCGTTTGATACTCTCCGGGCTGGGGCCGACGGGCTCTCCGCTCTTTGTACCGCCCTTGTTACTGCGCTTGTTACCGCGCTGTCTTCTCGTGTCCATACGTCCGTATCAGTTTAAAAGGATTCATATTCAATCGCACCGCCCGCACCGTGCCCGACAAACTGCCCTGCGGATACCAGAAACTCTCGCCGACGTCGAAGCCGAAACCCATCGCGCCGGAAAGCCGGGTCTGCCAGGTCCAGAAACAACTGCCGTAGCCGATCTCAAAGATGGGATCAATGTGCAACACATACGTGCGGCCGCGCGACTCGAACTCATGCTTCAACTCGTACACGCTTTGCAGTTCCAACTTGTTGGGCAGACGCCAGTCATCATGATCCCCCAGTTTGCGGCGGTTGAGTTCGGCGATGTACTCGGTGGCATCGTGCCAGGTGACGTAGTTCCCCGTCTCGGCGTAGCCGTAGCTCTCCTGCCACATCAACCCGGTCACAGAATCGGTCAGCGTGCCGTCGCCGTTGTCCGTATAACGCTCGGTCATGCCAGCCGCTCCAGCGGAGTCTCGCGCTCGAAGGTGTAGCCGCACTCGTCGATATCGTTCGGCGCGTCCGGGTACTTGAGGCACAGCAAGGGTTTCTCCGGCGAGTCGTGGACCTTGCACCCGTTGTCTTCCGTGAGTTGACTGCACGGGATATCGACCTCATAAAACAGCGCGTTGCCTTGAATATCCTCCCCCACCACACGGATGCCCCGGTAACTGAGGTAACGCTCCAACTCCTCGCGATTGCCGTGCTGACGCAGAGTCACATCCCGCACCACCGTCATATTCACCGTCTTACAACACTCGCCACATTGGTGGCATTCCCCTGTTCGATTAAGCATTTTTCATCCTGATTTCTAATGTTTACCGTTTTACGATTTCACCATTTCAGGCCATTATCCTAACATAACTTGCGGGGAAAACAGCGAGGTTCGGGGGGGGGGGGGTTGGTAGTGCTCCAATTTGAAATCGGATGTCTCCGAACGGCCAAAACAGGAAAGCTTGAAAGAATGGGCCCCTAAACTTTTTACCCCAAAGGGCCCACTTTTGGATAACGGGGAAATAAACAGGGGTGTATAATGGCTTAAAAGTTAAATTCCCTTGTATTTATTTCCTCTTCCCTCGAAGAGGCTTGTATTGGATCAGCCATTTTTTGGAAAGGATAAGGAGGCTATTATGACTTCTTCCTATTTCATTCGAATCATGACCCTTATGAGTATTTTTTTGGGAGGATTGGACATCGCTTCTGCGAACGCAAGTCCGCCACCCGATTTAAAATTAGATAACCACCCCTGGATTCACTATTCATCGGGAATTCGCTCCTACAACTTCTTTGATGTATATCAGTGCGCGCTTTATATCCCCGACAAAGATATACCGATCTCGTCCCTTAATCTTACAAAACTCGAATATCCGGTTGCCATACGCGTTGAAATTTTGACCTCAATGCTTCCTGATAAAATGCCGGATATTTGGCGGAAAACTATCAAACCGGAGATCATAGATAAAGCTTTCCGCCGATTCCAAAAAGGGTTTTTGAACCTGAACGAAAGGGACGTTTTATTATTTGTGTATTTACCCGGGGAAGCGACGAGTTTATTTCTAAACGGTAGGCTTCTATTTAAAGACCCCGGTCCGGAGTTGATGGAGGCTTTACTCGAACAATGGGTTGGTTCTCATCCGGTCTCAGAAGATTTGAAGCGAGTTCTGCTGGGAGACTGATTTTGTCTTGCGTTTCTCCGGCTTACGGCTGATCCGCAAGTGTTTCAGCCTGAGCGGCGCAAAGACAGGCGCCAAAAATGATAATACACCCGGACAGATAAATCCAAAGCAACAATGCCATGATCCCGCCGAACGCTCCATAGACTGCATTCAGCGTGGCAAAGCGCTCCAGATAAACCACAAACAGACTTTCTCCCGTGCGCAGGAGAACTGTAGCGCTGAAGGCTGCGGCCCACACTTCAGAAAAGCTTGTGGGTCGCCTGGGAGCCAACTTGTAAAACAGGCTCAGACTGAAGAAAACGATAACCAACGGGATGAAGAAGTTCCACAAGGCATAGGACAAAGGGAATTCTTGTAATGGGAAAAGCCAATCCCTAGCCACTCGCGTGAGCATTGGCATGGCAATGCCAACGAGGACAGCGCTAATCATGACCCCAAGCAGTAACAGGCTTTTCAGCGGTAGCCGCCACCAACTCTGCACTTTCGCCGCCCAGGCCCGGTTCGTGGTGAAGATGAGAGTTGCGAAGAATTGAATCACCGCCCAGACTAGCATCAGAATCGCGACCACGCCTGCTTCACCGCGTGCGTCAATAACTCCCCCGACGGCATCAAATATTAAATGCTGCATTTCGCCGCTTATCGGAATGTAGCTCTCCACGTAGGCAATCACCTTTGCTTCGGCCCTGCCTCTGTCAATAAAGACTGAGGCCACCGTGACCAGCAGAACGACCAAAGGAAATAAAGCGAAGAACGCATAGAAAGCGAAGGCCCCGGCCCGCTGTGCCCCATCAATCTGGGAAAATTTTTTAGCGGCAAGATAAAGGCTCGACCAGATCCGGAATATAATTTTTTCAAGCTTGCTGGGCATATGGACCGTCAAATGAATTTAGATCAAAGATATGCTTTGAGAGCATAAGTTGATAAATGCATTTGCCATTAACGAAGCTTTTGGATCTCCACCACCGGACCGCCCTGCCCAGTAGCTCGCTGCATAGAACCATTCCAGGGCCGTTACAGGCGTCGACCTCGAATGACACGAAGCAGAACCACCACGACCGCGATGACCAGGAGGACATGAATGAATCCGCCCATGGTGTTGGAGGTGACAAAACCCAGAAGCCAAAGAACAACCAAGATGACTGCAATGGTCTCGAGCATTTTACGTCTCCCTTCTCGCCATAACCTGACGAATGTTAGTTAGCAAACCCGGTTGTAATATTGAGATAGAGAATCCAGACCGACCGCGTAAAACAGCGCGTTGCCTTGAATATCCTCACCGACCACCCGGATACCGCGCCAACTGAGGTAGCGTTCCAACTCCTCGCTATTCCCATGCTGACGCAGAGTCACATCTCGCACCACCGTCCATATTCACCGTCTTGCAGCACTCGCCACATTGATGGCATTCCCCTGTTCGCTTAAGCATTTTTCATTCTGATTTTTAATATTTACCTTTTTACGATTTCACCATTTCAGGCTATTATTCTAACATATCTTTTAGAGGGAAATAGAGGGAGGGCAGATGGAGTGGACGGGGTTTTGTGACGTTTTACTTGCTAATAAGCCTTGCTAATCGACCATTTCATCAAGATCTGGCTTCCATAGCATCGGGGCATAAATCAAAATATAAAGCGCAAAACAAAGCACCCAAAGTGTCGCGGAACCTATAATCCACTCCTCGCTATAGTCCGGCGCGATCATCAGACCGAATACTCGCATAAAAGCGGCACCCTGCATCAGAAAAAAACTTAATGTTGTCAGGTTCGTTGCGATCTTGTCGCGTCCGGGATGGCCCAGTGTCACACGGCACATCATCCCAATCGTCATAGAGCCAATAGCCCCCGCTGTAAAAGCATGTAGCGCAATAGAGAAAGGAAGAAAGCCCAACGCGGAGACACCGGTGAGAAACAACCCTAGAATGACCCAGCTATAACCGGCATGCAGAATCCAGACCATAGGATCATTCAATATTCTGATTGTCTGATACCGCCGCAGACGCAATGCATGAATGATAGTGGCGAAAAAGGCAGTCCCGGCAAGAATCGCTTTTTCCTGTTTTACAAACACCAGTGCCAGAATAATCAGTACCAGTGACAGGATCGCAAGAACATCCAGTTTGCCTTGCGGTGTCTCGTGAGCTTCCTCTCCTCTTTCCTGCAAAGCATCCACGGTAAAGGCCGGAATGATCCGTCCTCCAATCAGAGAGATCATAGTGACAATAATCATCGCAGCAACATAAAGTGATGCTTTCTCTTTGGTTATAAGGAAGACCATGTCACAAGCCAATAAAATGCTTAGCAACACCAGAAATACGAAGTTGCGCTTATCCCATGTTTTAAAAAGCGGAACAGAGAGGCTGAGCGCGAGTGCCAGAATAAACGCCCCCTCAAAAGCTAAAACAGCAACATCCGGAAATCCCAGGTCAAAATTCATGACCACGCGCCCTGCCAGCCAGAGTAGACACAATCCCAGCAAATGAAATCCACGCACCGGCGCGCAATCGGTCCAGTTCGCCACAGCCGTAAGCAAAAACCCCGCGACAATTGCTATCGTGTAACCATAGATCATTTCATGCGCATGCCACGATACAGGATCAAGCATGAATAAAGGCGGCATAACATAATCGGCATAAAATCCGCCCCATATCAGCAAACTGGTAATGCTGTATAGCGCGCCCAAAATAAAGAAGGGGCGAAACCCATATCCTAGAACGGGATGATCGAATATATTTCTAGATGTTTCTGGCAAACTCAGCCTCCTGCGGTTAATAATCAACACCAAACCAGCAGTCTGAACGTCTGCGTTGGCAGTGTCTCAGTTCGGCCAGTAGCGGACATTCGACTCTGGAAGCCTTCCAGAACAAGGCAGATCTTTTCTTCCTTAAAATATTTCTTGCGAGTTTTAAGGTGGATGTCTTAACGACAGATTCACTCGATACTTTTTTATTTATAACAACCCCCTTTAAAAGGAAATTTTAGCAGAAAGTATATCTTAGCTTTTTACATCAAATGGTCCACTTTTAGTTGACGGGGAACACAGGGCTACTCCAAGGTATGCTTTAATTTTCATTGCACCAGGAAAAAAATAAAATTTTAGCTATGCTAATCTTACAGATTTCAGGAATGGGGCACAAGAAACAGATAGATAAAAGCCCCTACAAAGTTGTGCAGTAATATGTGGTTGTGAATGTAAAATAAGCTGGGTTTCGCGTGAATCTTTTCACGGGGTGAGGATTTTTCATGATTATGCCAGAGAGTCTCAGAAACTGGTTTGACAGGACATTCATCGGACTAGCGCGCAATTTCAAATGGTCCTACCTGCCGCCACTGATGGTTTATCTGGCGGCTGGAATTTCGGGGCTCACCGCGATCGTAGGAACATTTTTCATCAAGGACTATCTGGGACTTTCAGCGTCTTTTCTCGCCGGGCTTTTATTTTGGGCGGGTATTCCCTGGGTGTTGAAAATGCCCCTCGGCCATCTTGTTGATCTGATTTGGCGCTGGAAATCTGTGCTTGTATACATCGGTGCGGGTCTCATCGCACTTAGCATTCTGATCATGTACGGACTGATCGCCCATACCGATCAATTGACACCCTACATGGATGTCGAAGCCTGGTACGTGACCAGCGCTCTGTTGGCCCCCGTCGGCTATGTCATACAGGATGTCGTGGCGGATGCCATGACCGTTGAAGCCGTGCCGGTCACTGACCCGAAAGGTGTGCCCTATTCCGAGCGCGAATCCAAGGCCATGCACACCACCATGCAGATGCTGGGCAGGTTCGCCATTGTCAGTGGTCTCGTCTTCGTGGCATCACTTAACATATTCATGTTTTCCGGTGTCGAGAATATGTCACAAGACGAGAAAGTGCATATTTATGAAAAAATCTATCTTATAGCCCTGATCATACCGCTGATATCAGTTGCGGGTGTCCTACTGGGACAGGCCCTGTTACACAGACGCGCAAAATCCATGCGCGACCAGGGTGTTGAAGAAGCACAGATTAGCGCCACGCTTTTCAGATCGCAGGAAAAGACTGAACCCAACTGGTGGATTTTGGGTGGTAGCGCAGTGTTTGTTATTTTTACCTTGATTATGGGATTGAGCGATGTGCCTTACGCGCAGGAAATAATCTTTGCTGGCTCAATGGCCATTGTGTTGTTTCTTATGTCACGCCTAATCCGCGAACTCGACCCCGATATTGGCCGTGCGCTTATTGGTACAGCTGTGATCATCTTCATGTTCAGAGCAGTGCCACTTCCCGGGGCAGGCGCAACTTGGTTCGAGATCGATATGTTAGGTTTCGATCAACAATTTTTGTCCATTCTAAGCCTGATAGCATCCTGCCTGGCGCTATTCGGCATGGTGCTGCTCAGGCCTCTCATGGCGACGATGTCGATCGCCTATATTGTTGTCATGTTGACCATCGCCGCGGGGGTCCTGTCACTACCCAGTATCGCCCTTTACTACGGTATTCACGAATGGACTGCCCGGTGGACTAACGGCATTGTTGACGCTCGTTTTATCGCCGTTATAAACACCGCCATCGAGTCACCGCTGGGACAGATTTCCATGATTCCCATGCTGGCCTGGATTGCGAGAAACGCGCCTTCCAATTTAAAGGCGACTTTCTTTGCCGTCATGGCGTCGTTCACCAATCTCGCTCTTTCGGCAAGCAGTCTGGGGACCAAGTACCTTAACAAAATCTTTACCGTCGCACGTGAGGTAAAGGACCAGGCAACGAGTGAAATCACTACCCTGGCCGACTATAGCGAACTGGGCATACTATTGATCATTGTCTCACTAATCACCCTGACATTTCCGTTGGCCACCGTCTTTTTCATCCAGCATTCCCGTTATAAAACGGAACAGTAGCAACAAAATAATTCCCTATCCACTCGTGTAGATCGTCAAAACGAATGTGGCCAAAGTTGGAAACAGCGGGAGGTCTGACCTCCTGTTTGCGGTATGCTTTTCGGTACTTTGCGCAAACTTTGTGCGTATGATAAGATTTGCGGCTTAGACACTGTTGTTTTCCAAAGCATATAGAGGGCATCGAGATCCGTTTCCAAAAGAGGAGGAGCCCGCAGTGATCCTGAAGAACAATGCCCAATATGCGGTGGAGTGCCAGACCAGGGCTTCCCAACATTGCATCCAACAAGGTGAGTATTGTGACAGCGAGGAAGGATGCCCGCCTAATTCCAATCACTTTTTTACAAGAAGGAGGTGACCTATGAAAAGAAGAGTCGTTGTCCTAACAGGTATCCTTTTGGCCAGTCTCTCTCTCGGTTGTGCGCAGACCCAAACACAGGTGCAGCCTACCCACCTTTCCTCTCAGGCTGCCACGGAGTGGGCTGCAGAAGAGCATCGGGAAGCTGCTGACCTGTTGCATGAAGAAGCTGTACGGCTGGAAGACCAGGTGGTTCACTTGAAACAACGGGTGGAGCGGTTCAACAAGAAGCAACATCTGGACCTGAAAGGGGTCAAGCGACGAATGTGGAAGTCGCGTATAGGAGCCTACAATTCGGAAATTTCGGAGCTTTATGAAAAAATCGCCTGGCATCATAAGGAAGCCGACCGATTAAACGGGGTGCTGCCCTCTGAACAGAAGGTGCCGCCTTCTCAGACTGCCAAGGAATGGTCTGCAGAAGAGCATCGGGAGGTTGCCGATTTGCTGGATGAAGATGCTGTACGGCTGGAAGCCAAGGTGACCCACTTGGAGCATCGGATAGAGCGGTTCAATAAGAAGCCGTTTCTGGATCCGAAAGAAATCAAACGACAAGAGTGGAAAGCACTTATAAAAGCAAACCGTGAGGAAATTTTGGAGCTTCGTAAACAAATCATTTGGCATCATGAGGAGGCCGACCGATTAAACGGGGTGTTGCCCTCTGAATAGAGTGAACAATTGGGAGAAGGCACAAAGATCCTATTCAGGCGATTATCGTAACATAACTTGCAGGAGAAACAGCCGGAGGGAGGGTGTTGGGTGTGTCTCAGTTCGGCATTGTTTTCAAATCAAGATACTTGCAAGGCCAAATAACTGACGACGATATAGCGGATCAGTTTGCCTACGGACACCAATAGAACAAACCACAATAAGCGAATACGCAAAATACCGGCGATCACGGTTATGGGATCACCCACGACCGGCACCCAGGCGAAACAGAGAGATCAATCCGTATTTCTTAAACCGCCGCTCCGCCCGGATAAAGTCCTTTTCCGACATCTTCAGCCACTTTTTGATAACCGACAAGCTTGCCCAGTAGCCCAGGCCATAATTCGTCAGGGATCCCAGCGCATTGCCAAGGGTGGCCACCGAAACCAGGGCGATGGGCGACAAACCGTTCAACAGCAATAGGCTTAAAACCACTTCCGAGCTTAACGGTAAAATCGTTGCAGCCAGAAACGCGGTGATAAACAGGCCAATGTAACCCAGCTCAGCAAAAGTTTCCATGCTTTATTAAGGCTATCGATCAGTAGCCACATAAAGATAAGCTGGGAAAGCGCAACTCAATCCAATAGTAAGATTTAGAAAGATAAACAAATAGGGCTTCGGTCCCTTTGACTCTTTTGCTTGCAGAAACATAAATAGCCAAAACACAAATGATGTAAATAAAAGATCGGCGCTGAATCCCCCGGCTGCGCCGTTCACAAATAAAGACTCCACGAAAAGCGCTAAATTCAATCCTTCAACTTGGATAAATTTGAAAAAGAACAGATAAGGAACAATGCCCCCCAGAATGGCTAAGGTGAGATATATTTTTCTCATGATTTCTCTTTAATTAGGTTCCGCAGAACGTTTTATAGGATGGGTCCGGGAACTATCGGGATTCGATAGAAACTTCCGTCAACACGGAATTCGCGATAAAACACGCATGGTGAGCTTTTTCATGTATCTTCTCAATCTCTTCCGGTATGGGAGTTTTATCCCCTCCCCAGGCCACCTTGGGACGCAGTGTTGCGTTGACCAGTTGAAGTCGCAGCCATAAGCGGTCGTTCGGTGCGGAAGCGGGGAAGGTCCGCAGTTTGAGCAAACAATGATTATCGATCTAAATCAGGAAAGTTTTTGCGCTCTTTTCATCCCGGTTTCAGGGGCAGGTTCCCTGCCTGAAATTTCAACTCGCCTCGATCAGGACAACATTGTTTCTTGTCGCTTCTATGAATTCCTCTATAGGCAGATTTTTTAGTGTTGGAGCCGAATTGGCATTCCCGAATATTTTATTTGTTTTCATCACATCGATCAAAACCGCAGCAGGAATCGCCAGGTTCAGTTCTCCAGAATAATCCCCACGGTCATACAGCGATTTAGCCGAAATAACCATTCCCACGACCTCTCTGTTCCCGTTGAACAAAGGGCTGCCGCTGTGGATCGGGTCCACGTCCATATGGATTTCCAAAAAACCGGAATCATTTTCATCCAGCGATGCCAGGGATCCTTCGAGAAAAGTATGCCTGTCTTCAAGAGTGTTCGTCCAGGGGTAACCCAGAGAGAAAACATAGTTTTCTTTTAAACCTGCATTTTCTGCCTGAATGGAAAGCGGTTCCCTTTTTACTTTTGGGGACTCCAGCAATTCTAGAATCACCACGTCGTCTGTTTTTCCCTTATTGACCCATTGTGCCTGAATATCATCTTCATTGGGAAATTTGACTTGGATGGTTTCAGCATCCTTCACCAAGTCATAATAGGTGAGAACAAACCGGGCGTTTCCGATCAAAAACCCGGAGCCGACCCGCGTCACCGGTGTACTCCATATCAGAAAGCCGATCAGAAGACCCACCAGAAGGACCACGCCAATCACTTTATTCATAATTACTCTTTCCTCCTGCAGATGGAATCGTCCCATTAATCTACAGCATTTTCGGTTTTACAACCGAAAATCATCCAGTGAAAAAACTTCCGGGATTTTTCCTTACCCGCCATTCCTGAAGTAGAGGCTGTGTTTTGAGTAAAGATGGTTTAAAATCCCTTACAGTTCACACCCACTTAAACTTCCAGGAAATCAATGTCAGACCTGAAAAAAATATTTCAATACCATCAATTTTCTAAACACGGTAATAATGGTTTCGCACCGGGCCCAGGATATCTGGACTGGGCTTCCCAGCCGGACCCTTTCCGCAGATACCCAGGCGCTCAGATCGTCCCATTGGAAAAAGTCCCCCCCGCAGAGCGGCCTTATTTTTCGGAGGCCCTACAGCCTGCCCCGACTTCAATAGCTCCCTGGAATTTTACCTCCCTGTCCCAGCTTTTTTTTGATTGCCTGGCGCTTTCCGCGTGGAAGAGTTTTCAGGGATCGCAATGGGCGCTCCGGGTCAATCCCTCCAGCGGCAACCTGCATCCCACCGAAGGTTATTTAATCTCAGGTCCCTTGGAGGGCCTTTCAACTGCACCCGCCGTTTTCCATTATTGCCCTTCGATCCACGCCCTGGAAGTTCGTGCCCGCTTATCGATGGAAGCCTGGGAAACAATGCGCGCAGGATTTGGGCCGCAAACGCTTTTCATTGGCTTGAGTTCGATTTACTGGCGGGAGTCCTGGAAGTACGGCCTGCGTGCTTTCCGTTATTGCCAACATGATCTCGGTCATGCGTTGGGCGCGGTCAACATGGCCTGCGCAGGCTTGGGATGGCAGGCGGTGTTGCTGGACCACCTGGCCGGAGAAACGCTGGAGGTGATCCTGGGCTTGACCAAAAAAAGTGAAACCGAAGTGGAAGTTCCGGATTGCTTGATCGCCATTTCTCCGAAACTGGATGAGGCAAAGCCTGATACGGATACCCGCCAGATTTTGGAGGTTTTCAACAAGGATTTGCAATGGATGGGGACGCCCAATGTCCTAAGCCACTCCCATGTCGAATGGAGTGGAATCCATGAAGTTTCTCAAGCCACAGAGAAACCGCCCACCGATCATCTCCCGTCCTTCCCTTGCACTGGAGAGGCTTCACTGCTTGAGGAAGATGCGTTCCCTCTAAGAAAAGCGATTCACCAGCGCCGGAGCGCTGTCGCCATGGACCGCCGGACCCGCATTCATCGCAGTACATTTCTGCAGTTTATGATCAAAGCGACCCCTGCCCTTTGCCCCCTGCCCTTCCAGACCATCTCCTGGGAACCGCAGGTGCATCTCGGGCTGTTTGTTCACCGTGTGGACGACCTCCCGCAGGGCTTGTATTTTCTTTTGCGAAACAAAAAACATTTGCAGGAACTGCAATCTACCTTCAAATCAGACTTCGTATGGAAGAAACCGCAAGGCTGTCCGGAAACGCTGGATTTATTTTTGCTCGAAGAGGGGGATTTCCGACCTCTAGCCACATCGGTTTCCTGTGGCCAGCAAATCGCGGGGGATGGATGTTTCAGCTTGGGAATGATCAGCGCCTTCCGACAACCTCTGGAGCAGCAGGGTCCGTGGTTTTATCGCCGTCTTTATTGGGAATGCGGTGCTATCGGGCAAATCCTTTACCTGCAGGCGGAAGTCAGCGGAATCCGCAGCACCGGCATCGGCTGTTTCCTCGACGATCCCGTCCACCGGATCTTTGGCATCCAGGATACGAGCTACCAGAGCCTGTACCATTTCACAGTCGGAGGTCCCATCGAGGACACACGCCTGACCACACTGCCTCCTTATTGATTCGTTCACCCGTTACCAATAAGTCCGCTTTGGGTCGTCAGCAGTCGGCCAAACGCAGACGGTCGGCTGAGGAACTTATGTCTGGCAACGCAAAATTCAAGTCGTTTTATCCAGCACCAATCCTTATAGCTTAAGAAGGCAAGCTTAAGATCATTTCGTCGTTTTCTATTTTTACCGGATAAGTGTTCACATAACACCCGTCATCACACCTGTCGGTAGTAATACATTCCCCATTGGTGACATCAAATTGCCAATCATGGGCAGGACAGGTCACCAGTTTCCCTTCTAATTTACCGGTTCCCAAAGAAGCTCCCACATGCGGGCATTCATCGTCACAAGCAAAAACCTCACCATCAATGTTAAACATCGCTATCTGCTGCCCACCGACGGTAAATGTTTTGCCCTGATCATCGCGAACATGTTGCCATTTCCCTAAATTATGCTCTGTCATAAATCTCCTTCTTATATAGTGGAAGAGAACTATTCATTATGACCCTTTAAAGAATAGGGATGTCAAAGAAAGCGATAGTGGTGTCAGATTGTCTGACCCTCTATTTTCTTCGCAACGGAAAGCGGTTTCAGAATTCTAGTGGATCTTCAGGTGGTGGGGAACTTTGGTTGACGCAACCCAATAAGTGAGAAGAAAACGATCACTTCCGAACGGAAGACCGTTCAACGAATGTGGGTAAAGGTGGAATGGGGAAACAGCGGGAGGGCAGGTGCTGGAGGTGACTCAGTTCGGCCAAAAGCGGACATTCGGCCAAAGGAAAGTTTAACAGCAAGTGTCTCTTAACTTTTTATCTCATAGGGTCCACTTGTAGCTGACGCCAAACAATTTTTCATCACAGCCTCGCAATAAACTTATCGAGTTCATTTGCAAACTTCATCTGCTCCCGCTTGCCAAAAACGTTCGGGCCGCCGGTTTCGACGCCGTTACTGCGCAGGCTGTCCATAAAATTGCGCATATCCAATATTTGCCCAATATTATTTTTATCATAGATCGTTCCGCGCGGATCGAGGGCCAGTGCCCCCTTCCCTACGATACGGGCCGCGAGCGGGATGTCCGCTGTGATGATTAAATCCATGGCTTCGCATTTATTTACAATTTCATCATCGGCGATATCTGCCCCATGCCCGACTCGGATCAAATGAATAAAATCGGAGCTGGGTAGACTCAACCACTGATTCGTAACAAATGTTACAGAAATTTTTGTCCTGTCCGCCACACGGAACAAAATATTTTTGATCACCCTGGGGCAAGCGTCTGCATCAACCCATATATTCATTGATTGTCCTGGCAGATTACTGGTTGGAATGTCTTGGGCTCAGAGAATTGCTGGGGCATGGCAAGGGTTGACTCAATACTTTATCAGTACATTAAAGGACTGAAACTCTTTTCGGCCAAACCGGGTGAGGAACCTCAATCTATGGCTCCTCCTGATCCTGATGGAGCAGGATAACCTCTTCACCCACCCGCCCGTTTGGCCTTCACGCCTTGCTTCTTCAAATAGTCAAGTATACGTTCAATATGGTCGCCTTGGATCTCGATGACACCTTCTTTGACCGTACCGCCGGAACCGCACATCACTTTGAGCTTCTTACTCATGGATGCCAGGGTAACAGCATCCATATCGAGTCCTTTAATCAACGTGACACCTTTACCTTTTCTGCCCTTGGTCTCACGGGAGACTCGTACGTTACCATCACCGGAGGGTGGTTTCTGTTTGCGACAGGCGCATTGGTTAACGGGATTACCACAGCCCGGACAGATTCTACCTTCTTCGGTGGAGTAGACAAGTCGATCCTTGGAGAGCTTGGCTTTCATCTCAGGCTTTCTTAACATATTCCGACTTTAACATCATTGCTCCGATACCGCATAACTGAGGGTGCGCTCCAACTCCTCCCGGTTGCCCTGCTGACGCAGAGTCACATCCCGCACCACCGTTAGTTTCACCGTCTTACAACATTCGCCGCATTGATGACATTCCCCTGTTCGCTTAAGACTATTTTCACTCATGCATTTTCCGTTTACGCATTATTGGTCCTGCACTTCAGGTCATTATCCTAACATATCTTTTAGGGTACAGCGGGAGGGGGGAGGTGAAGTGCCTCATTTTGAAATCGAATGTCCCCAAACGGCCAAAAGCAGACTTTCGGCTGTGGAAGGCTTTCTGAAAAATCTAAATCTTTTCTTCTGAAAAATACTTCTTTGGAGCTTCTACGATGGAAGTTCTTAACTACAAATTCACTCGATACCTTCTTGTTAAGAATAACCTCCTTCATTATGGGAAAGCTTAAAAGAAAGTGCCTCTAAACTTTTAAGCCCAAATGGTTAATTTTGTATAACGGAGAAATAAAAAGAGGCGTATAGTGGCTTAAAAGTTAAATTTCATTATATTTATTTGCTCTTTTCTCGAAGAGGTTCATATAAGATCAGCCATTTTTGGGAAAGAATAAGGAGGCTATTATGACTTTTTCCTATTTCATTACCAAAACTATTGATAAGTTATTAGACTTTATTCAAATATCTTAATCATGGGGTCTTCTTATGTTCGTGGGTTTTGTAAGGTTGTTAATGCCTTCCCAAACGAATTATTTTACTATTCGTTTCTCCAGGAGAAAAAAGTATGAAAGAAGATCATAAAGAAAAACTCAGGACGCAGCTTGAGAAGTGGGAAAAAGAGATTAAAGAGCTTAAGACCCTCGCGGACAAAAGCGGGACTGAAATCCAAATAAAAGTTTTCAAGCAAATCGAAGATTTACGAATGAAAGAGAAATCCGTCAGAGAAGAATTGGAAAAATGCAGGCAGGGGGAAGAAGATGCCTGGCAGGAAGCCAAAAAAGATGCTGGCAGGGTGTGGAAGAATGTAAAAACCACGGTCCAAGAAACTCAAAACGCCTTTAAAGAAGGCTTGAAAAATTCAAAGAGGAAACAGAAATGAGTGTAAAAGAAGCTTTTCAAAAAAAACTTCAGGCTCAGTTGGATGAATGGGAGGCTGAAATTAATAAGCTGAAAGCCCGAGCCGACAAAGCTGGAGCGGAAGCTCAACTCGAGTATTATAAACATGTTGAAAGTTTGCAGGCCAAACATAAGTCCGCTAAAAGAAAGTTGGATGAATTTAAGGAAACAGGGGATGATGCATGGGAAGACCTTAAGGCCGGCATGGAAAACGCATGGAGCGATTTGAGCAAAGGAGTAAAGTCCTCAATGTCTCGGTTCAAGTAAGAATTGACAGCATTCTGTTAATATCATTTCAATTAAACTTTCCTTTTATTGCTAATGAACAGATCCCTCTAAATCCCATCAAGCGAACTCTATGAATCTTAAAGATACCTTTGAAAAAACAGTTACCAAAATAATTTCCCCGTTTGATAAATTTATTGACAGCCAGATATCTACTGGTTTGCTCCTGCTTGTTGCGACAGTTCTTGCCATGGTAATGGCCAATACAGATTTAAATAGTGTTTACCAACACATAATCCATGCAGATGCAGGATTAAGTGTTGGTGACTATCAATTTAAAATGCCTGTTGAGGAGTGGGTGGGGAGTGGCTTAATGGCCTTATTCTTTTTTCTTCTAGGGCTTGAATTGAAACGCGAATGTTTGGCTGGTGAATTAAAAGACCCCAAAAAGATAGGAATTATTTTAAGTGCGGCTCTGGGTGGGATGGTTATGCCTGCGGTTATTTATTACCTGATAAACAGTGGCAACTCCTTTCAGGAGGGCTGGGCGATTCCCCTGGCCACGGACACCGCTTTTGCACTGGGGGCACTGGCTTTTTTTAAGCACAGGATGAGCAAAGAAGTATTTATTTTTCTAACTGGACTGGCTATTTTTGATGACTTGGGCGCCATTTTTATTATTGCGCTGTACTACACGGAATCTATTAATTTTGAGGCCTTATACTGGGCAGGATCTATTACAGCTTTGTTGCTTGGAATGAATATCAGTGGTTTTCGTGCTGTTTGGCCCTATATGATCTGTGGATTAATATTGTGGTGGTTTGTCCATATGTCCGGTATTCACGCAACGGTAGCGGGGGTGGCGGTAGCATTGACAATTCCTGCTCGACCTCATATTAAATCAGAAAAGCTTACCGATCGTGTTCAAAAACTTCTTTCCAGGTTTGAAAGGTGCCAAAAGGTGGAAAATGAAATTTTGGGGGATCAAAGACAAAGTGAATTAGCGATTAACATCGAAGATGCGGCTAAAGACGCTTCTACCCCTCTTCAACGCTGGGAATCGAAACTGGAAAATCCGATTGGCCTGGGCGTTCTTCCAATCTTTGCGCTTTTCAGTGCGGGAATCCCACTTGTGGGACAGGATTGGTCTGGTACCTTGACTTCACCCTTAACATTAGGAATTGTAGGAGGACTGGTAGTGGGAAAACCCCTTGGAATTTTTCTTTTCAGCGTAGTGGCGGAAAAGTTGCAATTTGGATCGTTACCAGAAGGAATGACAAAAAAGGAGCTTTTGGGAATTGGATTATTAGCGGGAATGGGCTTTACCATGTCTTTCTTTATTTCCATGTTGGCATTTAAAGGTAATCATGGGTTGATTGAAGAGGCCAAGCTGGCAGTTTTAATTTCTACTCTTTTTGCTGGTATTATTGGAATCATTTGGTTATTTGTAACCACCAAACCTCGTATAGCGAATTCGGCGACATAAATGTTATGAAAAGTATATCTTTGAAATCACTTTTGATCAAAGAGGCTCAATATACTTAAAGAGTGCTACGGCTGATACAACCACGGTAGAAAAATGAGGGCAAAACGACATGTCAAAAAATCTGGAATTATGAACGTCTGTTTTGGGTTGAGTCCAGTCATTTGGATTTCAAGCTGATGCGCTAAATTACTTCCGAGGGGTGTTCGGGGCTGATGAATTGCTTTGCAAATTTAGCTCGCGGGACTCCAATAGCTGAGTAGGTAGTACCCTCCCCAGATAAACAATCCCACGGCTACTAAAATCAACCAGATGGGAATATAGCCATGCCGCTCACGTATTCCGGCGGTTTGGTACAGGTATTCTTCGCTCCCCCTATCCCGGTTTTCCGGAGAACGCTCAGTTTCTTCAACGCGATCTTTTTTATTTTCTGACATGGGAACTTGTCATTCCTTCCATTGTTAACCAACTAAAATATTTACTGCACAACCATGGGATCCATATTTCCGGCATTGGCCGCGGTGGAAAGCATTTCCCAGATTTTCCGCCGGGCGGTTTGCTGTTTATCTGTTTCCATTCCCAATTCGATCAGCCGACTTTCATATTGTTTCACACGCAGGGATTGAACAAAATGAACAATATCCCACACCTCATCTGTTCCAAGTTGATCTTTAAACGCAGGCATGGGGTCTCCGCCGACGCCAGCCATAATAGTGATGAAAAGATGGCGACTGTCATGTCCCAATTTAACTCCTCCCGGCTCTCCTGCAGGGAGGGTGAAATTGGCAGGTTGGATGGGGAAATCCCAGGCGTCCATCACTTGTTTTGCCAGAGGACCATCGCCTTTTCCTTCGGTTCCGTGGCACAACATACAGTTATTTTGATACAGGGTTTCCCCCTTTGTTATGGATTCGACGGTTATTTCAGGTTCGGGGGGGACTGCAATCGGGGCTTTAACGGCTTCATTTATCCAACGGTCAGAAAAAGTTTTAATGTATTGAACCGCAGCCAGCCGTTCATGGTTGGAAATCGAATACCAGGGCGACATGGCGGTGCCCCAAAGACCATGGGTGACGGTTCGAAAAAGATCCGAGTCGGTGGGTAAGGCGTCTTGTCCCGGTGTCGAGTGAAATTTAAATATTCCTTTTGTGAAATCCCTTGGTTTGGGATCGAGAAATCGAGCTGATATTCCGTTGCCGTCTCCTTTGACTCCATGGCAGCCCTGACAGCGGCGCTGATAGACCTGTTTCCCGAGAGGTAGCAGTTCATCTTGATTAGAGCGCTGGGTATTGAGGCTCATTCCAGTGGAAAGGCGCGTCGAGACAAAATCTTCCCGCCAATCGCCGATCGAGGTTCCCAAACGCTGGACATACGCGACCAGGGCTTTGCCATCTTCGTTGAGAGCAGGAAGTTTGTTTTCATTTGTTTCAAACAGCCAGAGGAACCGGGGCATAATCGAATCCGGCACCACTTCGCGGGGATTCCAATAATGGGCGGTATGCCAATCATCTCCATAACGCCGTCCCACCCGGGTCAGATCGGGTCCAATGCGGCGGGTCCCAAACAAGTGGGGCAGGTCATGAATGTGCTCTCCTGCCTGGGAGACGGGCCCCCACCGAAAGGATTCTCCGGTAACCGGCCGGATGTATTGGGAGTGGCAATACCAACAGCCTTCCCGGATGTAAACCTTCCGTCCCCGGCTTTCCTGGGGTGTATAAGGGGGAACTTCAACGCGGGTTTGGGTGACCACATCCTCAACTTTGGCTGTCTGCATCTTTGTGGTTACCAGGGGAAGGATTCCTTGGATGGCCACGGCAAGGGAAAAGAATCCGATACCGGCGGCGACAATGATCGTGGAAGGAGTTTCCAGCCAGTTGGTTTTCTGCAAAGGAGCCATCGGCACCTTCTGAGCCGGGAGCTGTTTGACTTCCTCGCTTTTGAAAAGCTTGCCTTCACGGGAGGTTTTATAGAAATTGATTGCCATCAAGACAAGAGCCACATCCATGGTGAGGCCCACCACGGTTCGGGCGACCCACCAGGGCTTCATTTCTTTCACAGAATCTACAAAATTGGCGCCATATTCGAGCATGGAACCCTGCACAAATCCCTGGGCGGTCAACCCCAAAGCCATGATCGAGAATCCAACAATCGTCAGCCATAGGTGGTAGCTTGCCAGGCGATGACTCCACAACTGCCGGCCGGTGACCCGCGGCCAAATATAATACAATCCGCCAACCACCCAGAGGACCATCGCGCCAAAAACGGTTAAATGTGAATGAGCGATGACAAAATCATTGAAGTGAGTGAGTTCTTGCATCCGGCGTAACGCTTCGACCGAGCCCTGGAAACAGCCCAGTAGGTAATACAAGGTCCCCATGATCAAAAATTTTGCCGCATAGGAGTCGGCATCGCTTCCTCCCATGACGCTTCCCCAACGACCTCGCACCGTTCCGAAAAAATTCACAGCGACCACCCAGACGGGAATGATCAGCATCATACTCGTGACGATAGAGATCGTTTGGGTCCAATAGGGAATCGGGCTGAACAGGTAATGATGGGTTCCCACAAAAGGATAAAAGAAGGCCAGGGACCAGAATCCCAGCAGAGAGAGTTTGTGGCTGAACAGAGATTGTTTGGCGCTGAGCGGCAGGAAATAATAAGCGACTGCCAATCCGGCAGGAGTGAGCCATAGGCCAACAATATAATGGATATACAGGCCATGCATGGCGGCACTGTCGACCCCGGTAATGGATCCATAGGGCAGCACAACATTTCCCAAAATTAAATTAAATATGGTCCATACAAAAGCGGCGGAAATGTACCAGAGGGAAACGTAAAACCGCGGTTCGGTTCTACGGAATATGGTCCCCATGACCTGAATCGTAATGGCGGACAGGATTCCAAAGCGGAGGATGTTAATTGGCCATTCAAATTCTGCTGCTTCCAATCCAAGATTGTATCCAAGCAACAGAGAAGCGCTTCCCGCAATCAAAAAGAGGTTCCATAGCCACAGAAGACCGATGGACCACTCTTCTTTGTACAGCCTTGTGCCGCAAAGCCTGGGTACGGCGTAATACATCAGGGCAATGAAACTTGTGGAGAAGGCGCCGAAGATAACGCCGTTGACATGAACGGGCCGCAACCGGCCAAAAGTTAACCAGGCCCATTCGCCCAGAAACTCAGGATGGTGGAATTTGACCGAAACCAATGCACCGATCAAAGGAAAAATCATGAGCCAAACAAGAGCCGACCAGGTCCAGGCTCTTATTATTCGTTTGTTGACCAGTTCGGTTGAGTCCATCATTGAAAAATTACTCGAGTGATTGAATTAGATGAAATCCTAACTTACAGGTTTATCGCCCCTGTATAAATACTCTCTTTGTAGGTCCTTTGTAATTCAGCCCTTGGGTTGCCACTTGTCTTCTTCTTCATATTTTGTTTTACAGCAACCCAGGCGACCTTATGGGCCACTTCTTCTCTGGAATCATCTCCGTATCGGTCTTCAGGCTTTTTGTACTGGTCCCATGCACTATTATAAGCGGCCATCTCAGAGAACCGTTTTCTGCCCTTCCTTTCCCCAATAATACTTAAATATTTTTCAATCATATTTCAGTCTTTTTCTAAGTTCTTCCGGGTGATAAAGAGCATCCTCGATATCCTCAAGAGTTACTTTGACACAGCCGTCGGGAGTTAAAATAGACGATTGAACTTCCTTCTTTAGTTCATCGGCAAAGGCGTGCCTGCAAGTATCGTTCTGGTGGGTTATGTAATGCATTCCATCCTTATAAAAAAATAAAAGCGCCAGAGGGTTGGATGGCTCGAAAGGGTAAACGCAGGTGACTTCTTTTGCTTCTGTCTCGATGGGCTGACTCACGACTACTGAACGAACAGGCCCGGCACAACCCGGGTTCAAAAACCCAATAGCGATAAGCGCGAATACAAAATATCCTAGGCTGGAGGTCTTTTTAAATTTCATGTAATTTTATTTATCCAATATACGGGTGAATGCTTGAAAAGCTTTACATGTTTTAGATCAACCATCTATCTCACCGCCCGTTCCGTCTCCTGCTTGTCAAATTACTTTGTGTCTCTATGCACATCCATTTGTTTTTGTCGGTAATTTTTACATCCAAGTAATCCGGAAACTCGGTATCTTTATCTAAACTTTTCACCGAGTTGATTTGATTGCAGCTAAGGTTTAAGACTCCTTGGAGTTTGGCTCCTTCGAGGTTGGCATCTAAGAATTTGGCCCATTGGAGATTGGCATCAGTAAGTTTGGCATTTTGAAGGTTCACCTTAAAGAGTTTAGCCTCTTGGAGATCGGCTCCTTTGAGATCAGCTTCTTTGAGGTCCGCCCATCGGAGGTCGGCTTTATAGAAGTTGGTTCCTCTGAGGTCGGCCCCTTCGAGGATGGCATTTTGCAGATCGGCTTCTTTGAGATCCGCCCCTTTGAGGTTGATCCCTCTAAGGTCGGCACCTCTGAGGTCGGCACCTCTGAGGTTGGAACCTAAGAGGTTCGCGCCTAAGAGGTTAGAACTTTTAAGGTTGGTTCCTCTGAGATCCGCCCCTGCGAGATTGGCCCCTTCGAGATTGGCCCATCGGAGGTCGGCACCTTCGAGGTTGGCCCCTTCGAGAGCGGCACCTTGAAGTTGGGCCACTCTAAGGTTGGCATCAATGAGGTTGGCTCCTTGAAGTTGGGCTCTTTGGAGTTGAGCCACTCTGAGGTTAGCTTCTTGCAAATTGGCCTTCATGAGGTCGGCTCCCCGGAGGTCAGGAATTAACTCAAAATTCTGCTGTCTCCAACTGTTCCATTCTGTGACAGATTTCTTGAGTAGTAAGACATGTTCCTCTGCATGAGCATTTGCTGTTAAGGATAAAAATATTAAGAAAGAAAATACTTTAATTAGAATTCTCATGACTCCTCATCAGTATAGTGTATTGAAGTGCCCGTTCCGTGTAGCTCCGCTTTGGGTCGACTCCAACCATTTAAACTTTTAACTAAAAGCCTACCCGGACATTACACCCAGTAAGGCGGGATGCTCTCTTCGACGGGTTGGTCGGGTTAGCCGAGGGTGCGCTCCAACTCCTACCGATTGCCCAGCTGACGAAGCGTCACATCCCGCACCACCGTTAGTTTCACCGTCCGGCAACACTCGCCACATTGATTACATTCACCTGTTCGTTTAAGACTTTTTTCGCTCATGATTTTTTTCGTTTACTCATTATTCGCTCTGCATTTAATGATTTTATCCTAACATAACTTGCGGGGAAACAGTGGAGGGTTGATCGTTGGTTTTGTCTCAGTTCGGCCCATAGCGGACGCTTATAACTTACAAGGATTTATTGGGCAGGTGGAATCGGTCCGGGAACTATCGGGATTCGATTGAAACTTCCGTCAACACGGAATTCGCGATAAAGCACGCATGGTGAGCCTTTTCATGCATCTTCTCAATCTCTTCCGGTGTGGGAGTTTTATCCCCTCCCCAGACCACCTTGGGACGCAATGTTGCACGCGTGACAGCCATCTTGCCATTGGCATTTTTATCAAGGGTTCCCACCGCATTGTCCTCATAGCTGTCAACGGTAAGACGTTTCTTCGCGGCAATCGCGAGAAAGGTCAACATATGGCAACTCGACAGCGCACCGACCAAGGCTTCCTCAGGGTCCACGCAGTCGGGATTCCCCTGAAACGCCGGAGCCGCGGAGGCTTTGATTTCGATTCCATTCTCAAAGGTCACTACGTGATCGCGATTATAGGACTCAGCGCTAAAATCCCCCCCATCGCGAGCCCATTGTACGTTCGCTCGATGTTCAGACATTTTAACCCCTTCCCCGTGAGACCCACACCGGACAAATGTTTTATATATCCCGCTCAATTCGGCGGGACCGTTTCCACCTATTAATATACACCAAAAGATGTTCCCGAGGTTTTGGGCGGTGCCGGGTCGGGTCCGCGTCAGGTTCCGCAGAAGGTCTTGTAGGAGGGGTCAGGTTTTGGTTCGGCGTAGGCTTCGTTTCCGGCCACTTCGTCGAAGGGATGGCTCAATACTTTCAACAATTTCGAGAAGGGTTTCATGTCGGCGTGATCGACTGCGGCTGAGAGGGCTTCTTCGACTTTGTGGTTCCGTGGGATATAGATCGGGTTGACCCGGTCCATCGCCTGCGCTCTCGTCTCTGCTGGACCTCCCTCCTGCTCCAGTCGCTTCCGCCAGCGTCGTGCCCACACGTCGAAGGCGCCCGACTGATCGAACAGCTGTTGCACCGCGTCGTTCTCTCCTCGTACTGCCTGCGAAAGCCGGCGGAAGACGAGGGTGAAATCGGCATGACCGTCTTTCATCACCCAGTGCAGATCGTTGACCAGGTCCAGATCGTTGGGGTCTTCCGTCGTTAAACCGAGCTTGGACCGCATCCCAGCCAGCCAGTAATTCTCGTAGAGAGGCTGAATCTTATGGATCGCGTCGGTCAGCAATTCGATGGCCCGGTCCTGGTCCGGATCGACCAGCGGGACCAGCGTTTCCGCGAACCGGGTCAGGTTCCAGGACAGGATCACCGACTGGTTGGCATAGGCGTAGCGGCCCTGACGGTCGATGGAGCTGAACACCGTGTCCGGCGCATAGGTATCCATAAACGCGCAGGGTCCGTAATCGATGGTCTCGCCGGAGATCGTCATGTTGTCGGTGTTCATCACGCCGTGGATGAAACCGACGGTCATCCAGCGCGCCACCAGCGAGGCCTGGGCATCGGCGACTGCTGTGAAGAATGCCAGGTACGGGTTGTCCGCAGACGCGGTGTCGGGATAGTGCCGCGCCATGGCGTAGTCGGCGAGTGCACGCACTTTGTCGACGCCGCCGTGCCCCGCGAAAAACTGGAAGGTTCCGACGCGGATGTGGCTGGCGGCAACACGGGTCAGCACCGCGCCGGGCAGTGCGATTTCCCGATACACGTCCTCCCCGGTGGTCACAGCCGCGAGGGCGCGTGTGGTCGGGATGCCGAGCGCGTGCATGCCCTCCCCGATCAGGTATTCGCGCAGAACCGGACCCAGCGCCGCTTTGCCATCTCCCCCGCGAGAGAACGGAGTGCGGCCCGATCCTTTCAGTTGGATATCGCGTCGGCGTTGTTGGGTATCGATCACCTCGCCGAGCAGAAGCGCGCGTCCATCTCCCAACTGCGATGCGAACCCGCCGAACTGGTGCCCGGCATACGCTTGGGCCAGGGGTTCCGCCCCGTCGGGGATTGCGTTGCCGGAGAAAATCGCGAGGCCTGCTTCGGAATCGAGCGCGGACGGATCGAGGCCCAGCTCCTCGGCCAGCGCATGGTTGAGTTGTAACAGTTTCGGCGCGGACGCAGGGGCCGCCTGTTCGCGCGCGAAGAAGCCTTCAAAGGTGCGGGCGTAGCTGTTATCAAAGTTGAAATGCGGGCGCACGGAGTCGGGCGCGTCCTTCGTATCCGTTGGCTTGTTCACCTGTAATCTCCCGGTATTGTTGTCCAATCAATCTACCTGCAATATTAAATAACTGACGACGATATAGCGAATCAATTTACCTGCGGTGACCAAGAGCACAAACCACACTAAGCGAATCCGCAAAATTCCCGCGACAACGGTGATGGGATCACCAATGACAGGCACCCAGGCAAAACACAGCGAGAATAATCCGTATTTCGTAAAACGTTGTTCTGCCCGTGTAAAGTCCTCTTCGGAAATCTTCAGCCACTTGTTGGCCACCTTCGGGCCAGCCCAATAGCCCAGGGCATAATTCGTGAGCGATCCCAACACATTGCCAACAGTTGCGATGGCGACCAGGGCGATAGGCGATAAACCGTTCAACAGCAGGACACTTAAAACCACTTCCGAGCTCAACGGTAAAATGGTCGCGGCTAAAAACGCGGCGATAAAAAGGCCGAAATATCCCAGCTCAGCAAAAGAGTCCATGTTGTTTATTGATTAAGCGTTGATATGGGGAGAACCGGACATTACACACAGTAAGGCGGGATGCCCTCTTCGACCGACTCACCGGGTTGGCCGCTTTGGCTGTTCGGGATGTTCCTGGCGGTGCCGGTGATTATTTTCTGGCGGGAGATTTCGATTTGCCGCATGAACTCCTTTACACGGCAAGAACCGGCCAAATGCGGTCGTTTCACATGTACTTCACGACAGCCTCACCTTCGATTAACACCTGTCCCTCATTGTTAATACAAATGGTACGCAATGTTACGATTGGCTTGTCATCCCGGATTCCAACTATTTCGACTGACGCCGTTACTTGATCCCCGATTGAAACGGGTGCTTTAAAACTCAGGCTTTGTCCTAAATATATGGATCCCTCTCCAGGAAGTTCAACCCCTATAAGTGCAGAGAACATACTGGCAACCAACATTCCATGTACGATTCGCTTTCCAAAAACAGTAGACGAAGCATAACTCTCGTCCAAATGAATAGGATTGGTATCCGTTGAAATTTCAGAATATTGGATAACATCCTCCTCGGTAAATACCTTACTCAAGGAAGCTTTATCGCCAACGGCCATTTTCTTTTTCATATCTTGGCTACATAATTTGTTAGGGAACTATTCTGCATACCGTTCAAATCCTCTCCTCGCAACCCACCCACGTCCGCTATGGGTCGATTCCATCCATTTAGATTTGTAACAGAAAACCTGCCTGGACATTATACACCGTACAGCGGGATGCCTCTTCGACAAGTGCGTCGAGTTGGCCGTTTTGGATGCTCCGGTCTATCCGCCAGAGCAAATTTAAAACTTTCGAATTGTGCCCTGTGACCAACAATCGCCGTCAACGGCTAACCAGTTCCCCCTCCGGGGAGGAGCCGGGCAAGGCCCGGAGCAAATTTAAAACTTTCGAATTGTGCCCCGTGGCCAACAATCGCCGTCAACGGCTAACAAGTTCCCCCTCCGGGGAGGAGCGTCACGCTGTTTACTTCTTGCGCTTGGGTTTGGCCTTTCGGGGTTTGCCGTGATGCTCGACACTGACGGTGGTGTAGATGCCGCCGCGCACGAAAAACTCGCCCTCCACCTGCATCCACCGCGGTTGGCAGGCGGCCACCAGGTCGTCGAGAATCTTGTTGATCACCGCTTCGTGGAAAGCGCCCTCGTCTCGGTACGACCACAAATACAGCTTGAGCGACTTCAACTCGATGCACTCGTGGTCGGGCACGTAATGGATATCGATATGGGCGAAATCCGGCTGGCCGGTGCGTGGACACAGGCAGGTGAACTCCGGGCACTCCATATGGATCTCATAATCCCGGTCGGGATAGGGGTTGAGGAACACTTCCAGCTCTTTAGCAGTTTTTTTTGGCATGATTCTCGGCTTTTTTGAGGTTTTTTGAATTATTTTCGGTCTCGACCTTGCATTTCGGTTCTGAGGTATTATTTATGATAGTATCTTGTTAGCACTTACGGCTGAAGAGTGCTAATTTTCGGCACCCTCAACTGGCCAAAATCGCATAACTTATTATTTTAAAATGACTTACAGGAACAACGCCGTCATTCTCGTTTTGATTCAAAACGTTTATTGAATAGGTTTTAACTCAGAAATTGAATTCTATCACTATTTATAAGGAGTTGTTATGAAGATTCGTCCGTTACAAGACCGCATTCTGGTTCAGCCCATCAAGGATAAGGAAGTTCGCAAAAGTGGCATCATCATCCCCGATTCGGCGCAGGAAAAACCGATTGAAGGTCGGGTAAAGGCTGTAGGCGCCGGTAAGGTGGGAGACGACGGCAAACGCGTGAAGCTCGACGTGAAAGTCGGCGACAAAGTGCTGTACAGCAAGTACGGCGGCACCGAGATCAAAATTGAAGGGGACGATTTTCTGCTGATGCGGGAAGACGATATCCTCGGCATCGTCGAGTAATCCCAAACCAAACCCAAAAACACTATTCATCTAATTTCAGGAGATTGATATAAATGGCAAAGCAAATTCTTTATGATGAGAAAGCACGACACAAGATTTTGGAAGGTGTCAACAAGCTGGCGAATACCGTTAAACTGACTTTGGGACCGAAAGGCCGCAACGTAGTTATCGACAAGAAATTCGGCTCCCCCGTCATCACCAAAGACGGCGTGACCGTGGCGAAGGAAATTGAACTGCAGGACCCGTTTGAGAACATGGGTGCGCAGATGGTCAACGAAGTTGCCAGCAAAACCAGTGACAACGCCGGTGACGGCACCACCACGGCGACCGTATTGGCCCAGGCAATTTTCCGCGAAGGCCTGAAAATGGTCACCGCCGGCGCCAACCCGATGGACATCAAACGCGGCATCGAAGAAGCCGTCGCCGCCATCATCCCCGAAATCCAAAAACTGGCCAAGCCGACCAAGGATAAAACCGAGATCGCACAGGTCGGAACCATTTCCGCCAACCACGACACCGCCATCGGTGACATCATTTCCGAAGCGATGGACAAAGTCGGCAAAGACGGCGTCATCACCGTGGAAGAAGCGAAGGGCATGGAAACAGCGCTCGAAATCGTTGAAGGTATGCAGTTCGACCGCGGTTACCTGTCGCCTTATTTCGTAAGCGACCCTGAGCGCATGGAAGCGGTACTGGAAGATGCCTACATCCTCCTGCACGAGAAGAAAATCACCAGCATGAAAGACCTTCTCCCGGTACTGGAGAAAGTGGCAAAAAGCGGCAAGCCTCTATTGTTGCTGGCTGAGGATATCGAAGGCGAAGCGTTGGCGACTCTGGTGGTCAACAAACTGCGCGGCACTTTGAACGTGTGCGCCGTCAAAGCCCCTGGCTTCGGCGACCGACGCAAGGAAATGCTGAACGACATCGCCATTCTCACCGGCGGCCAGGTGATCACCGAAGATATCGGCGTGAAACTGGAGAACGTGACCCTGGACGATCTGGGTCAGGCCAAACGCATCACCATCGACAAAGAGAACTCCACCATCGTTGACGGCAAAGGCAAGGCGTCCGAGATTCAGGGACGGGTCAAACAGATCCGCAACCAGATCGAGGAAACCACCTCTGACTACGATAGCGAGAAACTGCAAGAACGACTGGCGAAACTGGTCGGCGGCGTGGCTATCATTAAAGTCGGTGCGGCTACTGAGACCGAGATGAAAGAAAAGAAAGCTCGCGTTGAAGACGCTCTGCACGCGACCCGTGCGGCCGTTGAAGAAGGTATCGTAGCTGGCGGCGGCGTGGCATTCCTGCGTTGTCTGAAAGCCCTCGATAAAATCGAAGGCGAGCACGACTTCATGATGGGTGTAAAAATCATCCGTCGCGCACTGGAAGAGCCGATTCGTCAGATTGCGGCTAACGCCGGCGAAGAAGGCACCGTCATCGTCGAGAAGGTCAAGGGCTTGAAGGGCAATATGGGTTACGACGCCCGCACCGGTGGGTACGTCGATATGATCAAGGAAGGCATCATCGACCCAGCCAAAGTTACCCGCACCGCACTGCAGAACGCGGCCAGCATTTCGGGACTCCTGCTCACTACGGAAGCGTTGATCACCGACCTCCCGGAAGAGAAGGACGACCATGCCCACGGCCCCGCTGGCGGCGGCATGGGTGGAATGGGCGGCATGGGTGGAATGGGCGGTATGCCCGGCATGATGTAATTCCGCTTTACCTTAAGCACGAAACACCGACCCCCGGTCCTCACGGACTGGGGGTTTTTCTTTTAAATTTGACTTTTCGAAGATATCCGTATAATATCCTACAAATCAATTACTTATGATATGTCCGATTTCGTGTTTCGGATGGGATGGCCGCGCTGGAGAGGTGTTTTACCGACCCGGTAAGGGAGTCCTCTACCCTTTTTCATCCTCTCTAAACTTTTTTCTCCAGTTGTGGTAAATTCAATGGCTCGATGCGGCCAAACGTAACCGATGGATCTTCGAGTACCCTTTTTCAAACATCAACCTCCCCTGCTGGATTCAATTGAACTCTCTGCTTCCCACTAACCAACACAACAATCCCCGACGCAGACTGTTTGCAGTGGGATTTTTGATTTTGCTACTTGCGTCCATGTTCCCGGCAAGTCCGGTTGGGGCGGAGTCGCCGCTGTCGCTGGTGATCGAAAACCAGACTTACGTTTATAATCAGGAAACCGACAAGGAAGTGGATTCGACTTTGCAGACCGAAGGGTTCACTCTGATTGGAAACCTGTCCAGGGCGTTTTTCCAGTACAAGATCAAAAAAGGATTACTGATCGAAGCGGGCGTCCTGTGGAATTTTGAGTTTGGAGAGGATAATGTCCCCGACGAGGTGGACCCGATCATTTCCCTGCATTATGCCTTTGCTGAAGACTGGCTACTCACTGCGGGAACTATTGACCGGAACCATCCCCTGCACGACGCATTTTTCAACGACAGCCTGCGCTATATTGAACCCATCGAGCAGGGGCTCCAAATCAAAGCCAATTCCCGGCATATCCGGCAGGACTTGTGGCTGAGTTGGGAAGAACGGGAAACCACCACCCAGCGCGAAAAATTTTCCATTGGCAATGTCACCCAGTTGAAGGCCGGAGGTTTCATGCTGGAGGGACAGGCTTACTGGGTTCACCTGGGAGGCCAGAAAAACTCCGGTCCCGGTGTGTTCAACAATTTAAGTTTGGGCGCGGGTACCGGCTACACCTACCGTCCGGAAAAAACCGGCGGCAGTTCCCACTGGCTTGATGAAATCGGATTCACCGTTCATTACCTTCAGAACAGTGACGATCCGCCCGCCTTACCGAAGGTCGATGATAACGGTATGGCCTACCGCGCTTTTGTAACGGCCTGGGACACTTATATTTATTATCAGCATTGGCGGGGGGGCAGTCTTAATTTCAATTCGCCTCGCGGGGATATCACCATGCCGGGCAAACCGCTGGCCAAAGGCGATCCTATTTACCGTGCGCGAATATATGACGAGGTGGGGCTGATCAAGACCTGGCAGTTGGCGGATGAAGTGATCGCGACGGTGGATTTACGGGCTCAGTTTACGCTGGGGCGATTCCAACCCATCATGGCGGTTAACTTCACCTGGCGACCCACATTTCCGCTGTTCGAGGATTATTTTAAAAACCGCACGCGGCCTGCACCCGAGCCGATGGAACCTGCTATCGGTCGGCCTTACGGTTTTTGAGTGATGTCCGGTTTGCCGTCGAAGTTTCGGTCCTTTTCCACACGAATCACTTTCCCGTCCTTGTCCAGATATTCCCAATAGTCGGCTTTGCCGTCGTGATTGATGTCATAGGCCACGCGCTCCAATTGCTCTGAAGCATTGAAATACTGCCATTGATCGCGTTTTTGGTCGCCGTTGGTATCGAACGCGGCTTCCGTTACTTTCTCCTGACGAAACCGATCCCAACGGTCCACCTTTCCATCATGATCCGTGTCATACTTTGCTTTTTCCAAAACACCGTGCTCGTCATAAAACTTCCAGATATTGATCTTGCCGTTGTGGTTGTCGTCGATTTCTCCGCGTATTAATTTTCCCGCCGCATTGAAAAATTCTTTCCAATCGACCTTGCCGTCGTTGTTGGAATCTTTTTCGATACGGTCGACCTGATTCTTGCCGGAGTAATACTGGGTCTGCTCAAACGTTCCATCGTGATCCGTATCAAATTTGATTCGGTCCAGTATTTTATCAGACTTGAAGAATTGGACCTGATCGATCACGCCATTGAAGTTCAGATCATACTCCACCTTCAGCACCTCACCAGAGTCGGCAACATGATGCCATTGATCAACCTTGCCGTCGAAATTGGAGTCCACTTCCATCCTGCCCGCGAACAGAAGAGTGGACCACGCCAGGCATATCCCCACAACTATGAATGTCCAAAATAATTTTTTATACACGGTCACTCCTGAAAGAAAACAATGCACAAATTGTAGCATGACCCATGAGGAGACGAATTACTTTTATCGGGAGGAAGGTTGCTTTTTCAATGGAGCTGATTGATTTTGGCTTCAATCATTTTCCGGGTGACTCCGCCCCCGAACACCTTTTCTCGAATAATACCGTCGGGTGTAATAAAAAAGGTGACCGGCAAGTTGACCACCCTGTACTCCTGGGAGACATTTCCATAGGCATCCAGCAAAATCGAAAAACTCAAACCTTTGTCTCGAATATATTCACCCACCTTTTCTTTCGATTCAGCCAAATTGATTCCTATGATTTTCACTTTGGGATGCAAAGACTCATGGGCTTTTTGAAATTCAGGCATTTCCTTGATGCACGGAACACACCAGGTCGCCCAAAAATTAAGGACCACCAACCGCCCCTTCAAGTCGGACATGTTTACAGTCTGGCCATCGACGGCTTCCAGATTAAAAGTCGGGGCCGGCCCGCCCACCAGGGGCGGGGACGCGGCCATTCCCATTAAAAAAAGACTCAAAAATACAACGGGAGCACATCGGGATTTTATGAATGATTTAAAAGCCATAAGATATCCCCGCCATGATTCCAAAATTCGGAACCAGATTCACTTCGTTCACTCTCTGGTAAACCGGAATTTGAACATGGCTGTATAAAGAAACATTTTCAGAGGCGGCCAACACAATGCCCGGCGTCACATTGATAAAGGTGATCCCGGTATTCGGTACATCCATACCCAAAAACTCATCGCGCCGGGAAATTCGGGTATTGATTTGAGTGATCAGATTAATCTTCTCGTTCAATTGATAACTCACACCGCCATCAATAAAAGTGCTGTCTCCAAATTCATAATCCAGACTATTTTCGGTGGTGAACCGGTGCGATGCCGAAGCAAACAAGCCCAGTTTATTGGGGATGAGGGAAAAGCTGTAAAGCGCCGAAAGGATGGGGTCGTTCGAACCCGTGCCCGGCATGATGGTCGGCTCGTTGATGTCTCCTTCCGAGTTTTTTAATTTAAAATCTCCCGAAGCAAATTTGAGCCCGACACCAGCGATCAGCTGGTGCTTAACCGTTTGCCACACCGCATATTTGGCCATGAGTGTGATGTCGCCGAAACCACTGGTGCCATCCTGATTGGTAAACTCCGGACTGGGTGTGCCGATACCATCAATATGCTCATGCTTCCGGTCATTCAAAAAAGGCACACTCATGGAAAGAGTGAAGCGTTCCGTAACTCCATAACTGATATCCAGTTGGGCGAGTTCATTAATCGTTCTAAATTCTCTATGATGGGCCGGTTCAATCATCCCGGTTTCAAATTCTACTTTGGCCACGTCCACATTCCCAGAAAAATCACTCGAACCTTTTTTCTTGTCGGTCTGCCGGATATAGCGGTACGACAAGTCCACCACGAACCGGCCTTCGTTGGCCAGACCGGACTGGGATCCCCGGATCAAAGTACAATTGGACGATCCGCAACTGGCTTCGGCCAACGAAATAAAATTCAACGTCAAAAAAACACAAACAATAAACAGACACAATCTTTTCATTATTAGTTTTCCTTTCTAAAGATAAAATGGGGCAACCCTCCGACGAATGCGTTTTGTCCTTATTCAAGGAGAAAATGCGAGCCTCAACAAATTGAGGCACCGCGCACAACGGACGGGTAACGATTAAGAGTTGAAGTTTGAAAACCTAAGAGGTGGGATTAGAGTGCCCGGGGCGGGCGGTCGAGGGAATGGGAATAGAAAGGATCGTAAAAAACAGCCGGGCTAATGGAACCCAAGGCCATCGGCAAGTCATCTTCTGCCACAACCACCGGAACCAGATACCGATGGGAATCCCCAACGGATCGGGAAGATGGTGCCTGGAAAGGACCGCCCCCGCATTCGCTGGTTAAATAACATTCTTCTTTTCCTTCCGCTGGAACCTTGTGGTGCGGACAGGGAAGCAAGGGGCTGTGCCCTAGTAATTCACAATGAAGACGTTTGCCTCCCGGCTTGACTTCAAAGGGAGAAGCCGCTTTGACGAACTGAGGACGTAAGGGCGATTCATCAATGCTCACTGCAGGATGGACGTGGCGGTGAGAGTGCATCGACCCCGCCATGGCGGTCGACGCCATCAGGACCACCCCGAGACAGGCCAACAATATGCAGATTCGTCTGGCATTCATGCGGGCATCTTACTTCAATGTCCGTAAGTAGTGCAAGGATTTTGTATTTCCCCGGTTATTTATGAGACACTGTCTACGCACCTCTATACCAACTATCCCGAGGGCATCGGGCGTCTGAGGCAGGACTTATGAATATACTCGGCATGATCATGGCAGGCGGCGAAGGCAGTCGGCTCTACCCCCTCACCATGGACCGGGCCAAACCGGCCGTTCCTTTTGGAGGCAAGTACCGCCTGATCGATTTCGTACTCAGCAATTTCATCAATTCCAAAATCTATTCCATCTATGTACTGACCCAGTTCAAGTCGCAATCGCTGACGGAGCACCTGCAGGAAGGTTGGCGGTTCAGCTCGATCCTGCCCGATCATTTTATCCTGCCCGTTCCCGCCCAGCAGAGGACCGGGGCCAGCTGGTACCGGGGCACTGCCGACGCCATTCACCAGAACATTAATTTAATCCAGGATAAGGAATACGACCTGGTCGCCATTTTTGGAGCCGATCATATTTACCGGATGGACATCCAGCAGATGATCAACTTTCACATTTCCAATATGGCGAAAGTGACCATTGCCGCCATTCCGGTCCCTATCAAAGAAGCCCGGCACTTTGGAATCATTCAAGTCGATGCCACCGGTCGCGTCGTCGGATTTCAGGAAAAACCGGAAAACCCGCAGTGCATTCCCGGTCGGCCGAACGAAGCCTTCGCCTCCATGGGAAATTATATTTTCAAGGCACCGTTTTTGACCGAGGCCCTCCACGCCGACGCCAAGAACGAGGACTCCTCACACGATTTCGGCAAAGACATCCTTCCTTCTATTTATAAAGAACATCCGGTCTTCGCCTACGATTTCGGAAGAAACCGGGTACCCGACATCACCCAAGAGGAAATCGGCTACTGGCGCGACGTGGGAAACATCGGCAGTTACTGGGAAGCCAACATGGATCTCAGAAACGTGAAACCGATTTTCAACCTCTACAACCTGAAATGGCCAATCAAAACCTCCAGCATCGTCCTGCCGCCTGCCAAGTTCGTGTTCAACCAGGACGGGCGACGCGGACAGGCCGTCAACAGTCTGGTGGCTGACGGCAGTATCATCAGCGGCGGCATCGTGCAGGATTCCGTCGTGGGCCGAAGCGTCAAGGTCGACACCGGTGCCGCCATCATCAACTCCATTATCATGGACCGGGTCCACGTGGGTGCCAATTGCAAAATCAACATGGCCATCATCGACAAGGATGTCATCATTCCCCCCGGTACGGAGATCGGATACGACCCGGAGGCCGATAAAAAAAGATTCCATGTCGATGAAGAATCCAATATCGTCGTCATCCACAAAGGTTACAAATTCTAAAAATCTTCACTCCAATGAACCTCAGCCTCTATCTAATATGAAAAAAATCACCACCGGACTGGAACGGCTGTTAGCCGCGCCCAAAAAATATATTAAAGGCAAGCGCGTCGGCCTGCTGGTCAACCACACCAGCGTCGCGGATGATGGCCTCCCCTCCTTCATTCATTTGGATCGGCACACCGATTTCCAATTGGTCAAATTGTTCGCGCCAGAACACGGTCTGTACGGAGTGGATCAGGACATGGTGAACGTCGACCACAGCTCCGAGCCCGCAACCGGCGTCCCCGTCGTCAGCTTGTACGGAAAAGATCACACCTCACTCACTCCGGAGGCCGGGTTAATGAAGAATATCGACACCCTCGTGTTCGATATCCAGGATATCGGCTCCCGTTATTACACATTCATTTATACACTGGCCAATTGCATGCAGACCTGCAAGCAGGCAAGTGTGCCCGTGGTGGTGTGCGACCGGCCCAACCCGATCAACGGTATCCAAGTGGAAGGCAATCTGGTGAAAGAAGGATGGCACTCGTTCGTCGGCCAATACTCACTACCCAACCGCCACGGCATGACGGTCGGCGAACTCGCACAATGGTTCAACGATGAACTCGAGATCGGGTGCGACCTCACCGTGGTACCGATGAAGGGCTGGAAGCGGAAGATGTGGTACGACGAAACGGGTCTCTTGTGGGTGTCGCCCTCCCCCAACATGCCGAGGGTATCGACCGCGACCGTATATCCCGGCATGTGCCTGATCGAGGGCACTCAGTTGTCCGAAGGACGCGGCACCACTTTACCGTTCGAGTTCTGCGGCGCACCGGGGATTGATGCCCATCGCCTGTCGGAAGCCCTCAATACCGAGAATCTCCCCGGCGTGTTGTTTCGACCTCAGTACTTCAAACCGGGTTTCCAGAAATGCGCCGGGAAAACCTGCGGTGGGATACAGATGCATGTGACCGACCGCGACGCCTTCAAACCCCTCATCACCGGCATCGCCGTGATCCGCGCCATCGCCCATCTGTTTCCCAAGATATTCAAGTGGCGTACCGAGCCCTACGAATTCGTCAGCGATAGGCCCGCAATCGACCTGCTGTATGGTCACCCCGAATTGCGGGAAACCCTCATACCCGGAAACCATGACCTGTCAGAAATCGAAGCTTCCTGGAAAAGCGACCTGGAAGGTTTTCAGGCCATCCGCAACAATTACCTTTTATACTGATTTCACCTTGCGGCCTGATTCCAAAGAATAATCGGGAGAAATTTTTGAAAGTTTATAACGAAAGGTGGAACGAGTGAGACCCAGCAGGTGGGCCGCCCGGGTTTTGTTGTTACCACACTTCTGGAGAGCTTTCAGAATCAAGTCCCGTTCGACCTGATGGACGGAATCTTCCAGTGAAACGCCTCCGGCAAAATTCCCCGTAGATTTCCACTGAACCGGTTTCGCCCCCGCCGAATCCACCAGGTATCCCGGTAGGTCAGACACTTCGATTCGGTCCTCTTTGGAGAGAATCATCATCCGTTCAACAACGTTCTGCAATTCCCGCACATTACCCGGCCAGTGATATCGCATCAGCACCTCCAGCGCTACCGGGGAAATTCCCTGAACATTTTTGCTCATGGCATGATGAAATTTTTTTAAAAGAGCGTCGATGAGCGCTGGAAGGTCACCAATGCGTTCCCGTAGCGGGGGAAGGGTGATGGGATAGACAAACAACCGGTAATAGAGATCCTCCCGGAACGACCCGTCCTTGACCAGCGGTTCCAGTTCCTTGTTGGTCGCGGCAAGAATCCGAATGTCCGCGCTTTTAGACCGCACCGCACCCAGAGGTTCGTATTCCCGCTCCTGGATCACTCTTAAAATTTTTGCCTGCGTGGTGGGACTCATTGAGGTGACTTCATCCAGAAACAGCGTTCCCCCCGAAGCCAGAGCGATTTTCCCCGGCTTAGCTTTATCCGCCCCGGTAAACGCCCCTTTTTCATAACCGAACAATTCACTTTCGAACAACGTGTCTGGAAACGCCGAGCAGTTGAGCGCCACGAACGGTCGGGACGCACGCGGGCTGTTGTAATGAATCGCCTTGGCAAACAGTTCCTTGCCAGTGCCGCTCTCTCCCACCAGCATGACAGTCGTGTTCTGTGGTGCCACTTTGGATGCCAGCTTCAGCGCTTGCATGATCTCCGAAGAGTTTCCGACGATAGAGGAAAAATCATATTTGGATTCCAATTCTCTCCGGATAGTGACTAACTCTCCCTGCAGTCGTTCTTTTTCGCCTTCCACCCGCTTGAGTTCGGTGATGTCTTTAATCACTCCCATGACATAAGCGATTTTGCCTGTTTCCTTGTCAAAGATGGGGGTATAGATCGTTTCCACCCAAACCTGCCTGCCCTCTTTATGAGTCAAAACCATACGCTCTGTTTTAGCACCCAACTCTCCGTAGGAGATTTTATCGCTCCTTTTGGAAAGGATATCCCAGGTTTGCTGGAAATCGGAGAGCTTCCAGCAGGCCTTGTCCACCACATCTTCGCGAGAAATGTCATACAGCTCCTCACAGGCGCGATTGAAAAGAACCAACCGGTGGTCGCTCGCTACGATGAAAACACCGTCCAACGCGCTGTCCAGAACATATTCGAGGTCGTATTTCATAAAATATAAATTCCTGAAAAAATGTTACTTATCGAAAATATTTTTCCCTCTTCTAATAGGGGATTGATAAGAATTTAAGATTAATATTTGCCACCCGGCGAACTTTCGCCACTAAATTTTTCCCTTATTTAATGCCAGAAGTAATCACTCTTCAGCCATATTGGCGGATTTTAGCCGCCAACAATTTTCACGTCCCGCCCCATCCAACAAAATATCTCTTTAAAAACAATTAGTTATAGAGCCGCGGGGTTCGGCATCAAACTTGCTTTATTGTAGTTCATAAGAGGAGTTCAAGCTTTTACCTCGTGGCGGGAACAGTCTTTTCCGTCACACCTAACATATTCAATTTTTATAGAGCAAAAGGAGAAAACCAATGAACGGTAGAAAATTCGCATCAATGGGGATGGCGGTTCTGATCGCCTGTATGTTTGGTGCGGTTCCGGTTTGGGCAAATGTAGATGACCCCTGGGCCCCTGACATGAAGGGCAAACAACTCCCTCAGCAGTCAACGATAAAGGTAGTTCCAGTTCAACCTGAAGTGGAAGATACGGGTGACCCTTGGTTTGTTGACACCAGGGAGAACGACCGAACCATTATGAAGCCCGTCACAAGTTTTAAATTAACTCCCGTTCAACCTGAAGTGGAAGATACGGGTTACCCTTGGTTTGCTGACACCAAGGAAAACGGTCAAACCAATATGCAGTCGGTGCAATGACCCGCTGAAGGTTTTTGCGGTGGAAAGTTTGGATAAGGAAATATAGGTGTTCAAGCTTTAACCCCGGGGAGGGGGCCTCTCCCTAACATTAAATACTCTCTATACACTTAGAGTTCAAAAGGAGAAAAACAATGAAAGGTAATAAATTTGTGTCAATGGGGTTGGCAATTCTGATTGCCGGTATGCTTGGGGCAGTTCCGGTTTGGGCGGCAGATGAGGTTTCGGTTGACCCTTGGTTTGTTGAAACCATGGAAAACAACCAGGCTGTTTTGCAACCCGGCACAACCACCTATTGTAATAAGAATTTTACGGTGGAGAACATGGGTAAAGAAATGGCCGAGGTTCAGATTATCCGGGGAAACGGAGACAACTATGCGATTGACCAGATCCCGTCCGGTAGCAAACTGGGGTACAAATTGCAGGATCGGTCTATCTTCGCTACCGATGCCAGCAGAGGAAACCGGGTTGATGAAGCCCGTATCGTGAATTCCACACTCGGTGAAGCGAACCTGAAGATTCACTGCAAATAACAAAAAAAACCGGTCTGTTCACAACCTGATTATTCACCTCGTGTTTTAAACCGAAACGAAGGGATATTCTAGTGGGGTTGGAATAGGCCGGTTTTCCCTGGATACATCCAAAAAGAATGCAGGCTTTTCCGACCCGAACCTCTATCTAAGGGGACAACGTCGGGCGTGGCGGGTTCAGAATGGGCCGGCGGACATGGGGTTGATGAGAAGCCTGCAATTCGACTTCACTCAATAGTACACTGGGGGTGATGCTGGCCACCGGCAGGACTCCCGATTCCGCCGTGCAAAATCCATTGATGACCGTGGGATCATTGCCGGTGATTAGTATCTTGCTGATCATGGAAAGCGGTGTCCCGACAAAATCAACACCCCGAACCAGTTCCTCCCTGCCATCCGGAAACACTTTATAGAGGTACAACGGTTTCCCCTTGAACACTTGGAACTGCCGGGTGTCGGTCTGGGTTTCTCCTCCTACGATTTTCTTGACGAACAATCCGTAGGGTTTGTTTTGTTTTCTGACCTCTTCAATCAAGCGTTGCTTCAACGAAGCCGCGTCAAGGGTAAGACCGGATTTCACCAAAAAATTACTCATGCGGGACATGGGAGCGCGGGCGCCATCGCTTCGGGCATGCCCATTGGTCCGGTTGAACCCGAGAACAGGCATTCGGGAAAGCAGAAAACTTTTCAGCACGCCGCGATCGACCAATACCACTTCCCGGCTTAGCTGGCCCTGATCGTCGGTGTGGTAATGCCCGATCAGAGGTGTTCCCTGGAAACTCTCCAGAGCCGGGTTATCCACCACCGTAACGAATTTCGGAAGAATGCGCTGGCCGATTTTTTTCAAAAAGGTCTTGCCGTCTTTGTCTCTCCTCAGACGATCCCCTTCCAGCCGGTGGCCGATGGCTTCGTGGAACAGGACAGCCGCCGCATCGGGGCTGAAGATTGCCGGTCCTACATAGGGGTCCATTTGCGGGGCTGATTTGAGGGCTCTCAGCGAAACGATCAAATTCTGAGTGGCGTGAACCAACTCTCCCTGGGTTGGAATCTGATCTATTTTTTTAAAGTAAAGGGTTTCCTGATCGTGGAGTTGCGTGCCTTGCGCGGTTTTGGTCCAAGCCTCCAGGTGGATTCCATATTCCAGATGCGCATCGCGGATTTTGTTCCCCTCGGAATCGTAGTAATAACGGGTCGTGCGGTCGGAAAAAATCTTGACCCGGGATTTTTCGATTTCGGGAGCTTCTTTAAACAGACTGGATACCTCACGGGCCAGCCTCTCCCATTCGGACATATCCAGTTTCCATTCCGGAATCGAATCAATTTGCTCGCGGGCCGGTTTACCTTTGGAAAAATCCGGGAGATCATGACTTTCCACCCCACTGATGAAGCGGCCTTTTTTCCGCAGGAAACTGACAATCGCCTGTTTGTACCGCAGATCGGTCTCATACCACAGGGCCCGCTTGAGCGAATCCAAATCCGGGTCTACCGGGATGAACTGTTCGATGGAATAACGGTGACTTTGCGGTGTGGAACTGTCAAATTGAGGGTCTCCCACCTTCACATCGACAAACAGGGTGCGTTTCTGCTGGATGTCGGAATGAACCAGAGCGCCAAAGCTCGCCGCCACCTCGGCCCGGTCATGGTGGCGCATTTGATAATTAATGAAATAGGGGGGCTCAAAAACATCCACCTTCAATTCCGAAAGTGAGCGGGCCATCTCTTCTTCCATGGCCTGGAAGATGATGGCATCTTCATTAAGAGGAGCGGCATGGACCGAACCGGCAGTTACCAGAACGCTGAATAGGATTACGGTGAATTTTCTCAACATCATTCTCTACCTATTAATTATGAAAGAAGTGGTCCGTAAAACCCTTCTCATTAGATTAACATATACTTTTAATTATAATCTAATAATTCTCAAATGAGTTCAGGACTCAAACGAAAAAAATCGAATTATTATATATGTTTTTTGATAAGCAAAGAAGCAAAACCATCCCAATCAACTATGAATCCAAAGTAATTCATTCAAAATCAATGTTTTATATGGAATCTTGTGGGAAATACCCCTAAAATGATTATTTCCAACTTAATTGCCCCAAACTATTGACAAAACCGGGTTCGGTTCCTATATTTGCCTTTTGGTTAGATAAAGAAAGCCTATGGAATTAAAACAGACGCTTCTGTCAGACTTGAAAGGGGCCATGAAATCCAAGGACTCCTTGAAGGTTGACACCCTTCGGTTACTCATTTCCGAAATCAAAAACAAGGAAATTGACCTCCGCGAAGAGCTGGGAGACGAGGCTATCACCGCTCTCCTGACCACTCAGATCAAAAGAAGAAAAGAGGCCGCCGGCATGTTTGAACAGGGCGGGCGTACAGACCTGAAAGAAAAAGAAGAAAAGGAAATGGCTATCCTTCAGGTTTATCTCCCGGAGCAGGTGGGAGAGGAGGAACTGAAACAGCGTATTCAGGCCGTCATCACGGAAACGGGCGCTCAAGGTCCCCAAGACATGGGTAAAGTGATGAAGGTGGTGGTTCCAGAATTCAAAGGCAAAGCGGAGGGCGACCAGATCCGTAAAATCGTTTCGGAATTACTGGCTCCCTGAACCGTCAACAAAACTTTCGGCATATAAAATAAATTGAAAAAATCGATTCCTGACAGCATCATCGAGGAAATTCGGTCGCGCGCGGATATTTACGAAGTCGTGTCCGAGTTTGTCCCTCTCAAGAAGGCGGGCAAGAACTACAAAGGGTTGTGCCCCTTCCACTCCGAGAAAACCCCTTCTTTCAGTGTCAGCCCTGAGAAGCAGATTTATCATTGTTTCGGCTGTGGAGCCGGGGGCAATGTATTCAAGTTTCTCATGGAAAAAGAAGACCTGCCGTTTATCGACACGGTGAAACGACTGGCGCACCGCTATCAGGTATCGATCCCGGAATCCTCTTATAAATCTCATGGAGGTGCCTCCCATAACGAACGGGAAGCCCTGTTGAATTGCAACACCCTGACGGCACAGTACTTTGCTTCTCAGCTGAAACATCCGCAAGCGGGAAAAACGGCCCGTGACTATTTAGTTTCGAGAGGTTTTGACGATCAGGCAATAGAAAATTATCAAATCGGTTGGGCCCCCTCCGGATGGCGCAACTTACTCGCTCACCTTGAGAGCAAGGTAAAATGCTCCCGCGATACTCTGGCGAAATACGGGTTGGTTTCCAAAAAAGATGCCGCCGATACCAAGGACAAGAAAGATGCGTATTACGACCGGTTTCGCGAGCGCCTCATTTTCCCGATTCAGGATACCCGCGGCAACATCATCGCCTTCGGGGGACGTGTGTTGGGCGACGGTGAGCCCAAATACCTGAACTCTCCCGAAACCCAGGTCTACAAGAAAGGTCAACACCTGTTCGGTCTCAATAAAGCTAAAGAAGCCATCCGTCGGGAAGATCAGGTATTGATCGTGGAAGGTTATTTCGACCAGATGCGCGCCTGGGAAAACGGCGTGCAGAATACGGTCGCTACCTGCGGCACGGCCCTGACCACTCAACAAGCATTGCTGTTGAAGCCACTCGCTTCCAAAGTGACTCTGGTGTTCGATGCCGACCCGGCAGGCCACGCCGCCGCTGAACGTGGGTATGAAGTATTGCAGGAGAACGGATTATCGGTATACGTCGCCGTCCTCCCCGAGGGGCACGATCCGGACTCCTTAATTCAGGAACAGGGGAAAGAGGCCTTTCTCAAATTGATTCAGGATGCCCAGCCGTTTGTCCATTATTTGCTGGGCCGCATCCTGCGCACGGCGGAAACCCGGACCACGGAGGATAAGCTCGGTGCCATCAATCGAGTACTCCCCGTATTGGCCAAGATCAAAAACAGCGTGGAGCGGAGTGAACACATCCGTTATGTCGCAGAAAAAGTAGGGGTCGAGGATCGTGCTTTTCTGGAGGAAATGAGGAAATCGCTGGCGCAAAATAAAAACCGGGTGGACGCGCCGGTCTCTTCCAAAAAGGCGAACCTCGATCCGGAATGGTATCTGATCCACCTGATACTGGATAATACGGAAGCGGCTCGGGACATTGCGGCCAACGTGGCACTGACCGAATATGAGAATCCCCTCTATCGGGAAACTGCAAACCTTCTATACAATTTGATTGAACGCGATCAACCGTTGCGGGTGGACCGGTTGATTGACCATACAGACCAGCCTGAAGTGAAAACAGTTTTGACGCAGGTGAGTATGGAACCCATATTGTTTGATAACGTGAAAAAAGCGGTCGCCGACTGCATCCATGAAATTCGGAAGCGCACTATCGATAGGAAAATCAACGTCTTAAAGAAACAACGGAACCAGGCGGAACAGGCCGGCGAAACCGATCGGTCGCGGGAATTGCACCAGCAGATGTGTGAGATACAAGTCTCCCTGCATCCGCAATAAGGTTTTTGCATCTAAACCTATAAAATCTATCAATTTATTTTTCCAGCAGGAGAATACGCACTAATGTCTAATGTCGAAAAAATCGCTGATGTTACTGAAGTAAACCAATTGATTGCCTTGGGTAAGGAAAAAGGATATCTCACCTATGAGGAAGTTAATGACGTCCTTCCCGCCAATCTGGTCGCTCCAGAGCAAATTGACGATCTGATGCACATTTTTGGGGAAAACGAAATCGAGATCGTGGACACCGCCACTAAAAGCGATAAAACAGCCGAGTTGGAAACGGAAAAAGAAGAAGAACCCGCTCCCGAAGAACCCGTGCCGGCAGCCAAACCGGACAATGTCACCATTGATGATCCGGTTCGGATGTATTTACGGGAAATGGGTACTATTTCACTTTTGACCCGGGAAGGGGAAGTGGAGATCGCCAAACGCATTGAATCGGGACAAAATGAGGTTCTTGCTGCCGTGGCCAACTGCTCCGTCACCCTCCAGGAATTTGAATACCTGGCGGACTTGGTGAAAAAGTCCGAACTCAGCGTATTTGATTTTATCGTACAACCGGCGGTGGACCCTGAAAACAAAAAGGAAGTGTGCGAAAAAGATGAGACCAAGCGGGTGATGAAAGCCATCCGAGCTCTGTCCACTCAATTTAAAAAAGTGGAAAAACTCCAAGCCCGGAGCGAGACCAAACTTTCAGAAAAAATGCAGGCCAAGGTCACCAAAGAGTTGGAGGCTCAACGAACCATTCTTGAAAATATGGTTCGCGACTTGCGTTTCCATGCCGATGTTCTGGACGGTATCATTGAGAATATTTATGAGATCGCCGCTTCGATTCGCGAAGCTGGAAAAGAAGAGCGTCTGCTGGAAAAAGAATTAAAAATGTCGTTGGCGGACATCAAAAAACTGGCCAAAAACTGGACCAAGCAGAAGAGCGTCAAACTACCCAAAGGCAAGGTGGTGACTAAAAAACAATTCGAGGGCTATATGAAAATAGCTCAAGCATGCCATCGCAAAGTCCGGAAAATTGAAAAGGAAACAACGACCTCTAAGGATTCACTGCTGTCGACGGTTCGCACCATCGCGCGCGGTCGTGTAAAGGACAAAAATGCTAAACGCGAATTGGCCGAAGCCAACCTGCGTCTGGTGGTGAGTATCGCTAAAAAATACACCAACCGCGGCCTGCAGTTTTTGGATCTCATTCAGGAGGGCAACATCGGACTGATGAAGGCGGTGGATAAATTTGAATACCAGCGCGGATACAAGTTCAGTACCTACGCCACCTGGTGGATCCGCCAAGCCATCACCCGCGCCATTGCGGACCAAGCCCGCACCATCCGTATCCCAGTTCATATGATTGAAACAATCAACAAATTGATCCGGGTTTCGCGACACTTGGTGCAGGAATTGGGACGGGAACCGGCTCCGGAGGAAATCGCCGCCAAGATGAGTCTTCCGGTCGACAAAGTCCGCAAGGTTTTGAAAATCGCCAAAGAACCTATTTCGTTGGAAACACCCATCGGTGAAGAGGAAAACAGCCATCTCGGTGATTTCATCGAAGACAAAAAAGTGCTGTCACCGATCGATTCGGTGGTCAAAAAGGACCTCAAGGATCAAACCATGAAGGTTCTGGGAACATTGGCCAGCCGGGAGGAAAAAGTTCTGCGAAAGCGGTTTGGGATCGGACTCGATTCCGAACATACATTGGAGGAAGTGGGGCAGGATTTTGCCGTTACCCGGGAACGCATACGACAGATCGAGGCGAAGGCCCTGCGTAAACTGCGGCACCCCAGTCGCTCCAAGAAACTGCGCAGTTTCATCGAGAGCTAGCCGCATGATGCGCGGGCCCATAGCTCAGCTGGTTAGAGCTCCCGGCTCATAACCGGGCGGTCCCAGGTTCGAATCCTGGTGGGCCCACCATACTTTCAAATGGCTTGCTTGATCAGGGATATCTTGGTTTAGAAAATTAGTTCAGCACTTCAGGTTTTTGTTGAAAGCTTTTCTTACTTTTAAAAGGCTCAAAATGAAAGCTGGCAAATTAGAACTATTTCTATTCCTTGTGCCCCTCATGGTCTTTGTAGGAGTCTCCCCACTCCCAAGAACCCGGCAATGAGACCTTGGCGACTGAGTTGCGGGTGGGGAGCGCTTTTCAAACGGGGAAGCCTTAAATAAACCGGGATCTTATTCCTAGTTTTGCTTTTCGGGTAGCTCCACGGTATACAAAGAACCCTTCCCTAAAGAACTCTTTACCGTAATCTTTCCGTGGTGGCGTGTTACTATTTTTAAACATATTGCCAACCCCATCCCGGTACCGGGGTATTCGGATGACCCGTGAAGTCGCTCAAAAGGTTTAAAAATGCGTTTAATATGTTCCTCTTTCATTCCGATGCCCTTATCACGGATAAAAAGCTCCCAACGCCCGTTTTCGTTGCGAAGACTATCAATCTCTATCCTAGGCGGTTCAGTTTTGGTATGAAACTTCAGGGCATTGCTGATTAAATTTTGAAAGAGTTGCCGCATTTGGGTTTTATCCGCTTCAATTTCCGGAAGACGCTTTATTTCAATAATCCCCTTTGATCGCTCAATGCTCACTTCGAGATCCAGGAGCACCTCATCGACGACCTTCATCAAATCGACTGACTCCATTTCTGGAGCCAAAGAAGAAATCTTCGAATATCGAAGAAGATCTTCAATGAGCTTTTGCATTTTAATGGAAGCGTTTTCAAGCCGATGAAAGTATTCTTTTTCTTTGCTATCCAGTTTATCTCCCATAGAGTTTCGCAAACGATCACTAAATGAAACAATTTTTCGCAAAGGCTCTTGGAGATCATGTGATGCTGTGCGGGTAAAATCCTCCAAATTTTGATTGGCTTCAGCTAAATCCTTAACTAGATTCTGAAGCATTTCTTCGATCTCTCTTCTTTTAGTTATATCCTCTATAAATAGTATAAAGTATAGAGGCTGACCTGATGGCGAAGAGACCGGCGAAATTTTAATATTCACCCAAACGGGAAGGCCATCTTTTCTCAGGCATTGAGTTTCCTTGGAAAAATATTGGACATTGCCTGTTAAAAGATCATCAATCATTTTTCGGATATTAGGAACTCCATCCGGATGGGTAATATCAAAAATGGATATTTTAAGTAATTCGCCTTGATCATAACCAATAATTTGGCAAAATTTATCATTACAAGTGAGCCACGTTCCCTTTAAAGATAAATGAGCAATGCCTATTGCCGCTTGACTAAAAGAAGCTTCGATCTGCTGTTCGACTTCACTTAAAGTACCTTCCATAATCTGCTTCTCATTAATCAGTCGAATCTTTTCAAAACCTCTGCGTAGAGTCGCCAATAGTTCCCCGGGATTGACTGGCTTCCGAAGATAATCATAAGCCCCGTTATTAAGGGCTTGGACGGCTGTCTCTACAGATCCAAACCCAGTGACCATGACGCATAAAATGTCAGGCTGTATCTTTTTTAACTTGGGGATCAAATCAATTCCGTTGTCCTGACCCAATCGGATATCGATCAATGCCAAATCCACATCATTTTTGACAACAGACTCCAATGCTTCTTCTTCGCTGTAAGCTAATAATGACTGGTAGTTTTCACTCTCAAGAATCAGCTTTAAACTTGCCGCAAAATCCTGATCATCGTCAATAATCAGGATTCGGCAATCCAGCGGACTTGATTTTGAAGTCTTTATTTCTTCCGGCATGTCCTTGATTTCCTTTTTAGCGGGCAACCATAAAATAGATTTTGTTCCTGCCGACCTGACTATCGATGTTAATCCCACCTAAATGTTGCCCCGTGATTCCCTTTATGATTGCCAGACCCATCTAACCCAAAAAAAATTTATACTGCTCATCGGTTCATATATTTTTTCTGAGTTTACCGATAGTATTCCTTCGCCATTGTCAGCAATGAGCACTTCTATCCAATTATGATGGAGGCGGCTTTGTATCATCAGCCTTAAAGCTCTTTGCTCTGGCTTCTCTAGCCTGCCTTTCCCTAACCAGCCGAATCTTTTCAACTCCTCTATTTAAAGAGACAATCAGTTCTTCAGGGTTGACAGGTTTTCGAAGGTAATCATAAGCCCCATACCTAAGGGCTTGGATGGCAGTCTCTATGGTCCCAAACCCCGTAATCATGACACACAGGATACTGGGCCGTACCTTTTTTAACTTAAGAAGCAAATCAATTCCGTTATCCTGCCCCAACCGAATATCAATCAATGCTAAATCCACAGCATTCTTCTCTATAGACTCCAATGCTTCTTCTTCACTGTGGGCCAATACGGCTTTGTAATTCTCATTCTCAAGAATCATCTTCAAACTATCCGCATAGTCCAGATCATCATCAATAATCATAATTTGATAATCCAACGGACCTTCATTTGGGGTCTTTTTATCTTCCTGCATCTCTTTACTTTCCTTTTTTGACAGGCACCCATAAAGTGACTTTTGTCCCTATACCGACCTGACTATCAATATCAATTCCGCCTAAATGTTGCTCCATGATTCCTTTCACTATCGGCAAACCCAGCCCAACCCCAAAACTTTTAGTGCTGTAAAGCGGCTCGTAAATTTTACCTAAATTTGCCTGCGGTATTCCTTCACCGTTATCAGTGATGATCAACTCCACTCGGCCTTGGGCGACGCGACTTTCTATAGTCAGCTTTATATCCTTTTGGCTGGGTTGTTCGGATTTTTTGCCAATCTTGGCTTTAGTCATAGCCTGGATTCCATTTTGCATGACATTGATAACAGCCCTACGAAAGCTTTCAATGTCAATCTGAACTACAACCTGCGCCTTTAAGTTTATCGCGATATCCAGTTCTTCAGGCACTGTTTGCTCATCGATCAATTCTTTCAACCAAGGATCAATATCAACAGGCTCAAAATTTCTTTCCTGTAGCCGGGTAAAATCTAAAAGCTCCTCAATAATATGATCACAGCGGACTACGTTTCTTTCAATTCTATCAAGCTCGGGGCCTAGATCGTAATTATTTTTGCTGACCAGTTGTTTGATATTAAAAACCGTGTTGCGAATCGTTCCCAAAGGGTTCCGAATTTCATGGCTTACCATTGCAGACAGAGTACCCATAACCGCCAATTTCTCCTTGCTCACAAGTTCCTTCTGAGCCGCCTCCAACTCTCTGGTCCGCTCATTAACCAATTCCTCTAGATTAGAGCGGTACTGCTCCAATGTTTGGTCTCTGCTCTGAATTTGCGTCAACATTTCGTTAAACCCAGAGTACAAAACCCCCAGCTCATCTTTTCCCTTGTAAGTAGCCCTCAGTGAATAGTCTGTGAGTTCAGATACTTTTTGAGCCGTCTGAGCCAAAGACAATATAGGTTCCGAGATAAATCTTTGTAGCAGAACGGAAATCGGAATTGAAATCAATAGAATGATGGAAAAAATCCCAACGCCCGAAACCAAATGATTTTCAATTTTGGCTTCCATTTCATTTAAGTTTGCTTTTATATAAATTTGCCCCAGAATCTCATCTTCCAAAACAATATTTTTTATAATTTCAATCCCTCGCTTCGTAATCACTTGCCCTTCATGATCGAACGGGGGCGGCCCAAATGTTACGGTTTTATTCCTGGAATACGTAACAAAAACTTGGCCGTCCGTTTTATAAATGACTGCAAGGTCAATCTGTTTTTCATCCTCCAAAGAAGAAAGGATCCTTCTTCCCGTCCTTGCATCTTCAAAAAGAATTGCCGCTCGGCTCATGGACCCAATGGCCGACGCGAGAACTGAAAGGTTTTCCACAATATTGATCTTCAGTTTCTTGATATCGTTATAGACCAAAATACTTCCTTGCAAAAGCATCGTAAACGTAACCAGCGCAACCAGCAACAGGACCAACTTCCCTTTAATGGAAATACCACTAAAATAGTTCATTGGCAGGCCCCTCCCCGAACAATGGTTGCCAAGTCTAAAAGTTCGGAACTGACCTTGAATCCCTTCGTATCCAAACATTGTTTGTTAATCTCAAGTTTGACCCTGTTTTCAACAACGAGGAGATTAATATCTATTCCCCGCTCTGCAAAACCTTCCGTATCTCCAACGGTTAGAATTGGGAAATCTTTTGTTTGCTCGACAATTTGTTCGACATCGTATCGCTCAGAAACACTAACGAAAAGTATGTGGCATTCCTGATAATCACCTCTGGATACATCCAGTGTGATCTCCAGGGGATGTTCTTTAAGACGGTGTTTTTCCTCAAGACGGCTGAGAATGGAGCCAAAGGGGTTATCACCGACGACGCAAATATTATATTTGTGATTCTTTTTATAGGAATTCGATTGGGGCGACCACTTGATAAACCGGGTAAAATTGTAAATGAAACCCGCCTTGATTATATAGGCCCGTGAAGAGGACCCCTGGGCCATGGCTTTTGAGGAAACAAAATTGACCAGTAAAAAAATGAGCAGACTGAATAAGGCTAAACAGCCAGGGAGGGATTTGAATAATTCGAGGAGTTTACGTTTTGACATGAGATTGCTATTAATTTCAGTGGACCTGTTCAATATATTTGTTCCTGGGTAATAATCTGTGTCAACCACTCCCGCCTTATTCATCAAAAACCCAATGGAATAAGCCGAATTATGAACGGTGAAAAAACAAATTACTCACCTTAAAATTTAAGGGTCGCTTTCAGGTAATAACTACGCTGGGTTTCGGAACTCACTTCCAATAACTCCTTGAGTTCCGGATGAGACTTATCCAATAAATTCTGGGCGACAAAAGACAGGTCGACATTTTTCATAGGCTGCCAGCCCAAGCGCACATCCAGACGGCCATAGGCTGGAACGGATCGGGAATTGTTTTCACTCACATAATAATAAAAGGTGTCAAATTCCAAATTGTGGGGCAAATTCAGATAAGAGCGAATATTGAAAATATGCTCCGGCTCCCCTTCCGCTTCAAACCCCTCCTGGAACGTAGTGCTACTAACAGGAGCACCGGGGAAGGGATGCAGTTGGGTATCGGCGAAGGTATAACTCCCGGAAAGCCGCCAGTTTCTCAAAACCTGCCATTGTCCGCTCAATTCCAGACCGTAGACTTCACCTTTCACTGAATTATCATTAGTAACAAAAAGTATGTCGTGAAAGCCTGTCGGAGCTGGCGGTCCGGGCTGGAAAAATGCCGTGCCGCTGGTATTACTTGCAATCAAGTTATCGTAGTCAAAATAAAAGGCGGTGACGTCAAAACTCAGTTTTTCACTAGCTTTGACCTTGTAACCCAATTCATAAGCCAACAATTCTTCGGGTTTCGTTCCGGTATTGGGGATTTGCTGAAGTAACGTAGGATTTCCCGTGCCAAAGATACCCGGAGCAGGAATGAGGACCTGATTAACCGTTATATTTTCATCGGTAACCGTCGGCAACCGAACCGCCCGGGAGAAGGCCGCCCAGATGGTATGATTCGGACTAGGGTTCCAGGCCGTGCGAACACTGGGTTGGATCTCCAATCCCGAAAAAACATTATATTCAAACTTGGTTCCTAAAATCAGGCTTAATTGTTCGGGAATCAATTCAATTTCATCATGCAAAAACAAACTTGCCAGATGGCTATCCTTTTTGGTGTTTTGAATAATACTGGTTGTTTCCAAATCGAAATAGGTATACCGGTAATTCAACCCCCAGGAAAAGTTATGCGCGTCTGCCAATAAAAAGTTGTGTTGAAAGTCAATATCCAATTGATCCACTACATTATCAAAAGGAACGCCTGATTTCCGTTTCAGGCGGTCATAATACATCTGTAATTGATACGAGGAGGCATCATCGAAAGTGCGATTCCATCGGGTCAGGAAATTGGTGCCCTCCTGAACATTGGTCCCCTGAAAGGGTGTCGATCCGGCCGCTAAAGAAACAAACCGGTTGGTGAAGTCCAGTTCGGAATTCAACCGATAATAGTCGCCTTGCACAGTGAGAAGATCCTGCTTATTAACCTGCCAATCGGTCCGGAACCCTCCCTGGCCTATTTGCTTGTCATCAAACGCATCACTCCCGTCAGCGGCCTTACCCTCATCCCGGTCTCTGTATTTGCCATAGATTCGGTAGTTGAGACCATTTTCTAATTTTCCACCATAACGCAGTGTGCCAAAGCCGCGTTCTTCGGTACCCACCCCCCCTGCAACCAAACCTCCCTGAGTTTTTCCAGCGCTTTTGGTGATGATGTTGATCACCCCGGCTACGGCATTGGAACCCCAGAGCGCCGCCCCCGGACCACGGATCACTTCAATGCGTTCGATATCTTCCAAAACCGTGTCCTGCCCAATCCAAAACACGCCCGACTGCACCGGGCTGTAAATGGAACGGCCGTCCATCAGCACCAGGAGTTTGTCTGAACCCAGCCGCTGGTTGAATCCCCGAATGGAAATGGCGTATCGATTTTGATTGAGTTTTGAAACCAGAACCCCCGGCACCATACGCAGGGCTTCCATAATGTTCACCGCACCCGACCTGCGAATATCCTCTTCCGTCAGCACATAAATGGCAGAAGCCGCCTTGTGAACTTGTTCCGGCCTTTTACTGACGGAGGTCACAACAACTTCTGCTTGCATTAGTTGGCTAATACTCATATCCCCCTCCAACATTTTCTCTTCATCCGGGGTTAATTTTATTTCATCTGAAAAAACCGGATTGGGACACATGACAACCAGGCAAATAATAAAACCACTCAAACAAAGGGTTCGAATACTGGATGGTTTTAAATGCCGGGGGCTGGAGGAAAAATTTTGCCTGGAATCTCTGTAAAGAGAGGATATTGCCTTTTGGATTTTCTGTAAGCAGAACCCCAAAAAGCCGTTTTGCAAGGCCAGCTTGCGATCATCTCTAAAAATATTATCGAATTCTCGAAAATTTTTAATTTTAATCATAAGCGATGCCTTATTAACAATTATTTTTCCTCATTTCCCAAAGCATTGAAGAAATGAGAGTGGGCTTAACTGCTTTACATTTTCTTTCTGAATAAATATATTATAAAGGATGCAACCCCCCTTTTAAAAGTGCTAAATCAATAATTTTCCCCAAAAGGGGTAATAAATTTACAATGCCCCTTGTATCTTATTTAAAAATAAAGGATTTATTAATATCGGAAAAACAGAGTTACAATAACACTTTTTGGTAGACAAAGTTTTCTAATTTTGATACAAGGAAGGTAAGTTCGCCTTACCGTAATTACTGCGATTCTCAATAAAGTTCTTTTTATCAAGAATTCCTTTTAAAAATGAGGAGGCAATCTATGAGCCATCAAAATTTTCAAGAAGCAATTGAACAGCTTTCTGCCAACGAAGGCATGAACTCCGAACAAGTCAAAGGCAAATTCAACCTGAGTCAGGAAGATATGATTGCCATGCAATCCAATAATTCCCTCATTCAGGCAGTGACGCCTCGGCCCGCTGAGCTGTGTTGTTGCTGTTGTCTCTAAAGTGACAACTAGCGAAAAGTTTTTGTAAGTGGAAAAGGCATTACTCAAAATTGGGTAATGCCTTTTTTTTTATTTCTGGTAAGATCGTCGGAAATGGAATTTAAAGGAATCAGGGATCATGGCTGAATCTACCATGGTGGATTACATCACCGTTCCACTGCCCCAAAAACCACGATTGGCTCCCTGGGTCACTTTTATCGATCTGGGTGACAGTCGCATGCAGTTACGTGGGGCGGAATTCTCGTTCACCTTACAGCATCCCTTGTTTATTGAAACCTTCCAATCTGTCCGCCCCTTGTTGGACGGTCAGCGCACTGTTGAGGAAATCCTCGCTTCCAGCGACCCCAAATATCTTCCCACCACGATCACTTTTTTACTTAAAATATTGCGTGCCAACGGCGTTTTGCAGGAAGGCGTTGTTACTCCGCCACCGCCGCTGACTCCCGAAAATCTTATAGAAAATGAAGCTCTGGTTCAGTTCTTTTCTCATTTCGTGCTGGATCCGGCAGGTACACTGGCCCTTCTGCATAAAGCGCGGGTGGCTTTGATCGGTTCCGATTCAATGACAAGCCGTATTCACAAGGGTCTCCTGGGCATGGGTTTCGGATCCCTGGCAGAAATCGAGGGTCTCAGCGCAAAGACCGCGTATGACCGCACTCAATTCCATAAGGAAGTGACCGGTCAACTGAAAGATGTGGACTTTCTCATTGCCTGCCAGGATTCCTCGGATTTCCGGTTCTTCCAGAATCTGAACGCAGCCTGTCTTGAAACCCAAACCCGGTGGATGCATGTGGCCCTTTCCGGAACCAAAGGCATAATGGGGCCCTCCATCATTCCCTATCAATCGGCCTGTTATATTTGCTACGACAAACGGTTGGCATCCAATGCCCCGGAACTGCAAAGTTATGTCGGTTTTCGAAAGCAAACCAGTGCCACCACCTCTTCTAAAAGCGAAGGGTTTTTAAATCCCCTGTGGTCGACCCTGGCGGAGCAGGTCACTTTGGAGATGGCGCGGATTGTTTCGGGTTTTGCACCGCCTAAAACTATCGGACGACTCTATGAGTTTGAGGCAACAACTCCTTTGGTGGAAGGACATGACGTTCTGCGGCTACCGCGTTGTCCTGCCTGCAATTTACAAAAACCAAAGCGTGAACCTTGGGATCTCATCTCACTAAACCAATGATCGCCTCGAATAATGCTCGTTTATCTCTTAATATCCTGCAAAACGGTCCTCCTAAAACTCTGACGGATGCCCTGCAAGCCGCTAAAAAATTAATCAGCAAACGCACGGGCATCATTTCAACGGTGGAATTTGACAATCTGGCCGCCAATGAACCCTCAGTCTATTTTGCTCGCAGTACCCCCGCCAATTCTCTTGCTTTAACGGGTATGCAGACGTTGAATTACGGGGATGCCACCTCCATTGATCCCAAACGAGCCATTATGAAAGCGGTGGGGGAAAGTATCGAACGGTATTGCCCCGGTCATTTTAAATACGAAGATTTTATTTTATCCGCTTATAGCGATTTGGATTGCGAAGCCGTTCATCCGGAGGATTTTGCGCTGTTCAGTGAAAAGCAATATGCGAAACCCGATTTCCCTTTCTCCCCTCTTACGGCATCCACCCCTTTGCGTTGGGCTTCAGCTTTTTCTTTAAGTCATGATCGACCTGTCCTGGTCCCGGCCTCTTTTGTTCATATCCCTTATCAGTTTGACCCATTGCTCGAACCTCGAACTCATAGACCCATATCAACAGGATTGGCTTGCGGTTCCAATTTCGCGCCGGCCATTTACAAAGCAATCCTGGAGGTCATCGAACGCGACGCCTTTATGATCATGTGGCAAAATCAATTGCCCTGCTCTAGGATAGACCTCTCCACCGTCAGCGACCCTTTTGTTCAATCTATTTTAGATGAGTTGCAGGTGCTTCCAGCCGAATGCCAGGCTTATCTCATTCCCTCGGATATTGAGGCTCCTGTAATTATCGTTTTACTCCGGAGCACCTCCGGTCAGATCCCCCATACGGTAATTGGGATGTCGGCGGACCTGAATCCCAACAAAGCCCTCATGCTGGCCCTGGAAGAAGTGTGTTTGAGCTGGGTGGGAATCGGGCGGTATGCTTTGGCTAAAAAAGATTACAAACCTTCAAAAGATTACAGCGATATCAATACACTGGTACTTCGCGCGCTGGCTTATGCGGTGGACCCGAATCTCAGCAAATCCTTGGAGTTCCTCAACCCCTCTGGCAAACAGATTTCACTTCAGAATATAAAAAATGTATCCGACGAAAATATGGTCCGCAACATACAAACCCTTGTGGACAAACTGGGTGAAAAGGATTTAAATGTGGTCGTTAAGGATCTGACCACTGTCGACGTGGATGAAGTAGGATTCAAAGTGGTTCGCGTGGTGGTGCCCGGGATGCAACCCCTGGACATTAGCCATACACAAATGCATTTGGGAGGAACACGGCTCTATCAAGTCCCCTGCCAGATGGGACTGAAAGCCCAACCTCTCACTGAAGAAGAGGTAAACCCTTATCCACATATGTTTCCTTAAATGTAACGAGAGTTTGCCATGTCAAAAATAAGAGCCCAATCCATTCCCGCGTTGGAATCCCAACTGGATCCACCCCCTCTTTCCGTGTCCGAGCTTTACCATGAAAATACCAAGCTACATCCCCTGACCATTCAACAGATGTTGCCTGTGAGCGATTTTTCCGCAGCCGATTTGCAGGCCATGTCGCGCGCCCACAAGCAATACCCTAATTTGCCACGAGTCAAGCTTCCTGCTATCGAAAGCATCCCACAAAATAACCGCACGTTTGACGAGGTCATTTCGTCGCGGAGAAGCTTACGGGATTTTGCCGACCTGGATATAGATCTGAATGAATTGTCCAAAATTCTGCACCAAACCTATGGCATTACCGGCGAAATACCCGGCAAGAACGGCTCCCGTCTGGATGTAAGATCCGCTCCTTCGGCGGGAGCCCTGTACCCGGCGGAAATCTATATTGCCGTCCGGAAGGTTACCGGTGTCGAGCCCGGAATCTATCATTACAATGTGCCGAATCATGAGCTTGAATTATTGATTCAGGGAGACCTCACAGAAAAAATGCAAGAGGTCTGTGCTGGGCAAGAATACGTTCGTCGAGCCTCTGTTGTCGTTTTGATTTCCGGAGTCCTTGAGCGAACCAAACTCAAATACGGTGAACGCGGGTACCGGTATGTATTACTCGATATTGGACACCTTGGCCAGAATCTTTATCTCTCCTGCGCATCTATGGGGCTTGCCGTCATGACCACCTGCGCCTTTTTTGACGACGAGGTCAACAAGCTCCTGCGTATCGATGGCGTGAATGAGACCGCCATGTACGTCGCCTTCATCGGAAAACGACAACCTTAGCCCGGCAGAAAACTATCGGTATCTGAAGTCCCGGCACAACTTACGGCACTCCCCCCCCCCATCGTAGCGACGCGACGCCACATTTTTTGATACTCACCTTGACACGCCCTGACCACGGTTTTATCTATAGATCAGGAAAGATGGTTCGGTACCGGACTGGAATATCCACAATCTTAAAACTTATTTCAGGAGGATCATCATGAATGTCGTCAAATATGCACCTAAAACCTATATGGATCGATTGCTTGATACCGATCGCTTTCTCAATGATTTCTGGCCATGGGCTCACACGGAGGACCGTCGCGTTTACGAGGGACACCTGAAAGTCAATGTCGTTGAAAATGAAAACGACTATACTTTGACCGCCGAGGTTCCAGGTTTAACGGAAAAGGATATCGACCTTGAGATCAAGGACGGCCGGATGACCCTGAGAGGCCATGCCGAGGAATCTCAGGAAAAAGAAGGGGAACATTACCGGATGCGGGAATTCAGCCGCAGAAGTTTCGAACGTTCGTTCAGTATCGGCGAAGGGGTCGACCCGGATAAAATTTCAGCCAAACTGGCCAACGGGATTCTCACTGTAGTTCTGCCCAGAAAAGAAGAGGCCAAACCGAAATCAGTCAAAGTGGAAATTGGTTCCTAATCCCTAAAAGATTAACCCGCGTTTTCTTTGGAAACGCGGGTTTTTTTTATTATTTTCTGTTATATAATGTGGGGTCAGCTCTTAAATCATTGACCCGGAATTTTCACCCATAAAGCCGGATGAAAATCTCTTTTAGCCCTGCATCATCAGGAAGGAAAAAAATGAAATCTCTCGCGTCGATCAATGCAAAAGATATCGAAACCATCAAAATGGCTCTGAACGACGCTATTTCGGATATCAATATGGAACTCAAGAACGCTCTTTCGGAAACCAAAATGAAAGAGGTCATGGAATATAAGACCCGATATACCCGGGTCTATGACAAACTGAGAACCAACCCCTCTATTTACGCTCTGGCTGAATACGAACTGGATATCGCGGCTGGCGGCCTCAACGACGCTATTGAAATGCTTGAGGAGAATATGGCGGACGACGATCTGGACGATCAGGAAAAATCCGATATCCTCACCTACAAAAACGACTGCCAGAGAGTCATCGACATCCTCGCCGGCTAACCCTCTAGCGAGGGAGGCAACGGGCTACCCCCTAGGAAGTTATGCAGAGCCGTTGCGGCGTAATACCTCAGCAGTTTTGCTACCCAAGATTATAAGTAACAGCGATTAAAAACATAGATGCTTCGTCACCGTGGGCTCCTCAGGATGACAAACCGTTCCCCCTCCTTTTCAAGTAGGGGATGCAGGGGTGATTATGATAAATCCATTCCTTTTATCCTGTCAAAATTCTTTGAGGTCGGTTTGCGGAGGTATTCCAATCAAAAATTGACGTAATAACCGTAGGCAAACAACCACCCTGTAACACCCGTCCCCGCCGCCATACATAAAACCCAGGCCATCCGGCTGTTCCGTTTCATTTTGGGGTGATCGTCATGCATCCAGGCCGAGTGAATCATCATCCCCATAAAATACGAGATGAACAGAAAAGCCAGGAATAGCACCATGAACATGAAGGGTGTAAATTCGAGATTCTCCAACCGTATACCTCCAACCAACATGGCAGGACTTAAAAAATAAAACCGGATTTCGAGACTCCCAAGGCGACCAGCAAATGAGAAAGACCCCACAGGGCGAGGACGGTCCCGATAAACCCCAGCGTCACCTTGAGTAAAATTGTGAGAAATTCCTTACGCGTCCGGGTTTGCTTGACCCAACTGATGAGCATGGTCAAACCCATGACAATAATGAAACTGATCCAATAAAATCTGATAGACATCTCCGTATCTTATCAATCTTTGCGGAAATTGGGTAATAATCCTGCCCCCTAGCGAGGGAGGTAACTGGCTGACGGTTAACAGTAATCGATGAGTACCGTGCGCAATTGAAAAACAGCTCCGGGTCTTGCCCGGTTAACGCGTACTTCGAAAGGGCATGAGCACCAGTTTGAGTAGGGACACCTGCTCCGGGGTGCGGAATTCGGGGACGCCGATAACAATCTCAGGCTGAGGCTTCTTGCCGTCGTGGATATACGTCCCCAGCAGGCGGTCCCAGATGGAAATATTGAATCCGTAATTGGAATTGGTCTCCGCCACTTCGACAGAATGATGAATCCGGTGCATATCCGGCGTCACGAACACCCACCGGAGAGTACGGTCCAGCTCCAGCGGCAGTTTGATATTGGAATGGCTGAACATTGCCATGCCGCTGAGAATCACCTCGAACACCACCACCGTCATCGCCGACGGCCCCAGTGCCGCCACGAGGCCCAGCTTGTACACCATCGAACCCAGAATCTCCAGCGGATGAAAGCGGAACCCAGAGGACACGTCCAAATCCAAATCAGAATGATGAACCTTGTGGAATCGCCAGAAAAATGGAATCATATGGAGCACCACATGCTGGATATAAATCATAAGATCCAGAAAAATGATTCCCATCGCCATTTCCAACGGAACAGGCCAATCGAGATAATTGAGCAGGCCCCACCCGTGTTGTCCGGCGAAATGCGCCATGCCCACCGCCGCAGAACCGAGTAATCCCCGGACCAGCAACACATTGAAACCGGTGAGTGAAAAGTTGACCGCCAGACGGCGAGGTTTGGAGTCCACCGTTGGGTGCCGTTGAATGAGGCATTCCAGAACGAGCATCAACACCAACACTCCCAGGAAAATAGAAAGCCGGATTTGATCAACGGTCATGAATGCTCGCAGTGAGTGAGGTTATTTAAGGTCGGGTCTCTGGCGTACCAGATTGACCACACCCTGGGTCATGAGACCCAAAAACCAGATGGTCGTAAAACAGATGAACCAGAGAAATACCGCATTGAACCAGTATTGGGCCGGTCGGTAATCGATGGAATTATGGATTAGCGCGTTGGTTTTCAGTTTCTGATTTTCAGAAGCCCGCATATAGGTTCTGTAAAAGGGGTGCCTCTGCCGTTCTGCAAAGGCTTCCATTTCTTCACGCGGCAGTTTGATGAAGGTCGTGACCTGCATCCCGTTTTCGCGAAAGAAAATACGCATCCTCTGCACCTCTTCAGAATCGGGAGGATTCGCCATACAGTAGATAACGGTGATAAGAGTCGACAACAGAAGGGCCCCCCACAGAAATAACCGACCCACCCAATTATCAACCTTATCTTCTAACTCATACGGTGTTTCTTCCATAATCACCTTGAAATAAGAAATAGAGAATATAAAATATTATCATAACCGGGGCCCATACGGTAGACTTCTGAACCGAAAGCTCTCTTTGCCCCAGGATGAAGTATGAACTCCCAACGCTCCATCGGCTATGTCCACCTGCTGAAAACCAACCGTCCCTTCCGCAATCTCTGGTACGGACAGGTGGTCTCTGAACTGGGGGACTGGCTGAACAGTATCGCCATTTACATACTCGTCCTTCAACTCAGCGGCACTGGCACCGCCATGGCCACGGTCATGGTGGCCAAACTCCTGCCGATTTTCTTCGTCAGTCCGTTGGCCGGGGTGTTGATCGACCGGATGGACCGCAAAGTCATCATGATCACCAGCGATGTGCTTCGCTTCGTCGTGGTACTGGGATTTCTATTGGTGAATGAAGCCGAAGATTTGTGGTTGCTGTACAGCCTGGCGGTAGTAGAAATCGCGTTAGCCGGATTCTTTGAACCCGCCCGGAGCGCCATCATCCCATCCCTCACCCCGCGTGAGGACCTGGTCACCGCCAACGCCCTCAGCGGCTCCACCTGGTCGGTAATGCTGGCCGTCGGCGCCGCGTTGGGCGGCGTGTTAGTGAGCGTATTCGGCATCAAGACCGCCTTTGTCATCGACGCGTTTACCTTTCTCCTCTCCGCCTGGTTCATCGCCCGTATCCAGTGCCCTAAAGAAGCGATGGAAAAAGAAAAAGCCGAACGCCCGGTGACTTCAGGATTCAAAACCCTGGTGGATGGCGCGCGCTATCTGATGTCGCAGCCGATGATTTTCGTCCTGGCATTGATGAAATCCGGACTTGCCGTTGCCGGTGGGGTGATGACTCTCATCCCGCTTTACGCCGACAAAATGTTTGCTTCCGCTTCCGCCGTTTCAATGGCCATCGGCTCTATGTACTCAGCTCGGGGATTGGGAGCCGCCCTGGGACCCATCCTCATCAAGAAATTTTTCGGCGATTCCACCCGGGTACTACAAATTTCCATCCTATTCGGGTTCTTTCTGGGCTCATTATCCTATTTTCTTTTTGCCCAATCGCATAGTTTGTGGTCGGCCTCTCTGAGTATCGCTCTGGCCACATTTTTCGGCTCCATCATCTGGGTATTCAGTTCCGCCCTGATCCATCTGGAAGCCGACAGCAGGTATCTGGGACGCGTGTTCAGCACCGAGATGGCGTTGTTGACGCTGGTGATGGGACTCAGCAACTGGTCAACCGGCTTCGCTCTCGATACTCTGGAGTTGACCACCCATCAAACGGGTATGTGGATGGCGGGCCTGTTCGTGATTCCGGGCGTGTTGTGGGGAGGGTTTTTACTGTTCATGAACTCCAAGTTCAAGAAGGGCGAATGCGTGGGCTCCGTCTGTCCCGTAGAACCCAGCGACTCGAAAATTCCACCGACTTCTGTCTAATGGGCTATTAGAATTAACCGCTGATGAAATGATCGGCCAGGGATTTGCCGATATCGAAGTGGCTGGTGAAATGTCCACTATTGTCCTGGGTTTGCGCCCAGGCGTAAGCTTCCTCAACTTGTTGGCTGAAACCGAGAGCGTGCAGTACGCCAACCGACACATAACTCGACGCAAGGTCGGGCGATTGCGAATAGCCGGTCACCAACTCCTGCATGAATTTCATTTCCTCCGGCGAGAGGCTCCGGTATTTGTTGACGAGGTTGATCAGATTCTCCTCGCCATAAGTGTTGTTGTAATTCGCCCCGACAATCGGCTCCCGGTACAGGCGAAGGATATCTTCTTCCAGAATTCTGTAGTCTGTATCCATGAGATTAAATCGCCTCAGGTCCTTGATCCGATTCCTTCTCGGTCCAATAGGTTTGCCATTCCTTGGCCCAGGCCAGTTGTGTGAGATCTGTCATCCGGTCTATAAACACCTTGCCCAGCAAATGATCGATCTCGTGTTGCAGAACCACCGCTAAAAAACCCTTGGCTTCCACCACCATTTTTTTACCTTCGCGTGAATAAGCCTCCACCGTTACTTCCTGAGGACGAGTGACCAGTCCACGCAAATCCTTCAAACTCAGACACCCTTCCCAGAACGAAGCGGTTTCTTTTCCATAATGAGTGATCTTGGGATTCACATAAACGGACAAGGGAATATCATCCTGCGAGGGATATCGCTCATTCTCCTCGTATTCAACGATAATAATTTGCAACGAACGCGCTACCTGGGGAGCGGCAATTCCAACGCCATCCTCTTCCTGCATGGTATCGATCATATCGTCGATCAATTGTTGCAGTTCATTGTCACCACCGGACGCGGTTAGTGCTTTCAGGTCCACCGGCTTGGCTATTTCCCTCAATATCGGATGGCCGAGCCGTGCAATATTCAAAACCGACAATTGTTTTCTCCTAAATTCAAATTACTTTTGTAATCGAAGAGTTAACCCTCAAAAGCAAAAGTTTATTTTAACCTTGTGAAAAGTTTCCCTCAACGGAGCAGGCACCTTTTAAAAAATCTATTCCATGCAAACACTTTGGAAACAGTCAGGTTATCTTAACATAAATCACAAAGTTCAAAAACAGGCATACCCCCTTTATCCCCCCTCAATACAGGGGGGAAAGAGGGTTACCATATCATTTTTTGTTTGACTTTTACTCGGCATTTTTTATAATTGAATCCGCTAAGAACCAACCCACCTCATACCACCCTCGAAAGGAGGCATTCCCTTGACAAAAGACGAGCTGATCGGTGCTGTAGCAAAAAGTGTAAAAGATTCTGCTTTAAGTAAGCGATTGACGGCTGACGTTCTGGATGCAACGTTCGATGTAATTGGAAAATCTATCAAAAAGGAAAAGCGTTTCGCCTATCCGGGATTTGGAACCTTCACTGTGCGTTCCCGAAAAGCCAGAACCGGCCGAAATCCACAAACCGGGGAAGCCATTAAAATCAAGGCAAGTAAAACGGTTGGATTTAAACCCGCTCCGACTCTCAAGAATACTTTGTAAACCGGGTTAAACTTTTCAATAAACTCAGATCCATTAAAAATAAAAATGCCCAAAGGTTTTATAGCCTTTGGGCATTTTTTCTTTTCGGGATCGTTAGTTCAAAATCGTACCGAACGATTTTCCAGCTTAGAATATTGGACACCGGGAGTCACTCCCGGTGTGGGTCATCTAATTTTCCTTAGCTTTCTGAGCCCTCAGGATGCCCAGCTCAAATTCCTTGAATTTCCCCTGATTAGCCTCCTCAGGCCTTCTTGTTTTCCGGGTAAAATCGTTGAGGGAAAACTGTTTTTCAAGATAATGGCAGGTACGGCATTCCGTCGCATACCGGAACACTTTCCGCTTGTATAGCAGCGACTGCTCTTCAACGTGGCTGGCCGGGGTAAAATCCCGGTGAATATGGCAACTTCGGCAGTAATCGTTAATCATTTTGTTACTGTCTACCGCAACAAAATCTCCATCGAAGGCCTTCTCAATATCTTTAGTGTAACAACCCACACTCATCCCAATCAGGGCCAAAAGCCAAAACCACTTCATCTGAAATAAACCTCACTATCGCATTTGATTTGCAGATACCCCATCCTCTGCCTCTTACACATCAAGGTAGGGTATTGAAACCTATTATACATTTGCACCGGGAACAAACAAAACTTTACAATCCGATAAAAATTCAAGGAAAATAGAGTGCAGGAGGGAAAAATAGTCTCAAGCGTTGTTCGAGCGGATCAAATCGTAGATGGTGAGAACTTTAGTGGAATAGTCTACCGGAAGTTGCTTACCCTGTTGAATGTAACGCTGCAACTTGGTCGGACCATGATTATAAGCTTCCAACGCCAGCTTCACATCGTTATTAAAACGATTCTGGAGTTTATTGAGATAGTAGGTTCCCAAGGCAATATTAGACTCTGGGCTGAAAAGAGTCGGTTTCCCATCCCACGGCAGGTTGACTTCGGTGGCCATGGCATGCCCCGTCTGCGGACGGATTTGCATCAATCCCAAGGCGCCCCGGTGAGACTTGGCCCAGTTGTTGAACGAACTTTCGGTGACAATGAGGGCGGTCAACAGAAAGGGATCATAATCGTACTTCTGGCTGGCTTCATAGATCCATTGAGGAACCTTGTTCAGAGAAACTCCGTCCAATCCGGTAGAGTAAGAGGAAATAACATCGAAAATCTTACTTTTGATTCTCTGCTTTTCACGGAGAGTGACATGAAAAGCCTGGTATTCCTGCACCCTGTTAATTTTCAAAAAGTGGCTTTCGTCCAGGGAGGTAGTTGCCGATGAGTAGTATACGGGAGCCCCATTGAGATAGTTGATGCTCCCGGAGAAAATACCCAGAAACCCAAAGACAACCAGTACCGATAACAGGGTAGTTAGATTTTTTGTAGAAGCATTGATATCCATCTCAACCTACTGTTGGTTTACATCTATTTAAGATAAGGACCGCGCGTTAAAGTTGAATGAAGATAGTATCACATTTTCGCAACAATATTTACATCGGAAATTTTCTATGTAAATATAAGAAAAGATTGAGCTTACCCGCCTGACGGTGAAAGTCCTTTATTTATAAGGGTTTCAATGGCTTTGGCTGGTGCGGACACCTAACTCGACCGGAGTATACGAAGGTCCGGATTGATTGTCAAACCGCTTTTAAGTAAAAATTGGGGAAAGCATTGATTTCCCTCAGGGAACTACTATAATGACTTCCAATAAACCACTAATAAAATTGGCATTATGAAAGTTACCTGCCCTAAATGTCTTGCTGCCTACAGGATCGATCTGCCTGATCCAGGTGAAGCCGGCATCGACGTCCAGTGTGGAAAATGTCTTACTATTTTCCTATTTAGTCCGGGCATCAAAAAACCTGATCCTTCAGGAATCCAAAGGGACGCATCGGTAAACACTCGGGACGCTGAGTTACCAGAAAGCCACCTTTCTGAATCAATACTACCACCCCAAAGGGATGAGGAGCAAACAGATTCTGGCTCCAAAAAACAGGCTCCCGCCTCACTGGAACAAGACCAGGAGCCCCTCGAAACATTGGAGACGGAGCCCCTTTCGGAAGACTCCGAACCGGTTGAAATAGTCATTGAAAACGAAACCCCTGACGACTCCCTGGAAGAGGGGTCTCTAGACGATATTTGGAATCAGGCGATGCAAGAAGGGGCTCGTACGAAAGCCAAACCCAAAGAAAAACCTCCCATCCAGCCTTCCCAGAAACCGGTTGCAGAATCCGTTGATGAGGAGCCAGTCAAAGAAACGCCTCCACCCCCCCCGGAGGTCAAATCAGAGCCTTTGTCTTCTTCGGAAGACCGACAACAGGAAGTCGACCTGATTACTGAGGATCACCCGGCGAAACAGGGAGAATCCGAAGATAACCCGCTGGTTGAAGAATCACCGTCACCCCTCGCCCCGATGAACCCTCAACAGGAAAAAACCCAGGAGGAAATTGACCTTGAGGAACAGGTCACTATCAGCGAAAACGAAGTCCTCCCCAGCTGGGAAGAAGCCTTCGCTCACCGGGCCGAAATTGAAGCGGGGTGGGACAAGGCCCAGAAACAAGACCGGATCCATGAAGAACAACAACTCGCTGAAGCTTTGAGCGAAAAAGCTTTACCCACTGAACCCACTTCAAAAGAAACATCCACCACACCCCCTCAGGAGAATAAACAGAGCTTCGACGATGAGGTTTTTGTCGAAGCAAAAGCCTCTCAAACAGCCTCGGAAGAGAAGGCTAAAACGCCTCAACCGAAACCTGAAGCGGATCCAAAACAGAATAAGGCTAAATCTCAACCGAAAAAAACCCAGGAGGAAGTTGACCTTGAGGAACAGGTCGCTATCAACGAAAACGAAGCCCTTCCCAGCTGGGAGGATGCCTTCGCTCAACAGGCCAAGCCAGAGCAGGAGGACCAACCCACCTGGACCGATGCCTTTGCCGACCAGTCAGAAGTTGAGACCACCTGGAAAGAACCTGATAAACAGGACGACACCGGCGAAGCCGCTGTTGTCTCGGAAAATAAAGAGACCCCTTCTTTCGATCCAACCACAGCCGGCGGTGATTTGTCGAATGGCCTGAATATGGACATGAAACAACTGGTTGAGCAGGCTTTTAAAGAAGAATCGGAACACTCTGAAGAAGTACCCGTATCTGGAGAAATTGAAGCCCCGGCCCTCGGCGAGGCCCCCCAGGAGCCAGAACTCACTTTGGAAGTGGAGGCCTCGCTGGAAACTCCTGCGGCCGGGCAAGCGGCGTCCGTGCCTCATCAGGACGAGGAGGGTATTGACCAAACCATCGACCCTGACGCCAGCCACATCGATCCTCCCCCCACTCCAGAGATAGAACCCATTCCGGAATTGACTCTCGAATCTGCGGAGGAAGAGTCTGCACCGGAACCTGCGGAGACTGTTGCCCAGGAGGAAGCACCTGAAATCGAATTGGAGCTCGAAGAGGACGAACCCATTTGGGCTGATGCCTTTGCTTACCTATCGGAAACCGAAGACACCGGGGAATACCTTGAGGAGACAGAAGAAGAACCTGCACAGGAACCCGTGGAAACTGTTGCGCAAGAGGAAGAACCCGAAATCGAACTGGAGCTCGAAGAGAACGAACCCATCCTGGAGTCTGCCGAAGCTCCAGCAAGCACAGAGACAGCGGTCACGGATCTCTTCGAGATAGAGCCGGAGCCGCAAGAGGAAGAACCCGAAATCGAACTGGAACTCGAAGAGAACGAACCCATTCTGGAGTCTACCGAAACTCCGGCAGGTACGGAGACAGCGGTCACGGGTCTCTTCGAAATAGAGCCGGAGCCGGAACTCACCATGGAGTCCCAGGAGGCCACTGTGCCTTCCGAAGAACAGCCCACTATGAGCCCTTCTCTTGAGGTCGAAGGTGAAGAGCTTTGGGCTGATCTGCTTCCCGAACACAAGGAGGATGATCCACTTGCCCACGAAGAAGCTCCACTGGTTTCTTCCAATGAGGAAGAGGAACCCCTCGGAGGAAACGATTTCTGGGATCAAGTGCTGGAAAAAGACTCGCAGGAACCCCAAACTGCCGAGACCGAGGCCAAACAACCTGTTTCATCCACGCCCGTGACTCAAAATACGGCTGAGCGGGAAGCCTTGACGGATGAGGAACTCTGGCAACAGGCTTTTCCAGAGGAAGAAGAACTTGAGCCTGGTGTCCCCAAACACTTTGACGATGAAGAAGAGAACTCTCCATCAAATGTCCCCCCTCTGGTCATTGGAGCCGACGTCAACCTGAACGAAGAGGACGAGTCGGAAGACTCTCTGAAATATGACGAAGCAGCCTACGCGGAGTACGATGACGATGACGAATTTGAATTCCAAAGGAAGAACCGGAAACTCGGACCCTTCACCGTTCCACACGGGAGGCGTGGTGATTTGGTCATCGGCGGAGTCATGGTGGTATTTCTTTTGATCGCCGGAAGCGTCTACTTCACACTGCAAACCTTTGCGCCCAGCGAATTGACCGAAATTCAAACAGCCAAAACCGAAATCCCGGAAGGACTGAGTCCGCGCGAAGTACCTTTGGATGAGCTGGCCGAAGACCTGACGTCTCCTGAACCGGAAAAAACTCCCCCATTGGACACACCGGGAGATAAGGGGGAAGCCATCCTTTCGGACCCTGTCAAAATCCTGGAAGAGTCTCCGGAAGAGAAGGGAATTTTAAAGGACCTGGCCGAATCTCAAATACTGAACGACACCGGGAAAACCCAGACCGCCAAGATCGACCAATCCAATCTGCAGGGACTCACCGGACATTCCGTCACCATGAGCTCTATCATGCCGGTCGCCTACAACCCCACGGATATCCGCGTGCTCAGCTTCAGTGTGGAGATTCAGTTGAGCAATGCCCAAAGCGCAAAAATGGTGCGCGAATCCATGCCCGTTTACGAAGAAATCATGAACCAGACCGTGGAAGATCTCCTGCGCCGCAAATTCTATAATGACATTCTCTACGTCAAAGAAAAACTGCAGAAACGCCTGCAAACGGCCATGAACAAATCCATCAAAAATGGCCACGTCCGAACCGCCAAGTTCATCGACTTCGCCATTCAGTAACCCTTCAAAACTTATACGCGTGTACCCCGCTCACTCTTCTTCTTTTTCATGTAGCATGTCGTAAATCTTAAAGACCAGCTCTTTGATGCCAACACCTGTCACCGCGGAGCAGACAAACAGAGTGGGATTGAGCATCTCCAACCGTTCTTTATACTCGGCAAGCTTCGCTTCGGCTTCCGGATGGTCGACCTTGTTGGCCACCAGGATTTGCGGTTTGCCGTATAACTCCTCACTGAAATGCTTCAACTCGTTTTGGATGGTTTCGTAATCGGCTATCGGGTCGCGATTGCTCGCGATGGAAAAATCGAGCAGATGCACCAACAGGCGGGTGCGCTCGGTGTGTTTCAGGAACCGGGTGCCCAGTCCCTTGCCCAGATGCGCGTCTTCAATCAGTCCGGGAATATCCGCCGCGACAAACGACTTGTAGTCGCCCACCTGCACCAGTCCCAGATTGGGCACCAGTGTCGAAAACGGGTAATCGGCGATTTTAGGTTTGGCGTTGGAGATTTTGGAGATCAGGGTGGACTTGCCGGCGTTGGGGAATCCAATGATAGCCACATCCGCCAGCAGTTTAAGCTCGACGAACAATACCCTGTGCTTACCGGGAGTTCCCGGGTCGGCTCTGCGTGGTGCGCGGTTGGTGGACGATTTGTAATGTTCGTTGCCGAGGCCGCCCCGGCCACCCCGTGCGATGACGTACTCCTGCAAATCTTCGGTCAGATCGGCGAGCACCACACGGCTTTCAAAATCACGTACCACGGTGCCCACCGGCACTGGGATGACGAGATCCTTACCGCTCTTCCCAGTTTTGAGTTGGCCGCTTCCCGCTTTGCCATGTTCGGCCCGGTACAGCTGTTGGTATCTTAAATCAAGGAGGGTCGATAAATTGCTGACCGCCTGGAATATGACGTCGCCGCCTTTGCCGCCGTCACCGCCATCGGGTCCACCTTTGGGGATAAATTTCTCGCGCCGGAAACTGCTACACCCGTCCCCGCCGTTGCCGGCCTGAACGGTGATCTTGACCTGGTCGACAAACATGGGAATGGGCACTCACCGAGCGGTGAGCGAACTTAGTTGGAGGGATAGATGCTGACTTTTTTCTTGGAACGGGTCATCCACTCGAATTTCACCACGCCGGGAGCCTTGGCGAACAAAGTATAATCGGTACCGACACCGATGTTCACCCCAGGATGAACCGAGGTTCCGCGTTGTCGCACGATAATTTCACCCGCTTTGACCACTTGCCCACCGTACCGTTTGACGCCCAGGCGTTTCCCGATGCTGTCTCGTCCGTTGGACGTACTGCCCTGTCCTTTTTTGTGTGCCATGACGTCTCCTGTTACTTCTTCGAAATATCTGTGATTTTTAAATATGTGATCAACTGCCGATGCCCATTGGTCCGACGTGATTTCTTCCGGCGCCTTTTCTTGAACACCAGAATCTTAGGGCCTTTGGTCTGATCCAAAATTTCGCAGGTCACCTGACTTCCGTCCAACATTGGAGTACCCACATCCACTTTATCGTCTTCGCCAATCATCAGAATCTGGTCCAGAGTCAATTTGTCCCCTACGTTGCCTTCCAGTTTTTCAACTTGAATGACATCGCCCTGGGAAACCTTGTACTGTTTTCCACCGGTTTTCAATACAGCAAACATTTAGATTCAATACTCCTAAAAATAGATCGACGAGGACAGCCTGCGGCCCGGTCTTTTCAATAATTTAACACGGAACGAACCCGGTATATTACTTAATAAGACTGGCCAAGTCAATATAAACTCCACTAAAACCCCATATCCCCAATAAAAAACCGGGGGCTATTTTCCCCGCTTGCACATATTTCCGGGGAAATGCTATAACAAGGCAGTCACTCCACCACTTGGGATTATTTATGTCATTGAAAGACAAGGAGAAATGGAACGCCAAATACGGGGCTACCGCGGATTTGGCCGGACGCGAGCCCTGCCCGTGGCTGGCGGACCATGCCGATCTGCTCGACGGCCATGGGAAAGCCCTCGATATTGCCATGGGGGAAGGCCGAAATACGCTGTTTGCGGCTTCGCTGGGCTATGAGGCCTGGGGCGTCGATGTTTCCGAGGTCGGCATCTCCCGCGCCGAAGCTCTGGCCCGCGAAAATAATCTAACGATTCATACCCAGATTGCCGATCTGGATCACTATAATATAGAAGAAAACACCTACGATTTGATCCTGTGTTTTTATTTTCTTAACCGCCGCCTGTTCGAAGGCATTCGAAAAGGATTGAAACCCGGCGGCATCTTGATATTTAAAACGTTCACCGTGGACTATTTGAAGTACAGCGGTTTTAAGCGGGAATGGGTCCTGGAAAAAAATGAACTACGGGAAGCCTTCTCCGGGTTAAAAATTCTTGATTACCAGGAAGTAGATGAACCCGAAAACGAAACAGCCTCTGCCGCCCTGGTGGCTCGGAAGGAATCATAACTCATCAATGAAAAAATCAACGGATTTCAAAACAACCAATCCCTTCCGTGTCCTTTTCGCGGTCGCGATCACTATTGTTCTGGTTCTTGCAGGTTGCAGTTCCACTCATAAGTCGGCGGACAAAACGTTGACCATGGAGGATTTCACACTCACCTATAGCGACAAGGCACAGGCGGGGAGCGAGATCAACGAATTGATCCTGCAACACCCGTTAACCATCTCCGAGCGGCAAATGGTTTTTCACATGGTCGCCTTGAGTTACGAAAATTACTCCCTGTTCGGCAAAGCCGCCCCTGTCTTCACCAGCGAGGATATCAAAAAAATCAAACATCTGTTGACCAAGGCGCTCAACAAGGCACATTCCAAAAATATCGTCAGTTTTAAAGTAAAATCCGAGGGCGGCACCACCCAAGGGGAACTGTTTGCCAGCAAAGGGAAACTGCACTGGCGGTTCTTCGAAATCCAGGGAGTGAAATATTCTCTGACGCGTAACCAGATGGCCCGGTATGGAACCGCCTGGCGGATGGTACCCGGGAAGGGACAGAAGTTTCACGTGTCAGACAAGTTCCTCGGCACGAAACAGTGGACCAATTGGATTGAGGCAAAAATTGATTTGCCTGCGCCCGAGAATCTGAAAACGGCGCGACCTGAAAGTAACGCCCCGAATACCGGCAAAGGTCAATCCGCTTTTCCTCCTCAAACCCGCTCACCCAAAACAGCCGTCCCAGAAAAAAGTGCGACCGACTTGGAAGGGAAATTAAAGCTTCTGAAACACTTGCATGAAAAACAGTTGATCGACCAGCAGGAATACGAAACAAGAAGGAAGGATCTGCTCGACCAATACCTTCGATAATATTTTCTTAATCCATACAGCCCGGGCCACATTGCCAACACCATGGCCTATGCCTCGCTAGTCACCCGGAAAGAATGGTCACTCATTGATGAAAACACAGATGTCCTCCAAAACCACAAGCTGCCTTAAAAGCTCTTTCGCTATCGCGGTCGTCATCGCCCTCGCTTTAGCGGGTTGCAGTTCCACTCAAAAATCATCTGACAAAAAAGCACTGAAGATGGACAAAGGAATGCAGATTGCGGACAAGGGAGTGATAGAGGCAAACAAGGAAGGGATGGGAACAGACAACGCTTTGATGCGGGCGAACAAAAAACTGGTCATGGAGGATTTCACCCTCACCTATATAAATCAGAAACTGGCGGACGGGGATATCGACCGGTTCACTTTGCAACACCCGTTAACCATCACCGAGCGGCAAATGGTTTTTCACATGGTCGCCTTGAGTTACGAAAGCCACTCTTCACCCGGTAAAACCGGCCCGGTATTCACCCGGGAGGATATCAAGAAAACCAAGCGCCTGCTGACCAAGTCGCTCAACAAAGCCCATCCACAAAATATCATCGGTTTCGAAGTAGCCTCCGAGGCGGGGACCACCCAGGGCCATGTGTTCGCCAGCAAGGGAGTCCTGCATTGGCGGTTTTTTAAAATCCGGGGAGTGCCTTATTCGAAAACGAGCAACCCGGTGGAGCAAAAGGGTGCCTGGCGGATGGTGCCTGGAAACGGGCAACGGTTTCACGGCTCAAACAAGCCACGGGGCAGTCGGCAGTGGACCAACTGGATTGAGGCGAAAGTCAATCTCCCCGCTCCGGCGAATCTGAAAACCTCACGTCCCAAGACAGAGCGCCCGAATCCCGGTACAGCGCAAACCGCGCCCTCCCCTTCTCAACCGGGTTCATCCAAAACCATTGCTCCAGAAAATAACGCCGCCGAGCTGGAAGAAAAACTGAAATTCCTGAAATATCTGTATGAAAACCAACTGATTGACAAACGCGAGTATGAACAGAAACGCAAGGACCTACTCAATCAATATCTCTGATCATTTTTTCCTCAAACAGTACAACCCGTCGCGGATGGGCAACATCAGCGCCTCGACCCGCTCATCCCGGCACACGGTTTCATTGAATTGATGAATGGCGTGATCGGACTCCTCCTTGGGATCCAACACCCGCCCGCTCCACAACACGTTATCCGCCACGATCAACCCTCCGGAACGCAGAATCGGCAGAATCGCATTAAAGTAATTCAGGTAATTGGCCTTGTCAGCATCGATGAACGCCATGTCAAACGTTTCGCTGAGATCCGCGATGGAGTCGAGTGCATTGCCCTCAAGCATAATGATTTTACTGCCATGTGGGCTTTCAGCGAAGTATCGCTTGGCAACAGCAATCGCCGCCGGGTCTTCGTCGCAGGTATAAAGGCGCCCGTCTTTCGGCAGGGCTTCGGCCATGGACAAGGCGCTGTACCCGCTGAAGGTGCCGACTTCGAGAATGCGCCGCGCTCCCAGCAATTGCGCCTGCAATTTGAGAAACCGCCCAACGGACCGCCCCGAAACCATCTGCGGATATTCCAGGCTGTCGTGCGTTTCCTTCTGCAGACGCGTCAGCAGTTCTCCTTCGTTCGCGGTGTGATCGTAAACGTAGCGTTCTATATCTTCATCTATGAATTCCATGATTTCCTCATAAGGTCATTTCAATAATTAACGATCTTTGCATCCAGACTGCGCCAGGCATACCAGGTCGCTACAGTTTGCAAAGGACTCCATTTCCCCCCGATGGCGCGCAGACGTTTGGCATCGGGCCGGACTTTCATTCCATAAATATTCTGGACCGCCACACGCAAGCCTAAATCATCCACCGGCAGAACATCGAGACGATTGAGCGAAAAAATCAGAAACATCTCCGCCGTCCACCGTCCGACGCCGTGCACCCCTGTTAACCGATCAACCACCTCCTCGTTGCCCAGATAGGTCAGTTGGCGCGGGCGGATGGTTCCATCGAGGAAGCGGCGACTCAAATCCTTCAGATAAGCGACCTTCTGCCGTGATAATCCGGCGGCACGCAGAGAGGCCTCCCGCAACCCTGCCACGCGGTCCGGTGTCGGCGCTTGACCGTCGAACAACTTATGGAAGCGGGTGAAGATGGTGTCCGCCGCCGCTACGGAAATCTGCTGGGAAACGATGGACCGGCACAACACCACGAAATAGTTCCGGTTCCGCTGAAGGCGAAGCGGACCCACTTTCTGAATCACACTTGCCATCTTAGGATCGTGTTCTTTGAAGTGGCTCAATATCCGGCGGCGGGTTGGCAACTCTTGCGTGGATGAACGACGACCAACCATACGCGCCTCAATTCATTTGGAGAAATTTGAAGCGTTTCAATTTGGGTGACTGCTTCAGCTTTTGAGCGGTTTCCAGAGAAATGGGATTGTTGTACAAATCGATCGTCACCAGGTTGGGCAGACAATCACTTTCCGCCAGCAGGTCGATCGCCGCATGATCCAATCCGTTGTGCGGGAGGAACAGCTTCTCAACCGTCAGCATGATTTCGGATTCGCACAAAGCTTTTAATCCTTCATTACCGATCTTTGCCCGGTCCAGATTCAACTCCGTCAAATGGCGCAGGTGCGGAGACCGCGCCAGTTCGGCGGCACCCTCCGGTCCCAGCGGATTCGCCTTGAGGTACAGGAATTGAAGGTTCGCCAGAGTCTCCGACTCGGCCAGGGCTTTCATGGCGATGGGTCCGAGCTGATTGCGCTGAAGAAAAAGCGTGCGCAAATTTTTCAAGTGCGGTGAGTTCGCCAGTGCCCGCATCCCCTTATCAGTCATTTTGTTTCCGGCGAGCGACAGCGTATTGAGTTTGTGAAGCGCCTCGGTATCCGCCAGCCGCAACACACCTTCGTCCTCGAAGCTGTTCTCATCCAGATAAAGCATTTTGATAGCACGCAGACGGGGGAAGCGCATCAACTCCTCCAACTCGTCCAGGATGATATCCTTGTCGTTCAACTCCAGCTTGAACTTGGGGTCCTCGCTGGCTTCAGCGCGGGCGAACATGTCTCCCTCATGCACCACCATCGATTCGCTCTCGTCGATATCTGTAATCAACGTCATGCTGTTCCGCACCAGACTTTCAAACAGGGACTCGCTCATGCTTCCACCCAGGAATGTTTTTTTAAATTTTCGATGATTTCGTGCACCGTTTCGTCCGGTCTTTTACCGGTAGTGTCGCACACCAGATCAGCGGCGGCGTTGTATTTGTCCTCTCGTTCAGAGAGGACCTTGCGGTGTTCGTCTTCCCAGGATAGATCTTCATTGAACCGGGGCCGGTTGCCTCGATCGCGGCTCAATCGGCTGAGCAGGGTTTCAAATGTCGCGGTCAACAAAACCGCTTTCCCGTTTTCCTTGAGTCTTTTAATATTGCGGTCATTCAAAACCACCCCGCCACCACAATCGATAATAGCATCCCTGGCTTCGCCCACCACCTGTTCCACGATTTTAGATTCGATCTCCCGGAACCGGGCCCATCCCCACATACTGACGATTTCCGGAATGGGTATGCCAACCGCCTCTTCGATCATCGCGTCTAGACTGTACAAACGGCGTCCCAGTTGTTTGGACAAAAGTCGGGAGATCACCGACTTGCCGGTCCCGCGATAACCTAACAGTATGATATTCATAAAGATATTCCTATACCGCTTGTCAATGAGTGTGTGAAGGGCAGACTATAATGTTTCGATCCGGGATGCAAACGAATCTCCCTCCCCGGCCGTAACCTTCATTATTTGATTCCGAGCCAAGGCAAATATGCTACAATTTCAGGAATATCACACGTCGCAACCTAGTGTGCGGCTTCCCCGGAAAGGGACTCTACTGTGAAAATCAAACCTGTCACCTGGATCCTTGCATTGGCATTAGGATGCTTCCTGAGCATCGGCAGTCCCGTTCAAGCTGAAGAGGATGTGCTTCTTAAAATGTGCAATGAGGGCAATTCGGTCGCCTGCTTTACTCGTGGAAAAAAATATGTCACCTTGGAAAAGGATACTAAGAGCGCCATTCCCCTTTTTCGTAAAAGTTGCGCGGCAAACCATATGACTGCCTGTTTGTGGGGCGGCAATTTGATTCAAAATACAGGGAAGCAATACAGCCCTCAGTGGAAAGAGGCCGCGGCAATGTTTAAAAAGGCCTGTGAAGCGGACGAGGATGGAGGTTGTTTTAACCTCGGTTCCCTTTATTACAAGGAAGGCCGGGCCAGCAAAGCCAAGAGAATGTACAAAAAAGCCTGCGACATGGGAAACAAGCCCGGCTGTGACAACGTCAAATGGCTTTCAAAATAATTATCAGGCATTAAGAAACTAACCATGGCAAGTCCTCCCAAAAAGCTCAAGAACTGGGAAGAGCTTATCAATGATGGCCAGAATTACGGGGATGAGGGCAAAGATTTCTCCCCGTTTGAGAAAGCCGTTTTTGAAAGCATCAAAGACCAGAAAGTTCTGAAAATTCAGGACAGCTTCGTCTTCGTGAAAACCGGACACAATGCGGAAAATCCGGAGCACCCGGTTCAACTGGCCACAATGCTGGCCGCCTTCGAACCATTGAAAATCATCACCAGCCTGATCATCACTCACAACCGGTTCAACGCGGAGGCCTTAAAAATACTGGTCGCCTCCCCGATGCTGAGCGACATTGATTACCTGCATCTGGGGTCCAACGTGTTGGGGGATGAAGGGGCAAAAATCGTGGCAGAGGCGCCACTGTTCGCCAAGGTCCACACTCTGAATCTGGAGTGCAACGGTATCGGCCCGGAAGGGGCGAAGGCACTGGCCACCTCCAAAACGTTGACCAAGGTGACCTCACTCAGCATGGTTGACAACCGGGTTGGGGACGAAGGGGCATTCGCGATTGCGCAATCGGAAAACCTCAAGAACCTCACTTACCTGCATCTCGGCGGCAACCGTGTCAAATCCGAAGAAGCCAAACAGGCCCTGCGCGAATCGGCCACACTCACCCAGATCAAAACACTGAAAGTTTTCTAACCGCTCGGCGCGGGGCCACCAGCGTGACGCTGGACCCAATTTCGCAAGGGAGTTAATGCACGATTTGCGCCCAGTGATGTTCTCTTGGGAGCAATGGTCAACCAGTCCCCCCTCCGGGCAGGAGGCGGCCATTCGCCGTCCGGGCCTTGCCCGGATCAATCTTCGTAGCCGGGACGGAGCAGTTCAGGGCGGGAGTAGTTGACGAAGGCCGGATTGGTTTCCACGCCGTCTTTCAACACGAGGGTTTTTAAGTTGGTCAGAGTTTTAGTGTTGTACACCGCATCTCCGCCGGTCTCTCCAAAATAATTTCTTCCCATATACAGTTTTTCCAAATGGGTCAATTGCGTGGACTCGCCGATCGCCTTCGCACCCTCGTCGCCGATATTATTATTGGTCAGAAAAAGTACTTTGAATGGCGGCAGGGATTCCGTTTGAGCCAGAGTCACCGTTCCGGCATCATCCAACTTGTTGGAGGACAGGTTCAATTCTTCCAACTGAGCAAGAGCCCCGCCACTGAACATATCCTTGACTCCCTCCTCACTGATGTAATTGCGTTCCAGATCGAGCACTCTCAATTTTTTCATCGTGGCGCTCTGCCCCAAAGCCTTGGCGGTTTCGTTGCCGATTTCATTCCATCCCAGGCTGAGTGATTCGAGATGGCTGAGGATGGATGAATTGATCAGCGCCACTGCGGCGGCATCTTCCAGTCCATTGTCTTCCAGGGCCAGTTTTTTTAAACTTTTAATTTTAATGGCATCCGACTGCGCCACGGCCTGAACTCCGGCGGTGGTGATGAAGTTGATGGATAGGTTGAGCTCTTCCAATTGCTCCAGAGCGACACCTTCGAACAATGCTTTCAGTCCGGCATCGTCAATCTGATTGTCGGACAAATCCAATACGCGGACGGAACGCATCGGCTCGCATTGGGCGAGAATGGTCATTTCGTCGGCGGCATAATAGCGGCCTTTCAATTCCAACTGCGCAGGGGTTTGCTCCAGTTGCTTTTTGATTTCCTCTTCCAGCTTGGCCGCCTTCTCCTCGAAGGTGGGCTCACTGGAAACATATTCGGTATTGCCGTCCCGGGAAATGGCCATCGGGTACTCCTTTTCAAAGCGCAGGGATTTCTAAAGTCGGGAGCCCATTGTATCAACGGAAGTTTCCGTTTCTCAAATGATTTCCTTTTTTCTTATCGAAAGAGGCCAGATGAGGGTTCGGGGACCTGCCCCGCACCTTCTCTTAACCTCGCGAAAAACAAACAAATAGTTGAATATAAAGGACTAATCGACTCTGCAGGCTCGGCAGGGTGTCTGAAACCCACTTTACATTAAAAAAAATTAATATGGGATTAACCCGCTTTTAATTTTGACACCATATATTCATAGGCAGATATCAAGAAAATCAGGCGGATGCTCCAGGCATTGGCACTTCACGGGGGAAAAACATGCACGTATTTAAAACATTGGATATTCGAGGTCTTTCCTTTTTCAGCGCGTCGAACAAAACAACTAAAGCGTTCAAAGGCGTTACCCAGAACGGTATTCTGGAAATCATTCTGGATAAGAAGAAAAATATTACTGAAGCGTTTCAGCAGTGGGCAAAAACACGGGGATATTCCATTTTCAACCGGGATGAAGATCCCGAACTGATCCGCCTATTCATCAAGAAGGACAGCAAATAATCCTTCGAATTTATCTTCAGTAAAAGTAGTTTAGGCCGGCTTTCCCGACAACTAAACCTGGGTGCCCCTCCTCTACCCGGGTTTGATGCCCCTCCTCAAGTCGGGAGAGCCGGTTTGTTTTGAAGACCTTTTCAGATCACCCTGCCGAACGGTTTCTTTGATACAGAATCCGTAATCCCTCCAAAGTGAGAAACGGGTCTACCGTTTGAATGCATTGGACCTGCTTATGAATCACCGGCAGAACACCCCCGGTACCGATCACCTGGGCAGGCTTGCCGATCTCGATTTGCATTTTGGACACGATGCTGTCCACCACTCCCACAAAGCCATACACCGTACCCGACTGAATACTTTCCTTCGTCGACTTTCCAATCACGTGTTCGGGAAGTACGATATCGACAGGAGACAACTTGGCTGTGTTTTTATAAAGCGCCTCCAACGCTATATTCAAGCCTGGGAAAATCGCTCCCCCCATGTACTCCCCCTTCTCGGATATCGCATCGAAGGTGGTCGCCGTCCCAAAATCGACAATAATCAGAGGTCCGCCGTATTTTTCGAAACCGGCAATCGCGTTGACAATCCGGTCGGCACCCACTTCAGTGGGGTTGTTGTATAAAATAGGAATCCCGGTTTTGATGCCGGGGCCGACAATCAAGGGATCGTTCTCAAGATACTTCTGGGATAACTCCTCAAATACCGGGATCAACGGAGGCACGACGCAGGAAATCACAATGTTATGGACACTTGCGGGACCGATTTCGTTGAGCCTTAAAAACTCGTTGACCAGCACCCAGTATTCATCCGTCGTTCGGTTGCGCTCGGTGCGGATGCGCCAATGGGTTGTTAATTCCTCCCCATCGAACAGCCCGAAAACAATATTGGTGTTTCCTATATCAACGGCAAGTAGCACACGGTTTCCTTTGAGGATAAATTGATGACGGCATTATACATGAGGCCTGAAAAAAGACCCTGAGTTTTCGTGAATGAGGATGGGGTGTTTGAGAAATCGAGACTCCATTATTTTTCCCTGGGTGAAAGCAATTCCGGGACGGGAGTACCCTCGACATGAAGAATCCCGTAAGCACCCCGATCAATGCGGGAAATGGCATGGTCGAGTAAAACGTAATCGCCGGAATTTTCGAGAGTCAGTTCCACTACGGTAGCCCCCCCCGCTGGCACCAGCGTGGTCTGCACGGAAGTCAGAACCCGGTTGAGAGCCGCCTCCGGATATACCTTGTCGAAAATTTCCCCGATGATGTGGAAACTCGAAATGCGCGAAACACCCCCGTTGCCAAAAAAGATCCGTATAGTCTCCCCCTGCTTAGCCTTCAACGCTCCTGATCCGGTCAAGGCCTTGACCCGCCCATTCAACACGATATATTCAGGGTGCTCGTCCATCATTTTACGAGGCGAGAATTTCTGAAACCCCTTCGCCCCTACCTCGCCTTCCGTATAAACTTCTCCCTGCATCACGTAAAATTCCCGATCAACCGGCGGCCATCCCTCCCTGGGATCGATGACAATCAATCCATACATGCCGTTGGTGATATGACTGGGAACGTTAGAGGTGGCGCAATGATAAACAAATACTCCGGGATGAACTGCCTTGAAGACAATGGTTTTCGATTTCCCAGGAGACACCTGGCTCACATTGCCTCCGCCACCGGGACCCGTCACGGCATGTAAATCGATAGAATGATCGTGAGTACTGGTCGCGTGATTGCTCAGGGTCAATTCCACCGTGTCACCCACCCGGGCGCGTAACATGGGGCCTGGAACTGTCCCTTTGAACGTCCAAAATAAATAAGAAGTCCCATCCGCCAGAGGAGCGACCACCTCTTTAGCTTCTAAATGAACTCGAATTTTTTGGGGTAAAGGATTGGAAGCGGGAGCCGGAACCTTAGACGGGTTCCTTGAAATTTCAGGAATCTGCTGAAACCGGTCCGGGACCACGGTATGCGTATGAGGCGCCTCCCCTGGCCCAACCGATTTTAAATGTTGACGAGCATGTCCTTGATCTTTCGCCGTCGTCATCTTTTCGTGTGAAGTATGCAATTCAACTTCCAACGGTTCGGCTTGGAGGAAATAAATTCCGGGGATTGTAAAGAGGCAGGCAATCGTCAGGAATGTCGTCAGCGATACTTTATTCATGAGGCAAGTATAACAGGTGAATTCAGTACAAAATAAGTCCTATTGTTCTTTGGCTCTTTAGGGGCAAACTCACACGCCGCCCTAAGTGTGGGTCATTTCTTCCGAAAAGCCTTATAAGCATCTGAAGGTAAAAATGGGCGCCGGATGGATCAACCGCCGGTCGACAACCCCTCATTCAATTGTTTTTTTGGGAGTTATCGACATAATTTTGATAATCTCATAAACCTATAAAACACCTTAAATATAGAGTTTTTAGAGGATTTTTCGGAAGGCTCTCAAAAAAATACTTCGAGCACCCTATTTATAGTATTGATTTTAAAGGAACTTGGTCTGATAATATTTTTACACTCGGTTTAACAAATAATTACAGGCATTTGGCATCTTAACGAGGGAAGCACTTCATTTTCCTCTCCAGATTTTCCTGGGTAGCCGCTCCATTGGGAGCAACCCGAATCCGGCTTGATGTCATCAGCACTCGCTCTTGTTGGAGGGGCCATGCGTAAAATCAGATTGGAGCAACTGGCACCTGGAATGCGATTGGCTCAAGACGTGGTTAATTTCTCCGGACAGGTTTTGCTTTATAAAGGGAATCCGCTTCAACCTAAGGATATAAAAAATTTCAAAGCTTGGGGCATTGTCGAGATTGCCGTCGCAGGCTCCTCGCTAAACGCCTCCAACTCATTGAATAATAACCGAATCGATACTAACCTTTTGATGGAAGCTCAAAACGAAATTTCAAACCTGTTCCGGCACGCCAACCTTTCTCACCCTGTGATAGCAGAATTGATGCGGTTGAGCACTTTGAACAAATTGAAGCAAAAACCCGGCATGGAGGATGTGAATGTCTACTAGCCCCAAGGCGTTACGACCCAAAGATCTGATCACCGGGTCCACCCGAACCTCTTCCCTCCCGGAAATATTTATTATGATCAACGAGGTGGTGAGCGATCCGACCAGCTCGTTTTCGGACATCGCCCAGGTGGTCAATCTGGATACGTCTTTAAGTGCCCGACTGCTTAAAATCGTCAACAGTTCGTTTTATAGCTTCCCTTCCAATATTGAGACGGTCACACACGCCATCGCCGTCATTGGAACGGAGCAACTGCACAATCTGGCTCTGGCGACGACCATCATTTCCAACTTCAAGGGCATTCCCGACAAAACGCTCAACATGAATTTATTCTGGCGGCATAGTATGGGTGTGGCCATCGTTGCACGCAACCTGGCGATCCATTGCCGGGAAAGCAATCCGGAACGTTTTTATCTCGCTGGCATTCTCCACGATATCGGTCGGTTGATCATCCTTGAAAACCTGCCGGACGAAGCCAGCGAAATCATAGCGCGCCAAAATGAAACGGGCGGAATCGTTTGGGAAATCGAACGCGAAATTTTAGGATTCGATCATGGCGAAGTGGGAGCGGCTTTATCGCGTAGCTGGGGCCTACCGCTCAGCCTTGAGGAAATCATCGAAAACCACCATAGTCCAGGTCATTCCAAGCGGTATCCTCTGGAAACCACCATCATTCATCTGGCCGACATCATTGCCAAAGCCATGGAGTTGGGTTCCAGTGGAGATATTCATGTTCCTCCTCTGGATGAAAAGTCTTGGGAACAATTAAAATTGCCTACCGGAGTTTTTTCGGCCATCTGGAACCAGACGGAAAGTCAATTTAACGAAACTATCGATATTATTTTATCAGGTTGATAAACATGGAAAAAACGATAACCAGAAAAAAAGTCGACTCGAAGAATTTACAAGCCCGAATTAATTTTCTTGAGAAAGAAAACCAATGGTTCTCCTCGGCTATGGAAATGATCGCTTCAATGGGCGACATCCATCGGGACATTCCCCGTTCGACGGACCCCAGTTTTATTTTCAGCATGGCACGGCGTTACCTGAATCAACTGCTGAACCTAAAATCTCTTGCCTTTTTCCTGATCGATGAAAAAGACAATAGCTTTTACCTGGCCAGCGGGGAATCGGATGAAGAAAACGGACGATTTCAGGTGGAGTTGGATCATCAGGTTGAAAATGGTACGTTTGCCTGGGCATTGAAACAAAACCGTCCCCTACTGGTGGAAAGTGAATTGTTCAAGGGCAAACTGTTTCTGCATGTGTTGGGTACGCGCTCACGTATCAAGGGAATGGTCATGGGATGCTTGAACCGGAAGATATCGAAGATTCCTCCAGAAATGGGTCATCTGATTTCGATCATCCTGCACAATACCGCCAACGCACTCGAAAATGGCGGGCTGTACAAACTGTTGTCGGAGCAAAACAAAAACCTGGAGGAAACTGTCAAGACCCGTACTCTTGAGCTGGAAAACAAAGCGTTCGAGTTGAAGGGAAATATCCAGGAGCTCAAAGACTTTACCTTCATTGCGTCACACGATTTGCAGGAACCGCTTCGCAAGGTGATCTGTTTTGGAGAACGCCTGCGGGTCAATTACGAGGATTTGATGGACGACCGCGCCAAGGAATACATTGCGGTTATGGAAAAAGCCTCACTACGTATGCAAAAGCTGATCGACGGACTGCTTCAACTTTCAAAAATCACCACCAAGGGCACTCAATTTGAAACCACCAATCTCGAAACAGTTGTCGGAGAAGTCTTGACTGACCTGGAAAGCAAAATCGTTAAATCACACGCACAAATTATTGTGGGAAACCTCCCAACCGTGGTCGCGGACGAAATTCAAATGCATCAGTTATTCACCTACCTGACCAGCAATGCGGTGAAGTTTCACAAGAAAGGCGTGACCCCGGAAATCTCCATCGCCAGCCATGCTCTGGGTAATGGGTACTGGGAAATCCTGATCAACGATAATGGAATCGGTATCAACGAAAAATACTGCGACCGCATCTTCAAACCCTTTGAGCGCCTGCATGGAATGAACGAACGCGAGGGTATTGGAATGGGGTTAGCTCTGTGTCAAAAAATAGTAGCACGCCACGGCGGAACCATTTCCGTCAAAAGCAAACCCGGCAAAGGCGCCACCTTTATCGTCACTCTCCCGGAAAATGGACCTGAAATGGTTTACTGAGCAGAGTCTTTCAGAATACCTCTTCGAACTCCACGCAAACCATCGCCCGCACTTTATTCTTTGCGGGACAAATCCTTTTGGAAACGGTACTATAAAATTACTGACTTGGCTTCACGGTAGTGAAGCTCCCGCAAGAATCATCCATCCGGAGAATTAAGAACCATGCGCGTTCAACTGATTGAAACGATTGGGCCGGAATGCACTTCACTCGATCAAGGGGAAAAGCTGTATCACCTGCTTCTGGAGGAGTTGAAAGCTAAAAAATCCGTAGAAGTGGATTTTCAGGGAGTTCATACCCTGTTCTCGCCTTTTTTAATGGGAAGTTTTGGGAAACTGCTGGGGCACTTCGAGAAAGAAGTCCTGATGCAGAGGCTGGAGTTCCGCAGTATTTCCCCCGACCATTTGAAAACGGTCAACGAGTTCATCGACCGAGCGGAAGCACGGTCCACCGAGCAGGGAGACCTGCAAATGATGAAAGAGCTCTTTGAGGAAGATGAACTGGGGGACTTTTAAAAAAACCCGCCTGTTCCAGCCGGTAAAATCAGGCGTTTGAACCCGATTCCTTAAAGACCTTCCTGACGCAAACGGGACAGAAAATCCTCAATCTCTATCGCATTGGGCTCCAGTTTGTAAGGGGCGCTCGCCTCTTTCTCTCCGCCAAAACCCTCTTCCGAGAAACCGTGGTAATAATCAGCTCCCATCTCCCGGTCGTGTTGCGATTCTCTAATATCTTTTTCCTGTGAACGGCCTGCCATAGCAACTCCCTCCATTCAGGTTGAACCAAAATCGCATGCCTTGGTTTAGGAATACTCTCCTAAAGGGGCCTACAATCAGGGCAAATTCTAATTCATTCTCAAAAATTGGGCAAGCCTCTTTTAAGACTATTGCATAACTCTTTTAAAAATAAATACTTACACAAAAGAATGACATTTAGTTACCACCATTAGGGGGCATGAATCGGTACAAAAACCTAGATTGGAGGAGGATTGAAATCTGTGGACAAGGGAGGCTCCGGATAAGCGCACAGAAAGAATAAACATATAAGCCATTGATAAATGTTAGGCAATTAAATTCCTCTCGATATCGAGTAGTATGAATGTGCCCCGATGATTAAAAATCAGCACTCTCAATAAGGGATCATCAGAGAGCTGGACTTTCCTCCAGAAAACATAGTATTTTAGTCAGAAAGTATTTATCCACCTCTGGTGTTTGCTGATATGACCCAACATGAAAACAAAAACGAGCTTTCTGAAGAACAGCAAAAAAAGGACGGCTATTCCATAATCGTTGCACTGATCGCCGTGGTGATTATTGGGATTTCTTTTGTCTGGCATTTGTGGTCGGCTCTATTCCCCGCGCCTTCTCCCTGATCAGGCCAGAACCCCGGCAATACAACCGGTCAGCACTGTGGCCAGGAACGCCGTCCACAAGGCCCGAAATCCCAGTCGAGAAATATCCTGAACACGCGAGGGAATCAATGCCGATAACCCACCTACGAAAATCCCCATACTGGCGACATGCACGAATCCACACAGAGCATAAGTCATAACGATCAGAGACCGGGGAGTCAGAGCAGGTAAAGCCGTGCTCTGGACTGCGGCCAATTTAAAATAAGCCGCCACTTCCGTTTCTACAAACCGGGCACCGAGAATCTGCGAAGCGGTCTGCCATTCTTCCGGCTTCAATCCCATGAGCACGGTAAAGGGCCACGTCGCCCAACCCAGAATCCGGTTGAGAGAAAGCGGCGCTTCTCCCATCTGCGGCAACAATGCCAATACCAAATCAACCATCGCCTCCAACCCCAAAAATACGATGAGTAACGCCGCAATTCCCACTGCCATTTTCACCCCCTGCATACCGCCATCGATCAACGCCGCTATCAAGTTGGAGGGAGGCTCACTCTCCGTAGAATCAAATTCCTCAACATTGGAGGGCAGGTCTCCCAGGGTTTCGGGTTGCTGATCCTCGGGCAAAGTAAGCTTGCTGATTAAGATGGCGCAGGGGATGGAGATGATGGAGGCGGAAACCAAATGTCCCGCAATCTCAGGGAAAACACCTTGCAGGGCGATCACGTAAATGGCCATGACCGTGCTGGCCACCGTTGCCATCATGCAGGTCAATACGGTCAACAGTTCCGAGGGCGTCAGGGCCGCCAGATACGGACGAATGGTCAGGCTGGATTCGATGCCGACAAAGATATTGGCGGAAGCCGAAAGCGACTCGGCGCCGGAAATCCGCATCACCCGGTAAAACAGCCAGGCGAACCCGCGAACGATGGCGGGCATGATCTTCAAGTAATACAATCCCGCCACCACCGCTGAAAAAAAGATCACCGCTGGCAACACCTGCATCGCCAATACAAACCCGATCGAAGCGGTGCCGTCGGGAAGGGTCTGACCGGGACCGATGGCCAACGGTCCGAACAAAAAAATATTCCCCTTCTGGTAGACATTCAGGATGGCGATCAAAACATCGTTCAGCCAACCCAAGGCCTGCCGCGACCACGGCAACCAGAACGTGAGCACACCCAGCACCCACGCCAGCACAAAACTCCCGGCAATCGTTTTCCAGTTCACCGAACTCCGCTTGCCCGTCAACCAGGCAATGACTCCAACGATCAAAAAACCGGCAAACGCGACACAGCGATACAATCCCTCATCCATAGATTCTCTCTCAACATTTTATTCGGAGGCCAGCACTGCCTTCAAGCCTGCTTTGTAATCCGGATACCGGAGTTGCACCCTCAACTCCTCTTTGATCTTATGATTCCGTACTCGCTTATTGGTCAGATAAAAACCTCGGGCCATTTCTGAAAGCTCCGCATCCTCCAATGCAATCAACGGGGGTACTTCGACGTGTAACAGTTCACAGGTAAACGCCACCGCTTCGGCGGGAGAAGACGGCACATCATCGCTGACATTATAAATGGCTCCCGGGTACGGATGATCCATCGAAGCACTCAACACCTGAGCCACATCCTCTACGTGAATACGATTGAACACCAGGCCGGGTTGATCGATGCGCCGGGCAGAACCCTGCCGGACCCGTTGCAGAAGATTGCGCCCCGGACCGTAGATCCCGGCCAGTCGAAAAATGTGAATGGGCACCTGATGTTTTCGAAAGAGGTCGCGCCACTGCTCTTCCGCTTCCACTCGCCTTCGCTGGTGATCAAACCCCGGCTTCAATTCGGAGGATTCGTCCACCCAGTCCCCGTCGCGGTTGCCGTACACCCCCGTGGTCGACAGATACCCGAGCCATCGCAGTTGCGTACTATCGGCCAGAATTTTTTTGAACTGCTTGAGAACCACATCTCCAACATCCTTTTGCGGAGGAATTGTGACCAATACATGGCTGGCATCGCGCACGGCGTTCTCCATTGCTTCGGAAAACTCTTTGCCGTCAAAGCGATACGATTGAACTCCCGCTGCGTCCCAAACGTCCTTGTCAATATTTTTGCGGCAGGTTCCCGACGCCACCCAGCCTCTGGCTCGGATATCTCGCACCAGCGCCGAACCGGTGAACCCCAACCCAAAACAAAACAGATTTTTTTGTTGTGATGTATCGCCCATGCTTTCCTTAATAGACCGTAATCCAACCCGAAAATCCCCGTCCCGGCTGGACAAAACCGCCTCACATTAATTCAAAATTCAAAACAACTTACCTTATACTATAGGTAATGTTAATAACAACCTCTAGTGCAATATGAATATTCTGGTTACCGGTGGGGCTGGTTTTATCGGTTCACACATCGTCGACGCTTACATTCGGGAAGGCCACCGCGTTGTGGTTCTGGATAACCTGTCGACCGGAAAGCGGGAACAGGTACACCCGGATGCTACGTTTTATGAAATAGACCTGATGGCTCCCGAAGTAAAAGACATTTTTGAGAAGGAAAAGATCGACGCCATCAACCATCACGCCGCACAAATATCAGTCACTCAATCGGTCGCTGACCCGGCATTCGATGCTGAGATCAATATCGTCGGCAGTTTAAAATTATTAGAACTCGCCGCTACCTACAAAGTAAAAAAATTTGTTTTTGCTTCAACGGGAGGCGCCCTGTACGGGGAGCAGGATTATTATCCGGCGGACGAGGCGCATCCCACACAACCGATAAGTCCTTACGGCATCGCCAAACTGACCGTGGAACGATACCTGAGTTATTACCGGGAAAATTTCAGCATCCATCCGACGATCCTGCGCTACAGCAATGTGTACGGGCCACGACAGGACCCGCATGGAGAAGCCGGCGTGGTCTCTATTTTTTGCAAACAACTGCTGAAGGATCAACAACCGGTCATTTTTGGAGATGGAGAACAGACGCGGGATTTCGTTTCGGTTTTCGATGTGGTGAACGCCAACCTGAAAGCGGTATCGGAAAACTGCCAGGGAACCTACAACGTCGGGACCGGAAAGGAAACATCGGTCAATACCATCACCGCACTCCTCATCAAAGCCTCAGGCAAGACCCTTCCGCCCCGACACAATCCGCCCCGCATGGGAGAACAGCGGCGGAGTTGCATCGATTACGGAAAATTCAACAAGGACCACGGATGGCAACCCACTCAGGTCCTGGACGAAGGCCTGAAAGGTACGTTCAATTTTTTCACTGACTCTGTCCGGTAATAAGTAGCGCTTGGCCGCTTTCCCCGAAATTTCAATACAAAGAAACTCGAATTGCCGAAGGCTGGCGGCAAACCAAGAGATAGTCCTCGTTAGTTCACTTTCTTTCCATATTGGTTATATCCTTTTTTCTTCATACAGGCATCAAAGGTAATACGGATGTGTTCTTTTTGCTGGATGGGAGCCTGATACTTCGCGACGGCTTCTTTTTCCGCCATGGAACGACATTCGGCCCGCGCCGCCCTCAATTCGGGAGTATCCTCACCGGTACCAAATCTTTCTTTTAAAGCGGTACAACCGATCATGCTGACGACCAATACGGCAAAAGTAAGTCTTTTGTACATAAATCCTCCTCTTTGTTTACGTAAACTTTACTTGGAAAGAGAGCTTTGATTTCATGGGCCATTAGTATAGCTATATACTCTAATGAATTAAACTTGATCTTTTTCTTGATATTCTATTAATAAGATATAATTTTAGATGTACGACTATCCGCTTTGCTCAATGAGGAACTATTCATGTCATCCCAAATTCCAGCAAAGATCGCAGGGTGGGATTCCATCCTGTTTTCGGTGAAGCAGGCGTTCAAGGTGGGTCCCTGGGCTCTACTGAAATCCCTGCTGTCCAAAAACAGTTGCAAGAGTTGCGCTCTGGGTATGGGTGGGCAGCAAGGCGGCATGCGCGATGAAAAAGGCATCTTCCCTTCAGTCTGCAAAAAAGCCATATGGGCGCAGGCGTCCGACCTCCAGCCCGTTATTCCGGAAGACTTCTTTCAAAAATATTCCATTGAAGAGCTGAAAACCCGCACACCGCTGGAACTCGAATACAGTGGGCGCCTGACCACCCCGGCTCTGCGCGAACCCGGCGCATCCCATTACCGGTCCATCTCCTGGGAAGAGGCGCTGGATCGAGTGGTGAATCAACTCAAAATCACCCCTGCGGACCGATCTTTCTTTTATGCCAGCGGGCGATCCTCCAACGAGGCCGGATTCATATTGCAATTATTCGCGCGCGTGTTCGGCACCAACAACGTCAACAACTGTTCGTATTACTGCCATCAGGCCTCCGGCGTCGGTTTGAACCAGAGCCTCGGCACCGGCACCGCAACCATTCAGCTGGACGATCTCGACCACACCGATCTCATCTTTTTAATAGGCGCCAACCCATCGTCTAATCACCCGCGTTTCATGCGCACCCTGATGGATATCCGCAGGCGCGGCGGCAAGGTTGTGGTCATCAATCCCGCACGGGAACGGGGCCTCGAAAAATTTTACGTGCCCTCGGATATCCGGAGCCTCTTTTTCGGTTCCAAAATCGCCAGCACCTACGTCCAGCCGAACATCAACGGCGACCTGCCGCTCTGTACCGGCATCGCCAAGGCACTGTTACAAATGGCGGACAGTCAACCGGCCATACTCGACCGCGTGTTTATCGACGAACATACCGATCACTTTAAAGAATATCGACAATACGTCGAAAACTCTTCCTGGGATGAACTGGAATTGCTGTCCGGCGTGCCGCGAACCCAAATGGAACAACTGGCACAACAATACTCCAAGGCCAAAAATGTAGTGTTCGCCTGGGCGATGGGCATCACCCACCACGCCAACGGGGTCGAGGGCGTGCAGGCCATCGTCAATCTGGCGCTTTTGCGCGGCATGGTGGGGCGCGAGCATGCGGGACTGCTCCCCCTGCGCGGACACAGCAACGTGCAGGGCATCGGCACCATCGGCTTCACCCCGAAGTTGAAACAGGAGTTCATGGACAACCTGGAGTCGGCCTACGGCATTCACCTGCCGACGGGTGAAGGCATGGACACCCTCGCCTGCATGGAGACAGCGCATGCCGGTGGATTTGATTTTGCCTGGAACCTGGGCGGCAATCTGTACGGGTCCAATCCTGATTCCCGTTTCGCTGAGGAAGCGATGTCGAAGATCGGTTTCGTTCTTTATATGAATACGACGCTGAACCCGAGCCATTTTCTGGGATGCGGAAAGACGACGCTCCTTCTTCCCGTGCTGGCGCGCGATGAGGAACCGGAGCCGACCACGCAGGAAAGCATGTTCAGTTACGTGCGGATGAGCAACGGCGGCCCATCACGGGTTCCCGGACTGAAGAGTGAGGTGGAAGTGATCGCAGAAATCGCCGGACGGGCGTTGCCGGACAGCCCCATCCCGTGGCAGGAGTTTCAACACACGTCAAACATCCGGCAGGTGATCGGATCGGTCGTCAAAGGGATGAAGCAGTTACAAGAGATCGACCGCACGCATAAGGAGTTTCATATCGAAGGCCGCATCCTGCGCCGGGCTCAGTTTCCCTCCACCAATGGCAAGGCGGAGTTCAAAGTGCCGCAAACGCAAACCGCTCCCCTGAAAGAAAACCACTTCCGGATGATGACGGTGCGGTCGGAGGGGCAGTTTAATACCGTGGTCTATGAGACGCAGGACAAATTTCGCGGCGTGGATTCTCGCGACGTGGTGCTGATCAACACGAAGGATATGGAACAACGAGGATGGCAGGAAAACGACACCGTCACCGTCCGCAACTCGACCGGATCATTGCCGGGACAGAAACTGGTGCCCTACCCCATCACACCCGGCAACATCATGATGTATTTCCCCGAAGCCAACGTGCTGGTGCCGCGCACCGCCGATCCCCAATCCAGAACCCCCTCCTTCAAATCCATCGAAGTGTCTCTGGAAAAAGAATAATCAGAACGCTTTTTTCAATTCGTTGATCAATGCAACGTAAATATTGTGGCAGAAGTCACAGGCATCATTCTTCGGAGACTCCCAGCGGGAAGACCACTCAATGAGGCAGGTATCGTTTTCCGTAATCGAGATCAACCGGACAGTCCCGATATAATCTTTCACGTCGTTCTTCGATACGGGCGCCGGGCCATCGTCGATTGAATACTTGAAAGATTTATCCACTTCGCTGAACGCCACCAGCGTTTCGTGGAAGGCGTCGTTTAAAATCCGGCCGGCACCAATCTGATCTCCCTGCCTGTCTCCCACTGCTTCACATTTTTCGACAATAGCGGCGCCCCAGGACAGGTCATGAAAGTTTTTGATCTTGTTCCATACCTGATTCACAGGTGCGTTGATGACAGCGGTTTGATAAGTTTTTCCCATGGTTACGGTCCTCTTCTATTCTGGATTGGGGGTGGAAAGTCTGGTATTTGGCAAGTCAATGATAAGTCGCGGCGGGTAACCAATCATTGCACATTTTTGAGGAAAATTTCTCTCACCGTTCTACTCCATGCCAGGGCCTAATGTAGGCGGATCAGAAATGGTATTGCAGAACCAATTGCACCAGGTCGTCGTCACGCAATGCGAACAGGAAGTCGGCCGGAGGTTGATCCAGAAACGTGCGGATCTCGAGTTCCAGAGTCCAGTCATCACCTAGGCGGCGGCTGGCCTCGAGAAATAGAAACCGGGCATCGGTATCAATATCCTGCACCCAACCGAACAGCAACTCACTGCTGGCGGCATCATTCACTGCCAATCGCAGAGCGCCCGCCACATCGTTTTCGAATGGCGTCAAGGCGAAGTCCTTACGATCGTCAAACAAATATTCCGCTACCACCCCGAGGTCCATCCGGGACCCAAAAATTCCAGTGAAGGTGTATTCGAACCCTCCGGTGGCGGCGACATAATCGTTGCGCGTCAACCCCCGCCGGTCCCCCTGGCCTTTTCGATACAGAGCTTCCAGTTTCCACAACCAGTTGCCCACCACATAGGACACGTCCAAACCCGTTTGCTGGATTTGCTGATACACAGGAAGAATGACGGGATTACCCGCACCGTCAGTTCCAGTCGTGAAAGAAGGATCACGGCTGGTGCCGATGAAATAATAGAGTCCAAAATCCCAATCACCCAAGGTGTGACTGTACCGGGCGGCCCAATCAGTGTGCCATTCTTCGGCGGAGCTTTCATATTGCGCCTGGTCGGTATCCACCACAAGCCCAAAACGTAGGCGGCCCTTGTTTCCGGGAAACGTGCGCTCCCGAAAATAAGGCAGGACAAACAGGTCGAGCGTTCCCCAATCGCGAGCGAAGGAAAGGTTCGCCATCGGCTGGCCCAGCATTTGTTCTTCGTCAAAATTTTCCACCAGATCGGTTAGGTTGATGATATCGACCAGATGCAGAACCTCGGTCACTCCCCAAAACACCTTGCGCACGCCGAGGCGTAACTCAAAGTCGTCATGCAACCAGAGATAAGTGAGCTCGCGCACATCGAAATGGGTGCGCTCGGAGTCGGCACTGTCCAGACGGAAAAACGGGACGAAGGTGAAACTGCTACCATTCTCGAGCTCGTGATAGTACTCCGGCTGAATGGCAAAGGAAGCCGACTGGTCCCGTTGTCCGAAAAAATTGGGACTCTCCGGATACAAACGGACTTCACCCTCCACATAACCGGACAATTCATTACCCAACGCGGCACGTTCCCCCATCAGAGCTAGAGGAACCGCCAACGCAAAGAATGTCACAAGAAACCTTTTCATAAGAGGGGATTGGTTGCTAACTGAACGGTCCTCGTTTTATATTTTGGAGTATTTTGCCACAATTTCTCACAGATTGTATGCAGTTTCAGGAGCTTGGCACTGGAAGAAAATTAGCCAGTTGCGCTTCCAGCGCTTTAGGGTCTGCAAAATAATCCTTACGGAACTGAACCGCCATCGGATCGATAAAGATATCTTCTTTGCCTTGTTCAATCGCACTCAAGGTTCCTTCGGCAATCAAATCGGGCGAGCTTTTTTCCATGTCAAAGTTTTTCGCCATATCAGTTTCTATCGGTCCGGGAAACACGCCGAACACCTGAGTGCCCTGCGCGGCCAATTCCGCCCGTATGCCCTGGGTCAATGAATGCAGAGCCGCTTTGGAAGCGGAGTAAGACCCCAGCACCGGAAAATTCACCAGGCTGGCGACTGTAAGCACATTGACCAGCGCCCCGCCTCCATTTTTTTTCAGCACAGGAGCAAACGCACGGGTGATCCTCAATGTCCCAAAATAGTTGACTTCCATTTCCTGCCGCGCGGAGTCGAGGTTATCAGCGGAGATCAACCCGGTGAAATTGGCGATACCGGCATTATTGATCAGCAAGGTGACGTCTCCCGCCTTCGTCAGCGCGGATCGAATATGCCCTTCATTCGTGATATCGATGGCGACCGGCTCCACTTTACCCCGGTGCTCTTGCGGCCACTCAGCGGCAATCGCGCTGAACGCCCCGGCATCGCGCATACCGGCATAAACTTTTTTCGCACCCTGGTTCAATAAAGCCGTGATATATGATTTCCCGATCCCTCGATTAGAACCGGTAACGAATGCAACAGAGTCTTTAATTTTCATGGCAGATATCCTTTCATTTTGAAATAAATTTATTTGATTTAACCGAGGAGGCACTCCACTAACGGGCTCTCTTCAGACTGTTTTTGTTGAAATGCTTGTCCGTGAGCCCGGTTTGGAACGTGTAATTTTTCCAGCTCAGCTGGGTGCTCTTACCGGTTTGATGGTTGACCATATACATTTCATCCGGATACCAGTATTGATTCAAATATTTATGATATCCATCGTACGTCAGGGTTTTGAGCAGGGAATCTTTGCGATCATAGAAGTCAACCTTAAGCACACGGTATTCGTCCTGATCGATCCAAACCACCCGGCGGGTATAACCTGAATTTTCATACGCCGGGACCTGTTCTACCACAAAACTTTTATGGCCCTGGTATTCCTCATCGCGGAGCCATTTGTAAGTGTACTTTTTGACTTCCTGACTGGTGATGTCTTCGTAAGCAAATTCACTGCCCACAAACGGACCCGACTTGTTGGAGGAACTGATGCGCTTGACCCGTTTCAAGGCCGGCAGAAATAACCACTGATCGTCGTTGTCCAGCGAGTGCGTAAAACTCAGAAAGGCGGTTTTTTTAATGTCACGCGGCTTGTCGAAAACCGTCAGGTTTTTATCGCCATCCCCTTGCACCTCGAGAGTTTTGAAACGAAGGTAACGGGTGCTTTCATCACCCTGACGGTTTTTCAGGATCATAATCGCATCCGCTTTATAATCCTTAAAACCATTGTCGCGTTTGTCGTCCTCCACCGCGATTGCCAGCCCTTTTTCCTGAGGGGTCATGGCGGCCGCCGAAAACGGGATACCGGCTCCGACTAATATTAAACCCACTATTAAAACTTTTGTAATGTTCATGGTAGTCTCCTTTTTAGTTAATTTCATATTTATGAATAAGGTTTCATCCCGAATCCAGCTATTGTGCCGTCGACGGGACAGGTTTCATTTCATCTGAGACTTCAAGATCCTTCCCAAATTTTTCCTCGATTTTCATCAATAGCGGCGGCAGGAACAGAAAGTCCGCCAACAAAGCGAAACCGATGGTCATGGCCGTCAGGTATCCCATGTGCGAATTGATGGTGAATCCGGAAGAAGCCAGCACCAGAAATCCGGTGACCAGGACAATGGAAGTCACCCACAACGCCATACCTACTGTGTGAAATGAATAGCGCACGGCCTCGGCGGGGGTTTTGCCCTGTTCGCGCCTAGCCAACAGGTATTTACTCAGGAAGTGAACGGTGTCGTCGACGATGACTCCGAGTGACAGGGCGATCACCACCGAAACAGCCATTCCTATTTCCTCAAACACCAGTGCCCATAAGCCAAACGCCATGAACGCTGGCACCAGGTTCGGGATCAGACTGATGAGACCGAACTTGAAACTGCGCAGAGTCACCATCAGGATTCCCGAAATCAACACCAGTGCCAGAGCTGTCCCGACAAGCATGCTTTCGACATTTCTGAGAGCGATGTTGGAAAACATGATCAGGGGACTGGCTCCGTGCGTCTGCATTCCGGGCAAACCATTCTCCTTGAGCCAAATCTGAGCTTTCTCCTCCAGCGCCAGAGCGGTTTTAGTGTTGATCTCTTTGAAGACCACCGTAAACCGGGTGGCCGATTTGCTGACGTTGAGTTGATTATTCAAGTCCAAGCCATACGGCAAGCTCATTTCAAACAACAGGAGATACTGCGCCGCCAATTCCCGGTCTTTTGGAATCTCGTAATACAGTTGATCATCACCGTGCATGTTTTTGTTCAGCCGTTTCATGACATCGGTCAGCGTGCCCACATACATGACGTTGGGTTGCTGTCGGTACCATGCTTTGAATTCATCCAGTTTGGCGAGGTACTCCGGCTTACTGATGCCTTCAGCCTCTCCCGACTGCAACGAGTATTCAATGGACTCAAAACCGGTGAGGTTTTGGGTCACAAAGTCGGTGTCGGTGCGAAAGGTGTAACGGTGATCAAAATACTCTTCAAACAAATCGTTGATCTGGATACGCGGGATGAAAACCGTCAGCGCAACGATCAAGGCCAGCATGCTCCAGTACAGGCGCTTGCGGTGGTGGATCACGAAATCTGCGACCCGATCCATGGTTCCATTTATTTTGAGTTCGCTGGTTTTTTTAGCCAGCGGCAGGACTGACATGAACGCCGGTAAAAAGAGGACGGAGTATGCGAAAGCCGCTAGTACCCCGACTGCCACCATGTTCCCCAAATCCCAGTAGGGCGGCGAATCGCTGAAATTCAAACTCAGGAAGCCGATCGCCGTAGTCACACTGGTGATGAGTACTGGCTTGAAGTTGACGCGCAGAGACTCGACAATGGCTTTATTTTTAGTTTTCCCATGACGCATCTCATGAAACAGGGTGATCAGAATATGAATACTGTCCGCCACGGCCATGGTGAGAATATAGACCGGGGCGTTGGCGGAAACCGGAGTGAGTAAAATCCCCCACCAGCCACCAATGCCCAATGCTGTTGCCGTGGCCATGCCGATCAACACCAATGTTGATATCGTGCCTGCCAATGAACGGAGAGCCACCCATATCCCAACTGCGATCAACAGAAACATAATCGGAATCAGCGTTTGCATGTCCTGCTGACCGGATTCCACAAACTGGTTGTTGATCATAGCGACGCCGGTGAGATACACCTTGAACTCAGGATGGTTCGAGCGGAAATCATCGGCCATGTTGCGTACGAAGGCCGCCACTTCCGGAACTTCGGTGATAGATTTTCCCGGCAGATTAATAGTGACGTTGATGCCGGTCACGTGTGCCGTGGGTGAAATGAGGCGATTGACCAGTAACGGCTCGGACAGTGCGACCTTTTTTTTCTGTTCCAGATAGCGGTCGGGCAGACTCATGGCATTCTTGACCAGATCTTCCACCACGAGACCGTCTCCATCCGCCCAGGAATGCTGAAAATTGGTCACCGATTCCACGCGAATGGAATAGGGAATCTGCCAGGACTGTTTCGTCAGCTCCTCAACTGCGGCCAGATTCTCACGCGTGAACACCTGGCCATCTTTCGGTGCTAGGGCGATCAGCACATTGTCATTTTTGGTGTAGGTGTTCTGTAGGGCGTCGAACGCCTGCATTTGCGGATTTTCCTTACTGAAAAACACCCGGTAATCCGAGGAAAAATCCAGAAACCGGGCACCGCTTGCGGCCATCGCCACTAATAAAAACGTGCCCAGAATGATCCCCCAGCGGAAGCGGATCACCCATTCTCCAAAACCGTATTTGCGTTCCATCTTGTCCCCTTTAAGAAACGATTTGCGTTTATTTTGTTAGTTAAATAACTAATATTGATGCCAAAAAAAATCACATTTCCTTGATCCACGTTTTCAGCCGCCCTATTTCCCGCTCCACAATTTTAGGATCTTTCAGGGCATTAGCGACCACACCGCATCCCTGAAGGGCGGCCGTTAACTGCAATCCATACTGATCTGCCTGCTTCTGCCTCATCTCCTCAAACTGTCGGGTGATCCATTTTAAAACCCAGTCCATCAATCCATCGGCCTCGCGGGCAACCGGGGGCCTTTCTTTATCCAATTCCTGGCACATACTCCCGATGGGACAGCCATATTTGGCAATTGAGTTTTTCATGCTTAACTGCAAATCAAGGAGTTTGATCAGCCGCTGCCTGGGGTCCGGAATCTTATCCCATCGCCGGGCCTCCTCCTTAATATTTTCAGTTCGCTGTTCAATAACTGCAGCAACCAGATCTTCCTTGGTTTTGAAATAATAATAAACATTTCCCAGCGGAACTCCGGAATCCTCGGCGATATCCGCAATTGAAGTATCTTTGAATCCTGCCTGATGAAACAGCTTGGTGGCAGATTCAATCAATCGCTCTCTTTTGTCGCTGACGCGTCCCATACCAAAACCCATTATTAAGTTAAATGACTAACTTAAAATAAACCCAAACAGCAAATCTGTCAACCCGTAGAGTCGGTTATTTTTATATTTTTTTCTGAATTAAAATTAAACATTTAAAATCAATAGCTTAGATACATAAATTGTTTTTGTTGATAGGACGATGAACCCTCTTCAGCCCCCTCACCCTGCCCTCTCCTTAAGGGGAGAGGGTTTATTTGGGTCCAGCGGCACGCTACTCCGCTGGTTAATTAAACCCTGGATGGCGAAGGTAACTTTGGGAACGAGTGGATACGTCTTGGGCGAATTGGGTCAAGTAGCCAATTAAACCTCAGATGCGAAGACAACTTTTTGAACGCACAATAACGCCCCAGCTAAATTGGGTCCAGCGGCACGCTGGCTAGCGGGCGCGTTTGAGGCTGTTCTTGTTGAAGTCCCTTTTCTTGAATCCGACTTTGAACTTGTAGTCGGACCATTTCAGCAGAGTGCTTTTTCCGGTCTGGTGGTTTTGCATGAACATTTCATCCGGGTACCAGTATTTTCCCAGATACTGATGATACCCGCGGAAGGTCTGGGTTTTCAGCAGGGAGTTTTTGCGATCATAAAAATCGATCTTCAACTGGCGATATTCTTTTTTGTCCAGCCACAGCACCTGGCGGGTATACCCGGAATTCTTGTAAGCCGGGTAGCGTTCGAACACGAAGCACTCCAGACCGTCCAGAGTTTCGTCTCGTACCCATTTATAAGTGTATTTTTCAACCTCCTGACTGGTCACGTCTTCATAAGCAAATTCACTGCCCATAAACGATCCTGACTTGTTGGCGGAGCTGATGCGTTTGACCCGTTTCAAAGCGGGAAGAAACAACCATTGGTCGTCCGTCCCGGTCTTATGGGTGAAATTAAGGAGCGCGGTGCCTTTAACATCGCGCGGCTTGTCGAACACCACCAGGGATTTGTCACCATCGTCTTTCACTTCCAAATTCTTGGTACGGAGGTAGCGGGCGCTTTCCTCGCCGTGACGGTTTTTCAGGATCATCTGCATGTCCGCCTGATAGTCGACGAACCCATTGTCGCGCTTGTCATCTTCGACGGCAATGGCGAGCCCTTTTTCCTCAGGAGTCTCGGCCAAAACCGGAGCGGAAAACCCAATCAGACTCAGTACCATCACCCCTAAAACACACCTCATATCGTTACTCCTCATTCATGTAAAAGATTTTGAATCATTTTCAGGCCGTTCCCGCGTCTTCTGCCGATTCGAAGGCGCTTTCTTGTGCGTATTTTTTTTCTTCCAGTTTCATGAGCAAGGGAGGAAGAAATAAAAAGTCCGCGACCAGAGCGCATACCACCGAAATGGTGGTCATGATACCCATGTGAGTGTTCATCTTGAAACCCGAAAATGCCAGCACGGAAAAACCGACCACCAAAATGAGCGACGTCACCCACAACGCGGTACCGACGGTGTGAAACGAATAGCGCACGGCCTCGGCGGGACTCTTGCCCTGCTCGCGGCGGGCACGCAAATATTTGCTCATGAAATGCACCGTGTCATCGACAATGATACCCAATGCCACCGGAGCCACAATGGATACGGCCAACCCAACCTCCTGAACAAAGAGCCCCCAAATACCGAAGGTCATGAATATCGGCGCCAGGTTGGGGATCATGCTCACCAGGCCAAATTTAAAACTGCGCAGGGCGATGATCAGAACCATCGATATCAGGAACAAGGCCAGCAATACGCCCACCGTCATACTCTTTACATTGCGCTTGGCGATGTTGGAAAACATGATCATGGGGCTGGCGCCGTGCGACACCATGCTGGGCAATCCGTTTTCTTTCAACCAGGCCTGTGCCTTATCCTCCAACTCCAAAGCGTAGCGTGTGGAGACACTCTCCAATATCGCGGTGAAGCGGGTCGACGATTTGTCCACGTTGATCTGGTTGTTCAAGTCCAGCCCGAAAGGCAGGGACAGTTCATACAATAAAAGATACTGGGCCGACAGATCACGCTGATCTGGAAGTTTGTAATAGGATTCGTCATCGCCGTGCATATTTTTGTTCAACCGTTTTATAACGTCGGTTAACGTGCCCACGTACATCACGCCGGGTTGTTGCCGATACCATTGAGCAAACTCCTCCACTTTGGCCAGGTACTCCGGATTGCTGATGCCGCCGGACTCTCCCGCGCCCAGCGAGTACTCGATGGCTTCAAACCCGGTCAGGTTGTCGATCACGAAATCGTTATCGAGACGAAACTGATAGCGCGTGTCGAAATATTCGTTGAACTTCTCGTTGATTTCCACACGCGGTACCTGAGCGATGATCAACACGATGACCGTCAGCATGCCCCAGTAAAGTCCTTTACGGTGCCGTATCACGAAGTCCGCAAACCGATCCATCACCAGCGTCTTGTCTTCGGGATGCGGCTTGATCCTGAGAGGCAGAACCGCCATCATGGCCGGTAAAAACAACACCGAATAAACGTAGGCCACCAACACCCCCATCGCAACGAGGTTGCCGAGATCCTGGAATGGAGGCGAGTCGCTGAAGTTAAGGCTGAGAAAACCGATGGCGGTGGTGATACTGGTAATGAACACTGGCTGATGGTTGATGCGTAACGATTCGATGAGTGCTTCACGTTTCGGTTTCCCCAACCGCATCTCATGAAACAGGGTCACCAGAATGTGAATGCTGTCGGCTATCGCCAACGTGAGGATGACGGTGGGTGCGGCGGCCGATACCGGAGTGAGCAAAATACCGAGCCATCCCCCCAGACCCATCGCCGTCAGGCTGGAAAAGGCGACCACCAGGACAACGGTAAGCGTTCCCCAGAAGGAACGCAGAACGATCACCATGACCCCGACGATCAGGAGATACATGATGGGCATCAGGGTTTTCAAGTCACCCTGGCTCGACTCCGTAAAAGAGTTGTTCATGAACACGATACCGGTGAGACGGAAATCGATATCGGGGTATTTGAGGCGAAGCTTCTCCACCATGGGGCGAACGAAGCCAACCACTTCCGGCACTTCCTCAATAGATTTTTCCGGCATGTTGACGGTGACGTTCACGGCGGTCACGCTGGCATCCGGGTTGATCAACCGGTTGAGCAGAAGCGGTTCCTTCAGCGCAATACCTTTCACCCGGTCCAGATCCGCGTCGGAAAATTGTTCCGCGCCTTCCACCAGGTCCTCTACGATCAGGTCGTCACCATCGGCCCAGGTGTGTTGAAAGTTAGTGACCGAGTCCACCCGGATGGAATAGGGAATCTGCCACGCCTCTTTGGTGAGCTCCTCCACCGCCGCCAGGGTTTCACGGGTGAACACCTTGCCGTTTTTAGGAGCGAGGGCGATCATCGCGTTGTCGTTCTTGATGTATTTATTCTGCAGGGCGTCGAAGGCTTGTAGCTGGGGATTTTCCTCGCTGAAGAACACGCGGTAATTATTGGAAAACTGCAGGAACCGCCCGCCGCTTGCAGCAGCCACGACCATCAAGAGGGTCGCTACAATGATCCACCAGCGGTATCGTATGATCCCTTCCCCTAAACCTGTGTCCGTTTTCATGCACGCTCCATTTATAGACTCCGAACTTTTTCGTGGTTTTGACACCGGATCGTGCTTATCAGGTTAGTTGAATACGCCCAGCAAATCAAAAATGTTTTCGCAAAATGAAACGGCCGCCCTCCTTTTTAGGTAGAAGAGCGGTTACGCTTCTTGTTAAGAATTTTTCATTCCTTCAATCTTTATGGCATTCATTGTCGGACTCGAAACACACGCCGTCCGGCTTTCTGCCTTCTGCAATACTCTTGAGTAATGGCAGGGCGTGTTCCTTCCAACCCTGACCAAAGGAGTCGGCGCTCGGTTTCAGTCGGATATTGGTGTGCCGCAGAGTCAGGTGTGTGGATTTGCCCTGCGACTTCAAAACGATTTCCACCGTGGAATCTCCTGGCTCCAGATCTTCAATGCCGCCCCAGGTGAACACTACTTTTTTGTTCGGTACAATCTCGACGTACTCTCCCCGGCAGTGATTGCCATTTGGGTTACTCTCACCGACATGAAACACGCCGCCGGGTTTGGGATCGGCTTCCACCACTTCGCCGAACCATTGCTTCATCTTGGCTTTCTCGGTCAGAAATCCAAAAACTGTCTCTGCGGAGGCATCAATGGTGATCTCGCGGGTTAATTCATAAGTTTCGCTCATGGTTTCCTCTTTTCTAGTTTTTCAGCGGCGGCTTTCAACCGTTCCAATTTGGAGTCCCAGAAATCTTCCAGTAAGGCTTTCAGCGGAGCAAAACCTTCCGGCCTCAGTCTATAAATACGGCGCGTCCCTTCCCGTCTCTCGGTAACGAGACCGGCGTCTTTCAGAATACGCAGATGCTGGGAAACGGCAGGACGTGTAATGCCTTTAAACTTACCGGCAATCTGCCCCGCCGGCATTTCGCGCCGCCGCACCATTTTTAATATCGCGAGCCGCGTCGGCTCGGCCATTGCCTGTATCGTTTCAAACATAATCATATGTTAGTTAAAACTAACGTAAGTGTCAACTAAAATAATAAAATATTTTTGACCTGATTCAGCCGAAAGCCCGGTGAACGGACTACGGTATTTTCAGGTCACTAATAGGCGTTTACAACAGATCTATTCCTGCACATTTTGATATAATACGGGCATGTCTGATCCGACTAAATTTGATTTTAAGAATTCGGGAAGCTCGGTGGCGCAGTTATATGAGGAACTGCTGGTACCTCGCGTATTCGTCCCCTGGGCGAACCTCCTGTTGATGAAAGCTAAACTTTCCTCCGGCGAAACGGTGCTGGACGTAGCCTGCGGACCGGGCACCGTCGCCCGCCTGGCATCGGAACGGGTGGGTCCACAGGGCAAGGTGACCGGCGCCGACATCAGTCCGCCGATGCTGGACATCGCCCGCTCCAAATCACCTTTGTCCAACGGTGCACCGATCGAGTATGTGGAATCTCCCGCCCATCCTTTGAAAGTGGACGATGCCTCATTTGATGTCACGCTGTGTCAGCAGGGCCTGCAATTTTTTCCGGAAAAGGTCGAGGCGTTGAAAGAAATGGCCCGCGCCACCCGGCCGGGAGGACGAATGGCAGTTGCGGTATGGGGATCCCTGTTGCAGAATCCGATTTTCGGGGAAATTTGTGCCGGGCTTGGGGAAACCCTCCCTTCATCCATCGCGGATATAATGAAAGCTCCCTTCAGCTTGAATGATCCCGAACAACTGAGAGCCCTCGGCGAAGAGGCAGGATTGAAAAACATCGAGGTCAAAACCTGTTCACTGCCTTTGGTGTTCGAGCAAGGAGTCGCTCAAGCCATTCGCGTTCTGGACGCCACGCCGCTGGCACCTCAAATCGCTGAATTGCCTCCGGAACAACAGGAGGCCATGGTGAAAAACCTGCAGAACCGGCTGAGCCGGTTTTTAATTGGGGAACAATGTCTGAGCAATGCCATCTCGAATATTCTGATCAGTAAAACTTAAACGTGGTATCTTCGCGCATATCAATCCTTTTTGGCGAAAAGCTCCAGCTCGGCTCCGATTTCATTTAATACGTTCAGCAGAGCGCTCGCCATCTCAACATCCGATAAAAATATTCCCAGCCCCTCTTCTGGCAGGTGATGATCGAAGGATATAAAAACCTTTCCGCTCTTTCCAATGAGATATAAATCTTCTCCCACGTGTTTCATTTTAGGGAGATGGGCAATCAATTGCTTAACAAGACTTGAAGTTTCCTGCCCCTCAAAGACAGACGCTGAGTCCGAACCCTCGCGCGGGACTAGAATCCAACACGACTCCACTGAAAAAATTTGCTCCAGTGTTTTGCCGAGTTCATCAGGGATATCGGATTCATCAAAATAAACCACAATGATCCGTTCAGGGTCGTTTCGGTAGCTCAGCTCGTTCCCTGCATCAAGTTCCGAACCCGCTATGGATATTCCCGCTTCAGCAAGAATTTTTCTTAGTTGTTCCTGGTTAATTTCAGACATATAGAGTTATCAAATATTAATGCTCTAGTGAGCCATCTTTATGACCGACGCACTCATTGAATAGTAGATGAGTTTTACCAAAAAAATAAAATGCTCAATCTTCGGCGAGTTCTTCGGACACATCGGCGATCAGGTGGAGAGCGCCCAGGACGCGGAGCCGCTTGTCCTGATCGGAGGCTGCGAGCCATTCCCGATAACCACTCTGCTCCAAAACGGTTTTTAAACGGTAACGAATGTCACAGCCAACAGATGTCGAATCTTCTGATCAGTCAGATCCAAAAGCATGAACTATAGTTAGTAAATCTTCAATCCTCCGGAAATATTATTTCTGTGGAGTTTTATTCAGTAAGGACAGGTCGAAACCATTCACCTTGAGCTTTGTGCTGAGTTGTTCATACAGCGATGCATCCATTGTTGGTGTCCGGCTTAAAATCCATAAGTACTGGCGCTTGGGTTCACTCACAACGGCATATTGATAATTCTCATCCAAATCAATAATCCAATAGTCTCCATAAAATGGCCAAAAGAAGGTGACTTCTAACTTGGCATTCGATTGATTATCGACAAAATAAGCAGTACCAACCGCTTCCTTCAATTCCCCATCCAATCCGCCTTCGTAGCACCGATTGGTCACCCGAATCGATCCATCGTCCTGCAACTCATATTTGGCTGTTACGGCGTAGCAGTTTTCTTCAAAACTATGTGGATAACGGGCTATCTCATACCATTTCCCAAGGTATTTCTGCTTATCAACATTAGCCACAACTGCCAGCGGAGGATCTAATTGCGTCGGAACATTTGAACAGGATGCCAGCCCTAACCCAGCGAAAAGAATCACAATCAAAATATTTATAATTTTAGATTTCATTATTACGTCTTCAATATAAATCGAGTTCTTGAGCCTTTACACCAACCAATCAATCTTCGGCGAGTTCTTCAGATACATCGGCGATCAGGTGGAGAGCGCCCAGGACGCGGAGCCGCTCGTCCTGATCGGAGGCTGCGAGCCATTCCCGATAACCACTCTGCTCCAAAACGGTTTTGGCAGGTTGACCGTCTTTCAACCGGCCCTCCAGGTTTTCGAGACAGGAAATATCTTTTTGGGCCTGAGCGGCAATCTTTTCAAATTCTACCGCTTCCTGAATATACTGAAAGGTGTGAGCGGAGTCCGGCAACTGGCCGGAAAGCTCGATTAAAATGGGATGGGATGTCATTTCCGATTCAATCTCCCTGCGGGTTTCAAAAATACAAATAGTCTCAATGAGTCGGCCACCTGGAACCGTATCAGGAAGAAGAACTTTCTTCAATACAATCTTCTATCTTTCCCTCCTGCCCCAGACGATTGATGATGGCATCTTTCAATTCATCGTTGAACTCGTTAATTCCGCCATCGCCACAACCTTCGATCTGCCATTCATAGCCCTCAAACAGGTTTTCAAGTTTGCACAGGGCTTCAACTTCCTTAACGGCGGCTTCTTTACTTTCAGATTTCAACGCAACCTCCAGATGAGTATTCACGGGAACATGTGCTACGTTGAGTTCGAATTGTATCTTCGAGCCATTCCAGTCAATGCTATCCTCTGGCTCTTCCTGCTCCATGCGTTCGCGGATAGCCGCCTGCAATGAATCGCTGAATTCATGGATGCCACCTTCAGCGCACTCTTCAATCTTCCACTTGTATCCTTTAAACAGGTCATCGCTTTCGATCATTCGGGTTACTTCCTTGCATGCTTCTTCAGTGGTGGTTTTGGATTTCAGAATCACTTCCAGATTGGTATAAACCGTAACATTGCGCACTTTTAATATATATTTTGAATGGTTTGCCATTATTAGAGTTTTCCTTTGTTGGGTTTTTCATCATGCCTTCCGACAAGTGAATACCTACTATACAATTTAACAAGCCCGGGATCAGCCAAAATCGCGGATCTGTATTGATATTACGAAGGCGAGTAAATCTACCGTGTGTCAGGACAATGGTCCGAGCCAGCCGCGACGTATCATCCACTTGCCAAGCTCAAGCACAGGAACAATCGTAAGTGCCAATCCTACAAGCAGGGTCCAATCGGCAAAGCTTAAACGGCAGGGGCAAACCGGTCAGCACCGCACCCGCGATCCCCCCGTCCGCCATGGTGTGTTCTGCCATGTGGAACCGCCTTTTCAATATTGGAGCGAATTTCTTTCAAATTTTCCGGCAAATCGGTTGCCTTCAAACTGGTCTGCACCGTCATCATGTCGCACCCGATATCCGCACCGACCGCCGCTGGAATGATCGCCTTTAAGGTCGGGACCACACTTCCAATCGTCGCCCCAATCCCCAATGAACATCCGGCATGACGGCAATGTGCTTATAAACAAAAGGCATCTGCGCGACATTCATCAACTGTTGTTCCGCTTCTTTTTCCAACGGTACGCCCCGGGTCCAGGCCTTGAACGGAGCACCTTTATCCGCCTTTAAAACATTGTAGTTGCCATTTTTCATGCTCAATAATCTCTTGGGCAGGCATCCAAAAAAGGGGAACCTGCAGAAACAGGATATTCTCCGAAAACTTTAGCTTTATGGGCTTACTTAAAAAAATCATATGGATAAATCGAGCGGATTGCTATAATCAGCCCAACCATAATAATCATTCTACCAAACTCATATCCAGCTTATGCCTTTCCATAAAGAAAAAGCCACAGGCACGGCAGGCCGCGCGTGGCTGATCGCGGGCTCGGCTTTGTGGGTGATAACCGGTTGCACCACAGTAGGCCCGGATTATGTGCCCCCCCAACCGGAAATGCCCAAGCATTTCAATACTGCCTTGAAAAAACAAGAATTTAAAACCAAGCCGGGATCTTCTCCAGAGCAGAAAAACCCCGAAATCCCGGTCAAGATCGTGACTCCGGAAATGCTGGCGGCCTGGTGGCACACGCTGGATGATCCTCTGCTGAGCCAGATTGTGGAACACGCGGTCAACGGCAACTTGGATCTCAAGCTGGCGCAATCCCGGGTAAGAGAAGAACGCGCTCGCCGGGGGATTGCCCGGACCGACCGTTTCCCGACCATAGATGCCCAGGGTTCGACAACCCGGTTTAGAAGAAGCGATGAAATCAGCCAGTTCGGAGGATCGGGCACTCTCTATTCGGCAGGATTCGATGCCACCTGGGAATTGGATTTGTTCGGGGGTATCAAACGCTCCATCGAGGCGGCAGATGCCACCCTGGAAGCCAGCAGGGAGCAATTGTCCGATACTCTGGTCACACTGGTTGCCGAGGCGGCCTTGAACTATATTGAAATCCGTTCCTTTCAAGCCCGGCTTGAAGCCGCTGAGAAAAACCGCAAATCCCAGGAAGAGTCCCTGCAAATTGTTAAAGACCGTTTGCAGGCGGGCTTGACCACCACATTGACGCTGGAACAGGCCAAATACAATTTGGAAAACACCCGTGCCGAAATTCCCACTTTGAAAATAGGAATCAAGCAGGCCAAAAATGGCTTGGCGGTATTATTGGGAGAATTCCCCGGAGCCTTGAATAAGGAGCTGGAAGAGTATAAAAAAGTTCCCATTGCGCCCATCGAAATAGCGGTGGGTGTGCCGGCGGACCTTTTGCGCCGAAGGCCCGATATTCGGCGGGTCGAGAGAGAGCTGGCGGCTCAGACGGCGCGCGTGGGTGTCGCCACGGCGGACCTGTATCCCAAACTGACCTTGTTTGGATCGGTAGGACTTGAAAGCATATCCACAGCGAGTTTTTTCACAGGACCTGCCGCCGCGTTTCAGATCGGGCCTCAAATTACCTGGAATATATTCAACCGTTCACGCCTCCGGCAAAACATCATCGTTCAGGATGAATTACAGGAACAGGCACTGATCCAATACGAATCCGCAGTGTTGACGGCGGTCAAGGATGTCGAAAATAGTTTGATCGATTACGCCGAAGAACAGGTGCGCCGCCAATCACTTCTCAAATCGATCCAATCCGCTGAACGTGCAGCGGATCTGGCCCGAGAATTGTACACGGCGGGCCTCTCAGACTTTTTAGGCGTTCTGGTGGCGGAAAGATCTCTGTTTACTTTTCAGGATAATTTGGCCGTGAGCGAAGGCAAAGTGACATCTAATTTGATACGACTTTATAAGGCGTTGGGAGGCGGCTGGAAACCGCTCATGGCTGACGCCCAACAGGAAGCCAAAGCATTGGAAACTAAAAACCACAAGGAAGGCAACCGTTGAAAAACCGTAAACTTTTCACCTGTTTATTGTGGATTGGGTTCGCCGCCTCATTGGCCGCGTGTCAAAAGGAAGAAAGCGCCACGGCTGCTCCGCCCAAGGCCCCTCCACCGGCGGTCATGGTGACCCCCGTCATCCATGAAAAAGTGATTAAAACTTATGAGCTCGTGGGACGCACAGCGGCAATCAAGACGGTCAATCTGGTGGCACGGGTTCAGGGTTATCTGGAGAAAAGAAATTTCAAGGAAGGCGAGGAAATCGACAAAGGACAGCTCTTGTTCATCATCGAACAGGCTCCTTATAAAATTGCCGTCAAAGCGGCAAAGGCCAATGTTGCGAAGGCTCAAGCCACACTCGGAAATGCGAAGTCCTACCTGGACCGGCTGCACTCCGTACGCAAGGGCGGTGTTTCCCAATCGGACATGGATAAAGCCCACAGCGATTTCCTGAAAGCGGAGGCCGGTGTGATGGAAGCCCAGGCCAATCTGGATCAGGCGAAGCTGAACCTCAGCTACACCGAGATTCGCTCTCCCATCAATGGACGCATCAGCCGGGTCTCCGTCAATGAAGGCAATCTGGTTTCATCTGAGACAGGCACCCTGGCAACTCTGGTGCAAATGGATCCGATGTATGTTTTGTTTACCGTGAATGCGGGGAATGTCCTGACCGAATTTCAGAACCAGATCAAAAAAGGCAAGGCTACAACCTTCACTCCTAAAGTGGAACTTCCTAATGGAACCATGTATCCCCTGGAAGGTATCGAAGACTTTGTCAGCCACACCGTGGATGAAAAAACCGGTACTATCACCATCCGGGCCGTTTTTTCCAACCCCAGCAATAATGTCCTGCCCGGCAAAGCCCACATTCCTCATACTCTGCGTTTGTTGATGCCGGGACAGTTTGTGAAGGTCTTTGTTAAAAGAGACGAGGTTCGGACTGAGAAAGTAATCCCCCAGATTGCTATTCAGGCAGATCAAATGGGGAAATTCGTACTGGTCGTCGATGGAGAAAACCGCGTCCACAAGAGAGCGGTTACTCTGGGTGAAAAGCATGAAATCAACTGGATCGTAAAGGAAGGGCTGGAAGTGGGTGAGATGGTGATATCGGAGGGCTTGCAGAAAGTGCGGCCGGGCGTCACCGTACAAACATCCTTCAAAGCTGAAACCCCCGGCGGAAAGCAATAGCTTATGTTCAGCAACTTTTTTATCGAACGCCCCCGGTTTGCTTTCGTCATATCCATTGTCATTGTGATTGCCGGGCTGGTTTCTCTTCCTCAATTACCTATTTCTCTCTATCCTCAGATCGCCCCACCGCAGGTCAAGATCACCGCCTCCTATCCGGGCGCCAGTGCCGCCGTGCTGGAAAGCACGGTTGCGGTTCCCATTGAAGCGCAGGTCAACGGCGTGGAGGATATGATTTACATGTCCTCCAAAAGCACCGACAGCGGAACCTATTCTCTCGACATTACGTTTGAGATTGGAACCGACCCCGATATGGCGGCGGTCAACGTACAGAACCGCCTCTCCCTGGCCACTCCCACCTTACCGGAGGAAGTCAACCGATCGGGCGTTTCTGTAAAAAAACAATCCCCTGATTTCCTGCAGATCATCGCTTTCTCCTCCCCCAATGGAACTTACGATCAGTTGTTTCTGAGCAATTTTATTTCCATCAACATCAAGGATGTGCTGTCACGCGTTCCCGGCGTCAGTGATGTCATTATATTCGGGGCTTTGGATTACTCGATCCGGATATGGCTGGACCCGGATCAAATGGTGAACTTGGGGATCACCACCAATGATGTGGTTGCTGCCATCCGCGACCAGAATTTACAGGCTGCCGCAGGGCAAGTGGGGCAGGCACCCTCTACCCCAGACCAACAATTCCAGTACACCATCCAGGCCAAGGGGCGATTATCAGATCCATCCGAATTCGAAAATATCATAATCCTGGCTCAACCGGATGGGTCGGTGGTGAGAATGAACGACATCGCCCGCGTGGAGCTCAGCTCACAGACATTTGAAACATTTTCACGACTCAACCAATCGCCTACTGTCAATTTTGCAATTTACCAGCTCCCGGACGCGAATGCTCTGGAGGTCGCCCAAGGCATCAAAGAAACCATGGAGCGCTTGTCCAAAAACTTTCCGGAGGATGTCAAATACATCATTCCCTACGATGCCACAAAATTCATCGATAGCTCGTTGAAAGAGCTTGTGGAGACTCTATTCATCGCGTTAGGGCTGGTTATTCTGGTGGTGTACATCTTTATTCAGGACTGGCGTGCCACGTTGGTCCCGGCTTTAGCCATTCCCGTGTCCTTGATCGGAACGTTTGCTCTGTTGCTGGCTATGGGCTATTCCATCAATAGCCTGACTCTGTTCGCTCTGGTATTGTCGATCGGCATCGTGGTGGATGATGCGATTGTTGTGGTTGAAAATGTTCAGCGCCACCTCCAGGAAGGATTGGAACCGAAAGAAGCGACACGACAAGCAATGAGCGAAGTGTTCGGTCCCATCATTGCCACTACCCTCGTGTTGCTGGCGGTTTTCGTTCCCATCGCCTTCATGGCAGGCATTACCGGTCAACTCTACCGGCAGTTTTCGGTCACCATTGCGATTGCGGTCTCACTTTCATCCCTCAATGCCCTGACCCTGAGTCCGGCGCTGTGTTCCATTTTGTTGCGCAACCGGCAAACCCGGCCCTGGTTTGCCCTGCGCTGGTTTGAGGCCCTGTTCAAACTTATTTCCCGAGTCTATCTGTTCTTCGTAAAAATAATCGTGAGACGGTTTGCTTTTACAGTTTTTATATTCATGCTCATTGCAGGATCGACCTACTGGATCTTTAAAATCTCACCCACCGGTTTTATTCCGCAGGAAGATCAGGGAGTTCTTTTTGTCGATATCCAGCTTCCGGATGGTGCCTCCCTGAATCGAACCGACGAGGTGGTCAAACAGATGGAAGATATTATGAAAAATCTTCCGGGAGTTGAAAACACGGTTGCTCTGATTGGCAATGGGTTGATCAGCGGAACCAAACCGAACTCCGGAACCGTTATCAGCGTCCTCAAACCCTGGGAAGAGCGTCCGACTGAAGAATTGTCCAGCGCCGGTCTTCTCCGTCGTGTATGGGCCATGACCAGCCAGGTCCCGGGAGCAAGGGCCATTGCTTTTACTCCTCCTCCGATTCGCAGCCTCGGCAACGCCAGTGGGTTTGAACTGCAACTTCAGGATATGCGGGGAGGAGAACCTCAGGAGCTCTCTTCGGCGATGCGGGGTTTTGTGTTTGAAGCCAATCAGATTCCGGAACTCCAAAATGTTTTCAGCACCTTCACCGCAGAAGTTCCCCAGATATCCCTTGAAATAGATCGCTTGCAGGCCAAGGCTTTGGGAATTCCCGTGGCTGATATTTTTGCCAGCTTGCAAGCGCAGTTGGGATCCCTTTATGTCAACGACTTCAACAAATTCGGACGAGTGTACCGGGTCATGGTCCAGGCGGAGTCCAACTATCGCAATAGTCCCGATGATATCGGCCGCATCTATGTGAGGAGCGCCGATGGCATCATGGTGCCTCTGCGGACTCTCACGAACACGTCTTCCATATTAGGTCCCGAATCCTTGACACGCTACAACATGTACCGGGCGGCCAAGGTCAATGGCAGTCCCGGTCCGGGTCTCAGTACGGGCCAGGCAATCGCGGCGGTGGAAAAGCTGGCCGCGCGTGTCCTCCCGGAAGGCATGGGATTCGAGTGGTCCGGGATGTCTTATCAGGAGATCAAAGCGGGCGAACAGGGGCCCATCATTTTCGCACTGGCCTTGTGTTTTGTTTATCTGTTTCTGGTGGCGCAGTATGAGAGCTGGTCGATTCCCTGGGGAGTTATTCTCTCGGTTCCGGTCGCTTTGGGCGGAGCTTTATTGGCGATGCGGGGAACCGGGCACATATTGGACATCTATGCACAAATCGGATTGATCATGCTGGTCGGCATGGCTTCCAAAAACGCCATTCTGATTATCGAGTTCGCTAAAGTTCAAAGAGAGGAAGGATTATCTATTTTCGAAGCGGCGGTCAAGGCCGCACGCCTGAGGTTTCGGGCAGTGATGATGACCGCGATTTCGTTCGTCCTGGGTGTCATGCCTCTGGTCATTGCCACCGGCGCAGGTGCCAACAGCCGGCAGTCGTTGGGAACGATTGTTTTCGGGGGAATGCTTGCTTCGGCCATCATCGGCACGTTACTGGTTCCTTCTTTTTATACCCTGGTTCAAGCCACCACTGAAAAACTGCAAAGAAAAAAAGAACCTCAAAAAACTGAGGCATAGTTCCCTACCACCTTAAATCCAACCCATTGAAAAAAGCCTGCCAATATCTTCCTGCACACAATTTCCTGAGAAATTCCGTCAGCCTGCCATAAGCCTTGCACTCAAAAGTTTAGCACTGTGCGCATGAACAATACGCACATACATCCCAATGCCACATGTTTTCTGCTACAGCGCCGCTATGTCGTTGGCTCTCCCGTTTATCTTAAAAATTAAGGCGTACCCCAAGCGCCCGACGAGTTAAACGGCCATGTTGCGCTACTTTATGATTATGGCGTAGGGCAGAATAAATGGCGGTTCGCCAAACCTGATAATATAGAAGATGTGGAGGGAATTCTTCTTGAAGAACGTATGCGAACCAATGGGGAACCGGCCTGGGACTGCGCATCGTTCAAACCCTGATCGAAGCCCATTCCGGGAAGATTGACTTAGGCGAAACCCCAAAAGGCACCCTCTTCACCCTTCACTTTTCCTTGATATGATTTTTGAATCACTAAAAAAATTGCGAACAATCGAAATAAAATCAGATAAGATGCATATATGAATTATAAAAAATTATTCTCTGAAATAGCGGCCGAATTAGAATCCCTGGATGACAAGGGCAAGGTGGCTTCATATATTCCAGAATTAGGCAACGTCGATCCCAATAAATTCGGAATTCACCTTACCACCGTTGACAACAAGAATTACAGCCTGGGCGATTCCAACGAGAAGTTTTCTATTCAAAGTATAGCCAAGGTGCTATCACTGGCATTAGCTTTCAAGTTGGACGATGAAAAGTTGTGGGACCGGGTAGGAGTAGAACCCTCAGGAACGGCTTTCAATTCTTTGGTTCAATTGGAATACGAAAAAGGTATCCCTCGCAATCCTTTCATAAATTCAGGCGCCTTGGTAATTTGCGATATCCTTGTCAGCCGCCTGGAAAATCCCAAACAGGATTTCATTGAATTCATCAGAAATATTTCAGGGAATCCAAATATAGATTACTGTCTTAAAATTTCCGAATCAGAAAAACGAACAGGCTTTAGGAATGCGGCTCTCGTTAACTTTATGAAAGCCTATGGAAATATAAAAAATAATGTCGATATCGTTTTAGATTTCTATTTCAACCTATGCTCCATAGAAATGTCTTGCAAAGAATTAGCCCAGGCATTTTTGTTCCTTGCCTCTAATGGCGTTCACCCTGCAACCCATGCAGAAGTTGTAAGTGTCAGCAAATCCAAGCGTATCAACGCCATCATGCAGCTATGCGGTTTTTATGACGAGGCTGGTGAATTCTCTTTCAAAGTGGGATTACCCGGAAAAAGCGGGGTCGGTGGCGGGATCATTGCAATTCATCCAGGGAAATACAGTATTGCCGTTTGGAGCCCGAAATTAAACAAAAAAGGAAACTCTTATAAAGGAATGAAAGTCCTTGAATTTTTAACCAGCAGAACTCAATCCTCAATATTCTGACATTCAGGAATTCAGGAGGCCAGGGCAGAGGCATCATTATCAGGGACAAGCCAAGGAGAAGAAAGCATCGAATGAAAGAGTGGTGAAGGCGATCCGACCGGCAACCCGGAGGAAGGAACTAATTATTGACCTGCAGATCTATTCGGACACGACTGATCTTATAGCGATCCAGGCTTTCTACCGTCAAATTACAATTATTGACCACAACCGTTTTCCCCACCTTGGGTATTCTCTGGAAATTTTCAATAAATAACAAACTGAGCGACTTTCTCCTTTCTTCATTACTGATATCACCTTCTTCTCTACCCAACCAGATACCCGTCGTTTTCTCAAATTCCTGTAGTTCCGTATCGCCACTGGCAGACCATGATTTCTCCCCGAGTTGGATGATACGCTGCGTTTCCGCCGCATCGGTTTCGTCATGGATTTCGCCCATCACCTCTTCGACAATATCTTCCATCGTAACAAGACCCACCACAGTACCATTTTCATCCAATACCAAGGCCAGATGCTTTTTTTTAACTCTGAATTCGTGATACAACCTTTCGATCGGCTGCGTGATTGGAACTACAATCACGGGCGACAATTTCAGTTCCTTCAGTTTCTTGTCGATTGTCTTGGGATCTATATACATTTGGCTGATTTCGCGTATCGTGACCACGCCCACTGGGTGGTCCATGGTTTCGCGATAAACCGGCAAGCGGGAATGCAGGCCCTGATAAATCATAGTCTCCAAAGCTTTTTGGACGGTTTCATTTTCTTCGATCCCGCAGATTTCTGCTCGCGGCGTCATTACCTGCTGGACCAGAATATCCCCGAATCCCATGGCGCGGTCGATCATTTCCGCTTCTGAAATTTCTATAGTCCCTTCTTCCGCGCTCATGCCCACCATCGCTTGCAACTCCTCCTCCGAAACCACACCTTCCTTCCCATGTTTGATACCAAAATACCGATTGGCCCATGCAATCAACTTTCCCATGAGCCAGATCAGTGGAAAGAAAACCTTTCCCAGAATTAGAACGGGGAGTGCCGCGATCAAGGAAAAGGTTTCTGCATATTTGTGACAAAAGGTTTTAGGGATGATTTCGCCGAATATGAGAATAGCCAGGGTCAGAACACCCGTCACCAGGGCAAGCGCCTCACGACCGAATAGTTCTGTAGCCATCACTGTGGCCAGTACCGACGCTCCGATATTGACCACATTGTTTCCGATTAAGATGGTGATCAGCAATTGCTGAGGATTAGACTTGATGCGCTCGACCAAACCCGCACCTTTACGGCCCGTGTTGACCATATGCCGGACTTGTGCCGGACGTAGGGATATCAGGGCTGTCTCGGCACCGGAAAAAAATCCGGACAACATTAATAAAACAAGGAGAATGAGTAAATCGGTAACCGTGTCCATATGCCCTGTGGTTTGGTTTTAAAAGCTGAAATCGGGATTTTTTTTATAAAGATTTTATCCTATTGTCTCGCATGTATATTCGCCACAATATCATTACAATACATGAAATAAAACAAAACGCGCAGGACATTTCAGCGGGATAATCGTTCCAGCCAAAATGCGCCATCGCTGTAATTAAGGGAGGGGATAGGGGCATGGCCGCACGTCCAACAGGAACACCAAATAAAAAAGCGGCCGAACCACAGCATTTTAAAATGCCGGGTCCAGCCGCTGATTGGTGGAGCTGAGGGGGATCGAACCCCTGACCTCTTGAATGCCATTCAAGCGCGCTCCCAGCTGCGCCACAGCCCCAATTTTTCAGTCGTTTTACGTCCTAAGATTAAAGATATTAACAGATTTCCCCACCATTGCATATTGAATTTTCATACTTCTGCACCTCTTTCCTTCCGCTTGCCTTCCCCATAAATCACTATATAATAATAAGATATACCAACGCCTCAGCGACAGCGGGCCGGACTTGAGGCTTGGCTGTTAACGTATCAAATTAAGACCTTAAACCCCATTCACCGACCTTATCCAACATGCTGAGCAACTTCAAACGCCGCCTCCGGAATATTTTTATCACCGGGATACTGATCACCGTACCGGTGGCGTTCACCCTGTTCATCCTCAACTTCCTGTTTAAAATTCTGGATGACCTGGTCGTTCCCTGGTTCATCAAGTGGCTGATCCAAATCGGCACTCCCATCCCGGAAGACTTCCACCTGCCCGGCCTGGGATTGATCCTGATCGTTCTGCTCATCTTTGTGGTGGGCGTATTGACCCGTAACATTTTTGGCGCCAAGCTCGTGCAACTCGGTGAAATGATCGTCGACCGCATTCCAATCGTACGAAGTATCTACACCGGCGTCAAGCAGGTGGTGACCACCATCGCCCACGCCGACACCAAAGCCTTCCGCAAAGTCGTCCTGGTGGAATTTCCGCGCAAAGGAATCTATTCGGTAGGATTCATCACCGGTTACACCGAAGGCGAAGTGCAGGAGCTGACCGACGCCAAACTGGTCAACGTGTTTGTGCCAACCACTCCCAACCCCACTTCCGGATTCCTGGTATTCCTGGCCAATGAGGACATTATCGAGCTCACGATGTCGGTAGAGGAAGGCATCAAATTTATCATCTCGGTGGGAATCGTAACGCCGGAATACAATCAGAACAAAGTTCTCGAGCTTAAAAAAGATTTTCAGGCGTAAGCTTCTTCCCACTGTTACGCCGAGGTTCCCGCTCCAGACGCAGAACCAAAATCGTCCCGGTCGAGGGATTCTTTCACAAGATCTTCTTTGCGGGTGTGCAGGCCGAGGTCGGTCATCAATGAAATTAAAACGGGAACGAGAAACAAGGTAAAGATGGTGGAGAACATCAACCCGCCGATCAGCGCCGTGCCCATGCCGCGATACAACTCAGTCCCGGCTCCTTCACCAAAAGCGAGGGGAAGCATGCCGCACACTGATGAAATGACGGTCATCATGATGGGCCGCAGACGGGTTTCGCAGGATTTTAGCAGGGCTTCGCGTTCGTCCATGCCGGAACGAATATTATTCAGCATCTGATGCACGATCAGAATCGCGTTGTTCACCACGATGCCCGCCAGAATGATGATTCCCAACTGCGTTAAAATGTCGAACGTGATCCAGTCCCAGCCTTTGAGCATCGCTTCCGGATGAGGCACCTTCATGTCTTCAAGGATGCCCCTGATATTCATTCGTTGCAGAACATTGTTCCCCGCAATACCGAAGAAAGAACCCGAGACCGCCAGGGCTACGGTCAACATGACAATGAAAGGCCGCATGAACGATTTGAACAACGCCACGAGCAATAAATAAATAAAACCGATCGCGTAGAAAAAACTATTCAGCAGAGACTTTTCAGTCGATGCCAGATCATCAGCGGTCCCGCCAATGCGCAATCCATATTCCTCCGATAGATTTCTCCTTTCAGGAGCAAGGTACTCCTTTTCCACGCGCTGGATTACTTTCTGCATGGGGTAAGACTTGTGCACCTGGACCAGCAGTTTGACGGAGCGTTCTTTTTCGATATGATCGATGCGTGCCGGACCCGATGCGATTTCAATATCCGCCAGGTAACCCATGTTAGTCATCATTTTCTCATCGGTCCAGACAGGGAGATTCTTATAATCATTGAGGCCCAGTTTTTCCACATCCTCCCGCACCAGAACGAAATCGATCGGTTCGCCCTGATCATTGAATTCGCCCAGGTATTTACCGGCATTCAGAGATTCGATGATATCGCCGATCTCCGGCACTCCCATTTTAAGGCGCGCAGTGTTCAATCGCTTTGGAATAAAACGCAACTCCGGGTTGCCCAGTTTAAATTCGGGACGAACGGAATGCACACCTTCACTTCCAGTAATATTTTTGATTAAGTCCATGGCGATTCGCTTCAGCTCAAAAATATCCGGCCCGACGATTTCAATATCAAACGTTTTGGATGCGGATCGAAAGATGGGACGTTGGGACGCAAACGCGAACCGGTATCCAGGTATCTGAAAAATGCGCCTCCCCATTTCATTGGATTTTACCGCCATTTTCACTTCGCCGCGCTGGCCCCGAGCCAATTCGGGTTTGACGATCGCCCCGCCGCCATTGAACCGGTTGGAAAACACCAGGAAATTATTGTTCACATCTTCCATCTGGGTGATCTCTTTTTCGTACTCAGCAAAGTATTGCATGTTCTGTTCTGCCGGTACCCCCGCCACCGGGTCCATGAACATGAACACCATATTGCTGTTGCCCGTGGGCAGGTAATCCCGTTCCGGAAGGATCAAAGTACTCCACACCAGCAATCCTGCGATGCCGAGTATCACCCCAACCTTCACGACCATATGGCCGGCACCTGTCCCCAACACAAATTTCATGGTCCGCGAATAACCGGCGGCCAGCGCCCCCCCAAAAACGACCAGAGGTTTCAAGGGTCCGCTATGCAGGAAACCCGCATCGTAGGTCTCGCCCGGACGCAGGCGGATCAGCAAAGTGGCCAACGTTGGGATCACCGTAACGGAAACGATCAGGGATAAGGCGATGCTGGCACTAATGGTGATGGCGATATCCTGAAACAACTGTCCGGCTTCCTCCTGGATAAACACGATCGGCAGAAATACGGCGAGCGTGGTCAAGGTTGACGACAGCACCGCGCCCCATACCTCCACCGTGCCATCGTAGGCGGCCTTGAACACGCCCTTCTTCAGCGTGAGGTGCCGGTAGATATTCTCCAACACGACAATCGAGTTATCCACCACCATGCCGACGGCAAACGCCATCCCGGCAAGTGAAATAATATTGATGCTTCGCCCGAGTAATTTGAGAACAATGAAAACCGCCACCAAGCTAACGGGTATGCTGATCGCGATGATCAACACCGACCGAACAGACCCTAAAAATAACAGAAGGACAATAACCGCCAGTGCCGCACCCAGAGCCAGATTCGATTTAACCAGAGACATGGCCTCATCAATATAATCCACATCCTTGTAGACGATTTTCAACTGCATCGGAATACCGCGGTTAAGGAGTTCGCGGTTTAATTTTTCGATCGCTTCAGCCGCCAGGTTACAGGTGCTGACCACGTTGGCGCCCTGCTCACGGATAATGCCGAACGCGTTGGAGATTCGTCCGTTGATCCGCACCAGCGACGAGGTCCGTTGGTAACCGTCGACCACTTTGGCGAAATCGCGCACGCGAATGGTTTTATCGCCATCGCGCTTGATAACCGTTTGTAAAATGTCATCAGGATCCTTGAACTCCCCCAAGGTACGCACGGTATACTCGCGGTCGGCTTCATCATGAAACCCGGCGCGGGTGTTCTGGTTTTCGCTGGAAAGTTTCTGAATCACTTCCTTGTAGGTGATGTGCAGTCGGGCCAGGCTGTAAGGATCGAACTCGACCCGCATCTCCCGGTCCTCCCCTCCAAAATGCCAAACCTCCGAAACCCCTTCGACGCGTTGCAGAAGCGGGACGATCAAATCCTCCCCCGCTTTGTACATGTAGTTTTGGCTGATGTCCTGCATCTTCGGGTTGGGCTTCTCCACGATCACCCACATGATGGGATTCGAGTTGTCGGTGGAGATGGATTTCAGGACGGGCTTGTCCGCAAGCACCGGAAGGTCCTTCACTTGCTGGAGTTTGTTGTTGACGTCGATGGTGGCGATTTTTTTATCGGTGCCCCATTCAAACTCCAGGGTAATGGAGCTTTCGCCATGCTGGCTCCGCGAGGTCATCTTCTTGAGACCTTCCACCGTTTCCAGTTGTTCCTCAAGACGACGGGTGATGTTGCGCTCGACCTCGTTGGGCGAAAGCCCACGGTACGTAGTTCGCACTTCGATCAGGGGTTTGTCTACAGTAGGGGTGAGTTGTCGTGGCAGGGTGTTGTAACAAATGATACCGATGACAGCGGTCATCACGATGGCCACCATCACCGTATGATAATTGCGGATGGAGCTATCGACCAGTTTCATCAGGTGCCTCGCGGGCCGGTCTTGGGTTTGGCTTTCCCTTTTTCGGCGGCATTGAAAGGCGGCTCGGGTTTCGGTTCTGGGTTGGTCAGTAATACTTTGACGCCGGGGAACACCGCGCCGGACCCGCGCTGGATCAATAAGGTGTCCCGGTTCAACTGATGGGTGAAGTCATCGATCTCTACCAGACCGTCTCGCTCCTTGAACGCCCGCACCGGCACCAGCTTGGCATGTCCCTTGTCCACAACGTAAACCACCGTTCCTTTTTCACCGATCACCAGCGAAATGGACGGCACATGCTTGACCTGACTGCGGGTCTCGAATTGCAGGCGGGCTTCGAGCGTCAACCCCGGAAACAATGTATTGAGATGACCGGGCAGTTCCACCTGCATCCTGATGTTTCCTGAAAAAATGTTGGCGTCGGGAATCACGCGTACCTGTTGCTTCAGGTTTTCATCCATAATGAAACCCAGACCCAACTCTTCCACTTTGAAATCGATGCGGCTGATTTTCTCAAGCTTGCCGCGATAACTCTGGGGAATTTCCAACACGGCTTTCAGTTTGGAGGATCCAACCATCTCCAGAATCGGCGTGCCGGGTTCGGCAAAGGCACCCACTTCGATTTTTTTGGAAATGATTACGCCATCGAAGGGCGCTTTAATCACCGCCTTGGACAAATCTAGTTGCGCCATTTCCAGTTTTTTAGTGACCGACTCCAGGTTGGATTTACTTTTCGAAATATCCTCTTGCCGGGATTGACCTCCCGCTGTCAATGCCGCCTTGCTGGAACGCAGGGTTTCCTGGGCGCGGGCCACCTTGTCGTTGGCTTCATCCAACAGGGATTGAGACACCACGCCATCCAGTACCAGTTGTTCCATTCTCCTATGTTCTTTGACCGCGAGATCGAGAGAGCTCTGATCTGCCTGAACCTGCGCCTGGAGTTTTTCCTGTTCCTCGGGACGGAGGCCGCTTAAAGTTATTTCATATTCCTTCTGGGCGCTGACCTGCTCGGCCTGCAATTGCTCTACCTGGAGGCGGTAATCCCGGATATCAATGAGTGCCAGCACCTGCCCTTCCCTGACCTTCGATCCTTCTTCAACCTTCAACGATTTGAGGCGCCCTCCCACTTCCGAAGTAATGACCACCCGCTGTTCCGCCACGACATTGCCCACGGATTGGATTTCATCGACGATGTCTTTGAAGATCACCTTGCCGACTTGGACCGGTAGGACCAGCTCACGCCTCTGCTTTTTTGCGGGCTCCTCTGTTTCCGTCTGACTGCACGCCATGACAAAAGCCAGCGCCACCACAACAGCCCCCAAGGGGAGTCGTTTTCCTGCAAAGGATTTCCAGAAACCCATATGTCGCGCTCGATGAACCATTATTTCCCTAAAAGTGGTTGTATTTCATTATCTTATATCAACGACCCAATTACCAACAAAAATACCAACAAAAATAGACATACCTTCAAGCCCGCATTCTTCAGTAGGCTCAATGATTAAAACCTTACGTCCTATTAGATGATAGTTACAGGGACGGGGATTGTAGGAATGGCTCTTTCTTAGGACCCTTTTGCATGTAGGCCTTATCGGTAAATTCGTTCAAGGTGTTAACTATAGATGGCGGGTTGGAAAGTGGAGACCCGGCCCACCGGGACCGGGTCTCCCTTTTTAATTTTCAATAAATCAGGAACTGGAAACGCAACGAAAGCCGATGGCGTAATTGCGCATTTTCACCCAGTAAGCGGCCCGATTGGAGCTTCTCAGAAAACCGGCGGTACTTTCCCAACCACCACCCCTTACCACTTTGGCGGTGGTGGGGTGCGATCCCGGCGGGTTGTCTTTGGGGCTGATCCGGTAATAATTTTCATTCATCCAATCGTTGGTCCATTCCGCCAGGTTGCCAGCCATATCGTACAGGCCGTATGGGTTGGCGGGATAATTTCCGGGCGGTGCAGGTCCGGAATAACCGTCGTTGATGGATACGACCCGCGTATTCAACGCACAGTTCTTGTCACAGAAATTTGCCTCGTTCCCCTTCACGCTATCCCCCCAATAAAAATTAGTGGTGGACCCGCCACGGGCGGCGTATTCCCATTCGGCTTCCGTCGGCAAACGCTTGCCTAATTTTTCACAATATCGATCCGCCTCGAACCAGGTAGCGCTGTCGACAGGCAGTTCCGCTCCAGTAAAATGCGACGGATTGTCCAGTCCCATCACGGATTGAAATTCCGCCTGCGTCACTTCGTACTTGTCCATTTTGAACGGAGATAGGCAGACTTCATGCGCTGGTTGTTCGTCGGGCAGTCCCTTGTCATTTCCCATCTTGAAACACCCGCCCTTGAGTGCCACCATCTCGGCAGTGCCCCGGCTTCCCTTGGCCGCAATGAGGTGCCGGTTGACCTCCCGGTTCAGTACCTCAACATGTTCGTACACCCGGCGAAGAACGCCATTGTATTTGAGGGCCACCACACTCTGCGGCACCAATCCCATCTTACCTGTCTTTTTGAAAAACAGCCGGTAGTGGGGAATAGGCTTATCGCTTTGGGTATCGAGATAGTTTCTCATGTTGTTGTTGGTGCGCTGGGGGGAAATCACCAACTCGTCCACCAATTCGGCTTCCTCTCCCTGAGAGTCTCCCTTGTAAAACACGAGAACATCCCGCCCGTTGGCTACCGGCATGGCCAGTATTTTATCGATCAAGACTTTCGCCTCCGGGTATTTCTTCAGGGCGATTTTTACCTCCGCCAGGGCGCGTAACACTCGGGGGCTATCGAGGTCAGCCTCCAGAGCCTTGGTGTAATGGCTCTCCGCCTCGGGATACTTTTGATCCATGACCGCCTGATCGCCCTTGTCCAGCCACGGGTTCTCTGCAGCCAAAAGGGACTGAGGTAAAATCAAACCGGCAATCAGTAGATATAGGGCAACTCTGAATAGGGAATTCAAATATGTTTTCATTATAAATCGACCGTTTGAAACGGCTCCAAAGATAAAGTGAATGGTTTAAACTGCTGGATTTCGGGAAATTATATAATAGGAAGGCTGGATAAACCATACCTAAAAAGCTAACTATATCGAAGGAACTACAGAACTATAGGGGAAGATGAAATTCGGAAGGAATTACTTTTCTTTCTGCGGCGGCTTGGGTTTGCGAGAAGCGTTGGGCTTGTTCGTTTTTTTAGAATCATGAAAAATCTTCTGCTTTTTCAATTCCTTCCAGTCTTCGTCCACTTTTTTCTTTTTCTGATAGTTTTCCCGTTCAGGGAAATAATTGATTTCGTCGATCATCAAACCCACCTCGGCTTGGTTTCTAATTGGGGATGGTTGTTATCCAAGACCATTTTGCCAGATTTTCCCGGTTTGTGGGTGGAAATTCCTGAAAAAGCAAAAATTACCGCCCCTGACCGCTTTTTCCCTACCCTGATTCATGGGATTTGCTTTTATACTGATAAAGGAACAAATGCATACTCGGTCCCCTTGCCCGACGGGCACATCGGCCCAATCCACGTTGGAAACATCGGGGAGTCAGATGCCGAATCGAACAACCATACAATCATTTCAATATCGAGATCTCACCTCAACTCAGGCCCGGCCCCTTTATCCGGGCGGTGTATAAAATGCTTCTGGAACAAATCAAACAAAAACAGGCACGTATCGGAATTATCGGATTGGGCTATGTCGGCCTGCCGCTGGTCATCGAATTCGGCCGCGCCGGATTCCACGTGGTGGGGCTGGATATCGATCCCACCAAGGTGGAGCGATTGAACCGGGGCGAGAGTTACATCAAACATATCCCATCGAAGACCCTCCGGGAACTGGTGGAGCAGAAGAAATTTAAATCCACTACAGACTTTTCTTCCGTCTCCAACCTGGAATGCATTTTGATCTGTGTGCCGACCCCCTTGAACTCCAACCGGGAACCGGACATGAGTTTTATTGTGGCGACGGCTCGGGAGATCGCTCCTCATCTGAGAAAAGAACAGATGGTGATCCTGGAGTCCACCACCTATCCCGGCACCACCCGGGACGTGCTGATTCCGGAACTGGAATCGGGTTCCGGACTGAAAGCCAACCAGGATTTTTATGTTGCGTACTCTCCCGAACGGGAAGACCCGAACAATAAAGATTTCTCCACCAGCACCATCCCCAAAGTCATCGGTGCCGATTCGGACTACGCCCTGGAATGTGCCAACACCCTTTACCTCTCGTTCATCAACAAGACGGTGCCTGTTTCCAGTACGCAAACGGCGGAAGCCACCAAATTGATGGAAAACATCTTCCGGTCGGTCAACATCGCGCTGGTCAACGAATTGAAAGTCATCTTTGACAAGATGGGAATCGACATCTGGGAAGTGATCCAAGCGGCCAGCACGAAACCGTTCGGCTACATGCCTTTTTATCCCGGTCCCGGCCTGGGCGGACATTGCATTCCCATCGACCCTTTCTATCTGACCTGGAAAGCGCGGGAATTCGGGATCACCACCCGGTTTATCGAGTTGGCGGGTGAAATCAACGTGGCCATGCCGGAATACGTCGTCAATAAAATATTGCTGGCGTTGAATGAAAAAGGCATCAGCGTGAAAGGAAGCCGCATTCTGATTCTCGGGTTTGCCTACAAAAAAAATATTGATGACGACCGCGAATCTCCCAGTTACAAAATCATGGAGCTCCTGCTACAATACGGAGCCGAAGTTGAGTTTCATGATCCTTATATTGAATCGATCGGCGTCAAGCGCGAGTACCCGCAGTTCACCGGAAAAAAACGGGTTTCTCTGGAAAGCATCGACCAATTTGACATCACGGTCATCCTGACCGATCATTCGGATTACGATTACGAAGCCATTGTCTCGCAATCAAGACTTGTTGTGGATACCCGAAATGCCTGCGCCAATATCAAGTCGAATAAAATCATCAAAGCCTGAGCGCTGAAAACCAACCTCCCGGCAAAATCATTGACCGGGAACTCTCACTAAGGACCCTATGCAATTTTTACTACACCATACTGTTATCACGCAAGCGATATCCAACAACGACCTTAAAACTTTAAAACAATGCCGGGATAAAAAGTCCGCGGGCTGGGTACTGTCAAATTCCCTGACAACCATTCATTCGGATTTGAGCAAAACCCTGAAAGCAGACGAAGCCCATTCCACTCTCAAGGATGCCCTTCAAGGGATTGCTGTGGCTTCGCTCACCGGTTCCGAAATTCTGGAAACGCCACCCTCTTCAAAAATGGATTATCTGGACTCGCTTGCGGTACGCACAGTGGAAAAGTTCAAGCTTGATGGAATCATTACTCTGCAACCGGAAATCTTCGCCGACTCGGAAATCCGCGTGCTCCAGCCCAATGAGTTACCTCAAATCCTGAAAGACGATCTCGCGAAAGTGAACAAGGTTCCTTTATTGAATATTCCCGCTACCTTTCCGCAAATATGGAATGATGCGGAACAGGAAATATCCGACGTGGTGCGGTCGGGTTATTTCATCCTTGGACCCAAGGTTGCCGAACTTGAAAAGCAAGTCGCGGCCTATTGCCAGGTGCCCTACGCGGTGGGCGTTTCCTCCGGCACCGATGCCCTGCTGTTGGCGTTGATGGCGGCGGATATCGGCCCCGGCGATGAGGTGATCACTTCGACTTATACTTTTTTCGCGACGGCAGGTTCGATCGTGCGGACGGGTGCCAAACCGGTGTTTGTCGATATCGATCCGGTCACTTTCAACATGAACATAGAGCAAACGAAGGCGGCCATCACTCCTAACACCAAAGCCATCATGCCGGTCCACCTGTACGGACAATGCGTCGACATGACGCCTCTGCAGGACTTGGCGAAACAACATAAACTGCATGTCATCGAAGATGCCTGCCAGGCCATCGGTTCGGAATACGAAGGTAAACGCGCCGGCGGGTTGGGAGACTTCGGTTGCTTCTCCTTTTTTCCGACCAAGAATCTGGGAGGCTTCGGCGACGCCGGGATGGTCACCACCCGCTCAGTGGAACTTTACGAAAAGATGAAAGTTCTGCGGGTACACGGCATGGAGCCGAAGTATTATCATAAAATGGTCGGCGGCAATTTCCGCATCGATGCCCTGCAGGCGGGCATCCTTCTCGCCAAACTGCCTCATCTCGAAGGATGGGTCAGTGACCGACGTGCCAACGCCCAACGCTATCACGATCTCTTCAAGAAAGCCGGGCTTACCGACCACCTGACGCTCCCGAAGGAAGTTTTCCCGAGGCACGTCTACAATCAGTACATCGTTCGAGTTGCTAATGGAAAACGGGATGCACTGCGGGAATATCTGAACAGCCAGAATGTAGCCTGTGAAATTTACTACCCGGTTTCCCTGCATCAGCAGGAATGCTTCGAAGACCTCGGTCACAAGCAAGGGGATTTCCCGGAAGCTGAAAAAGCGTCGGCGGAAACCCTGGCCCTGCCAGTCGCCAACGAAGTCACCGCCGAGCAACAGGAATACGCAGTCGAAAAAACCAAGTCGTTTTTTTCCTGACGTCCTGGCTCTGGGTTTTCTACCCTCTTAAAAGAAGTTATTTTTTGACCATAACTTAACTCAAAGGTTCTTTCCGAATAAAATCCAAGGCTAAATGTTTATATTCGAAGAATCCGAGTATCAATTTTAAATTCTATTGATTTCCCAATCATATAAATAATCGATGCCACGGAAAATAGTTTTTGAGTCAATCTATATTAAAGTTCATTCCGGGAGGGCGTGAGTAGTGGATAGATCTAAACAGACCCTAGGGCCAATGATAGCCCATACATCACCCTCTAGCATAAGGATATGGCTACGAGCAGGGGAATCAATATTGAGTGATGAAAGGATATTGGTTGCAAGAATTTTCAAGCCAGACTCAAACCAATTTATTGAAGAGAAGAAATTTTCATTTAATCCTGATTTTGACAATATTGCATTAATAGAATTCGGCACTGAAAACAGGCTAGAACCTAATACCCGCTATACCTATCAAATCGGTTTTCTCGACCAAGATTCTATCTTTGAAAAAATAATGAACAAGGACGAGGGTTTTTCTACATTTTCTGACAATAAAAACCAAGAAATCTCTTTCATCACCGGGTCCTGCCGGCATCTGTACGTTGGCGTTCCTTATGATTCCAATAGTGAAGACGAGTTCATGGTCGCGGAGGATAATATATATTATGGCGATAAGGTTTTTAAAAGTATTGAGGAGAACCCTGAACTCAATCCAGATTTTATGATTATGTCCGGCGATCAAGTTTACTGCGATCATGAGGAAGGAAGTTTCACTCCTACAGATCCTGCAAAATCTTTAGATGAGTACTTAGATAACTATCACAGGGCATATTCACAGCCTTATTTTTCTTCACTAGCCTCAAAGCTCCCTATTTATATGGCAATGGATGATCATGAGATAAAGAATGACTGGCACATGGACATGATTGACCAACGACACAATAAAGATTTCAAGGACAATCTGGAGCATTATGAAAACGGTTTAAAAGCCTATGGCATATACCAATCCGCTCTTTCATCCAGCATCAAAAATGTAAACGCATGGCCCCAGGAACTTTCGAATATTTGTGACATCACTTATGAAAAACAGTCCCCAAATACTCCTTATAGAACCAAGTCCAAAAACCTCAATTATGAATTCTCTCATGGGCCTGCACGGTTTTTCAGTATGGATGTACGCCTTGAGAGATACATGAAAACCGAAGACCCTCAAATGTTTGGAGACTATCAGGAAGAAGCGCTTAAGGCCTGGTTATTGAAATACAAAAGTGATGAGTATGTGAAATTTATAGTTTCCGCGGTTCCCCTTTTCCCAGACACCAAAAACGTATTTCTCTATCCGGTTGGAGCGCCTGAAGATAAGTGGGGCGGATATTCAGAACAACGCCTCAGATTACTGGATTACATTCGGGACAATTCGATTCGAAAAATTGTATTCTTATCGGGCGATGTGCATGTTTCCTTAGCGGCAAAGCTCCAATATAAAAATGAAGACATGGGTGTATATTCCGTTATTTGCTCTGCATTTACATGGCCGGTCCCTGGGTTACAAAGGTTTAATTTCGATTGGAGTGCTCTCCCAGAAAAATCTAAGCTGGTAAAAAGTCTATTTGGAAAAAAAGAAAAAAGAATGCCAGACACCTCAACCCGAGGCGACTACAAGCCAGTACCTTTAACAAAATGGAAGTTTTTTAAAACACAATACCGAGAACATAACTTTTGCTCCATCAAAACTAATGGCAGCACACTATCGATCAGCTACTACAATGCTCGAAACGGAAAACTCTTTGATACTATTCCGCTCAACCTGTAGGCAGCCTAAAAACGGCTTTCATGCCGCCCTATTCTCATGAGGAACTCTATGACTGAAGAAGAAAACTGGGAAGAGTGGTGGGGTGGACTGGTCCAGGGCATGGAACAGTTCTTTGGCGCGTGCGATGAGAAAGCATTATCCGCCGCCATCCCTTTCAGTGTAGGACAAGACCTGGGTGGCTGTCCCGATGTCGTTTCGTTTTCCAAATACATCGAAGGAACACTCTATGTCACTGTAGATCTGACCGACTCTGAGCAACCCTCGAACGCGGACGGCAACTATGAACTGGCCATTGCACATGAAGGCGATGAGCAATGGGGTGTCGATTTCATTTGCCAGCTGGCCTATCACACACTGGACAACCCGCTCAATGATGGCGACACCATGGATGTAAGCCTGGACATGCCAGCAGACTCGACCATCGACGGGTTTCTCTTCAAACGACTTGCCAAGTTTGATGTGTTGGGCCACCCGTGCAGTGTGCTCTGTTGCATTGGCATTACGGAGTCTGAACTGAAATTTTGCCAGGAAAACGGTTCGGCCAAGCTGATTGAGAAACTGGGCAATGACTTTATCGCCACCGATCTATACAGAGACGCTAAAGTATGAGCCTTGGAGGATGAGAAACGCCTTCCCTCCTTCCCAGACTTAATGGCGGAATTTTTGTGCGATAGGATTGCGCCGACCGGAGCCGAAGGCTTTGGCGGTTATCTTGAGACCGGGCGCGGCCTGGTTGCGTTTGTACTCATTGCTGTCCACCATGCGCACTACTTTTCGAACCACTTCCGCTTCGTAACCCGCCTTGATCAACTGGTCGACCGACCCGTGTTTCTCCACATACCCTTCCAAAATGGCGTCAAGCACATCGTAAGGCGGCAGGCTGTCCTGATCGGTTTGATTGGGCTTTAGCTCCGCCGTTGGCGGCCGTTCGATAATCGCTTGCGGAATGATTTCCTTGTCGCGGTTGAACCAGTTGGCGAGCGCGTACACCTTCATCTTCGGCACGTCAGAAATCACCGACAGTCCCCCGGCCATATCGCCATAGAGCGTGCAGTACCCGACCGACATCTCACTTTTGTTGCCGGTGGACAACACCATGCTCCCCAGTTTGTTCGACGCCGCCATTAAAATGTTGCCGCGAATGCGCGCCTGGATATTTTCCTCGGTCACGTCCTCCGCCATTCCTGCAAACAGCGGGCTCAATGATTTTTTGTATTGCTCAAACAATTCCTCGATGGCAATGACCGAAAACTCCATGCCCAGATTGTTGGCCAACCGTTCTGCATCCGAAATACTCTGGGAAGCCGTGTACTGGGAGGGCATGCTGATGCCCATTACGTTATCGGCCCCCAACGCTTCCACCGCGATCGCCGCGACCACGGCGGAATCGATGCCGCCGGAAAGTCCCACCACCGCTTTGCTATAACCGCATTTATTCAGATAATCGCGCACCCCCATCACCAGACCGCGAAACATTTCCTCTTCGTCGCACTCCGGCGTGGGGCGAACATCGCCCTTTCCCTGCTCCAGATCCACGACGACTAAATCTTCCTCGAATCCTTTGGCCTGCGCAATGACCTCGCCCGATGCCGACAACGCGAAACTGTGGCCGTCGAACAACAGGTCGTCATTGCCGCCGACTTGATTGACCAGCACGAAAGGTTTTTTATATTGAGCCACAATATGCTGTCCCAACTCCCGCCGGGTTTGCCAGCGGCCCACGCGGTAGGGCGAAGCGGAAACATTCAGGATGATATCGGCTCCGGCCTCAACCAGCTCCTCCACCGGATTGGAATGATAGATATCCTGATCGTAAAAACCCGGAAAGTCCCAGACATCCTCGCAAATGGTGATGCCCAGTTGTGTCCCGGACAATTCGTGAATCACCGGGTGATGCGCCGCTTGAAAATAACGGGTTTCATCAAAAACATCGTAGACCGGCAAAAGCACTTTATCGGCCTGCGCCAGGATTTTTCCATTCTGGAACACCACGGCGGAATTGGTCAGCCCTTTGCCTGCGCCGTTTTTACGTTTACCAACATGCCCCATCAGAACGGCAGGACCTTGAATACGGGCGACCAGAGACTCCAGCGTTTTTTGTCCTTCGCAAATCAAATCCGGTTTGTAGAGCAGATCCCGGGGAGGATAACCGGTGAGGACCAATTCTGAAAAAACCACGAGATCGGCCCCCGCCTTTCCAGCTTGCTGGCATGCGTCTTCGATTTTGCGGGCGTTTCCCTCGAGATCTCCGATGGTGGGATTCAACTGAGCCAGGGCGATTTTCAATCCGGTGCGCTCCATAAACAAGGTTGAGGAGTAGGAACAACTCAATTTTAGACTATTTAGTATTGTTTTTACAGTGCCGGTAATTTAGTTTAGAATACTTTAATGGAGTTTATGAAACTATTTGACAGCATAATCAATCTCTTAACAGAACGATCCATCCTCATAACTTAACGGACCCGCAATGGCTCAAGTCTATTTAGTAACCGGTGGCGCCGGTTTCATCGGAGGCAATTTCGTTCTGAGCCTGATGAATCAGGGTAACGCCAAGGTCATTAACCTGGACGCGCTGACTTATGCCGGGAACATGGACACCCTGTCCTCTGTGATTGACAATCCCAACCATATTTTTGTACAGGGAAGCATCCTCGACCGGGAATTGGTGAGCCGTCTGCTGGATCAGCATCAACCTTCTGCCATTATTAATTTCGCGGCGGAGTCTCATGTCGATCGCTCCATCGATTCCCCCGGCGAATTTATCCAGACCAATGTGGTGGGTACGTTTGAGTTACTGGAAGCGTTTCGAAGTTACCATTCATCGGCCTCGGAGAAAAGCCGCGCGGCGCTTCGTTTTCTTCACGTTTCCACCGATGAAGTGTACGGCAGTCTGGGTGCAGAGGGTTTCTTTACGGAAGAAACTTCTTACGCCCCCAACTCTCCCTACTCGGCCTCGAAAGCGGGAGCGGATCATCTGGTGCGGGCATACCATCATACTTACGGCTTGCCGACGTTAACAACCAACTGCTCCAACAATTACGGCCCCTTTCATTTTCCGGAAAAATTGATCCCCCTGATTATTCAAAAGGCGCTGGCAGGCGAACAACTTCCGGTTTACGGAGACGGAATGCAGGTGCGCGACTGGTTGTATGTCGAAGATCATTGCCGAGCCATCCTGAAAGTTCTGGAAGCCGGCCAGGTGGGTGAGGTTTATAACATCGGCGGACACAACGAGATGACCAATCTGGATGTGGTGAAAACCATTTGCGGACTGCTGGACGAAATGGTTCCGGATTCTCCGCACAAACCGCATGCCGAATTGATCACTTTCGTGAAGGACCGGCCGGGACATGACCGCCGCTACGCCATCGACGCCGGTAAACTGCAACGTGAACTGGGATGGCAACCGAAGGAAACCTTTGAAACTGGAATTCGTAAAACCATCCAATGGTACCTCGATCATCAGGAATGGACGCAACGCATCAGCTCCGGGGAATACCGGGGTGAACGTCTGGGATTGGGCAACGAATGAGGGGAATCAATCATGATCAATAAAGGCATCATACTGGCGGGCGGATCGGGCACCCGGCTGTACCCGTTGACCCAGGTGGTCAGCAAGCAATTGCTCCCGCTGTACGACAAACCCATGATCTACTACCCCCTGTCGACGCTGATGTTGTCGGGCATTACCGATATCCTCATCATCACCACTCCCCACGATCTCCCCATGTTTCAGGAACTGCTTCGGGATGGCAGTCAGTGGGGTATCAATATCCGTTACGCTCCCCAACCCAAACCGGAAGGTCTGGCGCAGGCGTTTATTATCGGAAAAGATTTTATCGGGAATGAGGGATGCAGTCTCATTCTGGGCGACAATGTTTTTTACGGCCACGGATTGGTCGAGCTGGTCCGTAAAGCCCGTGAACGGGACAACGGTGCCACGGTGTTCGGTTACTGGGTCAAAAATCCGGAAGATTACGGCGTGGTGCAATTCGATGGCAACGGCAAAGCGATCAGCTTGGAGGAAAAACCCAAGAACCCCAAATCACATTACGCGGTGACCGGCCTCTACTTTTACGACAACCAGGTGGTGGACATCGCCCGCAATCTTAAACCTTCAGCACGGGGCGAACTGGAAATCACCGACGTCAACAAAAAGTATCTGGCGCAGGGAGACCTCACCGTTGAGATTCTTGGACGCGGCTTCGCCTGGCTCGATACCGGTTCACATCAAGCTTTGACGGAAGCCACAAATTTTATCGAGACCATTGAAACGCGACAGGGCCTCAAGATTTCCTGCCCGGAGGAAATCGCTTTCAGCCGGGGACTCATTGATGCCGCGCAGTTGGAGAAGCTGGCCGCGCCTCTCAAAAAAAACGGCTACGGCCAATACCTGCTGAACCTGCTCAAACAGGACCGTCCTTTCTATTAACACACCCGTTTCCTCTTGACTGCAATGATCCCATCTTCTGCAAATGCATGGAAAATTCTATTGATCGGCAAGGAAGGTCAGGTCGGCGAAGAATTGTCTTCCCTCCTGCGACCTTTGGGGGAGTTAATCCTCTGCGGAAAAGAGGATTTGGATTTGACTCAAGGGGACCGCATCCGCGAAAAGCTACGCGACGTTCAACCGCATGTCATTGTCAATGCCGCCGCTTATACGGCGGTGGACCGGGCCGAAGAGGAACCGGATCTCGCCATGGCCATCAACGGAACCGCGCCGGCCATCCTGGCTGAGGAAGCCAAAAAACTGGGCGCGGCGTTGGTGCATTATTCTACCGATTATGTATTCGATGGAAAAAAAAAAGAGCCTTACACAGAAGAAGATTCACCCAACCCACTGGGCGTTTACGGCCGGACCAAGCTGGCGGGAGACGAGGCCATTCAATCCACCGGCTTGCCGCATCTCATTTTCCGGACGGCCTGGGTGTACGGACTGAAAGGGAAAAACTTTCTTCTCACCATGCAACGGTTAGCGAAAGAACGGGATGAGCTGAAGATTGTCGATGACCAAATCGGACCTCCCACCTGGAGCCGGACCATCGCCCAAACGACGGCCAACATCCTGACGCAAGTCTTGCCGCAGAATTCGCCGGGAGATTTTTCCCGATTTGAGCAGGCCTCCGGTCTGTACAACCTGGTATGCGGCGGACAAACCAGCTGGTTCGGGTTCGCCCGGGCGATTCTGGAGGCCTCTTCATTATCACAAAATACGAAACTGATCCCAATTCCTACATCCGAGTATCCCACCCCCGCAAAACGTCCCTCAAACTCTGTTCTTTCCACAGAAAAGTTAAGGTCGGCGTTCGGCATCGCCCCTCCCGCCTGGGATGTGACCTTAAAGTATTGTCTGAGCCGGTGACTTCTGAACGGCGCCCAAATCCTTGAAAACACCCCCATATGCTAAAAATTAAAACTGTTTTCCTTAAAAGTTGCCCCTATAATAAATAGATAGGCATCTAAGGTAATTTGAAGGTTCACCTGCTCCCAGACATCCATTTAAACTGTTATCTGTCTCCAAACAACCGGGATTCCATGCCAAAAACTCTGGTTTTTACCGCTACATACAACGAATCAGACAACATCGGGAATATTCTCAGCGAAATATTCCAACATCTGCCGGATGCGGAAATCCTCGTAGTCGACGATAACTCTCCGGATGGAACAGGCGATCTTTTGGACCGACTCGCGGAGGCCAACCCGGCCATCCATGTGATCCATCGCCCATCCAAGTTGGGGCTGGGAACGGCTCATCTGATGGCGATGAGATATGCCATCCACCATGAGTACGATCAACTCATCACCATGGATGCCGACTTTTCCCACAATCCCAAATACCTTCCCGTCATCAAACAGCTTTTGGAAGACAATGATTTTGTTATCGGGTCGCGTTACACCAAAGGCGGTCGATGCGACTACGGATTCGTCCGCACCCTGATCAGCAAGACGGCTAACACCCTGGCGCGATATCTGCTGGGCATCCCGACTCATGAAGCCACCACCTCGTACCGCGGTTTCTCGCTTTCACTGCTCAAACAAATGGATTTGAACTCGATTTGGTCGGACGGCTATTCCTTTTTCATGGAATCCATTTTCGTGGTTCGGCTGGCGACACGCCGACTGGCCGAATTCCCCATCTATTTTGAAGACCGCCGTGCCGGCGCGTCCAAGATTTCGAAACGTGAAATCTACAAGGCCATTTACAATATCGGCCGCCTGTTTTACCGGAGACTGTTTGTCATCCCCTTTGCCGTTTACCAACCGGACAAACTCAAGGAAAAATCCCAGCCCTGCGAAAATTGCGGATCTCTATTTCATATGGAAATGTTTCCGGCAAAGTATGCGGAAAATGAGGACGCCTCTATTTACCAATGCACCAGCGCCGGGCATCGAACCCACGGAAGAATTTTAAAATGCCTGCATTGCGGACTGGTGTTCAACGAAACCCGGCATGATGCTGAAAAACTCCTCAGTTTTTATTCGGATGTTGTCGATCAGGGTTATTTAAAAAACATCGACTCGCGCTTCAAAACGTTTCGATATAATTTTGAAAAGATCAAACCCTACATTCCCCCTACCGGGAAATTACTCGATATCGGATCCTATTGCGGCGTCTCCCTTAAAGTCGCGCATGAAAACGGATATGAAACACTCGGGGTCGAACCTTCCAAATGGGCCGCACAATATTCAGAAGAAGTCATGGGGGAACGCGTATTTCAGGGAACGCTCAATGACCTGCCAAGCGAAGAGGGACCTTTCGATGTTGTTACCATGTGGGACGTCATGGAACATCTTCCCCATCCCGTAGAGGAGATGAAATTGATTCACTCCCGCTTGAAGCCGGGCGGGGTCTTCGCGTTTTCAACCCTGTTTATTGACAACTGGTATCCGAAGATCCTGAAAGAAAGATGGCCCTGGTATATGGATATGCACCTGTTCTATTTCACGCTGGATGCCATGAAACAACTGTTGAACAAGGCCGGTCTGGAGCTCGTGCATCATCAAAAATACACCCACATCATTACTCTGGAATACTTTTTCGTCAAACTGGATGCACTGGGCATTTTCGGAGCCAAGTTTCTGGCTGAAAAAATCGGCAATACCCGTCTCAAGAATATTATGATCCCGTTCAGTTTTGGCGATATTCAACTGTTCGTTTGTAAACGGATTGAGGACAAATAATCTGAGGCTTGACCTCCGGGAAAACCGCCTCTCACCTTCCTCCTGACCACTATGAAAAAAGCGTTGATCACAGGAATCACGGGACAAGATGGAAGCTATCTCGCCGAATACCTGCTTGCCCAGGGATATGAGGTTCACGGACTGACACGCCTGAACGCCGGCACTGAAGAGGACTATTCCTTTTGGCGGATCCAATCGATTCGCGATCAACTAATCCTGCATGCTGGCAATCTGGAAGATTATAGCAACCTGGAAGCCATCATCCGAACGGTTCAACCCGATGAATGCTACCACCTTGCCGCCGAGACGTTTGTGTTTAATTCACTGGAAGACGAATCGGCCATTTTGAAAACCAACACCCAAAGCACTCATCACCTGCTGTTGGGTTTAAAGAATCATGTGCCGGAATGCCGTTTATTTTTCGCCGGGTCGTCCGAAATGTTCGGACAGGCTTCGGAGGCGCCACAAAATGAAAGCACTCCGTTCAACCCCCGTTCGATTTATGGTGTCTCCAAGGTGATCGGCCATGATCTGATCCGTTATTACCGGGATCACCTGGGCCTGTTCGCCTGCACCGGAGTTTTGTACAACCACGAATCACCCCGGCGTGGAACCCGGTTTGTCACCCGCAAAATCACATCCACTGCCGTGAAGATCAAACTAGGCATGGAAGCCGAACTTCGGCTGGGCAATATCGAAGCTGAGCGTGACTGGGGTTACGCCGGTGACACGGTGACCGCCATGCACGCCATGCTGGTCGCCGACCAACCAGATCATTACGTCATCGCTACCGGAACGACGCATACCATCCGGAATTTTCTGGAACAGGCGTTCGGGGAACTGGATTTGGATTACGAGGAATACCTGATAATCGATGAAGAGTTTTACCGTCCGAAGGAAGATGTTCCGCTGGTTGGCGATGCCAGCAGGATTCGCTCCCAATTGCAATGGGAACCGAAAGTTTCATTCGAGGACATGGTGCGGGAGATGATTCAGTCGGACCTTGAATATTTTCAATCATTGTTGCAATAATAAGTGAACACACGGACTACGCTGATTGTGAACAAACTCTTAAAAATCTTATAGGGAAATGTGTTTATGAAGAAAGCCTTTATTACCGGGGTCACGGGGCAGGACGGTTCCTACCTCTCCGAGTTACTGCTTGAGAAGGGTTACGAAGTGCATGGACTGGTGCGCCGTTCGTCTTTTTTCAACCGGGGGCGAATCGAAGATATTCGCCAGAAAACCAAATCCTCCGGCCAGTTTCAACTGCATTACGGAGACATGACCGACTCCTCCAGTCTCAATAAATTGATCACCATGATTCAGCCCGATGAAGTGTACAATCTGGCGGCACAAAGCCATGTCGCGGTCAGTTTTGCCACGCCCGATTACACCGCTCAGGTAGATGGCATGGGAACCCTCCGTATTCTGGACGCGATCAACAGTCTGGGGCTGAAAAACAAAACGCGTTTTTATCAGGCCTCCACCAGTGAATTGTACGGTCAAGTTGCGGAAAGCCCGCAAAATGAAACGACTCCGTTTTATCCGCGCAGTCCGTACGGCGTCGCCAAACTGTACGCCCACTGGATTACCATCAATTACCGGGAGGCGTATGACCTGTTCGCGTGCAGTGGCATTTTGTTCAACCACGAATCTCCGCGCCGCGGAGAAAATTTTGTGACCCGCAAGATCACCATGACCCTGGCGCAAATCCTTCAGGGAAAAACTGAAAAATTATCTTTGGGTAATATGGATGCCAAACGCGACTGGGGCTATGCCAAGGATTACGTTGAAGGCATGTGGATGATGTTGCAACAGGACAAGCCGGACGATTACGTGCTGGCGACAGGAAAGCAACAGACGGTCCGCGAATTCGTTAACCTGGCATTCGGTTTTTGCGGCATTGAGTTGGACTGGCAGGGTTCGGGAGTAGATGAAAAGGGAGTCGACAAAGCCACAGGCAAGGTATTGGTGGAAGTGAATCCCAAATACTTCCGGCCGACGGAAGTGGAAACGTTGCTGGGAGACTGCACCAAGGCGAAGACTCAGCTGGGCTGGGCACCCAAAACATCCTTCAAGGAGCTGGTGGAAATGATGGTCGAACATGACTTGAAACTTGCGGGACTGGATCGTAAAGATGTATTGAAGCAGTCAGGATCGGCGCGTTAGCCGAAACGTTATTTTCCATCGCCGACTTTCAGACACCGGCTTTCAAATTGATGAAGCAGGGTATTCATGCCCATGAGCGCCAACCCCCAGCTCAAAATCACGCCGAGACTATTGGCAACCACATCCCATACCTCCCCACTTCGCGTAGCCAACTGAGACTGCAAAACCTCTGATGACGGCACAAGGTAACACCCCCGTTTGGGATCTTATTTGGGTTAATGCTTCCAAACCTCTAATTTAAAAGAATTTAAAGCGAAAACTTTGGCTTACATTAGCCTTTATTATTTTGGAGTGAATGTAAGACTATCGATCAAGCAAAGCGCAATAAATACCCTATTAAGGGTATCATATGATTTGCTTTATTTTCCTGCGGAACTCTCTTTATATCCTTGGAGATTTCTGAAAAAATTGAATTTCAATCGGGTTCAATTGATCCACCTCTCCCACCAATCAACCTCATTAACCCAGAGAGGGGTTTACTTTGACATCCTCTCAAAATTCAATTATGATCTTGCAATCCAACGGCTTAATAATATTTACCTGTAATCCTGAACCCCATTATGAATACAAAAGCCGAGTCCCCACCTATGGCACAGCCAGACAATTTTTCTTTACAGGAAGCATTTAAAGTTTTGCTGGAGTGCAAAAACCGGGGAGAACTCAGGAAAACGATCAAAGAGAATATCTATCCCGCTTTCGAGGACGATTTTCGCCATTTCGTCATTACGATTTCCGAAACCGAACCCCCACCTCTAATGGGGTGCTCTACTTTAAGCGCTCAGGAACAAGAGGCCATACATTCCTATCTTAAAGAAGATCCGCTTGCCAAACTCTTGTTGCTTCAAAATGAGGTCAGCGAGCAAATTTATTTAAGAAACGAAAATGACGCGCAAACCCTCTTTTCATTTATCGCTTTCAAAATTAAATCGGTTGTACAGGATGAGGCGTTGGCCAAATCGCGAGCCATGGTTCAGGGCCTGTTAAAATCGCCTTCGGGGATTGCCGTAGTTGCGATAATCAATGACACTAAAAATATAGTCACTTCGAATCAGGCCTTTCGGGAAATTTTTGACATAACTTCCGGGACAGAGCTTCCCCAGAATCTGGTTAAGGTTCTTGAAAGGGAGCAGGCCAGTCTGGATACATCCAAGCCTGAGGAAGACGAGGGAAAGTGGGGCCGGGAAGTTTCCTTTTTTACCCTTCCGAAAGGGACCTACAAGTTGTATCTGGTGCCTCTGGAGGTTCAGAGCTCAAACGACACGGACCTATGGCTTCTTCGCATCCATCCTGCCGCCGATCCGTTCACCAAGTCTAATCGGTTAATTGAAAAGGCGGGCCTCACCTGGCGCGAGATGGAAATCTGCTGTTTGATCCACGACGGATTGGGGCGGAATGAAATTGCCGAGCGACTTTTTATCAGCGCTCATACAGTTAAAACCCACCTGAAGAAAATCCACAAAAAGCTGCAGGTTAATTCACGTACGCAATTGGTGGCCTATCTCAACCAGCATGCGGATGAAGCCCATGATGGCGGCTTTGCCTGAGCCATCCCGAACCCGCACATTCGCTTCGAATCACCCGACGCTCCTTAGCTTGATTTGACTTTCAGGTTTACCTGGAAATGAGGCACAAAGCTCGCCTCTCTCTTCATAACATATCCCAAAATCCCATACGATGTGCTTGCCTGGAACAGCCGCCTAACTGGAATTTCCCCTTTATTTTCCACTCCAAAGATTTCATAAACCAAAATTCCGGGAATTTTTTTCCTCCGAAAAGGTCTATATAGTGGGCGACTGTTTCATATTTTATGACCACTTTAAAATGGGGCTCGTCAGGATTGAACCTCCCTAGAGAAGCCATTGCCAATGTTGCTTCCATTGATCCTGGCGAGTACCCTTTTTTTAGTTACGTTATTCGATAATAAGACTTTCCCTTCATTCGTTCGCCCAAAAATTCCCTTCGAATAATCACTTCGCGCTCCCTTTGGAATTGATTTGATCACAATCCGGCCCTCGCCACCAAACTTCTAACCGCTTGATATAGCGTCACTTCAGCCTCCTCCGCTGTGACTACGCTCTCAATAGGGATAACGACTGGCGGATCGGGTATTATCTGCTAGACTATATGTAACAGAGGTTTATTCGCACTTCAGCCGCACTCAATCCTGATATCAAAATGCCCAATTCCGCATCCTTTATTTCTTCCGACAAAAAAAAGGAAATCCTGAAAACCATCGACGTTCTCAGTTTTTTCCACGAATCCACCCTGGAACGACTGGCTCAGGAAAGCAAGGAAATCCCACTGAAACCAGAAGCCATCGTATTCAATGAAGGGGATCAGGGAAGTGCGATGTATATCGTACTGAAAGGAGAAATATCGATCTATCAGGGCGACAAGTCCTTAACCAGCATGGTGCCGGGAACGTTTTTTGGTGAAATGTCTCTGATTGAGTCCCGCCCGAGAACAGCCGGGGCGCGGGCACTTGTCCCCTCGGTGCTGATGGAAATCAGCGAGGCCCAGTTTCAGGAATATTTTGCAACACAGCCCAGAGCCCTGATGGCCATCATGAAAACTCTGTCAGCACGGTCCCGACAAATTTCAACCGGTCTGGCATCCACCACTGTTTCAAAAGCAGAATCCGGTGACGACAACCCTTTACAACATGCCATACCTTCTCTGGACGAATATTACCGGGAGGTTCTGGTCTTCCATCCGCAGACGTTTCAATTTATCAAAGCCAATTCCCTGGCATGCGTGGGTACGGGATTCACTCCTGAAGAAATAAAGCAAAAAACATTTATCGAGCTGGCGCCAAACCTGGACCCGAAAAAATTAAGCCAGATGTGCGATTCCCTCATAAACAAAATCCGGCCCATGGTTTCTTTTGAAACCACATTCATCCGTAAAGATGAATCCACCTACCCTGCCGAATGCAAACTCCAATTGGTGGAACCGAAAGGTTCCGATTCTGAAATTCTGGTGTGGGTTCAGGATTTAACTGAGCGCAAGCAGATGGAAGACACCATCCGGCAAATGGCCTATTACGATTCACTGACGGGTCTGCCCAACCGCAATCTTCTCAATGACCGGCTCGCGGTAGCACTGGCCAACGCCGCCCGCAATCAGCAAAAGGTGGCAATTCTCTTCCTGGACCTGGACCACTTCAAAACCATCAACGATTCCTTGGGACATGAAGCCGGAGACCATTTACTTCAGCAGGTTTCCCTGAGAATCAAGGAAGTCCTGCGCAAACAGGACACCATCGCGCGAATGGGAGGAGACGAGTTCATCATCCTCATCCCGGGTTTGACGGATACCGATCACACGGCCCGGCTGGCCGAAAAGATTCTCGACGCTGTGACACCGGTTTTTAAAATTGGAGATAACGAATTGTATATCGGCTGTAGCATCGGCATCTCCATCTTTCCCGACGACGGAATGGAAATTAAAACACTTCTGAAAAATTCCGACCTGGCGATGTACCGTGCTAAGGAAAAAGGACGGAACACGTTCGAGCTGTATACCCCATCGATGAATTTCAAAGCGATGGAACGATTGGCGGTGGAAAAAAATCTAAGGAAGGCGTTGGATCGTGAAGAGTTTGAATTGTATTACCAGCCCAAGATTAATTTAAAGTCAGGAAAAATCGCAGGCGTTGAAGCTCTCATACGATGGGACAGCCCCGAGTTGGGAATAGTCATGCCCAACCAGTTCATTCACATTGCCGAAGAAACTCGACTGATTATTCAAATGGGACATTGGGTTTTTCTCACCGCCTGTCAACAGCTCAAACTCTGGCAGAAAGCGGGGTTACCGGAAATCCCCATATCAGTCAATCTATCGGTGGTTCAATTCACCCATCCCAACCTGGTGTCCGAAATCAGCAAAATTCTTAAACAAACGAATACCCCACCACACCATCTGGAGCTGGAAATTACCGAAAGCGTTTTGATGCAAGATACCACCCTGGCGATTTCCATATTGAACAAACTCAGTGAACTGGGCATCAAGATTTCAATCGACGATTTCGGAACCGGTTTCTCTTCTCTCAATTACCTTAAAAACCTTCCGATGGATTATTTGAAGATCGATCAAACCTTTATAAAAGATTTCAACCTACAAACCAATGCTGCCATCACTAAAGCCATTGTCACCCTCGCGCAAAGTCTGAATTTGAAAACTATCGCCGAAGGTGTAGAAACAGAAGAGCAAAGAAAATTTTTAACTGAATTGAATTGCGATGAAGCGCAGGGGTTTCTTTTCAGTAAACCCATCCCCAAAGACGAGATGGGTGAACTGCTGAAATCCGGGAAAAAGTTCTAGGAAAATTTAAGAGGTGAGTTTTCTGAGGACGTGGTCCCAGTCTGCGTTTTCCACTTCATGAGATAAAATAGGCCCCATATCTCCGAACTTTTCGGTCTCGCTCTGAGTCAAATCCGGATCCTGCAGGACCACAAACGGCTCTTCTTCCATATCCGTCGAGTCCTCAAGAATCGATGGAGCATCCGTAGCATCCATGCCATCGTACCCCTCGAAATCAGGCGTTTGGCGCAGTCCTTTCAACCGACCCATCCAATGCGCCGGAGGTCGGCCTTCCCCGAATTGGGTGCCTTCACCAATCGACTCCAAGTATTCGCGATACAACTGGTAATGCCTAAACCGGAACGGGCTGATCCGGTTAGCCTGCAGTAAATCTTCAGAAGCCAGCCGATATTGCTTTTGCCGGAGGTAGATCCGACCGCGATAGATCCGTGCCAGAAAGTGCCGGGGGTAAAGACTCAGCACCATGTTCAAGTGCAACTGGGCCACTACAAAGTTTTTATTTTCAATATGTTTGATAGCCTGATCGCAATGGCGGCGGACGGTGGTGCTCAGGTTTTCCCGCAAAATAAACAGCGGCTCCAGAACAGGAAAAATGAATTTCCCCACATTGTACCGAACAAAATGCAAACTCCGCTTTAATTGGGTCATAGGTCCCGGCATTAGGCTGGCATCCGGAGGAAACAGGTTTCCGCACGCACAAGCATTTCTTAAGTCAAAATGGATTGGGCACATTCTAACCAATGACCGGCACGCCGTCAATTCCTATTGTCTTTTAAAATGAGTTGAACCCTAATTAATATATTTCACAGAATTTCTTAAGGATAGAGCGAGTCGGCGGGAAGTTTCTGCAAGCACTTTCAAGCTTTCGGCAATCCGGAACATTTTTGCTGGAACCGTTCTTTGGGTTGAGTGACGAAGGCATCGTAATCGCCCTCTATCACTGATAGCTTTGGGGATAACGTGAGCCTGCACTACACCAATATATATGTAAGCGTGGTGTCGGAGGACTCCACCTTTACAATTCCTTTCCAATTCACACGATGCTCCCCCACTTCCGATTCTTCCAGGACACCGCTGTCATTGACTGTAATTTTATGAGGTCCTATAAGACCAGGATGCGCCCTCTTCCCATAACAACGCTTAACCTGAATTTTAATCAACCCGTTTCACGCGGGCCCTTTGCTCAAAACAATAAAAACTAAAAACCCTACGATAATCGAACCCAACAGGTTCTGGGATTCCAAACTCCAATCTCTCTTCAAACCTAAAGACACAACCACCATCAAGCCCACAATTATGACGATCCATCTCCAGAATCTAAGGGATGTCCTAAAATGAAATTTATTTCAACTCTTATTCAGCCCTGCTCTTGACGGGTTCCATGGGCTCGGGCTTCTGGCATTTGAAGGCGGCTCCGGCCGCGATGGCATCTCCCCCGGACATATCAAGCGCATCGAGTCGCACAAAATCACCACCCAATTCGTCGGTCTTGATACGCAACTCGTTTTTGACCTCGTTCATGTCGTCCCCTTCAGCTTGAACATCTCCCAGCATCTGACAGTCTGTGGGTGGATCACTTTTCATTAATTTGATATGGACCATCTTTGCCGGACTCGAACCACACCCGGATATCACTAGAGCTCCTGCGACCATCAACAACATCAAGCGTTTCATAAGTCCTCCTTGAAAATTGGAATAGTACCTTGTCTTTTAATGATAGAGGGGCGATAAGAACGCGTCAATTCGGAAAATCCGTAGATTTAACAGGAGGAACTCCAGCTGGCGCTTGGGAAGGGAATATCAGCTCAATTGGAGTCGTGAAAGAAACTTACGATACTCAGCGGGGAAACGTGTTTTTTAAAATAATCCTGCGAAAGTTCATTGTCAGGCTACTATCACCACTGTTTGGCGGGTTAATTTCTGTTATTTGTAAAAATTAATGAAGGGAAAAATTCGATTGCTTGTGCCTCAGGATCAGCTTGATGATCGCTTTCAGTTCGGTGAGATCAGCGGACTGAACCACAAAAGCGTCACAACTACCAACGCGAATGTCATTCCTATACCTTGCGTAGGCAGAACAAATAACTATCGGAATAGTGCTCTCCTTCTCCTTGATCTTCCTTAAAAATTCCAATCCGTCCGCTCCCGGCATTTTAATATCCAAAGTGATGATATCTGGTTTGCTACGGTGGATTTTCTCTATGGCTTCCTCAGTCGTCTCAGCCACAGCCACCTCATAACCCTCATCTTGGAACTCATCTTTATATAACAGACGGGTATTGAGCTCTTCATCAATAACGAGCAATGTGACCATGCTCATCCCTCCTTCTTTGAAAAGATGAAAGCAACTCTTCACGCTTGAACTCTATATTCGGTGGTTTGTTTCAATAGACCCGGCCAACGGGTGGAAGCTCCCTTTCCCTCAAAACTTCCCAAACTTTTCCTTTGGCTCTAATATATCTCTGAAAGGAAATACTGCCAGTTTTTCTTAAACATGCAAGTTAAGGAATAACTAAACGCCATAGGGATCTTATATATATAACCAAAATTTCATCAAATACCTTTTACAATCCATGGGCAAACCTCCGTAGGAGAAAAACATGCGTTATTCAAACGATATAAGATCCATTTGTTTGATCGTTGGATTATTGTTTCTAACCCAATTGGCCGCTTGTAAAGGAGAAAAAAAAGTTTCCGAACCGGCACCGAAAACCGAGGTCGTGGAAATGAAGACCATGGACCAGCCCGGGCTGTGCCCGCAAACTCGCGGCACGTCGCCTGCCCCGGAGCCATACACCGGGATGACCAATATCCTGCCTGCCAGCAAAGAGAACCTTGCCGCGGGAAAACAACTGTTTCACCAAGGTGTTCAACCGATTACCTGCGAAACCTGCCACGGATTCAAGGGCGACGGATTCGGAGTCATTTTTGCGCGGATGCAACCGTATCCCCGAGACTTCACCTGTTATCAAACCATGAACGAGGTGTCCGACGGGCAAATGTTCTGGATCATCAAACACGGCTCACACGGCACTCGGATGAAGCTTTTCAAGGAACTGAAAGAAGATGAAATTTGGCAACTGGTGCACTATGTTCGCCAGTTCGCCGATTATAGAGAGAGCCATCGTGTCAGATGATCTTACCTGGGCTCTGGTGCTTGGGGCGGCCTTAATTGATTCCATCAATCCCTGCGCCATCGGTGTCATCCTCTTTCTGTCCAGCGCCCTGCTCCGGGTTTCTTCAAGAAAAGCGCTTTTACGTCTGGGTGCCACTTACATTGCAACCGTCTATGTCGTTTACATGCTCTCCGGGCTGGGGTTGATCTGGTTCCAGCACGTTTTGATCAGCAAGGGATTTGCCGAAATAACGGGGATATTTGTGGGAGTATTTGTCATTATCCTTGGACTCATCGAGATCAAGGATTTCTTCTGGTACGGGAAAGGTATTTCTCTGGAAATTTCACCGCGCTATAAGGAGCAACTCACCCAAATGGCGCAACGATTTTCATTTTTCGGAATTGTTGTGATCGGTGGATTTGTCGCGGTCGTGGAGCTACCCTGCACGGGTGGACCGTATCTGGCGATAACGGCCATTCTTGCAAAATCATTTGACCAGCAGGCTTTTATTTACCTGTGCGTTTATAATCTCATTTTCATCCTTCCCCTGCTTGGGATTTTGCTTCTGATTTACTTCGGAGCTTCAACATTAAAAATGAAGGAATGGCGAGTTGGAAATCGAAAATGGATGAATCTGGCCAGCGGCCTTCTCATGATTGCATTAGGAACTTTATTGATTGCCTATTATCGGTTGGGCTGGTATCTATGAATCTTAAAATCTTAATTCCCTCTTCACTGATGTTCCTGACTTTACTTTTCATATCCAACCAGGCTTCTGGCGACACCTCCCGCAACCCCGAGGTTTCCCAGGAACGGTTGATGGAATTCGCCCAGTGCATTACGAAAAAGAATTGGACCATGTATTCGTCCTTTACCTGTTCAGCCTGCCGCGCTCAGCAGAAGTTGTTTGGCGGGGCAACCGACCATTTGAAAATTATTGAATGCAATCCCCATGCTCCCGACACACAGGTGGAACAGTGTTTGAAAAAGAACATCCGGTATACGCCAACGTGGGTGATGGAGAAAAATGGCACGGAGATCAAACGGTCGAAGGGTTATAAACAATTGAAGGCCCTGGCTTCCATGACGGGATGCAACTTGTAAATCATAGTGACTGAAGTACCGGCAGTTTAAAAAGGACAACCCACCTATGCCCGAATTTATCTTCTCCTTAAGAAACCATTTCCTGAAATGGTATTTAGCCTTGGGACTGGCTTTAATTGTCGTTTCACCAAATTCAACCACGGCGGAGGAAATGCCCTGCCGTTCCAAGCCCCCTTATGAAGCGCCAGCACATCAAACTCCCCCTGCGGAAACCCCGAAATCCAAATTACGGCTTAAAGATAACTCGGATGGTACCCTCACCGATCTGGATTTGAGACTGATGTGGACTCAAAAGGACAGCTATGCCGACTTAGACAAATGTTTGACTTATACCGAATCCCAGAAATATATCGAAAATCTAAAAACCGGCGGACATGCTGACTGGAGAATCCCCACTATAAAGGAATTATCCTCAATATACGACGATACCCAGGAAAACATTATGGCTTGGGACCATAATCCGGAATATCCTTTGGCCTTGGATCCAAAGTTTGCCGATGGGGCCGCCTATTGGTACTGGTCGAGCGACATTGGAACAACGCCATTGACAAAACGTTGCGCAAAGACCCTCTACTTTGTGACTGGAATCATCGATATGCGCAGGTATGAACTGTGCGACAACGGGGGAGTCCGTGCGGTAAGAAAAATTCCCTAAACTCAGGATGACATAACCCTTGACGGCAAATACCCGGAGCATTTAGGCTCAGGCACCCTTTCAACTCAACCGGAGGACGACTCGCCATGACCAAAACCAAAGCCATCGCGATTTTTGTGCTCGTCGTCGGTACTTCGCTCTACCTCAAAAGCGCCCTGTACCCGCCCGTCCCGCCCTGGGAGATGCATCACCAGGCGGGCCTGACCGCCTACCGGGACAAAAATTATTCCGAAGCGGAGAAACAATTCAAAGCCGCTTTGACGGAAGCGGAAAAACTTTCAACCGACGATTGGCGTTTGGCCCTGACCCTCGGCAATCTCGCGGAAGTTTATCGATTTCAGTCCAAGTACTCCCAGGCCACGCCTTATTTCCAGCGCTTATTGAAGATCAGTGAAAAAAACCTTGGCCCCGACCACCCGAACGTGGCGGCTCACCTCAATAATTTGGCGGGTAATTACCGGACTCAAGGCATGCTGGCCGAGGCTGAACCGCTTTACAAGCGGGCGCTGGAAATTTGGGAAAGCAATCTGGGGCCGGCTAATGCGCTGACGCTTTTTGCTTTAAAAAATTATGTGGACCTTCTTCACCAGATGGGGCGCGATGCCGAGACGGAAAGTTATCAATCCCGCCTGAAGGCTATTCAACCTCAATCAATTGATTGACTTTCATGCGACTGACCTTGCTGATGGGGCAATTGCAGAGTCATCACCACATATCAGCCTTTTTCCTCCTTTCCAGTTTCCAGTACGCATTCAAATCCTTTTGAACGAAAGCCAGAACAATGCCCTCACACACAACCAAAATCAGTACCGCCAACCAATAATACGCCAGGTCCGGAAACCATAATTTACCCAAACCATTTAAAATAAAAAAACCAAGAACAACCCCCACCACACTGAACGTCCCTTTCAGCCTTCTTTTTAAAAACCGCTTAAGGATACGTAGCTGAAAAAACAGAAAAAGGGCCTGAATTCCCGCAATGACCAAATCAAATGAAATTTTCACATACGGATAGGTCTGGGATAATCCCGATTCCCCAAGAACTACACCATAAAGAAAATAAGGAATAATCGCAGTACTAAACAGCACCAGAGTTTTTATTTCGGGATTGATATTGATCCGCTTGTAATCCCTGAAATTTCGGTAATTCTTGAGAAACCAGAAATAAAAATAAAAACCGAACGTCAACCCATACAACAACAGAAAATATTTGACGGGTAAACCTCTGGGTGGACATTTAATCAGGCCGGCGTATTGAGAAACGATTCCCGATGAAAAGATTTCCTTAACCGTTTTGGTTTTTCCGGTTTTATGAACGACCAGAGAATCTTCAGGTTTTAACTTTCCGTCGGCCAGCTGTTCGCGAATCTCCCGCAACACAAGAACGCGTTTCTTTCTTCCCTTTCTTAAAAGAGTGTATTCCTGGGTCGAAAACTCGATAACCGCCGAATGTTTTGCCAATTCCTTCTTGGCCCTCAGACCCAGATACAATCCCAGAAATACGATGGCAAAAATAAACAGGAAGGACCACTCGCCGTTGGAAAAAGCCGCCGTATCATAAATACCGTGCAGGACGATTACCAGCCCCAGGCCTTTCATCAAATCCTTTTCGGATGCCAGGCTAAACTTGGCCTGGCCCATGAAATACCCCAAGATCATCCCTTCAAAAACATGACTGGGCACCGCAGTAAACATCCGAACGATCCCTACCTCCGGCCCCAGGGGGAGAACATAAAACAGGTTTTCCACGGTTGCAAAACCGCATCCCACCATGCCCCCGTAAACGATGCCGTCAAAAGGTTCGCTGAATTCCCGGTTGTCACAGATGAAAGCTTTGAGGAATAAAAATTTGCATAGTTCCTCCGCTAAAGCCACGCCGAAAAAAGCATAAACCGGTATGTGCCACCAGGGAGAATAATCTCTGGAACTCGTAATTCCTTCCCAACCCAGAACTTCTAAAAAAGTATCTTCAAAATAATAGCTGGGAAAACAGGCTAATCCCCCGAGTAAAAAGCTTTTGATCACCAGCGCTTTGGGTTCAGGCTCCCACTTGTCGGAATAATAGATATAGACTGCCAGCGCAATGCCCGGCCCCAGCGCCAGATACAACAGCCTGATAGTTTCCATTCCTCCGCTCATTGAGACTCCTTATTCCCAACGGATTTTCAGCCAACTAGGGCCTGCCCGGACCCGTTGTACCATTTTTTCAGAAAGAAGGTAACGGGAAGGATTCAACCCGCATAAAAGGCGTGAAAACCCGGTCCCGGACCGGGTTCAGCATTGGGAAAGCTCAAGGTTCCAGCGGTGCGTTTCATCCCGGGAGCATCGCAGGTCGTTTCAGATCTTTATTTAGAGAAGACCCGTTTGAACAGATCCTGCATGGCGGCCCAGGCTTTTTGGTCGGCTTCTTTATTGTATTCCAGCGCGGGGATGTTGAATTTTTTACTGAACTCGTCGGCCTGAACGTTGGTGTAGCTGTGCTTGGCCCCTTCCAAACTGACGTATTTGAAATCCGCCGTTGCGTCCGCCATTTCCTCTTTAAAGGTGGCTACCGTTTTGGGGTCCAAAAAACCATCGTCCGCTCCGTTAATGACCAGCACTGCGGCCTTCACTTGCCCCGGTTTCACTGGTGGAGCGAGAGGCAATGCACTATGAAAAGCCACCACTGCAGACAGGTCGGCCCCGCCGCGCGCCATGCGCAAAGAAACCGCGCCGCCGAAACAAAATCCGATGGACGCAATGCGTTCCGGATCGACCGTCGCGTGATTCTGCAATACTTTTTTCGCCGCGTTGAATTTCGCTTTGCTTCCCTTCCAGTCCTTGAACGCCGCATTCATGAACTCACCGGCCTTCTTCGGATGCTCGGCAAACTTGCCGTCGCCGTACATATCCACCGCCAGCGCCGTATAACCGAGTTTCGCCAGCATGCGGGCACGATCGCGTGCGTGTTCGTTATGTCCCCACCATTCGTGGACCACCAGCACACCGGGGCGTTTGCCCTTGATGGAATCGTCATAAGCCAGATAACCTTTCAACTTGGCGCCACCGGAGGAGTATTCGATTTCTTGGGTTTGAATCCCCGCCTGCGCTGAAACGGCAAAACTGAATATAAAGAAAAGGGAAAACAGAGTTCTCATTGCGAAGCTCCTTAAGTAAGCAAATTTTGATCTATTTAAAATAGTCCCTATCTCCGCTCGGATCAAGGGAACCGAATTGAGTAAGTCAGAGAAGAACAAACCACTCATAAAAATGTAGAGTCAAACAATATCAACTCCCGCAGGGCGTTCAATCAGTTCGATCTCATAGCCATCAGGGGCGTCAATGAATAGAAACCGGCCTCCCGAGGTGCCGGTGGTGGGGCCATCGGTGATGGGGATGTTTTTCGATTTTAAATCTTTAATCGCCTCATCCATATCGTCAACTTCAAACGCTAAATGAATAAGATCCTCCTCGACGTTTATGGGGCCGCTCGATGGAAAACTACACAGCTCTATTAATTCGTCACTATTGGGAACCGACAAAAAAGCCAATTGTGATCCGCGAGGGGACGTTTTCCGCTCGACGATTTCAAATCCAAACAGGCCTTGATAGAAGGCAAGGGTTTGTTCCATATCGCTTACCCGCATACGCGTATGTAGAAGTTTATTTATTTTCATTGAGTTATTTTTGTCCCTTTATCGCGTTAGACCCTTTATCGTTTAGTGCCACTGCGGCACGAATGGCACCCGCAATATCCTCGCCAAGCTTCTCATCTTTGATCGCTCGTGCAAGCGTAACGCCACCGACAAGCATGGACAAATAGACCCACGCACTGTCAAGGTCCGGTTCGCCATCTACGAGAGGCAAGCCTGAAGCAACGGCGTTGGCAACTTTCACCAATTCGGACTGGAAAACCGAACGAGCCAATTCATCGGAGCGACCCACCTCGGGCGCAAGACTCTGAAGAGCGCAACTATCGGCAAGATCGCAGGTTCGCTTTTCTCCCAGATACAAATTGGCGAATTCATCCAGCCAGAGGTTATCGTGCTCCTTTTGATACTGTTCCACAGCGCCTCTGAGCTGTTTCAAGCCAGACGCAATAGATTCCCGAAAAGCAGTCGCCTTGGAATCAAAGTGTCCGTAGAACGCACCCGAAGTCACTCCAGCTTCCTTCGCCAAGCCATCGACACCCGCTCCACTGTATCCGTCTTTTCTAAACTTACGTCCCGCCGCTTCCAGGATACGTTCACGGGTTTGATTTTTTTGTCCCTGCTTGTATCTCACCATAATTCCACTCTTACGTTCAATTTTTCCAAGTATAGCATAATTTATTTGAAAATATAACGATCGTTATGTATATTAAATAACGGTCGTTATATTAAAGCCCGCATCAGGGCCCACATCTATCTTAATTCTTATAAACAAAGGAGATATACCCATGCCTCTTACTCTAACTCTTTCAGAAGGTGTTTTACCTGTTGGAACGGAAAAACAAGCAATTGCTCAACTCACCGACGCCATGCTGAAATGGCACGGCCTGACCGGCAATAAGGTGATGACACCCAATATTACTGCCATGGTCAGCATACTGCCCAAGGGATCGACATTCTCAGGCGGAAAAGAGTTTTCCGGTGCCTGGGTTGAATGGAAAATCCCTTCGTTTGCGTTTACCAGTAGAGAAATTCAAAAGGGATTCTTTGCCGATGCGACCGACATCATCCATAGGCTGTCTGGAGGAAAACAGACTAAAGATCATATTTACGTAAACGTCGTCCACGCAGTGGATGGAGCCTGGAACCTTGATGGTCAAGCGATGACCAACGAGCAGTTGGGTGATGCGATTTCTAAGGGTTAGAGTCGCATTAGACAATGGAAAGCTTTTGTTGCCAATAAATGCGTCGCTGGCCGAAAGGCCGGCGGCCTTATACCGTCTAAAGCAGTTCCTTCAGTTCATCTCGTGTCAGGTCGCAATCTCTTAGTATTCTATTCAGAAGACCGGGTCCGATGGTTTCGCCTGAGTGAACGGGCACCACTGTTATGCGACCGTCCTCATGCTTGAGCACAAAATGACTGCCCTTACTTCGAGCAATCGCAAAACCAATTTTCTGGAGAACGTTGATAAGTTTTTTGCCGGTGATCTGAGGAAGGACGGGCACGGTTACAAACTGATGCGGTAGACGCCTACGAAATCGGAGGGTTGAGGTTCATCTTTTTGAACCTCCAGATAAACTTCGATGGCTTCCCGCAGACGCTTCATCATGGTGTCGATGGTTTTGGCCTGAGTATGGCAACCGGGAAGTTCCAAAACCGAGGCAACATAGTACCCATCTGCGTCTTTCTCGACCACGGCGTTATACTCACGAGAAGCCAACCCGTCTTTTTTGAAATGAATGGACTTTTTCATGCCTCTTAGAATATCACAAAAATGAGGAGATGGTTACCCTACACCCTCACCACTCTCACAATGGTAAGTTTTTAGAGTTTCGCAATATATTGAAGCTAAAGGCGGGAAAAACAACGCTCAAAATGGCGTCCCCAGCGGGATTTGAACCCGCGTCGCCGGCGTGAAAGGCCGGTGTCCTGGACCAGGCTAGACGATGGGGACTGTATATGGAATATGATGTAGAAAGAAAATGGTGAGCCGCGAAGGATTCGAACCTTCGACCCACGCCTTAAAAGGGCGTTGCTCTACCAGCTGAGCTAGCGGCCCGTGATGCACTCGCGTGACACACGTGAAGCGTAAGAAATTATCAGACCCACCTTATCATGTCAATGGCTTTTATTTGGCTTGATTTTACCCCAACCCCCTCATAAAATGGCCACTTAGCGTAAACTCTCTTTCATCAAGGCCCAACGTGGAAAAATCGGAACAAATCTGGATGGACGGGGCACTGGTCCCCTGGCACGAGGCAAACGTTCACGTCCTCACCCACACCCTGCATTACGGCTTCGGCGTGTTCGAAGGAATACGCTGTTACCGCACGGAAAACGGCAAATCGGCCATTTTCCGCCTGGCGGAACACGTCGACCGCCTGTTCAACTCCGCCAAAATACTGGGGATCAAGGTCCCTTTTTCAAACGAGGAAATCACCCGGGCTATCCTCGAAGTCGTCCAAGTCAACAAGCTGGAGGAGTGCTATATCCGTCCGCTGATTTTTCTGGGCGACAATAAAATGGGTTTGAATCCGGACGGCGTCAACGTCCGCGTCGCCATTGCCGCCTGGCCGTGGGGCACGTATCTGGGCGACGACGGACTCAACAAAGGCATCCGCGTCCGCACCTCCTCGTTTACGCGGCACCATGTCAACATCAGCATGACCAAGGCCAAGGCCTGCGGCTATTACATCAACTCGATCTTCGCCAAAGCCGAAGCGGTCCGCGACGGCTACGACGAGGCGATCCTGCTCGATCCCAACGGCTACGTTTCCGAAGGTTCGGGTGAAAATATATTCATCTTGTACAAGAACACTTTGATGACGCCGTCGCTGGCCAGCAGTTGCCTCGACGGCATCACCCGCGATGCGGTCTTCAGCATCTGCGAGGAGTTGAACATCCCGCTGAAGGAAGAAACGCTGACGCGTGACGAACTGTATCTGGCCGACGAAATTTTCCTGACCGGCACCGCCGCCGAGATCACCCCCGTCCGCGAGATCGACAACCGCATCATCGGTAACGGCACCAAAGGCGACACCACCGACCGCATCCAGAAAGCCTTCTTCGATATCGTCGGCGGCAAATCCCCCCAGTTCAAACACTGGCTCACTGAAGTTTAGCCAAGCCTCATCCAGAGCAAATGTTTCCTGTTTCCTATTCTCTCTCGGTTTTTATTTTTGCAATTCCTCCGGTTTCTCTCCGTCCCATGTGCTCTCTGTGGTTAAAACCCAGTTTCTGCCTTAAAATTAGTCAATAATCCGATGGAAAGCTTGATTTATTGATACCAAAATGATAGGTTTTTCATAGGCAGTTAAATCTGCTAAAAATTTAAGCGATTCTTGAAGGGCCGGGTCTCTTCTCTAACATAATTTGATTAATTTTCTGGAGTTCTGAAGTATGCCTATCTACGAATACGAATGTGCAAAATGCGGGGGTGTCTTCGAGTTGATCCACGCGGTCAGCGCCGACCCCCCTAAAAAATGCGAAACCAAGGGATGCAAGGGCAAGCCGCGGCGGATGGTGTCGGCTGGTGGATTTATCCTGAAAGGCGACGGCTGGTACGCCAACGATTACCCTTCGGAGTCCCGCAAAAAAGGCTGGGAATCTGAAAGTTCACAGGGCAAGCCTGCAGCTCCTGCCGAGTCGAAATCGGAAGGCAGTCCGGCATCGGACAAAGTTCCGGCTCCTGCCGCTAAAGCCAAACCCAAACCTGCGGCCAAGGCGAGCAGTAAAAACCCGTACTCGGGCACCAAATCGAAAACCTCCAAAAAGAAAAAGGCGTCCAAGTAAACGGCGTTCCGGTTATGCGATGGATGGCAGCTCCAATTTTTTTGAACACATCTTTTCCTCTTTCATTGACGGGGTGGTTCTAGTGCCTCCAAACGGAACCGTCGAAAAGGCCAATCCAGCTATTGAGGAAATGTTTCGTTCATCCATCGAGTCTTTAACGGACAAACCTTTGACAGAACTTTTTTCCGAGCAATCGGAAATCAACGCAAAGGTTCAGGAAACGTTGACGAGCGGCATTTCGTTTCGCGATGTTCGGGGCCAGGGTTACCGTAAAACCAGCCACTCCACTTTCCCGGTCAGCGTCACCGTGTCGCCCTACATGAACAACGGCGTCCCGGCACAGGGTGCGGTATTACATGTACGGGACATGAGCCTGTTTAAGGAACTGGAGGAAAGCTCGAAGCGGATGGACGAATTATCCCACCTGGGTGTGTTGTCCCTCGGCATGGCGCACGAGATTAAAAATCCTCTCGTCGCCATCAGCGGATCGGCCCAACTGTTGCGCAAGCGTTTGCCGGACCAGCATCACAAGTTCCTCGACGTCGTCATCAAGGAATCGGATCGCATCAACCGCATGATGGAGCGCATGCTGGACTTCGCCCGGCCTACGCAGTTGGAGCTCAAACTGCTCAACATCCATCAGATCCTGGAAGAAATTTTACTGTTGGAAAAAAAGAACGGACACGCGAATATCCAGTTCATCCAGAATTACGATCCCAGCCTGCCACAGGTGGAGGGCGATGAGGATCAATTGAAGCAGGTGTTTCTCAACCTGATACGCAACGCTCAGGAGGCCATGCCCGAAGGCGGAACACTGGAACTCCTCACGCGGATTCATTCCAATTACACGGTTAAAACGGAGATCCACCCCAATTCCCGGCAGGCCATTCTGGTGGAAATCAGGGATTCCGGCCCCGGCATTGGAGCGGAGGATTTGAACAATATATTCACCCCCTTTCACACCACCAAGAGCAAGGGAAGCGGGCTCGGCCTGCCGCTGTCCCTGAAAATTGTCGAGAACCATAAAGGCAAAATGAGTGTGCAATCGGAAATCGGGAAAGGTACACGGGCTCAGGTGTTCCTGCCCGTGGAACAAGGATAGCCATGCCCCCTGAAAATAAAATTTTGATCGTCGATGACGAAGAAAACATCCGCTGGGTCTTCGCGCAGGCGCTGGAGGAAAAACCACTGACCGTCCATACCGCCGCCAGTGCTGAGGAAGCGCTCGAAAAATTAGCGAATCACAATTACCTGCTCGTCTTCACCGACATCTTTATGCCGGGGATGGGTGGCATGGACCTGTTGGATCATATCAAAAGCCAGCAACCGCACACGCACGTCATCGTCATGACCGCTCAGGACACCATGAACAACACGATTCTGGCCATGCGCAAGGGCGCGTACGACTACATCAGCAAGCCGTTCGACTTCGACGAAATTTATGGCTTGATCGACAAGGTCACGGCAAGCTCCCAAGTGACTCCCCCCCAGGAGGAGGTGTCCGTCACCCCCAATGATTTTTCGATGGATGACATCGTCGGCAAAAGCAAAGCCATGCAGGACATATTCAAAACCATCGGCAAGGCCGCCGTGACCCAGCTTCCCGTGTTGATCACCGGTGAAAGCGGAACCGGCAAGGAAATGGTGGCGCGCGCGCTTCATTTTTATTCAGACCGCGCCGAGCGTCCCTTTATTTTCATCAATTGCGCCGCCATATCACGCGAACTGCTGGAGTCCGAACTGTTCGGCCACGAGAAAGGCGCCTTCACCGGTGCGGTGGAAGCCAAAAAGGGGAAATTTGAACTGGCTCACAACGGAACCATCCTGCTCGATGAAATTGGCGATATGGAAATCGCCCTGCAAGCCAAGATTCTGAGAGTGTTGCAGAACAATGAATTTTACCGGGTGGGCGGCAAAGAACCTCGCCGGGTAGACGTGCGGGTAATCGCCGCCACCAATCAGAACCTTCCGGAGCTCATGGATCAGAAACGGTTCCGCGAAGACTTGTACCACCGGCTCAATGTCATCAATATCCATTTGCCGCCACTCAGGGAGCGGGCGGAGGATGTTCCTCTGCTGGCCAACTTTTTTCTGAAAAAGTTTTCAGAGGAACTGACACGAAGCCAGGTCTTCCTGTCTCCTGAAATAGAACAGGCCTTCAAAAATTATCAATGGCCGGGCAACATCCGCGAATTGGAAAACGTGATCAAGCGCGGAATGGTGTTGGCGTCGAGTGGCCCCCTGCTGTTGGAACACCTGCCGCTCGCCCTGCAGACCGCCCCGCCCACGACGGAATTGGTAGACATCGCCTGGGACGCGGAAATGAATCCGTTGGTGAAAAGCTTCCTCAAGGATCATTTTGACAGCGGGAAAGGCCAACTACACGATCTATTGATCGAAACGGCGGAAAAACATTTGTTCGAGCAGTTGCTCGAGATAAACCGAGGCAACCAGGTCGCCACCGCCAAGGATCTTGGGATTAACCGAAACACGCTCAAGCGAAAAATCGATGCCATGAACATCGAACCGAAAAAAAAGAAAGAAAAACCTTCTCTCTGATACTCTGAATCGATTCAGCCGGAGCCGATCTTGAAAACCCAGACCCTTCTTTCCCGTGCCAGCCCGTTGGGTGCACCCTTGAACATTGTCAAACAAACGTTCCCGGCGCATCGAGGGAAACCGGTCCAACGCGTCTCGTTTGTTTCCGGCCTGCACGGGGATGAGTTTGAAGGCCTGTACCTGTGCCACCGCCTGATCCAAGCCCTGCGCCAAATCCAGGAGATACAGCCGGAAGTCTTCAAGGGTGAGGTTCATATTGTCCCGGCGGCCAACCCGCCGGCGCTGAACCAGGGCACCCGCTTGTGGCCGTTTTATGGGTCCGACATGAACCGCATGATGGGTCCGCATCCCGGAGCATCGATCCCCGTTCAAATGTCTCGGGAAATATTCAATAACTTAAAGGAAAGTTCCGACCTGGTGGTGGACGTCCACGCTTCCAACCTTCACCTCAAGGAATTGCCGCAGATAAGAATCATTGAGGAGTTTTCCGAAGAACTGCTTCCTTTGGCCTTGCAGACCCACACCGATATCGTCTGGATTCATCCCATGGCAGGAGTGTTCGAATCCACTCTCGGCTACAACCTGAACAAATTAAATATTCCCACTCTCGTGATTGAAACCGGAACCGGCCTGCGTATCGAACCGGATTTTGTGGACCGTTTATTTCATGGCATGATGCGCCTGCTTCATCACCAGGGAGTATTGGCGTCGTTACCCTCTGATATACCATCGATGCCCACCCCACAAGTGGTTTACCCGAGAGGGGTGGCCCAGGCCAGTGCGAAGCACTCCGGCCTGTTTGTCTGCCAGGTGTCGTTGGGACAACGGGTGGGAGAGGACGAAGTCATCGGTCAGGTTCTGGATCCGGTAAGAGGTGTTGTTCTGGAAGAAGTGACTGCACCGGGAAGCGGTTTGCTGTTTACCCTGCGAGAACAACCCGCTGTCCATTCGGGAACGCTACTGGCCCGGGTGGCGTTGGATCGGGAACCCAAACCGTGAAAGAAGAAATACTCAATATCCCCACTCCCTTTGGAGAACCTCTGATCCTTTACAAAAACCAATGGGGTCCGGAAGGCGGAGAGTCTCTGTCCATCGTTAGCGGACTGCAGGGCGACCGGCTGAACGGACTGATGGTGGCGTCGCGACTGTCCCGGTTTCTGAATGATGTCGAATCCGGGAAAGAAACCGGATACCAAATACGAGGGACCATTCAAATCTTCCCGGTGGTCAACTACAAAGCCTGGGAAACCGGGAACCCCATTTGGAATTTCGACAGTCAGGATGTGGATTTGACCTTTCCCGGAACGGGTGTCGGGGAGTTGACGGAGACGATCTGCAATATGGTGATTCGACATACTGCCGAATCCGATTACGGCATCATCCTGCAAACCGGGGAGAGGCATTACGAGGACGCACCCCACATCAAACTGATCGACCCCAACCGCAAGCGGCGCAACCTGGCGCGCAGTCTGGGGCTTCCTATTGGCCGGGAGGTCGCGGAGTCGCCGTCACTGGTTCTGAGCCTGGCAAAGCAATGGGACCAGATGGGACTGCATCCCTTTATCCTGTCCGCGGGAAAACCCCAAAGCTATCACCCTCAATATAGCGATTTATTACTGGACGGAATTATCAATTTCATGAGAGCCGAGGGATTACTGAGCTATAACCGTGAAAAACCCAGCCCGCGGAAAATGGCATTTTTTGATGCTCATAGCGAATGCCCGGTGCTGACTCGTCAAGCGGGGCTGTTTTACCCTGAGCCGGTTAACGGAACGGTCGTCGAAAAGGGAAGTAAATTAGGAGAGGTCCGTGATCTGTACGAGGGCGCTGTACTGGAAGAAGTGCATGCTCCAGAAGAAGGCTATGTGGTGACGTTAAGGGAGCATCCCATGGTTCACGAAAATGAACTGGTGGGTATTTTATTGAGGGAGAAAAATCAGCGGTGGTTCTGGCCTTTCGGTTGAGGCATCGTTTCTTATTTAACGTTCCCCAGAAAACTCAGGAAACCATACAAAGCCATACCGCCACCGACAAGATTAACAATAATACTGCGCCTCTGCATTTTTCTAACTTCGCCCCGCTTCTTCCCGTCAGCATCGATATAGGCCCACTTCAACTTGGGATCCCGCATCTTGGCCTTTTCCACGCGTTCCACCTTGGCGCACCAGCTCAGCAGAGCAATTCCGGCAAAAAACAGGACCGCACCCAAAATCTGATCGTCATTAAAAAATTGATCCAAGCGAGCACCTCAGTATTAAAAGTTTTGCTTCTATCCAGCAACAAACACCTTGAAAAAATTATAACACAATAAAACAAAGGGATAGCCATTTTTAGCCGTTTTCGGCGGGTTGCCCGCACCCGTCGAATGCGTTAGACTTTAATAATAATATTTTTAACCACTTAGGACGGGAAGAGCCCTGACAAGGGATCCCAATGGAAACCCGGATCATCGAGCAAGTCACTATCAATCAAAACTCAGCGGGATACCGGTATTCAGTGGAGCCGTTTCTGCTCGCGCACTGGGCCTGCCCGACCGCAGGGGCCAAAATTCTGGATATTGGAACCGGCTGCGGCGTCATTCCCCTGCTCCTGGTGAGCCGCGAGGCGGACCTGGCAATCACCGCCGTCGAAATTCAAAAACCCCTGTATCAAAGTGCGCTTGATAATGTGGAAGCCAACGAGTGGTCCCATCGCATCCAAGTACTGGAAGGGGATTTCCAGGCCGTCGCCAACGATTTGGAACCGGAATCGTTCGACTGGATTCTGAGCAATCCGCCTTACCGGAAAGTGAACAGTGGTAAGATCAATCCCTGCCGGGAAAAAGCCCTGGCACGGCACGAACTGGCGCTGACGCTGGAGACTCTGGTCGCAACGAGCGCGCCCCTGTTAAAACCCGGAGGCAAAATCGCGCTGGCCTACCCTTTCTACCGGCTGGAAGAAGTGATGCATCAGCTCCGGAAGATCCAGTTGAACCCAACCCGGTTTGTCCGGGTGTTCGGTCATGAAGAGGTCGCTCCAAAAATCTGTCTCGTGGAAGCAATCAAGGGGGAGGCTCCTCAACCCCCTGTGGAACAAACATTGACCATCTATCATCCCGATGGCAGTTACACACAAACCATGCAGGAAATTTATGCTTCCTTTAATTATCCTGAGCGGTCCCACCGCCTCAGGCAAAAGTAAAATCGCGCTGGCTTTGGCGGAGCATCTCGGCACTGAAATTATCAGCGCCGACTCCATGCAGGTCTACAAATATTTCGATGCCGGGACGGCCAAACCCTCCCCGGCCGAGCGGGAGCGTGTCACTCATCATCTGATCGATATCCTCGAGCCTGAGGAAGAGTTCACAGCGTTCGAGTTTAAGGAGCAGGCACTGGCGCAAATCCGCGAGATCAGAGGCCGGAACAAGATTCCGATCATGGTCGGAGGCACCGGTCTCTATTTGAAAACCCTGCTGGAAAACCGCGATTGCGCCATTTCCGTATCTCCGGAAATCCGTCGCCAGGTTCAGGATGAAATCCAGCAGAAAGGAACGCGGGAGATGCACGCAGAGTTGGCAAGTATCGATCCGGTCTATGCCGGGAAAATCCAGCCGACCGATCCATCGCGAATCGGGCGTGCGTTATCAGTTCATCGCGAAACAGGCCGAACGTTATCCGAGTTTCATGCCGAAGAGGTCCCCGCCGATTACGAATTTGAATCCTACCTGTTCGTGCTGGAAACCGAGCGTCAACATCTCTACGACCAAATCGACCGCCGAGTGGATACTATGATGAACGCAGGATTAAAAGAAGAAGTCGAATCCTTATTGAACAGGGGTTACGGTTCTCAATTGAAACCGTTTCAAAGCATCGGCTATTCCCAAATGGCGCGACATCTGGAAGGTGACTTACCGCTGGACCGTGCCGTCTATGAGATCAAGCGGGACACCCGTCATTTTGCCAAGCGTCAACTGACCTGGTTCAAGAAAATGGCTGGTCGGATGACTCTGCACTTCGATCCCGCCGAAACAGCACAACAGATCAAAGAGAAAGTTCTGGCGCAAGTACCGCTCGGCGCGACACTCCTGTTATGCGCCTTGCTTTCCCTGTCGGGACCCGCTCCTGCTTCCGCCGCCAACGAAGGATGGTTTCAATCTGGAGTTCAACAATATCACTCCGGCCAGTGGGATGCGGCTCAGGGTCTGTTTGAAAAACTCCTTCTCACTGGAGTGGACCCGAAGGCTCAAAGACGAACACGCTTTTTGCTCGGAAAAATTTACATCCAGCAGAAGGATTATGACCGAGCAAAAACCCAGCTTGAAAATGTTCTTAAAGAATATCCGGAAATGGGAGACTATATCCAACTTGAGTTGGCCCGCGTCCACCAGGCCGAAAAGGAATGGGAAGCGGCATTGCAACGAACCTCCAGTCTTTTAAAAAAATACCCGCTCACCCTTTTGATTCCTGAGGTCCGCCTGCTCCGTGCCGACGCGCATGAGGCGCTGGGAGATTTCCGGGAAGCTATTAAAGAATTGAGTCAGGCCGAAAGACTTATCGCCAGAAAGTTTTCTACCCAGAAATGGAAGGTTCTGGTTCCTGATATCATCAACAGCCAAATCAAACTGGCCAAACTGTTGAGGGATCACGAGCAGGTATACAATCTGCATCGTAAGCTTTATATCCATCACTCCAAAGTTGCGGCGCGCTTTCAGGCCAAAGTTCAAATGGATCGAATGGTCAAAGAGCTTTCCCTGACTCCCAACCCGCTCACCCCAAGAGAAACCCGGAAACGCATTCGTGGGTTGTTGAATAGCGTCGATTACGAGCCAGTGATCGAGGAGATCAAGGCGATCCAAAAGAAACTGAAGAGCGACCCTCTTCCTGCGAACCTTTATTTTTATTTGGCGGAAGCTTACAAAGGCCTTCGCAATCGCTCCAAAGCCAATATTGCTTTGCGGGAATTTCTAACCCAATATCCCAAACACCGCCGAGCCAGCGAAGCCTATTATCTCCTGGCAGGAAACTTGTGGAATTTGGGCAACCCGTCTGGCGCGTTGACTCACATCAGCACTCTTTTACAATCGTCTCCGAATTCCAAATGGGTTCCGCAGGCTCTATTTTACCAGGGACGTATTTATGAGGATGTCCAAAAACCCGCAATGGCTATCGAAACGTACCGGCTCCTGACACAGAAGTTCGGCGATGCAACGCAGGGGGAAATGGCGGCATGGAGAATCGGATGGATTCATATTAAAGCCAAACAATGGCAGAAAGCGTTCGATCAATTCAAGAACAACCTTGAGCAGTCCCCGAAGGGCAACCTCACGGATAAAAATTTATTTTGGATGGCCAAGGCCGCCGAAAAACTGGGCAAACCATCAGAAGCTCAGATTATGTTCAAGGATTTGACTCAGCGGTTCCCCTACACCTATTACGGTTTGGAGGCCGCCAATCATTTGGATGAGGCGTTTCGCGAACCCGTGCAAGACCCCTCACCTTTCCGCAAGGCCTCCTATAAAAAGGAACACTCCTTTGCTGAACCGGGGCGTTCCTTGAACACCCGTGAAAAGTTTCACTTCGAACACGCGGTCGAGCTGATCGAGCTGGGAGATTTCACCCAAGCCCGAATCGAGCTGTTAAGAATGGGGCGATCCATCCGAAAAAATCTTTCCGGCGTCATGTGGTTGTCTCATTGGTACAATCGTGCACAGGCCTATGCGGACTCCATGCAAATCCTTCAGTTATTCAAGGATTACAAAACCAAACATGGCGAGAAGGAATTGCCCCGGCAATTTTGGGTCAACTTTTATCCTTCGGCCTATGCCGAGCACGTGAAACTTGAAACCGGAAAATACGATTTGGACCCCTGGCTGGTGAAAGGTCTGATTCGACAGGAGAGTATGTACAACTCGAGGTCCCTGTCACCCGCCGGGGCGCGGGGACTGATGCAGATCATGCCCAAAACCGGCAAACGCCTATACGAACAGACGCACCCGAACCAACCCTTTGACAATGAGTTCCTGTTTGAGCCGGATATCAACATTCAGCTGGGCGTCCGGTATCTGAACAACCTCAACCGAAAACACAAGGGCAATGGCGTTTACATTCTGATCACTTACAACGCCGGGCCAAAAGTGTTGCGGGCCTGGCTCAGGCGATTTCGCGACATCAAGGATATGGACGTCTTTGTCGAATCCATCCCTTACCCGGAAACCCGCGGCTACGTCAAACACGTGTTTCGAAACCACGGGATTTATAAAAACCTGTACCCCGCCCACTTGACACAAAGTCCGTCAAATAAGTCCTTTTAATTGGATCGTCGAAATAGGTATAATGACAAAACTCTGTCTTGAGGAGAGACGGGTCTTTGTGCAGAATCAGGAGGAGGGGGGATTCGGGGTTTCGTCAAACTGGATGGAACAACATCCCAGATCCAAACCAATTTCTTTCTTTTCCAGGATATATTTAACTTCCGTGTCGATGAAATTGATGATTTTTTTACCTTCTCTTCGAGTATCCACCAATCCAGAACTTCTCAAAATCGAAAGGTGATGCGAGACCTGAGGCTGGGCCATGCCGAGAAGTCGCACCACTTCCGATACGCTCTGTTCCCCGTTCAGCAGAAGACGAACAATTTTCAAGCGTGATTCATCGGCCAGTGCTTTTAATATTTTTGCGCATTCTCCGACATTGGGTGTCTGGTTCATGGCAGTCAGTATATGAGCTTCGAGAGGCGTAAGTCAACAACGGCAATCTTAAAGTGGGATTATTGCAACAATGTCTGAAGCGTTAAACAGCGATTTGTGGGTGGACCAATACGGTGACATGCTGTACCGATACACTCTGGTCCGGGTGAAAAATCCCGATGCCGCCGAGGAAATCGTACAAGTGACCCTGCTCGCCGCTCTGCAGTCCAAACAATCATTCCAGGGCCGTTCCACGGAAAAAAGCTGGTTGTTCGGCATTCTCAAGCATAAAATTATGGACCATTTCAGGGAATTGAAAACCCGCAGGACGTATGAGCTGACACCGGAGGACGGGTCCGATCCCCTGGAAAATGCCTACCAGTCTGACGGACATTGGGCAAACGCTCCTAAAAACTGGGATACCGACCCCCATAAAGCAGTTGAAAACAAAGAGCTTGTGGCGGCAATGGCGCAATGCATGGACAGGCTGTCGGAAAAATTCCGTAACATATTTGTTTTGAAGGAGATAGAGGGGTTAACCTCTGAGGAAATTTGTAAGGAACTGAATATCAAACCGACCAATTTGTGGGTTATTTTACACCGGGCCCGAAACCAGCTTCGCAAATGCCTGGAAACCCATAACTGGGATACTAAGAAGTAATATATAATGAGCCAAAATTCTAAAAATAAATTATGGATGAGTTGGATGATTCGCAGTCTCCGCCTCACCTGTGAGGATACCAACCCCCTCATCTCAGAGTTGATGGACCACGACCTTCCCTGGAAGAAGCGGTGGCGCCTGAAACTCCATTTGATGATATGCGGGGTATGTAATATCTACAAACGGCAATTGGAAATCATTCACGCACTGGCCCGGAAGTTGGGACACGAGGAGGCGCCCTCGCAAAAAGAGGCGGTCCTCAGCAAACAGGCGAAAACCAAAATCAAAGATACTCTCAAACAATCAAGCTGATATAGCGTTATAACGTTGGAAAGGAATGGCCCGATGAACGATAGAAGAGACGGTACCGAAACCGATTCGTGTTGCGAAGTCACCCGCGACGATGTCCGTGATTATTATTCCAAAGCGGCGGTTGCAACTCAGGAAAGTTTATGTTGTCCGGTCAATTACGATCCCGGTGACCTTTCGCATATCCCTTCCGAAGTGATGGACATCTCCTACGGATGCGGCAGTCCCGTCAATCGAGCCAATATCGCTCCCGGCGAATCCATGGTAGACCTCGGTTCCGGCGGCGGCATCGACTGTTTCATCGCCGCAAAAATTGTGGGACCGGAAGGCAAGGTCACCGGCGTGGACATGACGGAGAACATGCTCGCCAATGCCCGCAAAAATGCCGAACAGGTCTCCAAAAACCTCGGATACAACAATACCGAATTCAAACACGGGTTCCTGGAAGCCATCCCGGTTGACGATGAATCTGCGGATGTGGTCACCTCCAACTGCGTCATCAATCTATCGACCAACAAGGAAGAAGTGTTCCGTGAAATCCACCGGATCCTGAAACCCGGTGGCCGATTTGTTATTGCCGATATTATTTCCGATCAACCGGTTCCCCAAGAAATGAGCAGTAACCGTGAACTGTGGGGCGAATGCGTCTCCGGCGCGCTGACGCTGGATGAGTTCATCAACTATTCCAAAAAAACTAATTTCCACGGCTTCACTCTACAGAAGGATTACCTGTGGAAAGTCGTCGAGGGTATCCGGTTCTATTCCTATATCCTGACTGCCTACAAACCGGTACCCGTCGAACAATCCTGTTGCCCCGGAAAGGTGCAGGCAATCTATGCCGGTCCGTTGCAAGCGGTCACCTTGCAGAACATCCAGTTTCCCATGGGCGTTCCCGTGGAAGTGGATGAGGATTTCGCAAGCGTGCTCGATTCTCACCCTTACCAGGAAATGTTCAATATCGTCGACCCCGATGAAACACCCTCGACCGATGATTCCTGCTGTAGCTAACCCGGGCTTGATCGAACAACGATGACGCGATACCAGTTTCTGCGCGTCCTGTTGTTGAGCGTGTTGTCTCTGGTGTTTTATCCTTTGCGGGCTCTCGCAGGCCGTTTTTCTTTCGGGGAATCTCCGGAGTCTTATTCCCTGACTTCTGTCTCAAGCATGCAACCCAAAGCCACCGCGCCAACCGGTGCGGTGACGCCCATCACTTCCAATTCTGAGTTTTATGTCGAAGACATCCACGGTCCTCCAAAATCACTCAATGCGGAAACCTGGCGACTGAAAATTACCGGAAAAGTCGACCGGCCCTTGACCCTTTCCCTCGATCAACTCCGAAAGCGACCCACTGTCCGACGGATCATCACCCTGAGCTGTATCGGCAACCCGGTCGGCGGTCACGCTCTCGGCAATGCCGAATGGGAAGGAATTTCCCTGAGAGATTTACTGGACGAGGCCGACCCGGACTTTTTTACCAAAACGCTCATCTTTAAAGGAGCCGATGGTTACCACGACAGCATTCCTCTGAGCCGGGGCCGTCACCCTGCCGCATTGCTGGCCCATACCATGAACGGCAAACCCCTGCCACGCGCGCACGGTTTCCCTCTGAGATTGCTGGTTCCCGGCCTGTACGGCATCAAGCAGATCAAATGGATCAACGAAATCGAAGTGTCCAATGAAACCCATGTCGGCTACTGGGAGAAAAGAAACTGGTCCCGCGACGGCAAAGTGAAGATCATCTCACGCATCGACTTCCCTAAAAACGATTCCAGGGTGCGGGGCTCAAAAATCATCCTGCGGGGGATTGCTTTCGCCGGGGACCGGGGTATTCAATACGTCCAGGTCAGCACCGACGGCGAACGGAGCTGGTCCCTGGCCCAACTGGAGAAACCGTTATCTCCCTACAGCTGGGTGTTCTGGTCGTTCCCTATGGAATTGCCGCGGCAGGGCCGCTACTCCATCGCCGTGCGCGCCGCCGACCAATACAGCGGAATCCAACGCGATGGCCAACGCGACCCCTTCCCTTCCGGAACATCCGGAATTCATCGCATTCAGTTCAACGCACTACCCGGCTAACCACCATTTTTTTAATTTATTTCGCCTGCCCCAAGTTTCCAAAAGCCAAAGGTTTTACTGGATTTTGAAGAGGGAGGGCGTTACACTTTTACATATAAGATTTACAGTCGCTTAGACAGAAAATGACAACTTATGGAGGCTTTATCGCATGGCTTATAAAAGCATGGTCAAAAAGGTTAAAATCAACACCATCATTCGGACTGCCGGAGAAAAAATCGAAGGCGACGTCCATTGCCTGCCTAACATGCGTCTCCTGGATTTAATGAACAGCGATGCGGATAAGTTTGTCCCGGTGTCCAACGCGGCTGTCTATGATGAAGAGTCCGGAAAACTGCTTTACGAAGTTCCCTTTATGGCGGTGAATAAAAGCCATGTCATCGTCATCAGCGAAACCCACGCATCCACGGAAGAGGGGCTCTAAACCCCACTCAAAATCACCCCTCCCGGCCTCCTTCGTGGGCAATCATCCTGACTACCCGACCCGCTACATCCTCTAAAACGGAATAAATTCAAGACTTATCGATCTTTATGTGATAAGAAACGCTCTTGTAGCCGTTTCACAAATACAAACAGCTGGATGACGAGCCGATTTCCCCATGGATACACCCAAAACCTCTGGACCGATATTTACCGAAGACGACTGCCTCAATCTTTACTATGTAAACGAGTTATACGGTAAGGTTGCGGAGTGTGTTTCATCAAGGATGCTTGAGTTCCACAACATTGATGTGCCTATCACCTCCGGCGTGTGGGGGGGCACCTATCTCATCGCCGACCCCCAGGGCAAATCCCTCCGGCGCATCTGGCGACTCTATTGCATCGTCAACCTGCCGCAGAACACTCCTCTCGACAAGCACGAGAATATGGAAAAGCTGGTGGCCATCTATTCCAAAACGTTTGCCGAGGCATTGCAACCTCACGGACTGGCACTCGATCTTAAAATGTGGGGCGGCCGACTGCCACACAGTAACAAAACGCGGCCCACCATCACCATGCACCTGGAGGACGCCAACCGTAAAATCAATTGGCTGAGGCCGATCATCGTCTGGAATCAATCCAGCTGGGAACAGTCCATCATTTATGATTCGGTGCGGCTGGTCAAAGAACTCAAGGACAGTCTGGATCTCGAACGTGGCCCGGTGCTGACCGATCCCAAAACCATCAAGTACCTCCTGCAAGATGTGGTCATCACCTATCGCACCCTCGAGAAAGCACACTCGCCGGAATTTCTGGAACACGCCGAGCCCATCATCGCAGATATGACTCAGACCTTTCTGGAAGGTTTGTTCGATCCTCTGCAGATACGCGACCTGTACCACAAGATTCTGGAGAACGCTCTGGTGTACGGCTACGAACAGACTCTGGACTCACACTACTCCAAGTATGGATTGGATGTAACCCAGGTTGAAAATTGGCCGGTCGATAAAATCAACTGGGTGCCGGATGAACTGCAGGCCAAACTCATTCCCCCGATCCAGAACATCTTCGCCACCTTCAAATCCAACCTCGCTTCCACCTCCCAAACCCAGGCGGGATAATCAAAGAAGTCCGCTTCAATATCATCGAGAAAACCGAAAGCACATAAAACTCAACTTTCCTGCTCGACATGAGCGGACTCAGGCGCAGGATTTTTTTTGGACTTGATGAATTTGTAGAGGGTGGGAATTAGTGCGAACAAACCCAGCAAAGCGAACGCGCCCAGCACTTCCACCGAAGCGATATCGCTGAGCTGATTGATCGATGCCAGGTTACTCCCGGCGTTGGCGAAGACAAACGTACCCGGCAGGGTGCCGAACATCGTCCCGAAAAAATAAACCGGCAATCGAATCTGCGTCAGGCCGGAAGCCAGGTTGATCAGGAAAAACGGGAATAGCGGAACCAGCCTGAGAAACAGCATGTAGTTGATGGCGTTTTTGGAGAATCCGTCGTTGAACGGTTTCAGCTTTTCACCAAATTTTTTCTCCACCCAGTCGCGCAATAGAAACCGCGCCACCAGAAATGCCAATGTCGCCCCGATCGTCGCGCCGACGTTCACCACCAGCGTACCCGTGACCGAACCGAAAATCGCCCCGGCGCACAGCGTCAATATCGTCGCTCCCGGCAGGGACAGCGCCACGGTCACAATATAAACCCCGATAAAGGCCGCGATCATCACCACGGCGTTTGCTTCATAAAAAGCGTGCAGTTGGTCGCGATTCGATTTCAAACTCTCCAGCGATAAGTACCGCCCCAGATCGAACACGAAAAACAACGCCACGGCAATCATGATGACTGATAACAATATGATCTTCTTTTTCATTGCGCCTCTTATAAGTTTGTAAAACTCCCAACGGAGCTTTGATTAATAGTATAGCTTATTTCTTTTGTGCGGAGTAAATCTGCGTGTCCTTGTGGAACGCGTACCACGCGAACCAGAACCCGGTCACCGACGGCAGTTCTTTCCCCAAAGTGTCCTTGATGGTTGCCGTCCGTGATTGGGGATCGTATGTCACGTGTACGGTCTTCTTTCCGATCTTATCCTTGACGGGCGATTTCACCCGCGCCAACTCACTGAACGGATACGCTTTGGCCAACCCATCCAACTCCACGCCGAGGACCTGCTCTTTGGGATGATAGCGAGAGTTCAATGGACCCACCGAAAACATGACATCCCGGCTGGTGGTGTAACCTTCATAGGGATCATCATCGTAATTCCGGGAGTGCCCGGTTTGGGTGGACAGCACGAAGGTATTCGGATGTTGTTTTTTCCACGCGCCCCAGGTGGTTTGGGTCGAAGGCAGTAACTGCAGGCGAGTTCCGATCAGCTTTCCGGTCACCGCCTCCTGTTTGATTTGTGACCACAGACTCTCCGTCTGGCGGTCGTACAACAGCACGTCGCTCTGGTACAACAAACCGGACACGCCGAAGTTTAATTGTCGCCCCGCTGCGTTCGCATCGAACACCATTCCCGTGCCGCACAACGGACAAAACGTCACCACCACACGTCGGCCGCCGATGCTGTCATTCACGATTTCATGCCAGTTGAGAATTTTGATGGGGTAGGCTTTCTTCTTGCCATTCACCATCAATGCGATGATTCGGTCTTCGTCTTTCAGAAAAACCCGGCTGGCTTTGGCGGCAGGCACAAATTGAGGTCGGTCGATGGCGGGAATGCCGTCCTTGCCCGGTCCACCGCTCAGGATTTCACTCAGTGGAATGCTATGCTCGGAAAAATCCCAAGCGGTGAGCCCGACCCACAACAGGATCAAACCAAACTTCTTGATATCCACGGATTTAAAACGAGTTTTCACAGGCCTCCAAGCAATTTGTTTACGCTTGGAGTTTAGTCGCGAGAGAAGAGCGTTCCTTACAATTCAAAGAAACCGAAAAAGATCGACGACTGGTGTGTAACCGCTAAAAAATCAACAGTCCAGGAGGGAGGAGAGCTCCTTAAGACGGTCATAAAACACATCCTGGATTTCTCCCCGTATTTTGGAGGATTCGTAGTCGACCATACTGCCGCCGTCTTCAAGGAATTTCATCTGTGCGTTGATTTGCATGCACGATTTGGAAGGGGGCACATTCTTATTCGTCTCGGCGGCAATCATCAATCGGCAGAATTTCGCGGCGGCCTTTATGGTATCCACATATTGCGGATTGAGCTTGAATTTTTTTATATGTATCAGGTAGTCGCAAATCTTCAGGTTCTTCTCAAACTGTTCAAGTGCCTTGTCATAGTCCGCACTCAGCACAAACTGAATGCCTTTCATCATAGCAAGACCCTTGTTACCCACAAATCCTTCCGGCACATCAACGAAATAAAGACGCTCGTATTGATCCATCAAATACAACGCACGTGATCGAATAACGTAGGACGAAAGCGGGTCGGTATCGGGGAGGTCCGCGTTGTCTGGATTGATCTGCTCGGAAATATAGAACCACATCAGGGCTTTGAGCGCCAACGGTTTCGAAAGAATTTTGTTCTTAAGCGCGGTTTCAATATGGCGCAAACCCACCAGGCGCAAGTCACTCCCACCTTGCATGATAAAATTACCCAGTCCGCCCAGACGGGTATTGCCGTAGCGGTAGATTCCCAGCCCCACATGCGCGTCGGCATGACCGGGGTCCAGCTCCAGAGCATCCTCAAGATGATTGTCAGCACTCAGGCCGTCCAGCAAGGCCGAAAATAGATGCCCTTCTCCATATTCCAGCAGGGCCATATAACCTTCCGACGCGCCCAGGAAAAAATAAGCATCTGCATAATCCTTCTTGGAAAGCTTCGAGTTTTTCAAGAGGGTTTCCGCCAGGGCTTTGGCCTTACCGCTGTAGTATAGAAAATCGTCTTTGATTTCTTGGACTTTGAACTTACTGGTAAATGACAGGACGTGAGTCAACTCACCGTTCAAACCGGCCATATAAAAATAAAACCGCATGAGCTCCAGCTGATTGGCGAGGGTTTGGGGAGCAGACTCCAGTTGCGCGATGCGGTGCTTGAACCGGAGGAACCAGGGATCAAAATTATAATACAAGGTATCGACCAACGCCCGCTCCGCCATTTCCAAGGCTGACAAAGAATCGATCTCTTTCTCAATATCCGCTTGAGTCTCTGCCGCATGGGCGATCCCAAAACATAACAATATCAGGACCACCGTGGTCGAAATCCATCCCGCTGGAAATTTATTGATAGAATAAGTACGAGTCATTAAACCGGCTGTGTTGCCATCAATTCCTGAACACGCGATACCTTCGGATAATCCTTGAGCTTGGAAAACAACTTCTCTGCCTTCCTCAAATGAAACAGGGAGCGTTCCGAATCCTCCAGCGCCGAGTGATACAAACTGCCCAACAGGAAATGTGCATCTGCAAAGTCCGGGCGGATACGAACGGTCTCCATAAACTCATCCCGCGCCAGCTCCAGCCGTTTCGAATCATAATACGCCAGGCCCAGCGAAAACCGGGCATGCACTGAATCCGGCGCGAGCGAAACGGCTTTTTCCAGAATAGACAGCGATTCCTGATTCTTTCCCATCATGCGCATCGCCGTGCCCAGATAATAGAAAACATTGTAATCGTTGGGGGCCAGATGCGCCGTGTCCTCAAGCAAATCCACTGCGTCCTGAAAATCCCCGCGGCGGATATACGAAGCCCCCAATGCAATATGAGCGTGAACAAAATCGGATTTCAATCGCACCGCATGTTTCAACGCCCCGATGGCCTGGTCTATCTTGGGTTGCCCGACATCCTCCAGACTGCCGTACGCAATACCTATATTGTAATACGCGTCGACAAAGTCTGGATAATACACGATGGCTTTTTTGTAGGCGTCGACCGCCCCCTGATACAATCCCAATCGCTGTAACCGCAGACCCTCTTTCAACCAGTCTTCAGCCGCCTGCCCCTTGTCTGGGATTTCTTCCGCTGGCGCATGCAGTTGATGGGCCAGCCTGGCCCGCGCCAGATTATTCACCTGCATGTACAGCGATTCGGCGGTTTCCAGATACATCCGGGCCCGCTTCGGATTGCGCAGTTTTTTGAGATGCAGTTCTCCCAGCTGATAATAGGCGTCGGAAAAATCGTCTTGCAGTTTCATTGCATTCTTGAACGCCGACCGCGCATTGACATTCAACCCATAATCAAGACAGGCCATACCCAAAAGATAATATGCCTGAGTCAGACACCGCACCTTTTCGCCCTCTTCCTTCTCACCGAGGCCGTCCGGATCCTGATAGCGCCCCAGGTTATCCGATGCAAAGGTCAACCAGTGATCAGCCACCGCAAAATCCCGATTGACCGCCAGGCTTTGCTTCATCGCGGCGTAAGCTTTGTTCTCCTTACCCATCATCCAGTAAGCGAGGGCCAGATCGTAATACACCTGCGGGTAGTCTGGATTGACTTTGATAGCCTTGCGATAGTAATCCACCTCCATCTTGTACTTGCCCATGCTCCCGCACACGTAACCGAGCAGGTGATACACCGGATAAGCTTCCGGTTCGGTTTCCAGGATTTCTGAGAAAACACCCAACGCTCCGAGGTAATTGCCCTTCACACAAAACACAGCGCCCTCATAAAACTGTTTGCGATCATGCCATTCATAAGGCATGAGGTCATGCACCGTATCCACCAGCCGCCGGGCCACCGGGTCCGATCCTTGCAAGCGCGCGAACTTCTCCATCATCTCCGGATACTTCTGGCGGAGCTCCTCCCCCAGAGTCGATAACGCGTCGTCACCGGTCGAAAACACCAACTCACTGTTGTCGTTTTTTCGTCTTCTCATCATTAATTCATATACGCAAGTTTATGGATATTACCGAAATTATATGCCCTTCGCCGCGCCATTTAAAGGAGATAATATAGGCACGCAGGGCTTCCCGAAAAACCGCAGTTTCTACGTATCCTACGGCTTTTCGGGGTAGTGTTGGGTCCAGCGTCACGCTGGGCGGCGAACCGCCGCTGGTAAATTAAAAACTCTGGATTGCGCATGGAGATCATCGAGTGCCGTTAACCGTCAGCCAGTCCCCTCCCCGGCAGGAAACGTTGACGGGGAATCCGCGGCTGGTGGCGAAAACAACTTTTAGTTAGGGCTATAACGCCTTAGCTAAAGCGGGTCCAGCGTCACGCTGGCCGGGAGGGGGTGGCAGGGTTTGTGGCAGATGGTTTTTTCATCGACGCAGATGAGGTCTTCGGCGACCCGCTCGGCCTGGTCGACGTTGTGCGTCACCAGTACGAGGGTGTGCCGATCCTTCAGGGACAAAATCAAATCCTCAATGGCGCGGGAGGATTTAGGGTCGAGTGCCGAGGTGGGTTCGTCCATCAGCAGGATTTCGGGATCGACCGCCAGGGTACGTGCCATCGCCAATCGTTGTTGCTGGCCCTGAGACAGGGTGTTCGCCGGATCGTCCAGGCGGTCCTTCACCTCGTCCCACAAGAACACATCGCGCAGGGACTGCTCCGCCCGCTCGGAAAAACCCTTGCCGTTTGGGGAGGCGTGAAACTTGAGACCGAAGGTGACGTTCTCGACAATCGATTTCGGAAACACGCACGGCTTTTGAAACACCATCCCCACGCGTTTGCGCAGTTCATACACATTGAGCGTGGGATCGTGGATATCGCGCCCCAGCACGATCACGCTTCCTTCGACCTGAAAGCCCGGCAGACGGTCGTTCATCCGGCACAAGGTTCGCAGTAAAGTAGACTTGCCGCTACCCGATGGACCCACCACCGCCGTCACCGCGTTTTTGCGGATTCGGCACGAGGCTGTTTCGATCACCGCTTTACCTGAATAGCTGAGGCGTACTTGTTCCAGTTGAATAGCATTTTCGGTCATCTCTGCGCCTCCATCTGCAAACCGGATCGAATCCAGAGTGTCACTGCAATCAATACAAACACGATCATCAAAAGCACGAGGCCCGCGCCCCAGGCATTCGTAAGCGCTAAAGGATTGGTCGCTTCCTGCGCCAGCACCAGAATGTGAGTTTGCAGAGTCGTCACCGGTTCGGTCCACGACTGCGGCAGTTTCACACCGGAAAATGCGGTGGCGGTGAACATAATGGCCGCCGTCTCCCCCGCCGCCCGTGCCAGTCCCAATAGAGTTCCGGTCACAATGCCGTGCAGGCTTTGCGGCAGAATGACGGCGCGCATCTGTTGCCCCGGAGACAACCCCAGCGCCAGCGCCGCTTCCCGGTAATGTTTTGGAATCGACTCCACCGCTTCGTGAATACTGACGTGCAGAGTCGGCAGAATCATCACCGCCAGAATCAACACACCCGTCACCCACGACACCCCGGCCTCCAAAAACACGCCGAAGAATAGGTAGCCGATCAATCCAAAAATTATGGTGGGCACCGCGTTGAGTGAATAGATGAGCAGACGAAATAATTTTTTGATCTGCGGGGAATGCAAAAATTCGGTTTGAAACAGGACCGATCCCAGAGCCACCGGCAAACACACGAGGGCCGCGCCTGCCATCAAAATCAAAGTGCCGACGATCTGATAAAAAATACCGCCCTCCAGCCCGAAGTTACGCGACTCCTCGAAAAGAAATGCGCCGCTAATCGCGGGAGATCCTTTTATGAAAACCGTTGCCAGAATAACGGCCAGCACCAGACAGCCGCAGATGGTGAAACCGTACAGCGCAAACAGGATCGTCTGTTCTTTGAAGAGGCGCCGGGTCATCGGGCCCTCCTCAACAAAAGGTTTCCGGCCGAGGTCAGCGCCATCACCATCACGAACAACACCAGCCCCAACGCGATGAGAGCGCTCCATTGCAGATCGAAACCGAGCGATTCGGCAGCCTCGCGTCCTATTTTGGAGGGGATACTTTGTCCCGGCGCGAACAGATCGAACCAGGGTTGCGGAATACGGTCGATGCCGCCGATCACCAGCATCACGGCGATGGTCTCGCCCATGGCGCGTCCCAGTCCCAGAAACACCGCCCCGGCCAATCCCGGTAACGCCTGCGGCACCACCACTTTGAGAACCATCTCCATGCGGGTCAATCCCAAACTCAATGCCGTGTCGCGGAATTCACCGGGTACGGCACGCAGAGCGTCCTCGGCCAGTGTCATAACGGTTGGCAATATCATCACCGCCAACAACAATCCCGCCGTGAACAATGTATTGCCGTCAATGAGACCGAACACATCGCGCACCGCCGCCGTCAATAACGCGATGCCTATCAACCCGTAGATGATGCCGGGCACACCCGCCAGCAGTTCCATGGCGGCTTTGACCATCAAGCGGTAACGACCGTTGAGAAACTCAGAGGTCAGGATCGCACTGCCCAACGCAAAGGGGAGCACCAGTATCACCGCGAGACCGGTGACCATCAACGAACCAAAGATCATTGGCAAGGCGCCGTAGGACTCACCCGCGAACCAGTCTGTTCCCCACAGAAACGAAACTCCCTGAACCTTAAAAACAGGAACGCTTTCGACTACCAGACTGACGAACAAAATGAAAATGGTTCCAGAGGCGATGAGTGCCGTGAAACCGGTCCACCAAAACGCCGGTCCCCTTTCAGGAAACATTTTGTTTACATTCATTTGGAATGAGAACCCGCCACCTTGGAAACAGCATGCGGGGAGTGAATGGGAATATACCCGCTGTCTGTCACCAATTGCTGGCCTTCTTCACTCAGCAGAAAATCGATGAATTGCTTGACCTCCCCGGCAGGTTTATCCGCGGTTATAAGATTCAGGTTGCGGGCGATGGGGAAACGCCCATTACGTACGTTGTCCAGAGTGGGTTGGATCACCTGACCGCCTTCGCGGATACCAATGCCGACCACATCGCCATTGATCCAGGCAATGGAGAGCATGCCGATGGCGGAATCGCTTTGCGCGATTTTGGACTGCTCTTCGTTGTTGGAACCGGTGACGAGCCGTGCACCCGGCGCTCGCGCGTTTGCTTTCCCGAACAGGTATTGCATGAACACGTGGCGGGTGCCGCGATGGGTTTCCTTGTCGATGACGATGATGGTGCGGTCCGGTCCGCCGACCTGTTGCCAGCTGGTGATCTTGCCGAGATAAATATCACCGATTTGTTGTTTGGAAAGAGAATGTACGCCGCTGTGAAATATTTCGGAGGACACCACACAAGCCACGGCGTCGCGCCCGATAACGGTCGTGTTGAGTTGAGCGGAGGCGTAGCGGTTGTTTTCCTGGAGAGTGATTTCGCGGGACGCGAGGCCGATATTCAAACGCCGGGTGCCGGCACCGTGGACGCCGACGCCGGAGCCTCCGGCATTGACAGTAATCTTGACCGAGGGGTTGCGTGCCTGAAACCGCTCCGCCGCGCGGGACACAATCGGTAAAACCGTGGTCGATCCGGCAACCCGGATCACCGTGGATTCCTCGGCCAGGGCGCGGGACCCGCCTCCCGGCCACACTTGCACGGAAATCCCCACTCCCAGCAGGATTAGAGCCATCCCCAGGATTACTTTCATCGAAAATCGTCTTGGCATTGAAAATCCTCTCAAAATGAGCCCTACTCAGGACATATTTACCTATCTACATATGTAAATGCAACTGGTTTGTCGAGGGGATAACGCTGACCTTACAGCCGAAGCGGAGAAAAATACTGAATAATGTCAGGGTTTTAGCTGTCCGAAGTGGAGGGCGGGTCGGCGTCCGGAGTTTCCGGGAACATCGATTTCTGGTGGAGGATTTTTTTGAGGGACCCGACGGCGGGCAAATATTCCCGCTCAGCCGCCCGACGGAACCATTTTACGGCCTCATCGAGATTTTTCTCAACTCCCTGGCCTTTTTTGTAGAGACTTGCCAAGTGGTACTGCGCCACTTCCTTGCCCTGTTCGGCGGCTTTTCGGTACTCATCGGCGGCTTGGGAGAAATCCTGCGGGACTCCGTCACCCTCTTCATAGCAGATTCCCAGGAATAATTGCGCATCGGCAAATCCCTGCCCGGCGGATTTCCGAATCCATTCCAGGGCTCGGGCACGGTCCTGGGAGGTGCCGAGCCCATGGAACAACATGCGACCCAGATTATACTGGGCGCCGTCGTGCCCCTGCCCGGCGGCCTCGCCGTACCAGTGAAGACTCTCTTTTAGATTCGTGGCGCCCCCCTCGTCGGACTCATAAATCATTCCCACCTGGTTTTGCGCATCCGGTGCGCCGGAGTGAGCCAGCTTGAGGAACCACTCCAAATTCTCTTCGGGAGAACTCGACCGGGTTTTGCCGGGTCGTCCCGTTTTACCTTTCCCGGTTTCGAAAGATTTTTGACCGGAAGCGCGACGGTACCACTTGGCGGCCTGATCAAAATCACGCGGAACACCCTTGCCGACAAAATACATCATACCGAGATTATCCTGCGCCTGCTCCAATCCCTGCTCCGCCGCTTTGCGGTACCACTGAAAAGCTTTTTCGTAATCCTGATCGCACCCTTCTCCGCTCTCATACATTTTGCCGAGCTCATTCTGCGCGAAAATGTTTCCCTGGCTTGCCGCCTTTTCGATCCATTCAAACGCCTTACTCTTATCGGGCGGACCCACTTCGCCTTTACTGTACATCTTACCCAGCGTGAACTGGGCAAAGTTGTGCCCCTGCTCGGCCGCCTGGCGGAAACAGATGCATGCCTGGGAATTATTTTCAGCCACCCAGTGACCGTCGTAGTACATGCGGCCCAGGTTGTATTGACCGTATTCATTCCCCAACTGCGCGGACTGGTCGTACCAGTACCAGGCTTTCTGAAAATCCTGCTCCACTCCCCTGCCGTGGTAATACATTTGGGCCAGGTGATACTGCCCAAACCCATCGTCCTGCTCTGCCGCTTTGCGGTACCAGCGAACGGCCTGGGTTTCTTTTTTGGGTGTGCCCAAACCGTTCTCGCACAAAATTCCCAGGAAGATCGCGGCTTGATTGACGTTTTGCTCTACCGCTTTTTCAAACCAGTCATAGGCCGAGGGATAATGCCGCCGCACCCCCTCTCCCAGAAAATATAGGACGCCCAGGTTGTACTGCGCCTCGGCATGACCCTGCTCCGCAGATTTCTGAAACCAGAGAGCCGCCAGTTGGGAATCCTGCGGCATTCCCTGCCCGAAATCGTAAAGCGTGCCCATCAGGTTTTGCGCTTCAGGGTGATTCTGATCGGCCGATTTTTTCAGCCACAGGGCGGCTTCTTCAAAATCGCCGGCCTGGAGATAACGCAGGCCTTTCTCAAATAATTCCTCGGGAGAAGCGGTGAAGCCGCTTCCGGTTTTTTCCAGAAACTGCTGAGCATCCTCGTGGCCCTGTTCCCCGGCTTTGCACAACCAAAAAAGCGCTTTGCCCGGACTCGGTTCCATTCCCTCTCCAGAGTAGAACAGGGTTCCCAGTTTGTATTGCGCCATGTCCAGCCCCGCTTCCGCGGCGCGTGTGTACCAATGGATCGCCTGGTCGCGGTCCTGTGCCACGCCTTTTCCCTGCTCGTACAGATCGCCGAGGTTGTACTGAGCCTCTTCGTTCCCCTGCTCGGAAGACCGGAGGTAGCACTTCAGGGCACGTTCAATATCCGGAGATACGCCTTCGCCTTTTTCAAACATGACACCGAGTTGGTTCAAGGCGGCTGCGTGGTTGCATTCGGCGACTTTGCGGAACCAGGTGAAGGCTTC
>JAJDBJ010000006.1 GCA_029261395.1 Nitrospinaceae bacterium
AACGCCGCAGGACTTTTACAACCTCGACTCTTTTCAGCACCACAAGCAGACAGACAACATCAAGGCCTGGCACGAACAGGCGGTCTTTTTTCGAGTGATTCAGCGCGGCAAGGATTACTGGAACGCCGCCTTTTTCTGCGGCAGTTGCGCCGTAATCCGGCGCACCGCACTGGAAGACATAGGCGGATTCGCTACCGGTACGATTACGGAAGATTTGCACACCTCCGTCAAATTGCACAAGAAAGGTTTTCGCTCGGTCTACCACGCCGAGTCGCTGGCCTTCGGTCTTGCCCCTTCCAGTATGGTGCCATTTCTGAAACAGAGAATCCGCTGGGGGCAGGGCGCCATGCAGGCCTGGAAGCAAGAGGGAGTTTTCTTTTGCCGGGGCCTCACCATGGCGCAACGCATCAATTACCTGGCCTCGTCCATCACTTACTTCGATGGATGGCAAAAGATTTTTTATTACACGGCACCGGTCATTGTTTTGACCACAGGCGTCATGCCCGTTCAAGCTTTGGGAGTCGATTTCCTTCTCCATTTTGTGCCGTATTTTCTACTCTCGTACTGGATGTTCGAAGAGGTCAATCGCGGATACGGGCGGTCACTCATCATTGAGCAGTACAACATGGCTCGCTTTGCTTCCATGGCCTGGTCGACCCTCGCCATCTTCAAAAAAGATCTTCGTTTTGCGGTCACCCCCAAAGGGCTTTCGCAGGCAAAAGAAACCTCGTGGTACCTTCTGCCGCAAACCCTCATCCTGACGCTGAATCTTTTGGCTATCCCGGTGGGAATTGTGCTGTACCAGACCTACCATCGACTGACGCTGGATGGATTGCTCGTGTGTGGGGTATGGGCATCGGTCAACCTTTTGCTGGCCGCCAGTGTCGTGCTGTTCACCAGGGGCCGATCCAAATTCAAACGTGCGGAATACCGGTTTCCCATTCCATTGCCCGCAAACCTGACTCTCAATAATTCGTCCTCCAATCAAGTCTACGGAGTGATTGATAATATCTCCGCAACCGGTTTTCGCTTTTATGCTCCTATTGACGATTCTGTCCAGGTGGGGCATACCGTGGAAGGCGAAATATTTCTACCGACGGGTCCCTTGCGCATCCAGGCAGAGATCAAGGCGGTGGTACTTGGCCTCAACCAGGAGGAGCATTATGTGAAAACCATCGGTTGCCAGTTTAAGCTGGAAAGTCACCAGGAGAACACGCTTGCCCAATTCCTATATGGTTCCGATTTGCAGAAGCGGATGGGCGATCTTCAGGAAACGGTGACCACACCCATCGACCATTACTCTGGCCTTGCCGCTGTTGTAAGGGGTGGGCGCCGCATAGCCAACTGGACGCCCATATCCTACACGCTTGACGGGTACGCACAATCCAAGCCCGGTGTAGGTCTGATTGACGTGAGTAGCGATCCTTTTGAGACAAAGCAAGTGATGGTATACTCGCCCCTTCCTGAAAAGGCCCGCATGGAATTGAATTATCATAGCCGCGGCAAAATATCTAAACTTTCAGGAACGATCGGCCGGCACGAACAAGCGGACGTTTCATCGTCCCCGATCTATCGTTACGAACTGACTCCCGAGCGCGACGCTTGATAATGAAAAAAACTCTCCGATTCTGCAAGTCGACCCTTTTAGCATTGAGTCTCCTCCTGTCCGCCTTTTCGTTCAATGCTCTTGCCGGTGAAAAATTATTCATTGCCGGAGCCGAAGGAGGAGCGGGCGACACTGAAAATTATTATACGTATGCAGGGCTCGTTGCCCCGGTGTTTGGCGAAAAGCTGGGCAACGGCCTGGTGCAACGGTACTGGGTCGATGTCTTCGGTTACAGCTATGACACCAATCAAACGATCGACGCCCAGGCCTTCGGCCTGGAAGGTGCGCTGGGTTATCAAACGTCAGGCTCTGCCGGGTGGGCCGGAGCTTATGCCGGGCTCCGCTACAACAACACCTCGCTGTCACCTGATGATCCGGGCAACAGAAATGACGGTCAACAAGTATGGGTCAAAAGTCAGCTCGAAGGCCAACTGAATCTCGCAGATACCTGGACGCTGGATGGGATTGCCAGCTACACCTTCGGTGCCGATGCCTATTGGATGAGATCTCGTCTTTTGCACCAATTGAAACAAGGACTGTCCACCGGCCCCGAAGTGGTCTACATGGGGGATCCCAACTATCGCGCCTGGCAGTTCGGCTGGGTGCTCACGGGGTTTAAACCCGCGCCGAAAGTTGAGATCGGCATTAAGGCCGGTGTAAGAATTACCGAACGCGCAGGCGTCAACGGATTGATCGGGGTGGAATTGGTCAAACTCTTCTGAACCGGGAACAGATCGCAATTAAAGTTACCTGCCTGGTTGTCCCGCATCCTCGTTAATATTATTTGAGTGTCGCCCCCCCAACGGCAATCATCAGACATCCCACACTTTTCTTCTCCACTTTAGAATTTCCCTCCAAACCAACTCGCCATAAGCTAAAATGAAATACTCGATATGCTTCAAGCATGTGATGGCGATACTACGTGATAGAGGTAAAAAATATGTGGAACTGGTTTCGTAATAATCGGCGGGAAGAAATACTGGCCGCACCTTTCCCCGGCGAGTGGGAGGGGATCATTCAAAAAAATGTTCCCTACTATCGATACCTCACTGATGCAGAAAAACAGGGCCTGCGGGATCTCACCCAAATCTTCATTGCTGAAAAGCATTGGCTGGGGTGTAACGGCCTTGAACTGACCGATGAAATCCGCGTCATCATCGCCGCCCATGCCTGCCTGATGATCCTCGAATTACCCAGCGATTGTTACAGCAGTGTGGAATCCATTTATGTGTACCCGACCACCGTCTTCTCACCTGAGAGGAAAGCCGGTTTTTTTGAAGTGAGCAGGGCCCCCGTGGACGGCCCGATGGCAATTGACGGGGAAGCGCATCATCGCGGCCCGGTGATACTCGTCTGGGATGCCGTGAAAAGCGAAACCCGGCATCCGGAACACGGGCATAATGTGGTGTATCACGAATTCGCCCACAAACTGGACATGCTCGATGGCAAGGCCGATGGCACGCCGCCGCTGACCACGCCGGAGGAATATCAGCGGTGGATCGAAGTCTTTTCGCAGGAGTACCTGGAGCTGACCCGCAAGGTAGAACACGGCCAGCAAACTTTTATGGACGAGTATGCGGCTACCAACGAAGCGGAGTTTTTCGCCGTGGCGACGGAAACCTTCTTCTGCCAACCCGAACAACTCGAAAACCATCATCCCAAACTGTATCAGGTGCTCAAAGAATTTTACCGGCAGGATCCTGCGGAGAAAGTGTTGAACCACCGACTTCCTTAGCCTGATCGACTCTCTAACCCGGGGGAACTGAGTAAGGGAGCGTTAAGCACCTAGGTAGTCTATTTATGTGAGTAAGAAGAGGCTTTACCGCTTTTGGTACCCTAATCACGGTAATTGACAATTTCGGTAAGCTGAAATAGAGTGAGAATGTTTTAGGCATTTGATAAATAATCAAGCAATTATTTAGAATAGTTTTTATGGGTGAAAAAGCGAATTTAAAAGGACGAAAATGGAACAATGGAAATCAATTGTTTATCAAGTATTTAGAGATTTCTAAGAGCCATTTTGACTCTAGAAAAATGTGGTAAAATAAACTGGGTTTGTTAGGGCCGATTCTGTGGAGGGCCTCGCAATGGATTCTGAAAAAGAGGCAGAACGCGCTAAAGATAGAAAAACTTTGGCCCTAATTTCAGCATCAGCTGGGATCATAAACACATTTATTTGGGCCTCTGCAATTGTAATCATATTTTATTGCGGTTTTGATACGGTGAAGGCTTTTGCGGGGAAAATCTCAGCTGCCGATTTGAAATTTATGGCAGATATTAAAATAAATAAATGGGTCCCAACCCTAATTGGTGTTTTAATTGGTGGACCTGGGTTTATTTATGGGTTGCGTCAAAGGAAACTAAGAAAGAAATACATAGATCGATATACATCGAGAATAAAATTTCTTGAAGAAAATATTGATCCTCATCGATCATCAAGCGGACTAACTTCAACTGGAGATAATCCACCAGAGGATTAATCATGGAAGAAACAATTTATTGGATTTTATTTTGGTTTATTTTAGGATTTTTAGTCCTTCAATGGAAATTACTGTGGGTGCCTTATATATTGGATAGTTTTCGGAATAGAATATTTATTTTAAGAGATGAACTTTTTGATTTTTGTTTAAAACATGATTCAAAATTTGACACATCTGAATATTTAAGATTGCGTGATTTGATGAATTCTGCTTTGCGATTTGCTCACAAATCAAGCGTCACTGACTTAATTTTAGTCCAGGTTTTCATTCCGAACTTTAAGCAATTGGCCATAAAAGAAGAAAAAAATATAGAAAGAATTTTTCAAGCCATTAAGGATAAAAAATCTAAAGAATTTTATGAAGATCTACGATTTCGTTTTAATTATGAAATCGTAAGGTATTTCATTATTTCTTCTCCAATTTTATTTTTTGTCTTCATCTGGATTTTGTTTGTTTCTGCTATTCATTATGGATTAAAACAATCTCTAAAGGTTACTGTTAATTTTTTATCCAAAAAAATTGAGCCTCAAATTGAATATTCCGATCACTTGATAGGAAAAGAAAAAGGGTCAAGTCTCTTCTTGACTACATAAGAAATCCTTCCGAAAACCAACTCACCTTAAAAATCTAAACATAGATTCTTCGTCGGCCAAGCCTCCTCAGAATGACCAATAAATGTCTCTATGTCATCCTGAGCGACAGCGAAGGATCTATGTTTTAAGTTAGCTCCGCGCTTCGCCGGTCAGGGATAGGATGATTCTTGTTTTTCCTTTTTCGGTTCGTCGTCGGGGGACGGGCGGGCCTTTTTTGCCGCAGGCGGTGAGGTCCAGCAGTTCCTGGGTTCGATCCTGAGACAAAAACCCTCAATTTTACAAGAGGTTATAAAACAATGGGCGAGCCCTGCCAAAAAACCTGTTGACATCTATATTGATAATGATTATCATTATCTTATTGATGATTTGTGAGCAACCCGATGTTTTATATGAAGGAGACACAAAATGGTTGATCAATACAACGAATCCAGCCAATTACGAGTCCGTTTGGCAATTCTTGAATCCCAGCTCAAGATTGCCAACAAGAAAGTCGAACACCTGGAAAAACTCAATAAGGATGAAAGTTCGCGGACCCAACCGTCTCAGGCGAAGTAGACAGGTTTTTCCCAAAATGACTCCTCCCCGGAGGGGGTGCGACGAATCGCCGCAGATAATTTGCTGAACCGTTAGCGCCCTTCGATGATTTCCTGGCACGATCCATATTTTTTAATTGGCTCCGGAAAGGGATCAAGCCTCTTCTTGACACCATAACGACTCCTTCCAAAAACCAACTCACCTTAAAAATCTAAACATAGATCCTTCGCTAACGCTCAGGATGACAGAGAAACGTTGGTTGTCATTCTGAGGAACGCAGTGGAGTGAAGAATCTATGTTTAGATTTTTAAATTAAGGAAGAAGCCCCCCGGCCCCCTTCGGAGAAGGGGGAGCAAATCACCCCAACCCCTCTTCACAAAGAGGGGCTTTATTTATGGGTAGGATGTTTCTTGTTTTTCTTTTTTGGGTTCGTCGTCGGGGGGGACGGGTGGGCCTTTTTTGCCGCAGGCGGTGAGGCCGAGGGTCAACAATACGACCAGTATATAAGGAAGGCATTTTTTCATGTGTGTCACTCCGTGAATGTCATTTCCAGTTTTTGGTCTGGCGCGCGAGTTGGGTTTTCACTTGATTGGGTGCAGTGCCGCCATAAACATTCTTCCGTTTCACCGACTGCTCGATGGACAGGTAACCGAACACATCCTCTTTGATTTTCTTGGAAATTTTCTGCAGTTCCGCCAGCGTCAACTCTTCGAGGGTCTTGCCGGTGAGGATGCAGTGGGCGACGGTTTTGCCGGTGATCTCGTGCGCGTCCCGAAACGGCACGTTCTGTAAGACCAGGTAATCGGCCAGATCGGTCGCCGTCAGAAATCCGCTTTGGGCCAAAGACTCCGGTTTCGTCTTGGCGAACGTTGCCGTCTTCAACATACCGCTGAATATCTGGAGCGAGGTCTGCACGGTATCGACGGTATCGAACAGCGGTTCCTTGTCCTCCTGCAAATCCTTGTTGTACGCCAGCGGCTGGCCCTTCATCAGTGTGAGCAGTCCGAGCAGATGGCCGTAGATCCGTCCCGTCTTGCCCCGGATGAGTTCGGCGGCGTCCGGATTTTTCTTCTGCGGCATGATGCTACTGCCGGTGGTGAAGGCGTCGGACAACTCCATGAACGCGAACTCGCTGGTCGACCAGATGACGATCTCCTCGCAGAACCGGCTGAGGTGCATCATCAATATCGACGCGGCGGAACAGAACTCGATGATGAAGTCGCGGTCGCTTACGGCGTCCATGCTGTTGTGCGTCACTTCCGGGAAGCCGAGCAGTTTGGCGGTGTGGTGGCGGTCGATGGGGAAATTGGTGCCCGCCAGCGCGGCCGATCCCAGCGGCATGACGTTGGTCCGCTTGAGCGCGTCGGCCAACCTTTCCCGATCCCGCGCGAACATTTCGAGATACGCCAGCAGGTGATGCGCGAGCGATACCGGTTGCGCTCTCTGCAAATGGGTGTAGCCGGGGATGAGGGTGTTGGCATGCTTCTTCGCCTGCGCCAGCACGGTTTTGGCGACCTGTTTTAAACTTTGCTGAATGCTTTCAATTTCGTCTCTGAGGTATAGGCGGATATCGAGCGCGACCTGGTCGTTCCGGCTCCGCCCGGTGTGGAGCTTGCCGCCGACCGGGCCGACGAGATCGATCAGCCGCTTTTCGATATTCATGTGAATATCTTCCAGCTTGACCTTCGTCCGGAATTTCCCCGCCTCGAACTCTTTGAGGATTTTGTTCAGGCCGGTGATGATTTTCTTGGCTTCCGTCGGCTTCAGGATCTTGCATTTCTGCAGTGTTTTGCAGTGGGCGATACTGCCTTCGATGTCGTAGGCGTACAACCGCTTATCGAAAAAGATGGAGGACGAAAACCTCAGCATCAATTCGTCTGTGGATTCTTTAAATCTGCCGCCCCAGGGCTGTTTCATGATCGTTTTCCGTAAAAGAGTAAAGACGTGAAATTATAGCGGATAAACGGGCGGATGCCCAATGGAGATTTCAGGGAGGATAGAATTACTATATTTCTTCGAGTCCCCTTCTCTTCAGGGAACACCACATTAATTGATCCAGCGCACGTTCAAACTCATAAACTCCATTAAGTTCGTCTTCGATATAACTGGATAATATAGCTTCATTATTTTTGGGTAAATTATCAATTCGGATTCCTAGAGCGTACGATTCATAATCCTGAAAATACACTTGTACCCTGTCATCCAAATCAGGGTCTTTGTCGATGATATCAAGATCCCTGCCGATGAAAACAAGGGTTTCCATTATCGGGTAGTGCATGTACTCATCCACATAAGAAATACTGAAGTAAACCTCTCCTACTTTCAACTCACTTGGCGAAACCGGTATACTATACGGTTTAATTTCCCTTGCTTCAAATCGCATCTAATACTCCAGTTCAAAATTAAGAGGCCACCCATTAGGCGGCTCCTTTTCTTTACTTTTTTAAACCAACGCGATATGTAATTCGCGGCCAACAGCGCGTGCGGCTTTTGACATGGTCGCAAGTGTTACATTTGAAACTGAGCGGTCCAGCAATCGGTCCAACTGCCTTCTACTGGTGTGCATTTTCTTCGCCATCTCCGTTTTGGAAATATTCTTGTCCTCCATCGCCCTGCGAACTTGATCCGCCAAAATTTCTTTAAGGGCCTGATGTTCGCATTCCTCAAGTATTCCCTGCTCATCAAGGAAATCATCAAAGGATGATCCAATGTGAGGATTTTTAGTTTTCTTGCTCATTGTTCTACCTCCTTTTTACGCTTCTTTGCGAGGTCCAAATCTGTTTGCGGTGACTTCTGGGACTTTTTCACAAAGCCATGCAGGAGCACCATTCTATTATTCTTTATAAGGAAAATAACCCGCGCTATGCGCTTATTTGAAATATCGCTACGGACTTCATAAAGCCCGTGTCCTAATGGTTTGCTGTAAGGCATTCCAATCGGCCAACCCCATTCGACCTTTTGAATGTCCTTGCCGACATTTTTTCGGTCTTCTCTGTCAAGCTTCAGTAACCATTCCCGAACAGGTTCATTACCTTTCAAGGTTCTATAAAATTCGGCGAGGATTTTCTTTTTGGGCCGTACCATAGCTCAGTGTGTCATATATGGTACATTTCGTCAAGTATCTATCTTCTTTATCACTCCTGGCCGAATGAGTTGTTAACTCGATATTTTTAAAGGGGTTGTAGTTTTACGTGGATTTGACCCACTTGTCTTTCTGGACGATGTTGACGTGGACGCCGAGGGGGAGGACGTTGGCGAGGAAGTCGAGATACCATTCCTGGATGTTGGGGCAACCGGCACTGCCACTGCGCCAGTCAAAATTCTTCTTGAAAAACTCGTTGGCCTTGCTGATGTTGACGCCGTGGATGCCGTAACTGCCGTGCACCTGGGGTCCCAGTTTCTTGAGGCCCAGCCACCAGTGGCCGATTTCGTGATCGGAGTCGCCAAAAGGGATAGCGCGGACGACTGATTTACCCTTGATGATTTCCTTTTTGTACCAGGTGGGTTTGTACAACCGGTTTTTGATCTCGTATTCGCCGAGCGGGGTTTCTTCTCCCTTGCGGCCGAAGATGGCTTCGATTTCCAGAATCTGCTCGTTATCGTAAAACACTTTCAGGTTACCGGTATCCAGAATGCCCAGCAGGTACCACATGTCGGGATCCTTTTTGTAGCGGGCGATCCGTTTATTGGCAAACTCCAGGCTGATGGTGTTGGCTTTTTTGGTATAGACGGTTCGGGGATCGTTATAAATGTGCTTGACGATACTCTTGAAGTTGGAGGCGACCTTGTTGTTCGCGATCATGCGGGCGACCATTTTCTCCAGCTCTTCCTTTTTCTTTTGAGTTTGTACCAGTGTGACTTCCGTCTGGTGCAGATTGTTTTGCACCATGGCCATTTCTTCCTGCGAGGCCAGACCCAGCTTATTCAAACCGGCATAATAGGCCAGGTCCACTTGCTTCTGGGTTTCTGCGCTGAGAAAAAGGTGATAGACCGTCAGGATGGTCACCGCTCCTGCGGCTAAAATGATGCCTGTCATTCTGGCCGTCAGCCGGACGCGGGACGACAACAGGTAGCGAAGCACTTCAAACTTTACTTTCTTGTCCTTGTCGCCGAGGGGGGCAAACTGGGCTCTCTGGAATTTCTGGAAAACGGTGAACTCGAGTGGCGAGAGATTGTCCCGGGCTTCACTCAGTTTGAGGATGATCGCGTACAGGTTTTCCCGGGTGCGGCGGTCGTAACTGCCGACCGGGTCCTTGGTCGCAATTAAATTGTACTCTGTGATGGTGAGTATACTGAGTTTCTGATCACTCATAAAAAACCCTGCCCCTGAAAAAATTACTCAATCGGAACAGTTTTGTAATCAAAACTCAGATTCTTCGCTAACGCTCAGAATGACAGAGAGACGTGTCTTGTCATTCTGAGGAGCCACTGGCAGAGCCTGTCCTGAGCTTGCCGAAGGAAAGAATCTATGTTTTAAACCTACCCGATCGCGGAGTAACTACTATAAATCAATCCCATATAAATGGCTCAAAGAATGCGGGAACCCATTCAACCTGCTCGAAACAGTTGGATGATCCGGTTTTTGATCGGCACACGTTCTTCTTTTTTCTGCGCGGCTTTGAGTTTCGGATTCCCCAACTTGCATTTTCCTTTAAACACAGCACCCGGGGCAATTTGAACTTCGAGGGCTACGACATCTCCCATCAATGTTCCGGTTGAGTGGAGGGTTAGCTTGTGACCCGCCGACACATCTCCCTCTATTTTGCCTTTGCAAATGATTTCGTCCGCGCTAATTTTTCCCTGCACACTCCCCTTTTCATTAATGATCAGGGTTCCACCGGTGGTGATATCGCCTGCATGCTCTCCATCAAGACACAGGGAAACCTTGAACTTGAGAGGCCCGTTGGTTTTGCGGTCGCCCGGCAGAAGAATACCAAATTCAGCCTTCTCGAATCGTTTGTACAATCGCGCTTCTTCCCTGGCGCAATCTTTTTTGTGGCCCGCCAGCTTATCGATCAAACTGTACAGTTGTTCCCGGGTCCGGTTGTCGTAGTATCCCTGGGGTTCCTTGGACATCAGGAACTGGTACTGGGCTTGAGTGAGTACGTTGAGTTTTATAGTTTCCATAATGGGATCAGTTGGTGCTACTGCCGGCCATTCGCGTCAGTTTATCTAACAGCATGGGTTTCTTGATTTTATTCAAATAGCTGATGATGGTTTTGTCGTCATCCGCCAATGTGGGACAAATCGTGTTTTCCGACAAGATGGCTTTCGCTATCTGGTCCATGCGTTCACTCAGGCCGATATCCATATTATAAAAGAGTGATTTCTTGTTGTTGGTGATATTAATCACTTTATTATTAGGCACCATGCCCACTATCTGGATTCGGGTTTTGTATTGATGATATTTATCCAGGGTGTCCAGATATTCCCGCAACATTTGCAGAGCTTTCACGATTTCCTGATTGCTCTGGCAACGGTTGAACACGAGACCCAGTTTTTTGTTTTTGATGGAGTGATACAGGTCGCCCTTCCCCTTTTGCGCGATCAAACGTTTGACATGGGCGCGGTCGAGTCCCGTCAACTGGCCTTTGGCATAGTCCGCCTGAAACTCTTCGTAATAATCGATAAAGGTGTGAACGGCGTCGATACTTCCGTTGATCGCGATGTTGTTGCTCAGGTCAAATACAAACAGAACCTGATCGATCACGTTCATCAGCGATGACATATGGTTGACCCCGCCGGCCGGGGTGTCCACAATCACGTGCTCAAACTGTTGGAACACGGTATCCAAAAACTCGAGAAAGCGCAGGAGAAACTCCGGCTCGTTGATCCGTTTGCGGTGCGCCCGTTTGCCCAGGATGGGGACTTCCCCGCCTAAAATGGAGAAGCCGTACTCTTCAATGTAACTGATATATTCCTCCATCACCGGTCGGGCCGCTTCATTCATTTCTTCCAGGATCCGCTTGAATTCGTCGAGATCTATTTTCTTGAGGATGGGTTGTAATTTTTTGAGCTGGGAAATATTTTTCACCTCGCCGCGCTTCATCAGCATTTCGTGAATCGCGTTGCCAAATTTGAACTCCGAAGCGAGAAACAAATCGGTGTTCATCACGTGGTAGTGGTGGAATACTTCAATCAATTTTTCGTTCCGGGCCGGGATTTTGCCATCGATATAGGCCTGGAAGTGGGTGGCCAGCTGATAGACGATTTTCAAAAAATCGGTCTGGTAGGTTTTCTTGCCCAGACATTCGAACAGATCGTAAAATGTTTTGGATGGGTGACTGTCCAGAAGGCTGGTGATGGTGGGCAAGCGCAGGTCCAAATCGAGCAGGCAAATCCGGTTGTTGAGTTTGCCGGATGACAGGGCCCGGGTCAGCGCGGCGGTGGCATTGATCGATAACGTGGTTTTACCGATTCCACCCTTGGGACCGACAACAGAAATAATCGACATCAACTCTCCTTATTTTTGTTTTTGGACGACTTGCCCGAAATGACTAATGTTATTTCGCCCTTCCATTTGCGTCCTGCGTGCTCCCTGCACAAATCGTCCAGTCCTCCCCGCAACACCTCTTCATGCATCTTGGTCAATTCACGGGTCAGCGCGGCCTTGCGGTTTCCAAACACTTCTCTCAACTCGTTCAGAGTTTTTTCAATGCGTAGCGGAGACTCGAACAACACCACCGTTTCGGAATGTTCCGCCAACTCTGCGATAATTCTTTTACGTCTTTTTTTGCGCGGTAAAAATCCTTCAAACCGAAAACGGTCCATCGGTAATCCCGACACCGTTAAAGCCGCCAAAATTGATGAGGGTCCGGGCAGGGGAATCACCTCTATCTCCTGCTCCAGTGCCAACTGCACCATGTTGAACAAAGGGTCGGATACACCCGGTGTACCGGCATCGGAAACCAGGGCGACATCGTCTCCCTGGTTTAATCTTTTTATAAACTCGGGACCCTTGCGGGTTTGGTTGTAACTATTATAACTGGAAAGTGACGTCGTAATTTCATAACGGTTCAAGAGGATTCTGGTGCGGCGCGTATCTTCCGCCGCGATCAGCGCAACCTGCCCCAATATTTCTACGGATCGGTAGGTGATGTCTCCCAGATTTCCTATGGGAGTACTCACCACATACAAGCAACCCTGCTCTTTGTCTGACATACATATGTATTGTAAAGGTGGTCTGGAGAAATCTCAATAACTAATTGGATTAAAAGGTTCTTAAGGAAAGTGTGCCGCGAGGAGGAGACAAAAAAAGACCGGCTGATAGAACTTATCGCCGGTCTTTTCTTATTGTATTTTTCTGCAGGAAACTTCTAAAGTGAGGTGGCTGACTCGGCTTCTTCATTTTTGACCAGCTTGATAATCTTGCCGTCGTCCCCGGTCATGTCGCAGGTGCCGTCAAATATTGCGCCATTTTCAACCAGAAGGGCAGGTGCGGCAATACTGCCCACGACTTCACTATTGGTGTGAATTTCAATGCGCTTGGATGCCTTGATCGTCCCTTTAATTTTTCCCCGGCAGATCACTGTTCCAGCGTTGATATCTGCTTCAATAACCCCATTTTCTCCTACAATCAGCGTGTCATCGGTATTGATTTCACCATCCATTTTGCCATCGATTCGGACGGCACCGTTGAAAGTCAACGTCCCACTAAAAACCGTGTCTTCGCCCAAATAGGCCTTTATATCTTTAACGTTATCAGCGTTGTTTTTTGCGGACATTTCTTCTCCCCTTGTAGAGATTTTATGGGTTGGAAAAAACAGGATTCCTGGCGACCCTCAGGATCAGGATACTATCATATCATGAATTCTGTTCAAATCATCATTAGAATAATATAAAACAACGAGTTTGCCGCCTTTCTTTCCCGGAATGATCTCTACTTTGGTGCCCAGGCGGCGTTCGAATTCCTTTTCCAGGTCCTTGATGAATATGTCCTTGACGACTGGATTTGATTTCGGTTTCGTTCCCGCTGGCCGATTTTTTGATTGAACGTAGGATTCGACCTGGCGCACATTCATATTTTGCCGGAGAACTTCCCGGCGGGCTTCCTCCATCTCCTGCTCTGTTGCCAGCGACAGCATGGCGCGGGCGTGACCCATGGTCAATTGACCGGTGATCAGATCCTCCTGAAAGGCCTTGGAGAGTTTGAGCAGGCGGAGATAGTTGGCTACGGTCGCCCGGTTTTTGCCGACCTGCCTGGCGATGACTTCCTGCGTCAGGCCAAACTCATGCGACAACCGTTTATAGGCCTGGGCTTCTTCGATCGGATTCAAGTCCTGGCGATGGATGTTTTCGATCAGGGCCATTTGCAGTGATTGCGTGTTGCTGACCTCACGAATAACGGCTGGTATTTTTTTAAGCCCGGCTTTTTGACTGGCACGCCAGCGACGCTCTCCACATATAATCTCGTATCCATCACCCTGCTTCTGGACAACGATGGGCTGAATGACCCCATTCTCGCGAATTGAGTTTTCCAGCTCTTTCAGTTTTTCGTCATTAAAATCTTTTCTCGGCTGGGTGTCGCCCGGAGATATTTCATCGATCAACAATTCCACCATACCTGCCGTTGCGGTTGGTGCGGGTACTTCGGTTTCAAAATCAGGGATGAGGGCATTGATGCCTTTACCTAGAGCTTTTCTATTCACGGGGTCGTCTCACTGGTTTCCAGGGTTGATGTTTCTGCGTTTTTTTTACCACGCGCAATGATTTCCCGAGCCAACTCGATATAGGAATCGGCTCCTTTGGAATTGTTGTCATACAGCACAATGGGCTTGCCATGGCTGGGGGCCTCACTCAATCGGATGTTCCTGGGAATAACCGTTCCCAACAGCGATTTCTTGAAATACTTGCGGATTTGCTCCCGAACCTGGTTCGCCAGAGAGGTTCTGCCATCATACATGGTGAGCAGTATGCCTTCGATTTTCAGTTCGGGATTGAGAGAACCTTTGAGCATTTTGATGGTTTGTATGAAGCGGCCCAAACCCTGCATGGAATAATATTCACACTGCGTGGGAATCAATACCGAATTGCAGGCCGTCAATGCGTTCAACGTGAGCAGGCCCAGGGAAGGGGGGCAATCAATGACCACAAATTCATATCGGGAGTCCAACTTGCTCAATGCCTTCTTGAGCTTTAATTCCCGGTTCTCCTGGTTGACCAACTCCACTTCCGATCCTGCCAGATCGACAGTGGAAGGAATGATAAACAAAGTATTGATGGCCGTCGGATAAGTGACCTGCTCAATCTCCGCATCACCCGCGATAAGATCATAGATTCCCATTTGCGAATCATTCAAATAGAGCCCCAGCCCGGTGGTCGCGTTGCTTTGCGGGTCCAGATCTATTAAGAGGACTTTCTTTCCGGTGAGGGCAATGCAGGACGAAAGATTAATGGCCGTTGTGGTTTTCCCGACCCCGCCCTTCTGATTGGCTACGCAGATGATCTTAGGCATGAAGTTCCTTCATAAGTTACACGCCAGTCAAAATTACCACAAGATCTCCAGCCGGACAATCAATTTAATACGACCGCCTTATGGTTCCACGTGGAACAATTTGTAATTTATTGATAACTTTGGGATTATTTTATAGGAAGACTGAACAAATTGATTCCACAAATTGAGGTGAAGATGTTTCACGTGGAACATTTTTCGATCACCATCATTAGAGAACTCTGCCCCTCAAATCCTTCCACCTCTTTTGACTCGACAATCCGGACATTGCGCGAGGTTTCATCGTTGGAATCCGGCATTTCCTCAGCGCCCTTTTTTAAGATTATCCTGCCGCCTATTTTCAAAAAAGGCAGGCCAACGGTCAAACAGTTCTCAAGCGAACTGAACCCCCGGAAGCAAACGCGGTCGAATTGTTCCGAGAAGGGTTCCTGGCTTGAAAAATCCTCGGCGCGGCCATCCACCACTTTAGCTCCCTCCAGTTTCAGGGAACGAATCGCCTCGCGCAAAAAACTGCAACGCTTTCGCTGGCTGTCCAAAAGAGTCAGATCTAAAGCAGGGTGGATAATCTTGATAGGGATTCCGGGAAAGCCGGCGCCGCTCCCGATATCGAGGGTTTTATGGGAGGGATCCAGCCAACGCAGGTATTGCAGGGAATCAAAAACATGCTTCTCAAGGATTGAGCGGGCGTCTTTCTCGCTGGTCAAATTAATCTTGTTATTCCATTTCTGGAGGATTTGGCAGAACTGCTGGAAACGGTTAATCCTCTCATCAGAAAATTGGATATCACCCAATTCCAATCTTGGATTGTTGAGAATCGTTAGGACGTGTTGTTTGGAAAGAAGGCTCATGCCATGAATATAAATAACGCGCGACGAAAAGGGAAGAGAATCTATGCTTGAATGGCGTTTTTAAATTCTCGGGTCAGAATTGGCAGAACCTGAAGGACGTCGCCCACGATGCCGTAATCGGCAACATCAAAAATAGGCGCATTGGAATCCTTGTTGATTGCGACAATACATTTAGAAGAAGACATTCCGGCCAAGTGTTGCATGGCACCGGAAATCCCGCAGGCAATATACAAATCAGGACCGACCGTCCGACCCGTTTGGCCTACCTGACTGGAGTAATCCCGCCAGCCATTGTCCACAACGGGTCG
>JAJDBJ010000007.1 GCA_029261395.1 Nitrospinaceae bacterium
TTACCAAGGGGAGGATACAGGTGGGGTTTTGGTAAGTATGAAAATCAATGAATGGGGCTCCATAACCTCCCCTTAATCCCCTCCTTCGTAAGGAGGGGGAACAGTTGTCATCCTGAACGAATTGAAGGATCGGGGATTTAAAAATTTGCTCCGGGCCTTGCCCGGCCTGCGGCGGTTCGCCGCCTCCCCCTCCGGGAAGAGGAAAATAGATGTCAGGAGGAAAACAATCCGAACGCCGCGCCGCCGAACTCAATAAGAAGAACCTGTCCCGCGCCAACCTGTCCCGGCAAAAACTCGGCGGAGCCAACCTCACCCGCGCCAACCTGCGCGGAGCCAACCTGCGCGGAGCCAACCTGGTGTGCACCAACCTCGCCGAAGCCAACCTCATGGAAGCCAATCTCAGCAATGCCAATTTGGTCGACGCCCGACTGGGACGCGCCAAACTCGCCGGTGCCAATTTTGCCCAAGCCGACGTCACCGGCGCCAACTTCCGGAACACCGACCTCAGCGCCGTCAAGAACCTCACCATGCAACAGATCCGTAGCGCGAAGGTGGACGAATCCACCAAACTCCCCCGCACCTTCAAAGACAAAATGCCCAAAACCGGCTCGTATTGATATCCACCCTTCTCCGAAAGGGAGGGACAAAATCACCCATAACCCTAAATCCCCTCGGCCCCTCCTTCGACAGGCTCAGAACAGGCTACTTCGGTCCTCAGAATGACAATACTTAACTATTTGTCATTCTGAGCGTTAGCGAAGAATCTGTGTTTAGATTTTTAAAACCGCCCGATAAATCGGGCAACTACAGAAAGAGGAATTAACCATCAACCACCCCCGACCCCTACTTTGGAAGGAGGAGAGCCTCTTATGCAAAGGTCTCCTTAGTAAGGGGAGAAGTATGTTGAGTCCAGCGTGACGCTGGACCCGAATTGCGTCCGGCGCTAGCCGGTGTCACCCTGAGGCTATAGCCTGTCCAGAGCTTGCCGAAGGGAAGGGCGACAGGTGTTGTCATTCTGAGCGTTAGCGAAGAATCTGTGTTTTGACTTCAAGGGACAGGATTACAGGATAGATTTAATCCCCACCACGCTGGAACAGAAGCCCCTGTTTGCCGAACCCGACCCACGTCCCGGCGACCATTTGATGGGTGGGGTGGACCGGATCAACCGGGATCATGGACCCGACACCGTATTCTTCGGAGCGCAAGGCGTGGCACGGGAATGGAAAATGCGGTGCGGGTCGCGGTCCCCGCGCTACACCACCCAGTGGGATGAACTGTTAAGGGTGGGCTGAAAATCATAAGTGGGAACTGGTGGAGGCGGGGGAGCCTCTACTGTCTCATGAACAAAACAATAACCTACTGTATTTAAACACTTTTAAAAAATTAAAGATATTTGAATGTACCACTCAAAGGATAATTTTGAGAACTTCAGGGGTATAGTTTTGTATTAAGATTTTCCGTTATTTTATTGATGAATTTTAAAAATACGGCCTCTACTTTTTCTAGTTCAGTAATCGCTTCATCAATAGTATTTATCTTATATTCATCTTTTATAAAGCCTTCCATTGAATGTCCCTCTTTCTCGATATTATTAATTACTTCAGTTAGCTCTTCAGAATGTCTTTGGCTTCCTACCGAAAGTAATAAGGATACAAAAACTACGACGAGGAAGAATACAAAGAATGACTCCAACATTGACACTGCTTGTGAAATAGGGGTGATAGGTATCAATTCGGGGATAGACTTAAAAATAAGATTGTTAAAACTATAGTAAAAAAAAGTAAATGTTGTTGGTGGTTGAGAATAACTAAAATTCTGGTTTTCAATAATATAAAGAGCATAATTTATTGCGCCAAAAGAGAAAATTGTTAAGACAACTAACAAGAAAATCGTGAAAACATAAAAAACGGAATTGAGTCTACTATTCTGATAATCTTTTAACTTCTTTGCTGCAAAAAGACACACCCTATTGAATAATACTGAGAATTGGAGATTGTTAGTCCATTTTCTTAATTGATCATCCCCTAACTTTTCCATTGATGATTGTTTTATGTCCTCATCCAATTCGAACGATGCGGAAGCATGTTTGCGAATTCCCGAAAAAAATTTAATGTGCAATCGAAATATATCTGAAGGCTTAAAAACTAATATAAATCTTTCGACATAAACAATAAAAAGAAGCAGTAGAATTATTGTGGAAGTGGTCCATAAGGTAGTTTTATTTGAAATGCTGAAGGTTAGAGCAAAGGAAATTAGAAAAAGTGTAGATATGATAAAGTTATATTTCAATGATACAAAAAAGGATATAATTGCATTAACAAACCCAAATGCTAATACCCAGCTCTTTTGTTTGAAAATAAAATATGGGATTCTCCAGAATAGTATAATTAATGGGTAGAATAGTAAGAAAAGCGACAATCTTAATATGGTTTTTGTTTTTACTAAGAGAAAAATTAAAGCAATAATTCCCATTAAAATAAAAAACTTATAGTTTAGAATCCAGATTTGATTTGGGAAAAACTCATTGATTAAGAATAAATCAAAATCAAATATAAATAATTTTATCCAAACATAGACCCATACTAAGATAGCTAAAATCTCTCCAGTTATCTTTTCAAAAGAACTTATAGGTGTTTTGTTAGACGTATTCTCTTCTGATCTCTCCGGAATATCATTCATGTTTGACCAAAAATTATAATTTATCTAGGAGTTCATGCATTAAAGTTGATATTTAGAGCAAATAGATGAAAAAATCAAAATTCCCTATTTTCATTTTAAATTTATTTATAAGATGGGAATAGTTCAAAAAGCTATGGCTAATATTAAAACCAAATTGTTCCTTTTCCCAAAAACTACACACTTTAGACAGCACTAAATTGAGAATATCTAGTGATTAAAAAAATTCACCATAAGGATTCTAGTGGATTTAATCACAATCAATTTTAAAATGTGGTTTTTTCTCTTAAAGACCACATTTGTCAAAATTACCCCTCCCTATCATATGTCCTTTTTTCAACGCGATCTACCTCTGATAATCGTACGACATATTCAGCCAGAGCATCTACCCTAGGGTGACAGCCGCTATTCCCAATACAGAAGTCGTTGAAGATCTAGTCGAGAAAAGGTGTCAAGTCTCTTCTTGACACCATAAGGAACCTTCCAAAATCAACTCCTCCGACTGAGGTCTGTGGGTAGAGAGTCATAATGGTTTCAAGGGCTATCCAGGAGAGACTTGCACTGATCCTCAGTGAGGGCCGCTGAATGGTATTCAAATGTACCGCAGTAATCAGGGAAGGGCGTGACTCCCCAAATCCAAAGTGCCTGGCAGGCCCGTCCCGGATACTGGGCAGGTGGTTTGAAGTGACCACTTTCATTATTCACAATCTCAACTTTACCTTTCCAGACTTTCATCTCTCCCGCCGAAAATAAGGAATCCCACCCACCGTTTAATTGCGAATGCCTCACATGCAGGTAATTTGTTTTGTGATCTCTATAATTCCCATCGTATGTGAATTGTTTGTAGTATTGTTTGCACGCTTGAGGATCCTGTGCATTTTCAAAACGGTCGTAACGCCGGAGCCTAAGCTCCTCGACCATCCCTTCGCTACCTTTAGGCAAAACATAGATGTAGCGGCCGTCCGGAATCCCCTTTTGCCCTTTTTTGATTTGTGTTACCTGATTAAGTTTTGCCCAGTTCATTTCCAACTTATCCCGGTCCTGATCGTCACATTTCCAGCAATTCTCTCCTGCAGTGTCATTCTTGCATTTCCCGTCTTTCCAACTGCATTTACCCCGTGAGGTGTCGAGCCCTTTGGGTTTCCAGGTGACATTCGTTGACACGGTTTTACTCTTATTCCAAATTTCGGTCGGCATCCAGCAGGTAAGACCTATATACCTCCAGTCTGTTTGTTTCACCGTGAACTTGATATGGAGTTGTTCAGGGAAACGAATCTCTTTGATTAACTTTATAGTGCCTGTAGCGGTCCAGTCACCGCCTTTGCTTGTTGCCGTAATGTCGTCGGACACCAGTGGCCTCATATATTCGCTTGTACCGACTGCCGTGAATGTCATGGTCCTATCACATGAGAAAGGAAATATATATTTCTCGCAGGCGCGTATTTCAAAAGGTATTTTGGCGCCCTCTTCAAAAGGGCCTTTACTGGTGAGCTTCGCTGTCATGGTTCCACCGCCGCTGGTACCCGTACATTTATAAGCATCCAGAGATGTGTTTTCTGCGCTGGCGGATACAAAGGCGGGAAACAGAAGCAGGATCGCAAGAACAAAGATCAGTCTTTTCATCGTAAACTCTCCTGTTGCGGATATTTGGATAACCGTACTTTATTTCAGATTACCGATAATGTCAATTACTTGGCATGGCCCGATATCACTCGACAAGCTCAGGACAGGCTTGCGCAAAGGGGGCATATCGGGTCGTCCTTCTATATACTGTGTATTGGCACCTGCCGCTTTGTCTTTCGCCCGTGGCGATTGACCGGTGGTGGCCTCGAAAATAATCTTTTCCTCTCATGTAAGGTGGGTTTCCTGTTATGGATGATGAGTTCGATGCAATTGATAAATTAGCGGATATTGAAAAATTAGAGGATGGCTCGAGCGAAAATATCAAGCGGTTGCTTGAAAAAAAGGGGGCAAGTCTCTTCTTGACTATATCCCCCTCCGACATAAAATGAGCAAGTGATGAAAACGACAAAGATTTAATGGAACTTGCTAGTGAGGAGATTAAAAGATGGCAAAAGAAATGAGCGAAACCGATGCGAATATTTTAATTCTTAATGAAATAGCAGATAATCTCCAGTTGACCCTTAAATACCTTGATTCCAACGACTCGAAAACAAAAAAAACCATACCCCCACTTTTTAAAGATGAAATTAAGAAAATTATTTTAGAAGCTCAGGAGTATAAAAATGGGAATAGTGGTGATGAGAGTGATGCAGACAGGTGGATAATAGTGTTGGGGAAACTTTCACTTCAAGTAGAAGAGCCGGAATCTGACATCAGTTCGTTTGCGGAATATGAAAACAGTATATTTAAATATAAGGCTGATCTGAATAAATGTATGGAAGAAAGCAAAGATAAACTGGCTAAAGTTTTGTGCTTATCTCTATACGCTCGACGCTTTGCAAAGAGATAAATGGCCCTCTTCATCCCAACAATCTGCCCGATATGCTCCGCAAAGGATGGCTAATTTAAAATGGGTTCCTGCGAAATCAATCTAGAACAACAGACTGCCACGCCATTCAAATGATTGAGCTGGTTCCTCCTGGCTTCCATCACAAAGAGGGAGATATTCTATCCCCTTTCCTTCGATAAACTCAGGATGACAAAACCTGCGCCCTTTCCTTCGGCAAGCTCAGGACAGGCTCCACAAAGGGGGAGCAAATCATCCTTATTCACAAAGAGGGGCATATCGGGTCGTCCTTCTATATACTGTGTATTGGCACCCGCCGCTTTGTCTTTCGCCCGTGGTGATTGACCGGTGGTGGCCGCGAAAATAATCTTTTCCTCTCATGTAAGGTGGGTTTCCTGTTATGGATGATGAGTTCGATGCAATTGATAAATTAGCGGATATTGAAAAATTAGAGGATGGCTCGAGCGAAAATATCAAGCGGTTGCTTGAGTTGTCGCATGATGCCGATGATGAGGTTCGGTGTAGAGCGATTGAAGCGTTTGAAAACTTTGAGCCGACGGATGCGATCCTCTCCCGGGTGAGGGAAGGGATCAACGATGAGGATGAAATCGTTCGGGCGATGAGCATCGAACTATTGGGTGATTGGGTCGATGTCGATTCGATTGACAACTTGTATCGGGCGTTTGGCGATGTGAGTGACATTGTTCGGGCGGCCGCACTCACCAGCCTGGGGCAGATGGGTCGTAAAGACGTCGCCGGGGTTCTGGAAGGGAAGTACCCTCTGTTTGAAGGCATCGAAAAGGTATCTGCGGCAATGGCGTTGTACTCATTGGGTGAAAAACAATACCTCGGTGACCTGTTGTCGTTTTTAGAGGATGACTATTATTTGATACGGTGCCGGACCGCCAACTTGCTCTGTAGCTTTGTGGATGATCCAGACAAAGCGAAAGTGATCGAGAAAATGGAATCTGTTTTGGCGCTGGAAAAAACCGAGGCGGCCGCATCTTCCCTGTCGGAAGCCATCGCTGATCTTTCGGGTGAGGAAGAGGATGATGACGAGGATGCATACCCCTAACCTCAAATCCCCCCGGCCCCCTTCAAGAAGGGGGAGATATCCTGCCGCCCTTCGACAGGCTCAGGGCAAATTCTGCAAGAGAAAGTCATAACCCCACCTGTATCCTCCCCTTGGTAAGGGGAGGACCGGGCAAGGCCCGGCGCAAAATAGGGTCCAGCGTCACGCTGGGAATCCCTCCGGCCCCCTTCAAAACGGGGGAGCTTATCGGTGTCCATCTGTGGTTAATTAATTTTATTGTTTAGAAAATTGGCGGATGTAATGGATCAACTGCCAGACCTGGTCGTCGGTCAGGCTGGGGAAGGCGAACATGGAGGTTTTGGGCGATCCGTTGCGGATGATCCAGAACAGTTGGCCGTCCGGTAAGGCTTTCATGGTTTCCGCGCAGGTGAAGTTTCTCGGCGGCGGGGTGCTTTCGAAACCGGACTCGGCTTTTCCGTTGCCTTTCTCTCCGTGGCAGGTTTTGCAGGCGATGGGTTTGCCCTGCAATTGAAATAGGGTTTCACCGGCTTTGAGAGTTTTGTCGTTCAGCGGCAGGGGATTCTGCATTTTTAAAAATTCTTGCGGGGCGGCGGGGGTTTTTCGGTTTTGCGGGCAGTCGGCGAACAACAGGCCGGGGGAGAGCAGGAGCATCAACCCACCGATCAAAAGAAACTGCGTGCTCAGTTGAAAAGCCCGCTTCTCAAAAATATCCTTCATAGTTCCTCCTCGCCAAGGTTCACAGTTCACTCTTTAACATTATACCCCTTTGACCTGAACCGCGAACCACGCGAAAAATACGAAAGGGTTTTCTTTTCCGATCAGTCTTAAATCTTTTCTCTGTGGCCTTTGTGCTCTCCGTGGTGAATATATCTTGCCGTCCTTTCCTTCGACAGGCTCGGGGCGGCAGGTTTTCATTCGGATCAAAAAGTGTTTTCCTTCACCAGCTCGCTCAGCGGCAGTTGTCCCGGTTTGGGCCAGGGATCCTTCGTGCCTTTGCCGATGGCCACCATCGGCCCGAGTACATGATCCTCCGGAAGGTTGATCAGCTCGGCGACTTTTTCGATGTCGAATCCGATCATAGGGCAGGACTCGTAGCCCATCGCCTTGGCGGCCAGCATCAGGGTTTGCATGGCCATGCCAATGGATCGCTGAGCTTCGTCGCGCTGTAACCATTCCCGTCCTTCGTGAAACGGCTTCATCCAATTGACCAACAGGTCGTTCACCTCTTTGGGTGCATTCTGCCAATAGCGGTCCGGATTTTTTTGCCAGGCTTTGGTATCCCCTGCCATGATGATGAGTAGAGACGCATCGGTCATTTGAGCCTGGTCGTTGCCGAATTCCGTACGGATTTTTTTCCGCAGATCAGGATCGCGGACGATGACGAAACGCCAGTGCTGTATGTTAAAGCTGGTGGGCGCCTGAATGGCGGCTTCCAGTAGTTTGGTTTCTTCCTCCTGGGACAGTTTGTGCTGAGGGTCGTACTGCTTAATGGCTCGCCGCTGGTATATGGCGTCAAACGTATCCATGCTCCATCTCCTTTTTTTGTTTGATCGGTCACGGTAAGTTGTACCACATCAACAAGGGGGAGTTCATCAACCATCCCCGGCCCAACTCCCATCGTTTATTTATTTCAATTTTTCAGTAATCTTGAATGCACTATGACAGGCAACGCATGAGCTCATAATGACATCGACCTCTTTTAATATCTCTTTACTCGTGGCCCCCGGAATCTTCGCCGCCAGCTCATCAAAACTTTTATGAACTCCCATGCCCATCGCTTTGAAAGACATGGGCAGTTTGGCAATCAATGCCGGATTAACGTCCTGGGCCATACCCATCCCATTTCCAATCGCGGATTCTTTGACCCGCTCGAAATCATCCGTTGATAAGCCTTGAATAATACCTTTCAGGCCGACCAATAGAGATCTCATTTCACCGAGAATAAGCTCGCGCTCTTCAGGGAATAAGCGGATCTCCATTCTCTTGTCCACCTTTACCGCATTGCCATATTGAATTTTATAAACGACAAATCCAACACTGGCGATCCATAATGCAAAAGAAACAATCGCGATTTTTTTCCACATAATTTATCTTTCATTCATTGAATTGTCCGTCTTATTGAACCAATCCTGTAACCCTGTCAGAAAAAGGAATTGTTATCAACTACCCCCAGCCCCTCCTTTGGAAAAAGGGGGCGGCGAACCGTCGCAGGTAATTTTGGGTCCAGCGTCACGCTGGAAATCACCCCAACCCTCAAATCCCCCCGGCCCCCTTCAAGAAGGGGGAGTATAAAACACAGATTCTTCGCTTTTGCTCAGAATGACAGACCTTGATTTCATCTGTGTTCATCTGTGGTTAATTGCTATTTCCCAATACAGAAATCGTTAAAAATCTGGTCGAGGAGGTCGTCGACGAAAGTTTTGCCGAGGATGCCACCCAAATGCTCGAGGGCGCTGTTGAGATCGACGGCGATCAGGTCTTCGGACCGGTCTTCCTGCAAGGATTGTGAAACGCGTGTGAGTGCTTCCTGAGTCTGCGCCAACGCCTGGCGGTGCCGCTCACGCGTGATGACCACCGCCTCGCCGGAAGGTCTCCCGCCCAGCGCGGACTGGTACAAGGCGTCTTTCAATGCTTCCATTCCATCCCCCGTGGTCGCGGAAATTTCCAGAGCTGTTCTCTGCCCCAATTGTTTTAAAAGGGCGTTTTTGTCGATCATCGTCGGCAGGTCGCTCTTGTTGAGGAGGACGAGTTTCTTTTTATCCGCCACTTCCCTGATGAGTAGGGCGTCGTTGGCATCGAGTGCGTGCGATCCGTCGAAGATCACCAGCGCGAGGTCCGCCTGCGCCAGCGCGTGGCGGGTGCGCTCAATGCCGTGCTCCTCGATCTCCCCCGCTTCGTGGCGGAGCCCGGCGGTATCGACAATCGTGATGTGGATGTCGTTGATGCGCACGCGTTCTTCGAGCGTGTCGCGCGTGGTGCCGGGGTGGGGGGTGACGATGGCGCGGTCTTCCTGGAGCAGAGCGTTGAGCAGGGACGACTTGCCGACATTGGGTTTGCCGACCAGGGCGACCCGTAACCCTTCGCGGTAAATCTTACCCTGGCGGTAGGAGTCGACCAGTTTTTGAATTTCAGCGTGGATGCTTTGGATGTTTTTGTCGTGTTGCTGTTTTTGTTTGAACTCTAAACCCTCTTCCGGGAAGTCAATCGCCGCTTCCAGTTGGCCGAGGACCTGCAGGAGTGCATCGTACAGCGCGTTGAGTTTGTCCGAGAGCTGGCCCTTGAGTTGGGCGAGGGCGGACGTCAGGGCTTTGTCCGACGCGGCGTGGATGACGTCGGCTACCGCTTCCGCCTGTGACAGGTCAAGCCGTCCGTTGGTGAACGCCCGCCGTGTGAACTCACCGGGCTCCGCCGGGCGCGCTCCCTGGTCAAGCACCAGTTGTAAAATTTTCGATGAGACATAGGCGCCGCCGTGGCCGTGGATTTCGATCACGTCTTCGCCGGTATAACTGTGCGGCGCGCGGAAATAGATGAGCAGGACTTCATCGACCGCTTGGCCGGTTGCGGGATCGATCAGGTTGCCGTAGGTCACCCTCTGCGGTTCGAGGTCGGCCACCTGCGTGCCACCTTGCGATTGGAATAGGATCGACGCGATGCGGGTGGCATCGGGACCGCTGATGCGGATGATGTTGATGCCGCCTTCACCCACAGGTGTGGCAATGGCGGCGACTGTATCGTTCATAAGAAAGAGTTCCGTTACGTTTTTTCCTGTCGCTCTTCGACAAGCTCAGGACAGGCTAATCGGCTCGGGGTCACAAAACCTGCCGTCTTTCGACAGGCTCAGGATGACAGGCTTTAAATTGGGTCCAGCGTCACGCTGGTCAGCCAGTTCCCCCTCCGAGCAGGAGCTAGTCTTTTGCTACATGGTAAATATAGTATTGCTGGGCGATGGTCAAGATGTTGTTGACGGTCCAATAGAGGACCAGTCCGGCGGGAAAGGTGATGAATAGAAAGGTGAAGAGTATGGGCATGAACATGAAGATCTTCTGTTGCACCGGGTCGGCGGTGGAGGGCGTCAATTTTTGTTGCAGGAACATGGTAGCGCCCATCAGCACCGGGGTGACGTAGTACGGATCCTGTGCGGACAGGTCCTGAATCCACAGCATGAACGGTGCGCCGCGCAGTTCAATGGAAAAGAACAGTGCGTGGTAGAGCGAGATGAACACCGGGATCTGCAGGATCATGGGCAGACAGCCGCCGAGCGGGTTGACCTTGTATTTTTTGTAGAGGCCGATCATTTCCTCATTGATTTTCTGCCGGTCGCCCTTGTGCCGCTCTTGGATGACTTTGATGTATGGCGCGATTTTCTGCATGCCCTTCATCGACTTGAAACTTTTATGCGTCAGCGGGAACAGAATCATTTTGATGACGATGGTCAGGAAGATAATGGCCCAGCCGTAGTTGCCGACAATATCGTAGAAAAAGCCGAGGGCTTTCAGCATCGGTTTCACCAGGAAGGCGAACTTGTTGCCGAGCCAGCCGTAGTCGATCAGGCGGAACAGTTTGTGTCCGGCTTTCTCAAGCGTTTCCAGGTTTTTGGTGCCGACGTACAGCAAGTGCGTGGCTGAGGCGGACGATTGCACCGACTCGAAATTGAGTCCGACATAAACTTCGTCGTCATTTTTTTTGACAACCTTGGAGGACTTGATGCCTTTATCGGGAATCAGCGCCGCGGCGAAATATTTGTTCTGAAAAGAAGTCCATTGGATGTCCCCGCGATAGGTGATGGAGGGGTCTTCCATATCTTCGGGCCGGGTTTCCTCCCGCTCGTTGTTGGCGAACGTGGTGGGTCCGTTGAACGAGATGAAGTCAGCTTTCATTTCCACCGCTCCACCGAGGCCGGGTCCCCAGATGACGGAATACTGCAGGTTGTCCGCCACCATGTTGGGAGCTTTGATATCGGTCTCTATGGAGATCAGGGCGTTGTCCCATTCGAAATGGAGGGTGCGGGTGACCTCGAAGCCGGAAGGGTGTCTCAAAAGGAACACCAGATCGTCCGATGGATGCGACTTGCTGATTTCGATGGATTGTCTCGACGGTTCAAAATGACCGTTGGCCAGTACATAATCGACCGCCGCGTTTCCCGTCTCCAGAGTCAGCGGGAATTTGGCGCCGACGACTTGCGGGATGAGGTCGATGGGACCGTCCCCTGCCAGGTTCGTGTATTGGTGCATTTCGACATGTTTGAGCACGCCGCCACGGCTGGAAAAGATCATCGTGGTCTGGCCTTTGGTGACGTTCACCAGAATTTCAGCAGACGTTTCCTGAGCCGAAGTGGCAGGTGTCGGTGCGGATTGAACCGTCTCAGCCTGACCGGTTTCACCCGATGGCAGGGGTGATGACGGCAGAGTCGACTGTTGAGGCAGAGAAGGCAGTTTCGGGGGGGTGCCGGGCAACGGGGCAGTGCGTTGACCTTGCGCCGGTTGTTCGATCTCGCCGATCGCTTCCTGTGGCGGTGGTGGCGAGACTTTCGCCAGAAACACTCCCCAAATAATGAAGACCGTCAGTGATAGCCCGAAGGCGATCATCGCTCTATTTTCCAATGTTCAATCTCCTATCATTATTTGAGCGGATCGTGTCCCCCTTCGTGCCAGGGGTGGCATCTCATCAGTCGGGTGAAAATCAATCCCGAGGCCTTGAATAGAGAAAACCGCTCCAGGGCCTGGCAGGAGTATTCCGAACAGGAGGGATGGAAGCGACATGCGGGACTCAGCATGGGCGAAATCCATCTTTGATAGAAGCGAATCGCTGCTTTAAAAATCCGGTTCAACATGATTCAAATATTCTTGAGGGAAAGTGAGGCGTAACGGGTTTCAAAGGTTACTTTATTGGACGGCCTGAAGTGTTTGCGTCAGTTTCTGTTCCAGAGTGGCATAAGGCAGGTTGACCAGTTTGCTCGCGGAGATCACCACGATATCCATGTCCTGTCCCACCAGATCTTTATGGCGTCGGAAGATCTCCCGGATTTTCCGTTTGGCCCGGTTCCGGTTCACCGCATTCCCGATTTTTCGCGAAGCGATGATTCCCAAGCGTTTCCGGCCTAATGAATTGGGGAGAAAAAACAGAGTGCAGGTACGATCCACCACTTTTTTCCGGCCCTGAGCCATTACTTTTTTGAAATCGGGACGGGCCAGTAACCGCTCATCCTTGGTAAACGACTGGTTCACCATGACTTAAACCGACAGCCGCTTACGTCCTTTGCGCCTTCGGTTAGCCAATACCCGGCGTCCACCTACAGTGGCGCTACGGGCTCGGAACCCATGGGTCCGTTTTCTGCGTAAATTTTTTGGTTGATACGTTCGTTTCATTACAATACCCAGACCGCAATTAGTCGTAACTAATTGATTGAAAAAGGGTTCATCGGTTGTATTAGGAAAATAGTGCTGGAAATCAGCAACGATTATTTCATTCGGCTTGGCGCTTGTCAAGGGAAGTTTTCAGACGGGATCAGAGACGTTGGCCAACCTTAGCCACTTTTCCGACTGAAATGAATTATGAAGCATTATTTCAGTAGGTTCCATAAATATTTCTATTTACATCAGGAGTAAATTTGTTATCATGAGTCTACCCCTAATTGTTGAAAAAAAAGGCTTAAGCGGAGTTTTCATTGTCGCCACACATTTGAAGGAGGAGCTAGGTTATGGCTCGTTGGAACGCAATCTTTGGATACACCATATTGGCTTTAGCAGTTTCGATTCTGTCCGGAAATTCGGTTTTCGCGGAATCGTCTGCAAAACAAATATATCAAGTGGCGCAAAATGTGCCCGGCCTGGATACTCTCGACTCGGAAAGTGGGACCTTGGGTGGGGATGAAGAAAAACCGGCTATGGAGTTTTCAGAAGAAGGCAAGAAAAGATTGGAAAAGTCCGACAGTATTCAAGCGAAAGAAGTGCTTTCAACAGCTGGAGATATGGGGGACGATGCCAAAACATTGATTCCTTATTCTCAGTTTTTTACCGCAGGTTATGTGGGAGAGGAAATGGACCCGGTCGGCGGTGTTTTGGGTAACCGGGCGGCAAGATCCCTGGGAGGTATGATTTCCCATGATGCCATGACGTTGACAGATACTCTTTACATTGATATTGGGCAGGAAGATGACGTTGAAGTGGGCGATCGCTTCATTGTGTATTCGCAGTATCACGAAGTCCGTCATCCTCTGCAGACCTTTTCCATCACCTTTGAAAGAGAGATTGATTTGTTTGACGGTGGTTACCGGGGCCAGTACTATTACGACGCGTTTGGTCTCAGTCGCGATACTGTAGGGAACCATATTGAGGTCAAAGGAGTGATCCGGGTTATCGAGACGGCGAGTATTACTGCCAAGGCGGTCGTGGAGCAGGCCTTTAATCCGATCAACGTTGATGATCTCATCGTGCCTTTTCCTGAAAGGCGTCCTCCCATGATACCCATGAATTATGTTCCTCCGAAAAAAGATATCCAGGGATATATCCTCGCCAACCAGGGCGACAATTTGATGTTCACCATGACTGATGTGGTGTTCCTCGATCAGGGGGAAGAAGCTGGAGTAGAGGTGGGGGACCGATTCGAAGTTTATGCGTATCCTCTGACCATTGATGAGGATGAAGATGATATCAATCCTGAAGTTATCGGCGAAATCGCTGTTATTTCCATTCAGGAAGATACATCCACGGGGGTTATTCTGAATGTTACCGAACCGATCATCCCGGGTCACAAGATCCGAAGCAAACGCTGAAGACTCAGGTCGTGATTTTTAGGAACCGCTTTTTCCCTACTTTGATCAGGTACTCCTGACCTCCGTTCAGGTTCAGGTTTTCATCGGTGACCTTTTCTCCGTCGACCGAAACCGCGCCCTGCTTGATCATGCGTTTGGCGTCCGAGGTGCTGGGGCAGACCTTGGAATCGGCCAGTACTTTTCCAATCCAGCGCGGTTCTCCTGTCCAGGAGTTCACCGTAGGGATATCTGTAGGCAGGTTTTTATCCTTGAACACGTTTTCGAATTCCTGGGCCGCCTGTTCCGCCGCATTTTTAGAATGGTAACGCGCCACCAACTCCTTACCCAGTTGCACCTTGATATGCTTCGGATTCATCTCTCCACTCACCGCTTTATCTCGAAGTGCTTTTAAATCGCTTGCCGCAATATCGCTCAACAATTCAAAATAACGCCACATGAGATCATCGGAGATGGACATGATTTTTCCGAACATGTCTCCCGGCGGGTCCATCACTCCAATGCTGTTGCCGAGGCTTTTGCTCATCTTCTGAACGCCATCCGTTCCTTCCAGCAGGGGCATGGTGATGATGTTCTGAGGCGACATCTTGTAGGCGCGTTGCAGATCTCTTCCCACCAGCAGGTTGAATTTCTGATCGGTGCCTCCCAATTCGATGTCCGATTTCATGGCCACCGAATCGTAACCCTGAATCAGCGGGTACAACAGTTCGTGAATAGAGACGGGCAGATTGTTGGCCAGGCGTTTTTGGAAATCGTCGCGTTCGATCATGCGGGCAACGGTGTATCGCGCGGCTAGATTGATCATGTCGGTTGGGGAGAACTTGTTCATCCATTCACTGTTGTACATGATCGTGGTTTTGTTTTTATCGAGAATTTTGTAGACCTGCTCGAGATAGGTTTGGGCGTTGATCTTGACTTCTTCCGGAGTCAGGCTTTTGCGGGTTTCGGATTTGCCGGTCGGGTCACCGATCATCCCCGTGAAATCGCCAATCAGAAACACCACCTCGTGACCCAGATCCTGGAACTGTTTCATCTTTTGCAGAAGCACCGTGTGGCCGAGATGCAGGTCCGGGGCGGTGGGATCGAAGCCGGCCTTGACTCGCAGGGGCTTGCCTGATTTAATGGATTTTTCCAAAGCGCGGGACAGGTCTTTTTCGTCGATGATTTCCGACGTGCCGCGTTTGATGATTTTAAGTTGTTCCTGGACGGGTGCCATAATTTTGTGGGCAAGTGTGATTGTTAAAAAAGGAAAGCTACCATACCCCCCTGTAAACTGCAATCGGTTTGGGGAGAAAGCCCGTCAAGCCGCTTGCCGGTTTTTATCATTCATTCTATGAGTTCATCATGTCGGAATCCCAACCGCTACCTGCAAATCTGAAGAGATACCATCAGGCCGCCATCGGTTTTGTGATCTTAAATGCAGCGTATCTGGTTTTAGCCTATTGGAAAGTGCCCTCCTTTAACATCACGACACAAACGATGGGATCTCTGGTGTTTTTCCTCCTCTTTGTCGCGGTGCTGGCCAGGTTTGTTTACGGAGGCTCCAAGGAACTGGTGTTGGTGTTGGCGGCGATTTATGCCGGGCGCATTCTGTTTTCTTCATACACCCTTGTCATGGGCATCGCTCACCCGATAGTGCCTTACGTTTTACCGACAACACTGCTGAGTTTTTATCTGTTTGGACGGGCGCTCTGGAACTGGCCGTGAGTTGGAAACCTGTGATGGAGGAACCGCGATGAAATCTCTGATATTGAACGGTGATCAACTGACATTGGAGGACGCTGTCTCTGCCTTACGCAGTGGGGCCTCCGCCAAAATATCGACTGAGGCCAAACAAAGGGTGAAGGCGGCGCGCCTGTATATTGATACGGCGGTCCGTGAGAAAAAGGTGATCTATGGCGTCACCACCGGGTTTGGCGCGTTCAGCGACGTGACCGTTTCCAGCGCCCAGGGAAAACAGCTCCAAAAAAATATTCTCATGAGTCATGCCGCAGGCGTGGGGAATCCTTTAGCCGATGAGATTGTTCGCTGTGTTTTGCTGTTGATGCTCAACAGTAAAGCCAAGGGGTATTCCGGCCTGCGTCCCAAAACTTTGGACGCGTTGCTGAAACTGTTCAATAAAAAAGTGATTCCCGTTGTGCCGGAGCAGGGGTCGGTGGGGGCGAGCGGTGACCTCGCACCGTTGGCGCACCTGTCGCTGGTGTTGATTGGTCGGGGGCAGGCGCGTTTCCAGGGGCGAACGCTTTCGGGAGCGCAGGCGCTCAAACGCTCCGGCATCGTTCCCGTCGAGTTGGCGGAAGGGGAGGGTCTGGCTCTCGTCAACGGCACCCAGGTGATGACCGCCATCGGCGCGCTCACCCTGCACCGGGCGATTCAATTGGCCAAGGTCCTGGATATTGCCGCCGCGATGAGTCTCGAGGTGTTGCTGGGGAGCAACAAACAATTCCACAAACGTATTCACCAATTACGGCCGCATCCGGGGCAGATCGATTCCGCCGCCAACATGCGGCGCATCACCGATGGCAGTGAGATTATTTCATCGCACAAGGATTGCGGACGCGTGCAGGATGCTTATTCCCTCCGGTGCGTGCCGCAGGTGCATGGTGCCAGCCGCGATACTCTGGCTCACGTCAAGCGAGTGGTCGAAACGGAGATGAATTCCGCTACCGAAAATCCGCTGGTGTTTCCCAACGGGCAGGTGATGTCCGGCGGCAACTTTCATGGACAGCCGGTGGCACTGGCGATGGATTTTCTGGCCATCGCGTTGGCGGAGTTTGCCAGCATTTCCGAAAGGCGGGTGGAACGGATGGTCAACCCCATGCTGAGCGGACTGCCGTCGTTTCTGATCGAGGAAGGCGGAGTGAACTCCGGCTTCATGATCGTTCAATACACCGCCGCGGCGTTGGTGTCGGAAAACAAGGTGCTGGCACATCCAGCTTCGGTCGATTCAATCCCGACATCCGGCAATAAGGAAGATCATGTGAGCATGGGGACGATTGCCGCGCGCAAGGCGGGTCAGGTGCTGGAGAACGTCAAGCAGGTGGCGGCCATCGAATTGTTGTGCGCGGCGCAGGCGCTGGATTTGTTCACCAACTTGAAGCCGGGCAAGGGATCGCTCGCCGCCTACAAGGTGATCCGCCGCCATGTCAAACATATGAAACGCGACCGGGAACTGGCGCCGGATATTGCAACCGTCGCCGGCCTCATCGATAATGGGGACATTCTGAAGGCCGTTGAAAAAATCACCGGACCGCTGTTGTAATCAACCTTATTTTTGAGCCAACCTATCAACCCATGACTTCTCCAATTTTCACAGATGATAAGGAACGCCTGCCTTTATTGACAGACGTCGGCCGTGCCTGGCAGGGGTTGGACCGTTCCTCCTCGCCGGAAATGGGTGTGCGTCTACGGGAATTGTTGGAGCATCTCAATACGTGTTTCGGGTTTACACCGACCAATGAGGGAAAACAGCATCAGGCCTCGTTCAATCTGATGCTCCGCTACGCATATCCCGAACTGACGATCGATCTGGCGGACCGGGTGTATGTCCAGCACGAACGTCCGATGGTGTTTTTGAACCAGGATCATATCGAGTTGAATCGTAACGCCGACCCCGATCCGCCTGAGCCTTCGAAATCTATGGGCGATCTCGGTCCGGACATGGAAACGCTGTTCCGCGAGCTGGCGGAGACGCTCAAAAATCACAAAGCATTGCGGGAGGACCCGGTGGTGGTCCGCATGCTGGCGGAGAGTTACAGTTATTACATGGCGTTGACCAAGAATTTTCCGTGGGAGGACCCGCTCAAGGATCAGATTCCACCAGGGACCGCGCCGGTGCTGGATGTGGCGACGGGGTTGACGGGATTCAGCCTCATTCACGACTGGCCTGCATCGCATCCCGTGCTGGTGCTGGCCGACAGCATGCCGTTCATCGTGGAGGGGCTCACTCATTTCAAAAACCTGATGGGAAGGCGCAATGTGGAAATCCTCCAGGCGGAATTTCCAGAGAGTCCGGGCGTTTCTTATAAATTCGGGACAATTCACGTCAGTAAGTTTTTGCACCATCTGCAAAGAAACGAGCGCAAACAGTTTTTGGGCTGGGCGCAAAACCAGCTGGCGCCCGGCGGACAGTTGTCCATCATCGACACCGATTTGGAAAACCGCATACTTATGGAAGCCGAAGACCTCGATTACGCCAACAAGCTGATGCCGGGGTATCTTGAGACTCTGGTGAAAATCGAGGAACGGTTTTGTCACAACCTGGTGGACGACGTTCGCGAGGTGGGGTATGCCGTCCACCATTTTGATTTTCACGAGTACCACGACGAGACCGACGCCTACAGCCATTATCCCGGCGACGACCTGCCGATCAAATTCCTCGGCTTCGAAATCCTCGCGCAGAAAAGTTCCTGAAATCCGACAGAATAACGAGGATACTAGTGTAGTTGCCTCATTTATGAGGCAGTTTTAAAACCGCTCGATAAATCGAGCAATTGCATTTTTATTTTCCGCTATGGGATCTCAGGGATTTCTGGATGGTTTTCCATTCCGGACCGATGGCTTTGAGGGCTTTGGTTTCCATGGCGCGATAGAGAGCTATCATATCCCGGCCTTCGGCAGTCAGCTGTGCGCCGCCTCCGCCTTTCCCGCCCTTGACACGGGCCACCAGCGGTTGTTTGAAGCAGTGGTTCATGGTGTCTACCAGATCCCATGCCCGACGGTAGCTGAGCCCCAGTTCGCGCGCTCCGGCGGAGATGGACCCGGTGCGTTCGATAGCCTCCAGCAAATCGACTTTGCCCGGACCCAGGGCGATGTCCTTTTCAGCCTTGATGCGGATACGGGGGCGGCAGGTGAATTTGGGTTGTTTAGATTCAGTCAAGGAATCGTCTTTACTTTTTGGAGGGGGCCCGGCGGGTGATGCCCACCACGTTGGGAATCGGCCAGGCCAGGGCATTGGCGTCGGTTTCGGCGGCTCCGGTCGAGTAACTGCCCACGAATTCCATTTCAGTTTCCCCCGAGTGAATAAACATTTGCGCTTCGGAACCGCCCTCCACGTACATGGCCCGTTTCAGTTGGATGGGCAGTTTCAGTAGATTGTCGATCAGGTCGTGCGTGCTGAACGGGGAGCGCACATGGATAAACAAGATGTCCTCCTGTTGATTCATCCCGATCGCCGCAGTGCTCCATTTTTTATTCTGCTGTTCCCAGACGTTCTTGCCATCGCAGGAAATCATGCGGATGCTTTGAATTAACGTGTGGTACAGCGTCCGTAATTGGTCCACGCTCTGACAGTCCCGGTCCAGAATTTGAGATGAGGGCAGGGACTTCGTTTTGGGATCAAACACCAGCAAGGCGCGATCTTTGGAATACCAGCTGTTGTTGACGTGGCCGAAGGTTTTCATCAGAGAGACGCTGGTGAGTTTGTCGGCCTGGTACATGCTGGCGTTGATGGCCGCAACCAACCCGTTTTTCCGCGCCCATTTTTTAGCGGACAGGCGTTTGTTGCCGGGGGATGCCGATGCATTCAGGAGCCGGAACTGAAACCGCTTGGGGTCGATTTTCAATATTCGGATCAGATTGTCGCCTACGGGGGATTTGTCAGGCGAGACGAAGGCCCCAAATTCCAACCCCGGTTCCAATAGAACCCACGGTTTCTGTTTCGGTTTGTTTTGGGCGGCAGGGTCCTTGGATAGGAACCCAAATCCTGTCAAGGCAACGGTAATTAAGATCAGGCAAGTGAAGATTCTTTGAGTCATGAGTTTGCCTTTAAAAATCTCAAGAATGATGGAAGCGCGAAGATGGCCAAGCTCAACACTTCGGAGCCGATTATATCAGGAATTCCATGGAGATCAGGCGCAAATTCATGAATTCGTTTATGTTGTTTTTCGCTTCAGTAGGAGAAGGGTAGGCCAAATATGGTGAAATTGTGCAACCATCGGTTGATTATGGTAAAAATTTGTTTATAATAGATTAACTTTAAATGTATCATTGAATGATGATTTATTATGACAAGTGTTTTGTTATTTCAAGTTTCTGATTCTAGTATTCTGCATTCTCTGATTTTCAATCCTAAGAAAAAGGTGTGTATATGAATTTATGGGTGCGATTTGGGTCTGTTTTTTTGATGGTTCTGCTGGTAGGATGTGCCTCGCAAGGTGGCGGAGATGATTCTGCTTCCAAGAAGGCGGAGGGTTCCGGCGGAGCAGTCAAAATGAAATCCGAAGGTGCGGGTGTGACGATTGTTAAACCGGCAGCGATGTCTGATGTGACCAGTCCCGTCGAAATTTGTATGGAAACCGCAGGCTATACCGTTGAGCCTGCAAAAAACGGCGTCAACGAAGGGAAAGGGCATCATCACTTGATTATTGATGCGGACCTGCCTGACCTGAGTCAGCCAGTACCCAAGGATGCGCAGCATATCCACATGGGCGATGGGTCCACATGCAAAACAGTCGAATTAGCCAAAGGGAAGATGTATACCATTAAGGCTTTGTTCGCCCGCGGCAACCACGTCCCTTACGATCCAGCGGTTACCGATTCCGTAGTTGTTTTTGTAAAGTGAAAATAAATCAAACTGGGAGAAGGACATGAACATTTTGTGTAGAGCTTTGGCAGTATTCTTTATTTTGGTTCTCGTCGGCTGTGAAACGACAGGTGGTTCCGGCGGCGGTGCAGCTGTCAGCTCTTCGGATGGCGGCATGACTGACGAACAACTCATGAAAATGGGTATCAAAGAGACTTACGACAAAAGACAGTAAGCTTGAATTGTATTAAGACGCGCGGGCCCCACAAGGCCCGCGTTTTTTTTTGCCTGAAACCGGTTTATTGGGAATCGAGCGGAGGTAGGAATTCCGAGAGACTTTCCAGAATGATGTCCGCGCCGGAGAAATCAATATTTTGATTGAGGCGGTTTCGGACAATGATGCAGGCCATGCCTGCGTCATGGGCGGCATTCAATCCCTTCAACGCGTCTTCCACCACCACGCATTTCGCCGGCGGCAAGTTCAGCTCCTGTGCCGCTTCCAGAAAGATATCCGGAGAGGGTTTTTCCGGCCGGGGTGGGGCTTTCCCCAGAATGGTTTGAATCAGCGAATCCGCATTTTCGTTTTTGAGGATGGCACGGATGTCGTGGGCCCACGAGCCGGAAGCAATCGCCACTTTAAACCGGCCCTTTAATTTCTGGATGAATTGTTTGGCTTCGGGAAACAACTTGATGTCCCCGCTCTGGCAGAACCGGGAGTAGATTTCGAACTTCTGTTGCCGCATCTCCTCTGGCTTCACATCCAGCTTTAAATTGTACCGCTCTATTTCTCCCTGAATACCCTTGCCCTTGGACGTGAACTCCACCCAGTACTCATCCGGGTCGATGCTGTGTCCGTACCGTTCAAAAACTTCATTGTAGGCGCGGTAATGGAACGGTTCCGAATCGGCGATCAAACCGTCGAAATCGAGAACGACGCCTTCGCACCGGTCAAGCAGTGCCTTCAGTTGGTGTATTCTTTGGGGAGAAGATGTTTCGCTCATAAGGGTATGAAGGGTTAAAAGAAATTACTCAACGATAAACAGAGGTTCCGATGCGGTCATTCCGCACCTTCCACCAGTCGGTATCCTTGCTGTCCCAGGACCAGTAAATCCATTGTGCCTTGCCGCGTAATTTGCTGAGATCCAAAGTCCCCCACATCCGGCTGTCATGGCTGTTCTCGCGGTTGTCCCCCATGACAAATACATGGCCTTCCGGGATGCGCAGGGGAGCCATGTTGTCGCGATTCCCGGAGTTCCGGGACGGAGGTTGGGAGTGATGCGCGTACGGTTCTTTCAACAGTTTATCGTTGATATAAACTCTCTGCTGGATCACCTGAATGGTTTCGCCCGGCAGGCCGACCACCCGCTTGATAAAATCTTTGGACTCGTCTTCAGGATATTTGAAAACGACAATATTTCCACGCTCTGGAACACTGGAGAAAAAATGAATGTCCGGAAACAGTTGAACACTGGTGAACGGAATCTCATTGGGAATATGCACGCTGTAGCTGAATTTTGAAACCAAAAGATGGTCACCCACCAGCAAAGTCGGCTCCATGGATCCCGTCGGGATTTTGAACGCCTGAACGATGAAGGTCCGGATCATTAAGGCCAGGATCAAAGCGATGATCAGTGCTTCCGCATATTCCCGGATGACGGTTTTCTGCGGTTTTCCGGCCTTCAGGACTGCCGTGGGCTCTTCTGTATTTTCGGGTTTATTTGACATCTGTTCTCAGGACCGCCAGGAATGCTTCCTGCGGAATCTCCACTTTTCCGATGAGTTTCATTTTCTTTTTGCCGGCTTTTTGTTTCTCCAGCAATTTTCGTTTTCGGGTGATGTCACCGCCGTAGCACTTGGCGAGAACATTTTTACGGAGGGCTTTGATGGCCTCCTTGGCGATGACTTTACCGCCGACCGAAGCCTGGATGGCCACCTCGAACATTTGCCGGGGGATTTGCTCCTTGAGTTTTTTTACCAACGCACGCCCCCGTTGGTACGCCTTGTCCTTGTGAGAGATCATCGAAAGCGCATCGACCAACTCCCCATTGAACAGAATGTCCAACTTTACCAGATCTGATTGCCGAAAATCTAAAAATTCGTAATCGAAGGAAGCGTACCCCTTGGTCGAAGACTTGAGCTGATCGTAAAAATCGAGAACGATTTCGCTGAACGGCATATCGTATTTCAGGAGCACGGTTTTGGGTGTCAGGTATTCCATCTTGGTTTGGATGCCGCGGCGGTCACGTGTCATCGACATGATAATGCCCACATATTCCTCCGGCACGATGATGGTCCCCGTCACATACGGTTCTTCAATCTGGTCGGCCCGCGTTTGCCGGACCAGGTTCACCGGGTTGTCGATCATTTCTTCTTCCCCATTTTCGTGAGTCAGCCGATAGATAACAGTCGGTGCCGTGGTCAAGAGTTGCACCCGGTATTCTCGCTCCAGCCGTTCGCGCACAATCTCCATGTGCAGGAGTCCCAGGAATCCGCAACGGAACCCGAATCCCAGTGCCGCTGAAGTTTCCGGCTCGTAGGTGAACGAGGAATCGTTCAACCGCAGTTTTTTAAGGGCATCGCGGAGCGGTTCGTATTGGTCGCCTTGAATGGGATAAAGACCGCTGAACACCATGGGTTTGACATCTTTATATCCCGCCAGTGGTTTTTCGCATGGGCGGTCCGGTTCGGTGATGGTATCGCCGATTTTGGTCTGGTCGAGTTGCTTGATGTTGGCAATGACGTACCCCACATCTCCCGCACTCAACTCCTTAATCCGGCATGGCGCGGGGGTAAAAGTGCCCAGTTCCTCCACTTCGAATTGATGGCCCGTCGCCATCATCTTGATGCTCATACCTTCTTTGATCGTGCCTTCCATCACCCGGGTCAGGGTGATGACTCCGCGGTAAGGGTCGTACCAGGAATCGAACAGCAGGCTTTGCAGGGGATTGTCGACTTGCCCGGATGGCGGTGGAATGAGCCGGGACACCGCTTCCAGTATCTCTTTGATGCCCGTTCCATCTTTGGCGCTGGCGAGAATCGCATCCGACGAATCAATCTGCAGGACGTCTTCGAGTTGTTCCATAACCGCTTCCGGATCGGCACTGGGCAGGTCGATTTTGTTAATGACGGGAATGATGTGCAGATCGTGTTGCATCGCCAGGTTGACGTTGGCGATAGTTTGCGCCTGAATCCCCTGTGAAGCATCGACCACCAGCAGGACGCCTTCACAAGCCGCCAGACTGCGCGACACTTCGTAGGTGAAATCGACGTGTCCGGGGGTGTCGATCATATTGAAGATGTAATTCTCTCCGTTATCCGCCTTGTAGTTGAGACGCACGGTCTGTGCCTTGATGGTGATGCCGCGCTCGCGTTCCAGATCCATGCTGTCGAGAACCTGCTCCTTCATCTCTCTTTTCTGCAGGCCGCCGGTTTCAAGAATCAGTTTGTCCGCCAGCGTGGATTTGCCGTGGTCAATGTGGGCGATGATAGAAAAATTGCGTATGTTTTTTAATAGCATGAAAAAATCGTGTTGGCTTTCAATTGAGTTTTAGTTCGTTATCATTCGTGCTGGAAAAGGGTAAGGGGATCAGCCGGAAGAATACACCGGAAATCGGGCCTATGTGGTTCTGGCATCCATATGGGGAATCGGTACCCCCGAGGATGATTTCCGAGTGGTCGTATTAACTGCCCGTGGCGCTTTATTCTGTCGTGTCAATGGCAGAGGGTAGAGATCGTACAGCCGGTGCAGGTAAGCCTGCCAATCATGGAACCGGAGTTTGATCGCTTCGTAATCCCGGGCATTGTCGATATCCAACGCCGCTCCGGGCAGTGGGGATTCCAATCCCATGAACCGCGTATTCATAATATTAGAGATGGATTCCTCCAGTCCCTTCTTGGGAACCCATGACCGGAAAAACCGCACCAGGGGGTTGATGTTCATCCATGAAAAAAACAGGCCCAGCAGTAATCCGATGTAATACCGGTAACGATTCTTTTTGTCCTTGCCGATGATTTCCCACCCGAAGAGTACCACATTTTTGAAATTGCGCTGGTATCGGTATTGATACATCTGTTGCACATAATGGCGGTTTCCTATGCGGATGGGTTTGACCAGGTGCAGATTGTTGATCCGGTACCGCTGTTCCTTCAGATGCAGGTAAGCCATTTGGACTCCCGGCTTCCCCGGTTCGGGATAAAACGGCATCAGGCTTTTCTCTGGAGTCAATCCCGTGATCAGGTCATAGCTTTCCAAGTCACAGTTTTGAATAAAATAATCGATTTCGTGTGACGTGATCAAGGGTGAGTCGCAGGGAACCACCAGAACCGCACGGTCGCGGTAGGGGGAGCTCTCCAGTTCGTTTTCCGATGTCCCTTCCGGCAGGGTGTGCAAAAAGCTGTACCAGACGTTTTCATAAAGATTCCGCTTTTGCTCCAGGATATGAATGGGTTTCGGGCTGGTCCTGTCAATACCGTCGGCGTCGAGGTGTTTCAGCAGGGCGTCGCGTGGGCCGGTGATGGTGATACTGCGGACGGATTCCGCCTCCTGCAATGCTTCAATCACATAGCTGATGACACATTTTCCCTCAATCGGCAGGAAGGCCTTGTGCTGATGATGCACCTTGTAGCTGTTTTTGCCTTCCCCTGCGACCAAGAGGGCATCGTATTGTTTGATTTCCATGGCCACACCCCTGCTGGATTCTTTCATGAGAAACACCTAATTATATAATATTAAAGCCGGAAATAATGATCAAAATGAGAAATCGGGTCATTCTCTTGAAGGGCCTATTAATCTAGGTGAATATTTGCTCGAAAGCGATTTTGGGCCTTGATCTCCTCCGAAAATTTGATTATACACAGTATTCACCTGTAACCGCTCCACCGGGAATCCCTCATCTCATGTCTGCCAACACGCCATTAAAAACCACACCCTTTTTTGAAGTCCACAAAAAGCTGAACGGCAAGATGGTGCCTTTCGCCGGGTGGAACATGCCGATCCAGTATGCCGGGGTGATGGAGGAACATCGCGCGGTACGCGAAGGGGTGGGGGTGTTCGATGTCAGTCACATGGGAGAAATAGACGTCCGTGGTCCCGAAGCCAAACCATTTCTCCAGAAACTGTTGACCAACGATATGGACAAGCTGGACAACGGCGGTATTTTGTATTCATTGATGTGTTACGAGAATGGTGGCGTGGTGGACGATTTGCTGGTGCACCGGTTTGAGGAGGATCACTATTTCCTGTGCGTCAACGCCTCCAATACAGACAAGGATTTCGAGTGGGCCAGTCGCCTCGCCGAGGAGTTTGACGTGCAGGTGGACAACATCAGTGACCAGACCGCCCAGCTGGCGATTCAAGGCCCTAAGGCCGAGTCTCTGCTGAGGAAGCTGACCGATGTTCCGCTGGATGAGCTGGGCTATTATCGTTTCCAGAAAGGCTGGGTGGGTGACGTAGAGGCGGTCATCGCCCGCACCGGTTATACCGGCGAAGATGGGTTTGAAGTTTATCTGGATGCGAGGTCGGCCGTGCCGGTGCTCGAATCATTGTTGGCGGTTGGAAAGGAATTTGATCTGCAACCCATCGGCCTGGGCGCACGCGATACCCTGCGCCTGGAAATGGGCTACGCGCTTTACGGGCAGGAAATCGATGCCGACCACTCGCCTTTGGAAGCGGGGCTCGGCTGGGTCATCAAACTCAATAAAGCCGATACCTTTGTAGGGCAGGAGGCTCTTAAAAATCAAAAAGATAAGGGGCTAACGCAGAAGCTGGTGGGGGTCAAGCTAACCGATCGCGGTGTGCCTCGTTCTCATTATAAAGTGCTCCACGAGGGTCAACCGGTGGGGGAAGTCACCAGCGGAACATTTTCTCCGACCTTGAATACCGGGGTGGCCTTGTGTAATGTACCCACGGCATTATCAAAACCCGGCACACGGCTGGATATCGCCATCCGCAACTCGACGGTTGCGGGAGAGGTGACGTCTTTACCGTTTGTTCCCAGCGGGATCAAAAAGAAATAAAATCATTGAGTCCCGGAGGCATTCGCAATGCCGGGGTTCGAATTATAATTGTTCATTGGATGAGTACAACGATAAGGAGGAAACGATGGAGGTCCCCAAAGATCTTCGGTACACAGAGGAACATGAATGGTTGAAGGTGGATGGCGCCAAAGGGGTGATCGGCATCACCCAATTTGCTCAGGACCAGTTGGGCGATGTGGTGTTTGTTGAGGTGCCCGCTGTGGGAACCGAACTGGAAAAAGAAAATACCTTTGGAGTGGTGGAGTCGGTCAAAACCGTATCCGATTTGTACTCTCCCGTCAGCGGCAAAGTGGTCGCCGTCAACAAGGATCTGGAAGCCAACCCCGAGTTGGTCAATCAGGACTCCTACGGCAAAGGCTGGATGATCGAAATTGAACTGTCCGATGCCAGCCAGGCAGACGGTTTGCTTTCGGCGGCAGATTACGAAGCCTTCATCAAGGAACAGCAGGGGTAATTTACATCCCGCATCCCACTGACTCATGCGCTATATCCCGCACACGGAAACCGATATCCGGGAAATGCTCTCGGCCATCGGCATCAAGGAGATCGGGGAGCTGTTCCACAGCATCCCGGAAGCTCTACGCCTGGAGGCTCCGCTGGATTTGCCTCCTGCGTTGCCGGAAGCAGATCTCACGCAAGCCCTGAACCAATTGGCGAGCCGGAACGTGAATCTTGAGGAATGCGCCGTGTTTCTCGGTGCCGGGGCGTATCGTCATTTCACACCGTCTATAGTGAACCATCTCCTTTTGCGCGGCGAGTTTTTGACCAGCTACACGCCTTATCAACCGGAAGTCAGCCAGGGCACCCTGCAGGCCATTTTCGAGTTTCAAAGTTTCGTCTGCATGTTGACGGGTATGGAGATCGCCAACGCATCGGTTTATGACGGAGCGTCTTCGTTGGCGGAAGCCGTGCTGATGGCGCACCGCGTCAATGATCGTTGTGAGGTGTTGATGTCCCGCACCGTCCATCCCGAATATCGACAAGTGGTGGAGACCTATACGCGGGGCATCGATTTCAAAATCACCGAGGTGCCGTATCAGAAAAACGGCCAGACCGATTTGAAATTTATTAAAGAGAACGTGACCGATGACACCAGTTCGGTGGTGATTCAGTCGCCCAACTTTTTCGGTATCGTCGAACAATACGCTGATCTGAAAGAATTCCTGAAAGAAAAGGAAATCCTGTTGATTGTCGTGGTGGCAGAGGCGACGTCTCTTGGCATTCTGAAACCGCCCGGCGAACGGGGAGCGGATATCGTCGTCGGAGAAGGGCAGGGCTGGGGATTGCCGGTGTCCTATGGCGGACCTCATGTCGGGTTTTTCGCAACCCAGGAGTCATTTTTCCGGCAAGTTCCGGGACGCATTGTGGGCGAGACCGTCGACCGCGCCGACCAACGCTCTTATGCGCTGACCCTGGCGACGCGCGAGCAACACATCCGCCGCGAAAAAGCGACGTCGAATATCTGTACCAATCAGGGCCTGTGCGCGCTGGCGGCGACCATCTGGCTGGCGGCGATGGGCAAGCAGGGAGTGCGCGACATGGCTCTACAAAATTTGAAGACCGCCAACGCACTCAAAGATAAACTGCAACAACTAAAGGGGTTCGGCTTGCGGTTCCTGTCCGATACCTACAATGAATTTGTATTGGAATGCCCCGGACCGGCTCAGGAACTTCATGCCAAACTGCTGGAAGCCAATATTGTCGCCGGTCTGCCGTTGGGAAATTTTTACCCGGAATTGGATAATTGTTTACTCCTCTGTGCCACCGAAATGAACTCCCTGGAGAGTCTCGACCACTTCGCCGATCAACTGAGTTCTCTGTGAATCAAAAATAAATCAAGAAAAATTTGGACCGGGGTCATCCCCGTTGATAGTTTTTGTAGGACCGCTGTCTTCAAGGAAATTGAAAAAACTTCGGGAAATAGCGGGTTTTTTGATGTACAAACCGTAAATTTAGCTTATCATCAAAGGGATTGACCACGTCCCAGTGGTATTCTATCCGGGTCACTTAAGACCTTAACCGTGTAAAGGAGATCACACGCATGGCCACCAAAAAAGCCTCGAATGGCAACAAACCACCCACCAAGTCGGAAGTATTTAATCAAATCGCCTCGGACACAGGATTAACCCGTAAAGAAGTCGGAGCCGTATTCGAATCTCTTGGCGGAATGATTAACAAATCACTTTCGTCACGCGGACCCGGTCTGTTCAATGTTGTGGGATTGATGAAAATCAAAGTCGTCAAGAAACCAGCCACCAAAGAGCGAAAAGGAATCAATCCTTTCACCGGCGAAGAAGCGATCTTCAAAGCAAAGCCCGCCCGCAAGGTGGTAAAAGTTCAACCGCTGAAAGCTCTCAAAGACATGGTGTGAGCGAAGCCGCACACACAGTAGCACCCCAAGCGAAAAAACAACACAAGCCCAAGGCGACCTTTCGTCTTGGGCTTGTTGCGTAACGAAGTCTGTTGGTTTATGTGTTATAAACGCAATAAAAATATTAAGTCTTTAGCTTTGCTTAATTCGTAGGATTTCTTTTCTTAAGAATGGTGTATTTCTAAAAAAACTTATTTAAAAAGAAGTAGAAACAAGAACCAAAATACCTATTTGTTCTGTTTCCTTAAAACGAACCTCCGTTTCTGTGCCGGGAGGCGCTTGATTTGCTACAAATCCATCTCCTAATACTTTTGTGTTAGGGTCGACCATAACGCCCACTCCAATATTAAAACTTAAAAAGTCGGTTTTATTTTTTCTAAAACCCATCATTATTCCACCTCCAAAGGCATCTATAATATCGTCTCCACCAGGTTGAATCCCTGAAAACAATCCTAAACCCACAGTGTCGTCACTCCACGTCCAAATAAAATGGTGAAGTTCCAGCATTATCCGAGGTATTGCATTATTGTCTTTGTTTACCCTAATCGTTCCATCGATAATACTTGCTTCCTCCACTCTATCTCTGCTACCAGTATCAACAGTTAAAGACACTCCTAATCCCCAATCCCAGCCTGCAAAATTTTTGTTTGGTTCGCTAAAAGATGCACTAGGAAGCAACATAAAAAGAATAAAATTAATAAGAATAATAGCTTTGTGCATAATTCCCCCTTAAAAGTTTAAAGGTTTTACCTGTATATTTCGCATAATCAAAATATTTGGAAATAAGAATTATTTTGGTTTAAACCTATACGACACGGCGCACGTGTAAATCTGTTTATTTTTTGATTATGGTTGAAAATCTAGTTTGATTTTTGCAATTGAGTGAGTCAAAGCCTTAGGTTCTTCAGGTTCATCTCCAGGCATGCCGCTGTCCGGCGGATAAATTATTTGCAGGCCATAAAGTTGAAACACGACGCATTTTTTTTCAACTTTAATAATCGAGAAATTGGTATCGGTATATAAAGCCAGTCGTTCAAAGGTATAATCGTCGTCAGTCGTGCCGTCATCGGGGACCCCACCCCCTAAAATCCACCCCAGAATAACTGAAACATTGTAGGTTATGGAGCTAGAGGTCAGCTGGTAGATCACGTCGTCATTGGAATTACTTATTTTAAATACTGCTGATGTGTGAACATCTCCGCTTAAAATACTGATCTTAGGCCCACCATTGGAAGTAGCTTTGAATATAGATTTCATAAGCTCCTTCCTCTCTTTGTTGTGGAGTTTATGTTCCCAAGAGTCTCTTAAATCATCTTCTAAATCGGCCATTTTAGCTATCCAACTGTCGTCCATATTGGCTATGGCTGGTTTTAAATGTAAAACTGGGACGGCAGAAATAATAAATAAAAATTCTTTTTTAAGGGTCTCTTCGCTTTCAAGCCATTTTTTGAAGCGGTTCATTTGAGGTTTTCCTAGAACACGATATTCCTTCCGATTGACATCTCTTTTGCCACGGCCATCGAGAAAATAAAAACCACAATTTTGATGATAAAAGCAATAGTCATATTGGTTGTCTGGAGTGTCGGGGTTATGTGTGTGTTGGTATTCAATGTAAACTTGCTCTCCAGCCTCAAACATACGCTTTTTTAACTCCAACCCATCCTCAAGTGTAAGATTTTTTTCCTTAAGGTCCGGGAGTAATTTGTTCACTCCTTCTAAATTATTATAGTATGAGCCGAAACCGTCTCCCAATTCATGGTCATCCCAGATCATGTAGGTTGGAAAACTTGAAAAGACTTTCTTAACCGAAGGGAATCCCCAATAACCATGATAGATATCTCGGTACCATGAAACCATATCTTCTGAGGAGGGGAATAGGGTGCCATTTTCCTTTCTCATTTTTTTATTTAGATATTTCCAGATACTCAGGGTTTTGATGCCGTCTACATAAACCTGATCGCCGCCTCCAATAATAAAGCGCAAATTGCTCTTTTCTTGCCGGTGGCGTTGAAGCACTTCATAAAAGGCGTCCCACATTTCCATATTGATTAAATTAGTTCCGCCGAAAAGGGAGCTACTATAAGGCATGTGACAGGAGTAAAAGCCAAAGGATAAAGGCTTAATGGGTTCGGATGCGGGCAGAGTGTGGAAACTCAAAGACCTGTCTTGCCCCAAAATTACCCGTGATTCGTTTTCACTGTACAGGGCATAAGCGTATTGGGTATTTGCCTGCAAGGAGTCCAGATCCACCACATGGGTGGAGTCGTTGTCAAAATTATCAATCTGAAATGGTTCTCTGACGATATCATTGGAAAAAAAATCCAAATTTAGAGAAGTATCCTTGAATTGTAAAAAAGGATCGTCTAGATTTTCACGGGTTTTGGGGTAATAGATTACTTCGAATTTTCCAGTCCTTCCGGTCCGAAACCACAACCGGCATGAGGTATCGGTGGTATGACCAACGATAGCTCCAATTTCCAAAAGTGGATTGGGCCAGGGGCGTTCAGATTTTCCGTGATATGAGTCTTTTCCCATAATGTCTCCTTTATCCCATTGATCCGGAAAATGAAGTAGGAATTAAGGATCTTGATAGAAAAATATTGGCTATGGGAAATATATTGCTTTTGGCCTATTTAGCAACTAAAAATATGCCTATAGGGATAACTAGTTGATTTTTTGGGCTAACTCTTCGGCGGGGTAGGTGAGGATTTCGGAGAGGGTGGGATGATAATGCGGCATGGTGAGCAGGTCTTTCACCGTGCCTTTGTAGTACATGATAGCTATCAGTTGGTGGATCAGCTCGCCGGCTTCGGGGCCGGTGATATGGCCGCCGAGGATTTCTCCGCTTTTGGGATCGCACAACAGTTTCACGTGGCCGTGAGTTTCGCCAAGGCATAACGATTTTCCATGATCGTTAAACGGATACGACGCGGCAAGGTACTCAATCTTTTTTTTCCGGCAATCTTTTTCAGTGAGGCCGACACTGGCTACTGGCGGATCGGTGAACACGACGGTGGTGGCGAGTCGTTCGTCGACTTCCCGTGGAGTTTGATCCGGATGCGTCGCGTTCCAGCCTGCGACTTCACCCTGTTGGATGGCGATGTGCACGATCTCGTGCAGGCCGTTGACATCTCCCACCGCAAAGATGTGCGGCTGGCTGGTCTGCATGGCACAATCGACGCCGATGCCCCACTCACCCATCTCCACCCCCGCTGACTCAAGATTCAGCCCGTCGACATTCGGACGGCGTCCCAGCGCATCGAGGAGGCACACAGCGGACACGGTTTTCTCTTTCCCTTCATGCAGGAACCGCACAGTTTTGGTTTTGCCGTCGGATGCAACCTCCTGCAACTGCGTGCCGGTGTAAACGGTCATGCCTTCTTCCCGGAGCCGTGCTTCGACCGGTCGTGCCAAATCCTCATCGGTAGATGACAGGATGTGTGGGCTCCGCTGGATCAACGTCACCTGCGTGCCGATGCGTTGATAAAACTGCGCCAGCTCCACGGCGACCGGTCCGGCGCCCAGCACGATCATTGATGTCGGCTGGTCCTTTAATTCCAACGCATCGTCGCTGGTGAGGTATCCGGTTTCTTCCAGACCGGGGATGGGGAGCCAGTTGACAATCGATCCGGTAGCGATGATGAACGATTTCGCGGTTAGCCGTTGGCCTCCGGCCTCGATTTCATGGGGCGACACGAAAGTGGCTTTGTCTTGGATCAATGTGAAACGTGGATTTTTGAGTTGCCCGATGCGGTAGTCGGCGAATTCGCGGATGAGCTTGTTTTTGCGGTCGATGATAGCGGCCAGATCGGCCTGGATATCCGATGCCGACAGGCCGAACTCCCCGGCTCTCTGCATGAGAGCCATGATGTCTGACGAGCGCAGGATGGTTTTGGTGGGCATGCACCCGCGCAGGATGCACAGTCCGCCGAGTGGGCCGGGATCGACGATGGCCACCTTCGCGCCTGCCGATTGCGCCGTATCCGCCGCGGCATAACCGCCGGAGCCGCCGCCGATAACGATGACATCGTAGTCCATGAGCCGGGTCTGTGTGAAGAGTTAGTGAGAGTCCGGGTGGCGAACCGCCACGGGTAAATTTAAAAACTTGATCTCCGTTAGGGGCTACTCCGCGAGGTTCGATTGTGGACAGGGTGACCGGCAAGTCACCGACGGTAATTATTACTTTTAGTTGCGCCCAATGATGATTGTTTGCCGTTAACGGTCAGCCAGTTTTCCTTCCCCGTCAGGGGAGTGCGTTACTCAAAATCTTCCGGCGACAGTTTGAATTCTGTGTAGCATTCCGTGAGCAGGCTGTTTGCCGTTTCCACCATGTGCAACTCACCCAGATCCTCGAACAGTTTCTTGGCAATACGCAGGTGGTGGATGGCCTCTTTGCCTTGCTTGACGGAGTAGTGTACCGTCGCCAGGTTGCTGTGAGCGCGTGCGAAATTGGGGTTGAGCTTGATGGCCTCCTGGTAATGCTTGACCGAGTCCTCGAGCATATTCAACAAGTTGCAAATGAAGGCCAGGCTGTAATGGGCCATGACGTCGTCCGGTTTCAGCTTCACCGCTTTTTGGAAGCAGGGCAATGCCTTGGCGTTTTGCTGGAGCTTGCCATAACGGCTCCCCAGATTGAACCAGGCCCGGAAGTGCCCGGGATCCAAAACGACGGATTGTTCATAAGCGGCGATGGCGGCCTGGTTATCCCCTGCGCGGCCCAGCGTCACTCCTTTTTGGAACCAGCCCTCGGCGCTTTGGGGCGTTGTCGACTCGGTAGTCATCGGGTCATCCTTCTATGAAAAAGATTCAAAAGTGCGAAAAAATGTGTTTTGAGAATGGTCCATATGCTACCCAGTTCAAAGGCTAATTGCAACCTTTGAGGGACATAATCCGCCCCTGCCGGACCAAAATTTCAGGAGACCCCTTGACCCCGGACGAAAAATGTTTTTAAATGACGGTCTTCAACGAAAAACCGTTAAATCTGTATTATTGAGGAATTGAATGCGATGACTGTAATTGAACCGGGGTCCGAAGAGGAACAGACCGTGTTGGCCCGCTGGATCCGGAGGGGCAGGGATTTGGTGGTCGGCACATCCGCCATGGGTGAATCCTATCTCGATCCCAAGATCAAGCGTGAAGAAGAAGTGCAGAAACTTACCGAGGACTACGTGAAATTTGACCATGAGGTGGCGGAACAATTACCTCACCTAAAGGGCCGGTTCCGGTGGGACCTGGAAAAATATTTCCGCGATAACTTCGGTCCTTACCTTCCCATAGAATAACTATTCAGGAATCAAGATGTCAGAAGTCCGTATATTAGATCTGGCCGATGCCCCGGTGGAGGGGGAGAGCAGGCAGGTTCAGTTCGAGCATCCCATTACCGATGTGATTTATACATTAGGGGTGTATTTTGCCAAGGGCCGCTATTTGGTGATCATTGACCTGTGCAAAAAATGCGACTCAAGCCTTACTCGGGGGAAACTGAACGGTATGTACGCCCTGTGCGCCCGTGAAGATCATGCCTGGAATATCAAAACCGGTCTCTTCAAATTCGACCGCACCCAGTCCATTCCCACCTACCGCGTCACCATCAAGGACGAAGGCCTGTACATCGAGATATGATCTGCTGGCAAGACTTCAGCCTGCAAGAGATTTGACTGTGCGATGCGACCCTTAAAAAAGAAAGCGGGCACCTTCCGCCTGTACAGGGTGAAAAGAATAGAGTAAGCGGTATTTTGCAGGAGAGAGCTTATTCCCACATCTCCAAAACCAGATCGTTTCCTTCCGCATTGTAGACCTTCTTGTCCTTGAGGCAGAATTCCACAAACTTCAGCGCCTGTTCTTTCGTCTGGTTTTTACTGTCTCCATACACGTTGAAGTCTCTATCCAGCAGTTCCGGAGATTCGATGCGGCAATAAAAATCCATATTCCCAGAAGTGGCAATCGGGCTATCGATCCTCAAGCTAAAAGGACGCCGTTGTCCCTGCTCATCAATAAATGCTGTCAAATAATAAGGATTGTTCATTTCTTCTCCCCGAAGATATGAAGCGGTTGATCAAGATATCCGTTACATGAACAGTATTTGTCCTCTGATAGTCCCAAATTATGGTATGGACAACAAGATTAAAACCCGTTCAATACCTGCCTATCATCGCAATAAGTTGTGGATAATTTATTGAAACGATGTGGAAAGTTTGTGGTGAATCGCATAAAATACTTGCAGGCAAGATGAATTGAAAACCTGATGGTAAGGGAATATCTTATCCACAGCTGTGGATAACTATTTTGATTTTTTTGAGATGCGCGGAAGGATAACGCCTTGCCAGGCATTTTAAATGGAGTGGTGATGAGTCCGCCGCTGTCGGGGAGTCGGCGGAGGTTTATCTCCTGCAGGCGCAGGAGATGCGTCTCACCGTCGCCACGCGTGAAACTTTTGGATGAAATTCAGCAAGCCTGTCGGCGCATGGTTCTTCTTCCAGATGCCGGCGGCGTATTTGTTGGCTTCGGCCATCGTCGGGTAGATGTGGATAGTGCTCAGAATCTGGTTCAGCCCGAGACCGTGCTTCATCGCCAGCACGTATTCGGTGATCAAATCCCCGGCGTGATAGCCGACAATGGTGACGCCTAGAATCTTGTCCTTGCCGGGCGGGGTCAATACTTTTACATAACCTTTGTCCTCGCCATCGGCGATGGCCCGGTCGAGGTCGTCAATACCATAAGTCGCCACTTCGTAGGGGACGCCCTGTTCCTTCGCATCTTTTTCGTTGAGGCCGACGCGTGCCACTTCCGGATCGGTGAACGTCGCCCACGGGATGACGCTGTAATCCACTTTGAATTTCTTGAAGGGACTGAACAGCGCATTGACTGCGCAGTACCAGGCCTGATGCGCGGCGGTGTGGGTGAACTGGAACGGACCCGCCACGTCGCCGCAGGCGTAAATATTTTTGTGTGTGGTGGTGCGCAGGTACTGATCGACTTCCACCGTGCCGCGCGGTCCCAGTTTCACGCCGATGTCTTCCAGCCCGAACCCTTTGGCGTTGGCGGCGCGGCCCACCGCGACCAGCAGTTGATCGAACTCCACCCGCTCGGTGTTTCCGTCTTTCTCCACCAGCATATAATTTTTACCGTCCTGCACCACCACTTCCTTGCACTTGGAATTGATGCGCACGTCGATTCCCTCGGCGATGAATTTCTGGCGCACCATGCGGCTGGCTTCTTCGTCTTCGCGGATGAGAACATCGGGAAGCATTTCGACGAGGGTTACTTCACTCCCCAGCCGTACGAAACATTGGGCCAATTCACAGCCGATAGGCCCGCCGCCCATCACCATCAGTTTCTTCGGTAATTTGTTCAGGTTCCAGATTGTGTCCGTCGTCAGGTAATCCACCTGATCGAGACCGGGAATCGGCGGTATGGCCGGGCGCGCGCCGGTGGCGATGATGATATTTTTGGTGGTCAGCGTTTTGCCGTTTACCTCCACCTCGTGCGGGGAGAGGATTTTAGCCGATCCGGTGAAACAGTCCACACCCAGCTTCGTGTAACGCTCAATGCTGTCGTGTGGTGCTACTTTTTTAATGACGTTGTGTACGCGTCCCATGACGTCGGGGAAATCGAAATCCACCTGTGCCGATTTCAAGCCGAAGTCCTGCGATCGTTTGATGTAAGACAGGATTTTCCCGGTGCGAAGGAGCGCTTTGCTGGGCACGCATCCGGTGTTCAGGCAGTCACCGCCCATCTGGTGCTTTTCGATCAAAGCAACCTTGGCCTTGACGACCGAACCGATATAAGAAGACACCAGGCCCGCTGAGCCTCCGCCGATTGCAATGATGTTGTAATCTTTTTTCGCCATAGGATTAGATGCACCTGAATAAATTGATAATCAAACGTCGCAAAGTTAGTCGTCATTGTACCCGATTCCTTACACTACCGGGACATGGAGGACCAAAAAGTAGAGGTCAGCGGCTCGCGTTAGCGCACCGCAAGTTGCCCCTGCGGCTAGCAGTCGGTGGTTAATAGTCTTTTATTTCGCCGCCGGAGATGCGACGCGGAGTTTTCCCGAAATCGAGCGGGTGGTCGGTGCCGGGGAGGATAGTGCCGTCGGGCGAGTACGGGCCGATCTTGCTCCAGGTGCCGTACTGCAATTCGCTTACGTATTCCATCTTCACAATGGCCTTGGGATTCTTGTAGCCGTATTTGGAAGGCGCGATGACGCGCAGGGGAAACCCGTGTTCATCGGACAACGGGGCGCCATCCATCTGAGTGACCATCAGCGTCCGCGGATGCTGTAGGTCCTCAAGGGATAGGTGCTCTTTGTAAACGTCACCGCAGTGGAAGACCACGCCCGTGGCCTGCGATTTTGGTGGGCAGAGTTTCATCAACTCGGAAAAATGGAAGCCGCTCCATTCCGCCCTGGCGGACCAGCACTCGACGCACTTCAGCCGCGACGTTTGCGTGATCGGCGGCAGGTCTTTGAGTTGGTCCAGCGTGAAGGTTTTCGGATTGTCGCACAGGCCGCCGACCTCCAGTGTCCAGTCTTCCGCTTTGATGCGCCGGAACGGTTTCCAGTAATTGATGTAGAACTGTTTGAATTTGCCCGCGCGGGTTTTGCCGACGAAATCGGTGCCCGTGAAATAATCCGGATCGGCCTGTGCCGAACCCGGTCGGCTCCACCAGCCCTGCACCAATGCCACGCAGAACGCGAACGCGCGGACCAGAAACGATCTTCGGTTTATTCCATGGAACGGACGCATCGGAACCCCAGAAAACTGAGCCGTTCTCCCGGCGGGATGGTGGCTTTTTCGAAAGCCTTACTATACTCGAAATCGAGGTGGTGGTTCCACAATCCCCCGCGAATGATTTTCAGTTGGCCTTGGGCATCGGCGGTCCATTCCCAGACCGATCCCGCCATGTCGTGAATGCCGTAGGCGGAGACATCCGTTTTGTTGGACCCCACGTTTTTTTTGACGACGCCGGAATAAAAAGGGTGTGGACGCTTTTTGGGTTTGCGGTCGCCCCAGGGGTAAACGGAGCCGCGCTCTCCCCGTGCCGCTTTTTCCCATTCCGCTTCAGTGGGCAGTCGGCCTCCGACTTTTTCGCAATACTGTTTGGCCTGGTGCCAGGTGACTTTCGTTCTCGGATGCTGATCCGCGCCTTTGCGGAAACGGTGGTTGGGAAACTGTTCCTGGAACTCCTCGTTGGTGATCTCGCTCTGGTCGATCAGGAACGATTTGAGGAACAGGCGCCGTTCCGGTCCGTGAGGAGGTTGTTTCCCCTGGCCCATGGTGAACGGCCCCTCCGGTATCATCACCATCGACGAGGCAGATGCGATCACGGGAGTGCCGAGTAACGCTATAAGAATCAATATAATAAGGCGATGTGAGTTCATACCTAAAGTCTACCAAGATCGCAGGGCCCGATTCAACACCTTCTAAAGAAAGGCTTGATAAGCAGGCGTTTAGAACATGAAAAAGTGGAGGGGGTTATTGGGATTTTGGTAAATTCGTTTTTAAATAGGGAAGGAGTATTCTAACGACTCGCGTTAGCATGCCGAAATTTGCCTGCGCCGTCATGCTGGTTCGCCGTCCGCGGAGGGCCTACTCCCACTCGATGGTGCCGGGGGGTTTGGAGGAGATGTCGTAGACGACGCGATTGACGCCTTTGACTTCGTTGATGATGCGGTTGGAGATTTTGCCGAGCAACTCATAGGGGAGTTGCACCCAGTCGGCGGTCATGCCGTCGGTGCTGTTCACTGCGCGCAAGGCGACGACGTTTTCATACGTTCGCGAATCGCCCATCACGCCCACCGTTTTGACCGGCAGGAGTACTGCGAACGATTGCCATATTTTTTTGTAGAGCCCCGCCGCTTTAATTTCATTCAGAATAATCGTGTCCGCTTCCTGCACGATGGTGATCCGCTCCGGCGTCACGTCGTCGATGATGCGGATGGCCAGCCCCGGTCCGGGAAACGGCTGGCGGGAGATGATCTCGTCGGGCATGCCCATCTCGCGTCCCAGCGCGCGCACTTCGTCTTTGAACAACTCGCGCAGAGGTTCCACCAACTCCATTTTCATGTTTTCCGGCAGTCCACCGACATTGTGGTGCGACTTGATCACCGCCGACGGTCCTTTGAAGGAGACCGACTCGATCACGTCCGGGTACAGCGTGCCCTGCGCGAGAAATTTGAAGTCGCCGGCTTTCTTGGCTTCCTCCTCGAAAATATGGATGAAGGTGTTGCCGATGATCTTGCGTTTTTGCTCCGGGTCGGTGACGCCTTTCAGTTTATCCAGAAATCGCTTCGATGCGTCGACGACTTTCAGGTTCATGTGAAAATGTTCGCGGAAGGTTTCTTCCACCTTGGTGCGTTCCCCGGTGCGCAACAGTCCGTTGTCGACGAAGATACAGATCAGCCGTTTACCGATGGCTTTGTGCAGAAGCACAGCGACAACGGAGGAATCGACTCCGCCGCTCAGCCCTAGCAGGACCTTCCCATTTTTTACCTGGTTCTTAATGCCCTGGATTGCATAATCGGCGAACGATTCCACTTTCCACAGCGGTTGGCATTTGCAGATGTTGAACAGGAAGTTGCGGATTATCTTGATACCTTCCTGGGAGTGGACCACCTCGGGATGAAACTGCAGACCGTAAATTTTGTCGATGGAATTTTCCATGGCCGCCACCGGAGAGTTATCGGTGAACGCCGTGGTCTGGAATCCTTTCGGCATTTTGGAGATGCGGTCGCCGTGACTCATCCACACAATCGATTTGCTGTGGACGTCTTTGAAGAGGTGGGAGAATGATTTGACCATCAACTCCGCCCGGCCGAACTCGCGTTCTTTTGCAGGGTCGACTTCGCCATCCAACAGGCGGGTCATCAATTGCATGCCGTAGCAGATGCCGAGGACCGGCACGCCCATCTTGAATACCTTGGGATCGACCAGTGGTGAATCCTCTTCCATCACGCTGGCGGGTCCTCCCGACAGGATGATGCCTTTCGGGTTGAACGCTTCGATGAACTTGAAATCGACCGTACACGGATGGATTTCGCAATACACTTCGCACTCGCGTACCTTGCGGGCGATGTTCTGGGTGTACTGCGATCCGAAATCAAGGATCAGGACTTTCTGCTCGTGGATGTCTTTGGCTTTGGTCATCAGAGTTTTTTCTTTTTAAGGGGAGATTTACGTAAGTATGGCAACCAGAATAAACCTAGATCCTTCACTTCGTTCAGGATGACATAACGGTGATTGGCTGTCATTCTGAGCGGAACAAAGTTAAGCGAAGAATCTGTGTTTTGAATTTCCTGCGGCGGTTCGCCGCCAGTTATTCGATATTGTAATTGGGGGCTTCCTTGGTCACGATCACATCATGCACGTGGCTTTCCCGCAGGCCGGACGGCGTGATTTTGATGAACGTGGCCTTCGTGCGCAGTTCTTTAATATCTTTGCAACCGCAATAACCCATGCCTGCTCTCAGACCGCCCAGTAACTGGTGGACGGTGAACTGTACCGATCCCCGGTAGGGAATGCGCGCCTCGACGCCTTCCGGCACCAGTTTGCTTTCGTTGAGTCCCCGTTCCTGGAAGTAACGGTCGCTACTGCCGTCGGACATGGCCCCGATCGATCCCATGCCGCGATACTCTTTATAACTTCGCCCCTGATACAGAATTTTTTCTCCCGGACTCTCCTCGGTTCCAGCGAAGAGGGAGCCGATCATCACACTCGACGCACCGGAGGCGATGGCTTTGGTGATGTCTCCCGAATGCCGGATGCCGCCGTCGGAGATGATGGGGATGCCCTTGGCTTCCGCCGCCGCGACGCATTTTTTAACGGCGGTGATCTGCGGTACGCCGACGCCTGTCACTACGCGCGTGGTGCAGATCGATCCCGGCCCGATGCCGACTTTCACCGCATCCGCCCCAGCTTTGATGAGAGCGAGGGTGCCTTCGGCAGTGGCGACGTTGCCGCCGATGAGTTGCAGTTTTGGGAATGTTTTTTTGATGGCCTCAATCGTCTTCAGCACTTTGTCCGAATGCCCGTGGGCGCTGTCGATCACCAGCACGTCCAGTCCAACGTCCGCCATGTCGGCGATATGTTCCATATAGTCCGAAGACGCACCCAGCGCCGCGCCCACCAGCAGGCGGCCTTTGTCATCCTTCGCGGAGTTCGGATACTCGGTCGATTTCAAAATATCTTTGAGAGTCAGTAAGCCCTTCAGGTTGCCCTTGGCGTCAACGATCGGCAGTTTTTCGATGCGGTGATCGTGCAGAAGTTTCTTGGACTCCTCCAGCGAGATGCCTTCCTTGATGGTGATCAGTTTGTCCTTGGTCATCAAGGTGGACAGCTTTTTATTGTGCTGGGTTTCGAAACGGATATCCCGGTTGGTGAGAATGCCCACCAGTTTTTTGCCTTGGGTGATGGGAATACCGGTGATGTTGTATTTGTCCATGATCTCCAGCGCTTCGCCCAGCGTCTGGTCCGGTCCCAGGGTGATGGGGTCGTCGATGACCACACTGACGGCGCGTTTGACGCGGTCGATCATCTTGCGTTGCTGATTGGGTGCCAGGTTGCGGTGGATGATGCCGATACCGCCCTCCTGCGCAAGAGCGATTGCCATGTCGGCTTCGGTGACCGTGTCCATGGGCGCGCTCAACAGCGGGCAGTTCAATTTGATTTTTTTCGTCAGACGCGTGCCCAGATTAACCTCTGCCGGAAGCACCTTGGAGTAGGCGGGCAGGAGCAATACATCGTCGAATGTGAGATAGGTTTCCGGTTCTTTTGTTGCCATTGGTGTGTGGGAAGGGGGGGTGAATCCGCTGAAAAGGGTCCACCTCGGTTCACAAAAAGCTATACTATCACGCCTCCACATCCAATTTCACATTTTTCTTCTCCCCGAAGGGGGAACGGGCTGACTGTTGCCTCCAAGAGAATGTCACTGGGCGCAATTCAGAATTTGGGTCAGAACCTGGCTTAACTCGAGAGGAACGATTGTCATTCTGCCTGCCTCGCAGGCAAGCCTGTCCTGAGCCTGCCGAAGGAAAGAATCTGTATTTATCTGTGTGCATCTGTGGTTCCAAATCACCCCGACCCCTCTTTAAAAAGGGGGGCACATTAAGTCCAGTGTAACGCTGGCCGGGCAAGGCCCGGAGCTGATTTTATTGGGTAATCAGGTACGATCAATGGTTATATTCGTAAACCAAGGGCTTAAAAATTACCTGCGGAGGTACTCCGCTCCCCCTCCGGGCAGGAGGCGGCGAACCGCCGCAGGTAAATTGAAAACCGTGAATTGCGCTCAATAATATTCTCTTGGGGGCAATGATTAGCCAATTCCCCCTCCGGGCAGGAGTGTGTTAGTCTGAGTGTTATGAAACTTAAATCTTGGGTTAACATTTTGGTGGTGGGAACGGTGTTGTGCTGGGCCAGTGGGGCCTTTGCGGTGCCGATTGTGGATGCCGACGACTGGTCGGGTACCTATTACAAGGGCAGTAAAATCGGTTTCAATCATGCCCGCGTCAAGGTGGGGAAAGGCAGTATCGACGTCCATACCAAAATGTATTTCCGTCTGAAGTCGGGCAAGGATGACCAATCGACAATATTAACCCAGGACACCACGCTGAATCCGGATTTGAGTCTTAAAGGATTCGTCCTGCTCCAGGAAATCATGGGCAAACGTCAAGAGGTGGTGGGGCGGGTCGAAGGCTCCAAGCTGATTCTGGATGTCAGCGGTCGCGGGTTCAATAAACAAGAGGCGATCGACTTCCCCTCAGGAATTTATCCTTCAACCACCATCTGGCTGAATATCATGAAAGACGGGCTGGAGGTCGGCAAGAAGGGCAGGTTCAACCTGTTCATCGAAGCCTTTCGGATGGTCATGCCCATGACCTATGAGATCTTGAGAAAAGAGGCCATCACATTTGACGGTAAAAAGGTGAACACCTTAGTCGTTCAGCAGAAATTTTCCGGCATGACCACCACCTTGTGGACCAATGCCCAGGGCCAGGTGCTACGGGAACTGTCACTCACGGATTTCGAGTCACGTAGAGAGTCGAAAGAGGTGGCGACCCGCATGAGTGACAAGCCGATGTCGGTCAGCAATTTCATCACGCTCAGCCTGGTCAAAATCAAGCAACCCATCGCCTCGCCGGATCGTATGGGAAGGATGAAGCTGAAGCTTTCCAATGTGCATGGACCTGAATCCATTCCGCAGGATCATCGGCAGAAGGTCCTCAAAACCGAGAAAAACGGGGAAGAATCCTACACCACCACCCTGCTGATTGAGCGGGAGCCGAAGGCACCGGCCAAGCGGGTGCCTCTGCCGGTCCCCACCAGCCAGTATAAGGATTATTTGAAAGACGCACCGGAAATCCAAGTCCAGCATCCGATGATCCGCACCCTGGCGCAGGATCTGGTGGCAGATCAGAAAGATGCCTGGCAAGCGGCCAAACTGATCAGCACCTGGGTCTATGACAATCTCGACAAAGTGCTGGTAGATTCCTTCACCGCTCTGGATGCCCTGCACGATCGACGCGGTGAATGCCAGTCCCACACCAATCTGTTCACCGCGCTGGCACGGGCGGCCGGCATACCCACCAAAGTCGTCAATGGCCTGGTGTACTCCCGTGAATTTAAAGGATTCCTCTACCACGCCTGGCCGGAAGTCTGGGTCGGCGAATGGCGGGCGCTGGACCCCACCCTGGGCCAGCATTATGTAGACGCCACCCACATCAAGCTCTCCGAGGGCAACTACGCCGGGGCGCTGAAGCTGATGGAATTCATCGGCCAGGTCAATATTGAGCTGTTGGAGCGTTAATTTGTGCTCCCTGCTTCGACCCGCTCAGATCTATATCCCCCTTCCCTTATTTTTACATTAAGTCCAGCGTTACGCGGACCCTTTCCAAGCCCTTGATAACGAATCATTTGTTTTTCTATCCATTTTATCCACAGGATTCCAAGGCTTAATCAGGGGGATTTAGAAGGGCTATGGTCCCCTTATCCTCATTTGACGGGAGAAAAGGAGTTGGACATGCTTTTCAACCTTATTTGATGCGCTGAAGTCGCTCGACACCCCCATAACAGCTTATTGTCCGTGTGAATTACGCGTCCCTGGAAGGCCGGCTATTTTTTCATATCTATCAGATTTAAAAGGAGTTGCTTTGTAACCCCTTATATCAAAACGACTTGAAAAATCGAAAAATTATTTAGGGCAAATTCAGTTGACAACCCCACATATGGTGCTATTGTGGGCTGCTAGCTACTAGATGTAGTGATTGATAAATTAATGGTTTGGGCCCTAAATTACTGTTTGGGGCAGGTTTTTGGTTTGAGTTTTAAGGTGGGTGACCACTTAGAAATATAAAAAACACTTCTCGATTCGTCAGCATTTGGGGAGTTGGATATTTAATGTAAGTTTTTGGAGAGATTCATGCAAATTCACCGCACATTCACCCAGGGTTTAGACGACGCCTACAGTGGCCTCACTTTTATTGAGCGTGTCTCGAGAATTATTAATGCCGATGGTTCGGTGGTTGCCGAGATCGATAATGTGGGGGTGCCGAGTACGTGGTCGCAGGTGGCGGTGGACATCATGGCTCAGAAATATTTTCGCAAAGCCGGTATCCCGGCGCGCACCAAAAAACGCTACGAGCATGATGTTCCCGAGTGGCTGTGCCCTTCCGAGCCGGATACCGAAGCGCTTGCCCTATTGCCTGAAGAAGAACGTTTCGGAAGCGAGACCGACTCGCGTCAGGTATTTCGTCGGTTGGCGGGATGCTGGACTTATTGGGGCTGGAAAGAGGGATGCTTCAGCAATGAAGATTCCGCCCGCGCTTATTATGACGACATGCGTTATATGCTGTCCCGACAATATGCCGCGCCCAATTCCCCGCAGTGGTTCAACACGGGATTGAACTGGGCCTACGGCATTGAAGGACCGGCGCAGGGTCATTACTTCACCAATCCGGAAACCGGCCTGCCCGAAAAATCGAAAACCGCTTACGAGCGACCGCAACCGCATGCCTGCTTCATCCTTTCCGTCAACGACGATCTGGTGAACGAAGGCGGCATCATGGACCTGTGGCAACAGGAAGCGCGTTTGTTCAAATACGGGTCCGGCACCGGCACCAACTTTTCGAAACTGCGTGGATCGGGTGAATCCCTGTCCGGCGGCGGTCAATCGTCCGGCCTGATGAGTTTTTTGAAGATCGGTGATCGTGCGGCAGGCGCCATCAAGTCCGGCGGCACCACCCGCCGCGCCGCCAAGATGGTCACCCTCGACATTGACCATCCCGATATCGAAGAATTCATTGAATGGAAAGTGAAGGAAGAGCGCAAGGTCGCCGCGTTGGCGGTGGGCAGTAAGTTGTGCCGCAGGCATCTCAAGAACGTTTTGCAGTCCTGCTGGGACTGGGACGACGAAGAGAACCGGTTCAACCTCCAATCCAACAAAAAATTACGCAAGGCCGTACGGGAAGCGGTGCGCGATTTCATTCCTGAAAATTATCTGTACCGCGTCATCCAGTTGGGCGCGCAGGGCGTGCGCGATATCGAATTCGAGGAGTACGACACCAACTGGACCTCGGAAGCCTACCAGACGGTATCGGGCCAGAACTCGAACAACTCGGTGCGCCTGACCAACGATTTTCTGAGAGCCGTTGAAAGCGACAAGGAGTGGGACCTCACCTCCCGGACTTCGGGCAAAGCGGTGAAAACCGTACAGGCCCGGGACTTGTGGGAGAAGGTCAACGAATCGTCCTGGTCCTCCGCCGACCCCGGTGTGCAGTTCGACACCACGGTCAACGAGTGGCACACCTGCCCGGAAGGCGGCCGCATCAACGCCTCCAATCCCTGTTCGGAGTACATGTTTCTGGACGACACCGCGTGTAATCTCGCTTCGATCAACCTGATTCAGTTTTACAGTGAGGAAACCGGACAATTCAATGTGTCCGAGTTCATTGATGCCTGTCGGTTGTGGACGTTGACCCTCGAAATCTCCGTGGCGATGGCGCAGTTCCCGAACAAATCCATTGCTCAGAAAAGTTATGAATACCGCACCCTGGGTCTCGGTTACGCCAACATGGGAACCTTGTTGATGGTTCAGGGCATTCCCTATGATTCCAAAGAAGCGTTGGCCATCACCGGCGCCATTACGGCGTTGATGACCGGCACCTCCTATACCATGTCTGCCGAAATGGCGTCTGAGCTGGGACCGTTCAAACATTATAAAGCCAACAAGAGGCACATGTTGCGGGTCATTCGCAACCATCGCCGTGCCGCTTACAATTGCGATTCCTACGAGTACGAAGGTCTCACCACCTTCCCGCAGGGCATCGACGCCGCGTATTGTCCCGAGTACCTGCGGACGGCGGCGGTGGAGTCGTGGGACAACGCTCTTGAGTTGGGCGTTCGTTATGGTTACCGCAACGCGCAGACCACCTGCATCGCCCCGACCGGCACCATCGGATTGTTGATGGATTGCGACACCACCGGCATTGAGCCGGACTTCGCATTGGTCAAGTATAAGAAACTGGCGGGTGGTGGCTATTTCAAAATCATCAACCAGTCGGTGCCGATGGCGTTGAGGAAGCAGGGCTATCCGGAAGCGGAGATCAACGACATCGTCAGCTATTGTGTGGGCTCGGGCAGTCTCGCCACGGCCCCGATCATCAACCACGAATCGCTGAAAACTAAAGGTTTTACCGACGAAATTCTGGCGCAGGTGGAAAGGGAATTGCCCAAGGCATTTGATATCACCTTTGCGTTCAACAAACACGTTCTGGGTGAAACCTTCTGTCGGGAAATGCTCGGCATTAAAGATGAGATGTTGAACGACTTCAGTTTCAACCTGCTCAAGCATCTGGGATTCACTGACGAAGATATTTGCAAAGCCAACGATGCGGTGTGCGGCACCATGACCATTGAAGGCGCGCCGCACCTGGATGAGAAGCATTACCCGATCTTCGACTGCGCCAACAAGTGCGGCAAGTACGGCAAGCGGTTCATCCGCCACGAAGCGCACATTCATAAAATGGCCGCCGCCCAGCCGTTTATTTCCGGCGCGATCTCCAAGACCATCAACATGCCCAACAGTTCTTCGGTCAAGGAGGTGGAAGAGGCGCACATGCAGTCGTGGAAACTGATGCTCAAGGGAACCGCGGTTTATCGCGACGGGTCCAAGCTCAGCCAGCCGCTCAACAGTGTGGCGGCGGACGATTTCAATTTGTCGATGTTGGAGGATGAGAAAGAAAAAACGCCTCTCAAGGTAGCGGAAGAAATGGTGCAGTTGATCAAACAGCGCCGCAGTCTGCCGCATCGCCGGAATGGCTACACGCAAAAAGCCGTGGTTGGCGGACACAAGGTGTATCTGCGAACCGGTGAATACAACGACGGCACATTGGGTGAGATTTTCATCGACATGCACAAGGAAGGCGCGGCCTACAGAAGTTTGATGAACTGCTTCGCCATTTCCATCTCTCTTGGCCTGCAACACGGCGTGCCGCTTGAAGAATTTGTCGATGCGTTCGTCTTTACCCGGTTCGAACCCAATGGCATGGTTATCGGCAATGACCGAATTTCCATGGCGACTTCGACGATCGATTATATTTTCCGGGAGCTTGCCATCAATTACCTGGGCCGGAACGATCTGGCCCAGGTAACTCCTGAAGACCTGCGCTCCGATGCGCTTCAGAAAAACGAAGAGATGTCGTCGGAAGATGATGAGGAGGGAGACAAGGGCGAGATCACCGATCTGGATTTGGGAGTCGAAGTAGATATCCCGCCGACAGATTTGCCGACCGAAACATCGGAGTCTCATCCTACTGAAAGCAATGGCAACGGTCATGGAAAATCGAACGGCGGAACAAATGGTGGAACCAACGGCGGGTCGGCGATTCATGCTTTGGGAACCGTGGTTCTCGCCAACCGCAGTGCGCAAAACGGCTCCGCGCTCGCCAAACTGAAAGGTTATGAAGGTGATCCGTGCGGTGAGTGCGGTCAACTCACCCTCGTTCGAAACGGCACCTGCTTGAAATGTTTATCTTGCGGTGCAACGTCCGGGTGTTCATAAGTCAATCCCTTCCGAATCGCCTGGAGCACCGTGCTTTAAGGGCCAGATCCTTACTTACCCTGCCAAAGTAAGGATCTGGCTTTTTCTTATTTGAGACCCGCTTCAATTTTGAAGTGGGTTTTTTATTGGGGTTTGTCAGTCACTGACTTGGCGCAACGGAACCCGAAGGTCGGATTTTTGATGTTGGGGTCGGCCAGGTTGCGATAAGAAATGGTGGCCATCTCCGGCGAGCTTCTCCAGCCGCCGCCTTTAGCCGGGTGCATGGAATTGCTTTTCAGTTGCGGTTGGGTTTCCGCAAGTGCCGGCAGTATGACCGGCGTGTCCACCCATTCCCACACATTACCGATCATATCCAGCACGCCGAACGGACTGGCGCCTTTGGGAAAAGAGCCGGGCGGCGCGACGCTCATGAATCCGTCCTGCTCTCCCTGGATATTTCCGAATCCCTCCAAGGCCTGATCGCCCCATGGAAACGCATGCTTCGATGCCCCGCGGGCGGCGGCCTCCCATTCGTTTTCCGTCGGCAGACGTTTTCCCGCCCACTGGCAATACCGTTGAGCGTTGAACCAGTTGATGGCCATAACCGGGCACTGCGGACATTCTTCGCCGCCGGTGTAGAGGGTCTCATTGTAGTCCGGGTTGAATTGCTTGTATTGCGACACCGTGATTTCCACCCGATCAATCAAAAACTCCGGCAAGGTAGTGTGATCGAGTCGCCGGTTTTGCCCGATTTGAAATGGGGACACGTTTTCCGAGGGAACCCAGTAAGACCCGGACGGCACCCGGACCATGACCGATTGATCTTTATGATGGATCACCGTCGGCAAGTGAAACGTTCTGGGAATGTTCGAAGCGGGTACGGGCCTGATCGCGGGCCGGCTGTATTGAACGGCGGCTTTCGGTTTCGGTTGCTGGGGCGCCAGCGCAGAGGCAGGCACGGTTTTTCCGGGCTGATGTTTGACTTCCGGAAACAGGATTCCGGGACGCGACCGTTTATGGGTTGGGTGCGGTTCGTAAGAGGTGGTACAGCCGAACGCGAACAGGATCGTGAACAATAAGGCTCCCGCAATCCTCACCGCTCTGCCGCCTCATCTTTCATGTATTGATCCATCTTTTTTTTCAAACGGCGGTAGATGGCGTACTCCCTCTCCGATTTTTCCTTTTGGCCCATCTGCTCGTAAGCATAGCCCAGACTGAAATGGGCATCAATATAAGTAGGATCGATCCGCAGTGTGATCAGAAATGCCTTTTCAGCGAGGTCGTATTTCTTTCGATAATTGTGAATTCCGCCCAGCCCATAGTATCCGTTCGGGTTTTTGGGATTTTTGTCGATCGCCGCTTGAAACGCCCGTTCTGCGCTTTCATAATCCTGTGACTCGATATGAGACAGCCCTTCCTTGTAATAATCGTCGCTGTCTTTGTCCGCGCATTGCGGTAAAATCAAAGTCAGCAGACCGAGCAGGCACAGGGTTGAAAGAGTTCGGATGGAGGGCACGACAGGCCTTTTTTATAGGGTTTAATGGAAAAATGTATCGTCGTCTATTAAAAATGATAACACCATTAAAAGGTTTCCGCCATAACAACCCCTCACGCATGTTGAAACCGATTGGATAAGGGACCATTGCGCTCATGCAGATCAACTTCTATTGGATAGCCTTCGGCTTTGGTGCGGTTCTGGCGTGCGTGCTCGCGGTATTGGTCGTCAAAGGCTACGGGCTATTGCAGGTGCGGTGGCTGAATATCTCCCGTTTGCGCAATCTTCAGCAGAGGGCGTCCGCCACCTCCGATCCAATCGAACGCCTCTCCCTGAATGCGATCACGGAACGTTGCGAAGCCCTGCGCGGTCGCTGGGTGCTCGGTGAAGCGGATTTGTCATTGATTGAAAATACGCGGAGCCTGGTTCAGCAGATCGCGGAACTGCATCATCCACAATCCGCCCAACCCCTCGCCGAAGCCCGGATCGAAAAAATTCTGAATGCCTTTCTGGAAATGAAGACACACATTGTGCAGTTGACCCGACTGCGGGGTATTCGGGAATGGACCCGGTTTCGCCTGCGCCATCTGGTGTGGTTGTCGGAAGCGTGGGCGCGTAAGACTCAATGGGAACAAACCCCCACGGTTAAGACCGTGCGTCGTTTCAAACTGATTCCAATCGTCAAGTGGATTTACACGGCACTGCGTTCGCTGGACCTCGTTTTCTGGTCCTTGAAAATGACGACGTTTTTTTTGTACGACATCGTGTTTAAAGTTTTTCTGATTCGGTGGACCCTGCTGGTCGGAGAAACCGCCATTCGGGTTTACAGCGATCGGAGACAAGATGAAGATATTTCTCCGGAAGAACTGTTGGAAGATATGAGTGCCCTGTCGGAGCATAAAGAATTTGAGGAATCCGGGCTGACGGGAGAAGTTAAGGAACGGGTCGATGCTTCACGCAATGCTCTTTTATTTCATATGGGTACGATGAGCTGGCAGGAGGCACGCCAACGGTATGATGACCTGGTGAAAGAGATTGCGCGTGTCCATCATCCGCAGTCGGAGCGGCCTTTGTATGAGGCGCGGCTCTATGATTTACTGATCGGTTTCTCACGGTTTGCGGAACAGATGGTGAACCTCAACACCAAACCGGTCATCAACAAAATGCTAAAGCTCCGGCTGTCTCATCTGCTGAAGGTGAAGGACGCTACGAACTGGGCGCTGGAAAATCAATTGGTTGACCTGACGCGTAAATACAAAATCGGAACGGCAGTGAAATATTCCACCCTCATCTACAAAGCGTTTAAGAAGGGGCATCCGGGTATTTTGTTTAAGGATGCGGCACTGGTTCTGGCACGGGAAGCAGGGAAACGGTGGGTGCTGGTGTACCTCCACGAAAAAATCGCCGTGGAGGCCAACTGGGTCTACAAGCCGAAATAGAAAGATTTCCCTGGGTGCGATTCAGAATTTAGATCCAGCGTTACGCGGGACTCAATTTAGCTGATGCGTGAGGATCAAATCGACGGGTTATCTTTGTCAGCCGAGCTTTTAAAATCACCTGCGGCGGTTCGCCGTCCGGTTTATTGTTCGGAGGAGCTCATGGCTTTTCCCAGATTGGAGATCTCGGCCACCAATTGAATCCTGTCCGACTGCAGACTCATGCGCTTGTCGATCAGAGTATCGATCTGGACGTTGACCTGGTCAAAACTCTGGTCGCCAGGATATTCGCTCAGCAACGTCTGGAAAGCGTTGTTGATTTTCAATTCCACATGAAAGCTGTTATCAAACGACAGGATCAAGGACTGGAAGATATTTTTGAAGCCCTCTGAAATGGAAAATTTATACTTGTTGGCTTGCGCCCAGTTTTTTAAAGTGTCGGTTCCTTTTTCAACCGCTCTTTTGGAGGAGCTCAGTTCAATGTTGGCGATTTTGACAAAAGAAGCCCCATTCTCCGGAACATAATTGGAAACACCGGTGACTTCCGGTTTCTCCATCTCAGAGATCCGGGCTTTAATGAGATAGACCAAACTCTGATTGGAATGAACAATGGATTTGAACAGATGATAGGAAGGGTTGTTCTGTTCCAACTGGCCCATTCGCAGTTTTAACAACTGATTCTCACCTTCCAGGGCACGCACGATCGTTCTCCGCGACCGCAGGTCAAACTGATTGACCACCGACAAGTCCCGGGTCAAACTTGCATCAAACAGATTATTGGTGTCGTCGAGCGATTGCCGGATGGTCGCGGTGTATTCTTTCAGGTACTCGTTGAATTCTTTCACCTGCGGTTGGAACCGCTCCGTTTTAAAGTCGGGCTGATAGAGAGCGTCAAGTTTGGTATTGGCGGTTTTGAATTTCCCCTCAATGACAACCGACATCTGGCGTTTTTTCTGAAGCGCGTTTTCTTCACCAATGGTTTCCATCAATACCGCTTGACTCAAATCGTCGATGGCCGAAGTTTGGGTGAAAATTTCTGTCAATTCGTTGTACAGACCCGTAGAGCTTTCCAGATACCGCGTGTATTCTTTAAGATCGTGAAACAGATCCGTACTTCCACTTGGAGCGGCAGTAAGATTGTTGCTGAACGAAAGAAAGCAAATCAAAAGGATGGCGCTAACGCGGTATCGAAATTTCATAAACTCTCTTTCCTTAGATGGGGAAGCATGTCGTTCCCCGATTTTCCGTTTTTATTGATTAATCTCAGGATAAGTAAGGAAAGGGCGCTTGGCAAACATTTTTTTAGAATGTAAATGTAAGTTTAATTGGATGGTTTTTAACTGTTTGAATTGACTTGGTTTGCCGTGTTAATGGAGATTCAGCGTTTCATTTTGTAGGGGGACTGGCAGGGGCCAATCGATAGGAAACGCGCACCTCGCTGGCGTACACGTCCGCCCAGTGGGAGGCTTGTTTTTGCTCCGGGGTCCACAGGTCCCGCCAGTGGCAGGGTTTCTGAATGTAGTCGTCCCACTTCAGTAACCGGAAATCCAGATTCAGAATTTGGAACCAGATTTCCAGCAGGGCGCGGCTGGGAAAAGTGGTCAGGGCGAGTTCCTTTCCCTTATAAGGGAAGGCATTGGGAAGCCGGTAATCTTTTTTCTCCGACTGCGTGAGCGAGGTCAGCAGGATGGGCAGGTTCAGTGCTTCATCGCTGACATTGGGATAATACTGGAGTGCGTCCTTGCCCTGCAGGGCGGCGTACCGGGCGGTGAACGTATCGAGCAGAATACATTTGCGCGTCACCCGCTCAATCAGCTTGAGCAGGCGAAACGGTTCCATCACATAATACAGCAGTCCAAAGCAGAGAACGGTATCGAAACTATCCGGCTCGCAGGCTTCCAGAAATTCAAACACATCTTTCACTTCAAACCGGTAAGCATCCGGGGAAACTTGCATGCGGCTGAATAAGTCCTCCCCCTTGCGGACCATCGCTTCCTCGGTATCGATGCCGTGGACATGCCGCGCCCCGAGTTGCAGGGCGGCGTAAGAGAGGGTGCCCATATGCGAGGCCAAATCCAGCACTTGGCAATCCTGAAGCACATCCACATGGCGGGCCAGCAGAGTGTCCACGCGGCCGTTCAAGCATTCGTAATGATAAGGAATAGCCCAGCGCTTGCCGCGGCTGTCCTCTTTCAAAAACGGCGAGTCTTCCGGAAAATAGGGGGTGATTGTTTTCAAGGGTAACCCATTGATTTAATGAATATTATTGAGCCTCCCGAGGCTCGGTGGAATGGGTGTTTTCCTGCTGGCAGATATTATATCTCAAATGACATGAAAATCGGTCGATCATCCATAAGGTCTTGCCTCCGGGGGCAACTGGCTTGATAATAGAAGGCAACCTTACATTTATCAATAATAACCACCCATGTCCGGGAAGAGGCGCCTATCGGCAAGCCTGTCCCACGAGGTCCATTGTCTCATGCAGTCTATCACTCGATCCCTGGGACTCAACCAGGAAGAAATCGTTCGCAAACAGCGGGAACTGGAAGAGCTCGAACAGGAGCTGGCCGAAAATGAACTCGACCTGTCCACCGCCCGACGCGATCTGCATCTGTTCGAGAACCGCTACCAACAGGCAGTCGGTTGCAAGTACGCTGAGTTGGATCGGCTTAAAGCTTCGGTGTTTGAAATGGCCACTCGCATTCATCCAGAGTCTAAAGACTTCAGGTCTCAGGCGGAAGCCGCGCGGGAACAGGCGGAGCAATCCGCACACAACTGGGAAGTGCATCAAGAGGAAGCGGAGTTGGAATTGCCCGAGCCCAGTGAAGAGTTGAAAAAAATGTTCCGCGACGCCGCCAAAAAAATTCATCCTGATCTCACTACCGACCCGGAAGAGCGGGAGCGACGCCATGCATTGATGGCCCGGCTCAACCAGGCGTATGAATTGGGTGACGTCGAACAGGTCCAGGCGATTTTGAACGACTGGGAAGTCATCAACGATTGGGACCAGCTCACTCCGGGCAAACAGTTGTCGCGCCTGCTCAAACAAATCGGCCAGGTGCGTCACCGATTCAACCAGATTCAAGCGGAGTTGGAACAGTTGAAATCCTCGGAAATGTTTCGCCTCAAGGACTTTGTTGAAAACAGCGAAAAGCAGGGAGAGGATGTGCTCGCTGATATGGTGAGTGACGTGGAGGAGAAAATACAGAACCTGCGCATTCGCGTGAAAAACCTCGCCATCGATTGCTCCGAGCTTTAGGAAAACGTATGGCCAAAGAATCCCAACCTTCCCGCAATCTTCCGGACCGCATCCAGCCAAAACTTCCCGGTGCGGCACGCCGTTCCCTGGCCTTGTCGAACAGGGGCCTCGAATTTCTACATAAAAATGACGACGGACACAAACTGGATGAGATGGTTCGGCTTGCCAGCGGTTCTTTGCCCTCAGTCGAACGCAGAAACTTCGCTTTATGGATTCGAGAGGCGGAGCGGGGCGAACCGCAGGCCCAATACAATATCGGTGTCATGTTCTTCAAAGGCGTCGGTGTGGAACGGGATTATGAAGAAGCCTACCGCTGGTTCCTGAAATCGGCAGAGCAGGGGGCATCCAACAGTCAGGGATTCCTGGGGATTTTGTACGAACAGGGCCTGGGTGTTCCGCAGGATCTGGAGGCAGGCCTGAAATGGTACACCCTCGCCGCAGGACAGGGCAATCTGGAAGCTCAATACAACCTGGGACGCTTGCACTACAACGGGATTGGGGTGGAGAAAAATTTTAAAGAAGCCTTCACCTGGTTCCGCAAAGTCGCCGAATGCAACCACGCAGCCGCCTTGAACCAACTCGGTGTCATGTTTGAAAAAGGCGAAGGCGTATCTCCGGATATTGAACGTGCCCTGAAGTGCTACCTCCGGTCTTCCGAG
>JAJDBJ010000008.1 GCA_029261395.1 Nitrospinaceae bacterium
AGCAGGCCGACACTGACGGCTTGTCCACTGGCCAATCCTTCGTCAATGATACGCAGGGCCTCGTCGAGCGATTTTGCCGAGCGGTCGAGATAACCTTCCCGGAGACGGCGTTTGATCTGCGCCGGGTTGACCTCGGCGACCAGGATGCAGGCTTCGTTCATGGTGCCCGCCAGCGGTTGCGCACTGCCCATGTTGCCGAGTCCGGCGGTGTAGATCCATTTCCCTGCCAGGCTGTGCGAATTGAAATCGATCTGTCCGCAGGCGCCGAACGTTTCGTAGGTGCCCTGCAGGATGCCCTGGGTGCCGATGTAGATCCAGCTTCCCGCCGTCATCTGGCCGTACATCATGAGGCCGAGCTGGTCGAGGTGGTCGAAATGTTCCTGTGTGGCATGGCTGGGCACGAGGTTGGAGTTGGCGATGATGACGCGCGGCGCGTCCGGGTGTGTCTGGGCGATGTACACCGGTTTGCCGGATTGCACACACAGGGTCTGGTCGCTTTTGAGGCGTTTGAGTTCGGCGACGATGCGATGGTATTCCTGCCAGTTGCGGGCGGCGCGTCCGGTGCCGCCATAAACGATGAGCTGTTTCCAGTCGAGCGCGACGCGTTCGTCGAGATTGTTCTGGAGCATGCGCAAGGCGGCTTCGGTATCCCAGTCGCAACAACTGTGTTTCAGGGAGGTGGACGCGCGCGGCGCCTTTTTGGGGCGTCGATTCATGGCCATGGGACGCGTGCCGGCGGTGCGTGTGGATGATTTCTTTTTCATTTCACCCCCTTGCGGGAAGCCACACCCAGGCAAAAGTGGTAGAAGATGCCGACGGCGAGGCGGCCGGTGTGCTCCTCTTCGATCAGGGGGTTGTATTCCGACAGGTCGAACAGGTCGACCTTGGGATGGGCACCGGCGGCGAACGCCATTTCGAACGCCTCTTTGGCGCGCAGGCCCATGATGCCGGGGCAGGACACGCCGGGGGCATCGGAGGCACGGATCGAATCGAGATCGAAGCTGACGAACAGCGAATCGCATTCCCAAGTCAGTCGTCCCAGTGCGTTGCGGAAGGCTTGTGCCGCCGCGTCGCCACGGGATACTTCCGAATACCAGATGATATGTGCTCCCTTGTCTTGAACGTAGCGGGCGTGCTCCCGGCTCACCTGACTGCCCTGAGCGGCGAATTCGATGAACTGCTCTCCGGCGAAGCGGGAGTCTTCCAACAGGAGGCGGAAGGGAGACCCGCTATGGGCCTGGCCGTCCTTCAGGGGACGCACGTCCAGATGCGCGTCGATATTGATCACGCCGACCGGGGTATCCGGTTTCGAGTCGAGTAGTGCGCGGGCGTTGGGGTAGGACTGATCGTTGCCGCCACCGACTACGAAGGGGATGCCGCCTTTTTGGATGATGGATGCGGTCTGTCGGGTGAGAGCGGCATGCGATTGATCCAGAGGCAGACCGGCTGGGATGTCTCCGGCATCGGCAAGGGTGATGTTGGACAGATCGATATTCATTTCCGGGTTGTCAATGGTGCCGTAGCGCCGAATCCAGGAGCGGAACTTTTCGGGTCCGTGGCGGGCTCCGGGACGCCCTCCGTTGATCTCCACTCCGGTATCGCAGGGGAACCCGAGGAGCACTACGGTCCCCTCCTGCCCCGGTTGAATGATATCTTTCAATGTGGGGTCGTCTGTCATAATATCCATTTATAGAACGGTTTGGAGGGAAAGTAAACCGCTGTTAGGGGGATCGGGAGGGCTCACGGCTGAGACCGGAAATCGTGGAGATGCTCTGAATTTTGGTTTAGTGGCCTTTTTCTTGTCATCTCCACTCTCTTTTTGATATATTTCTACTACTATTATTCCCCGGCCATCCTATAAGGAGACTTTTATTTATGCCCAGTTCCATCGAAGCGCTTAAGCAGGCTGTTGAGCTTGAACAACAGGCCCTAGATCTATATATCATCGCCATGGACAATGCGGTTCATGCGGAAACGAAACAAACGTTGAGAGAGTACGCCGACGACAAGCAACAGAAAATCGACACGTTGTCCTGGATGGTCATGGCGGAGTCCGGAGAACTCGAGAAGGAAGAGTCCGCTCCTCAAAACGGCGGCGAGAGACTGGCGGCAGGCAAGTGCCCTTTTTCCCGCGGCGACTTGGAGGCAATGGGTATTGATATGTCCCAGTCCACGATGGGCTTGGACGAGGACAATTCCAAATCCTGAATGTAGAACCTTTTATTTTTGAGAGATGAAGCATGGCTATCGAAGATCCTCATGATTTATTGATTGAGTGTTCAGATTGCGGGGTGGAGAATATGTTTTCCGAGTACAGCCCCGAGCAGGTAACGATTTGCAACCAGTGTCGCACGCGGTTGATGCATCCTGATTTCAGTCAGACGTATAATGAATATCGGTGCGACGATTGTGGTTTTATAATGTGTTTGTTGAAGGACACCGTATTCGAAAAAGGCAAGACCGCCTGCCGGTGCGGGGGCTTCAATATTCAAAAAATTGCCAAATCAACTCTTTACGAAGAAGCCGAAGAAGCCGGGGCCTTTGATGTGGATGAAGAAGACCTCGAACCCACTCTCAGTGATGACTGGTGTCGTTCGGATTTATCGGGCCTTGAAGCGTCGGAGGATTACAACGAAATATTCGATCAGGATCCCGGGGACAACTAAACGTTATCCTCTGGTATTTTTTAGTCAGTGCCTGCCTGATGCGGATGTGTTTGGAAGTTTGAAACAATGAATAAAGCAATCCCACCTTCTGCTCTCCCGGCCAAAAAAATCCTGCTGATCAAGATGGGGGCCGTGGGGGACCTGATCATGGCCTCGTCTTTTTTTGAGGCGGTACGGCAGAACTTCCCACAAACCCGGATTTCTCATCTGGTTTCGGATCATTTGCTTCCCACGGTAAAAGAAAACCCCCATATCGACCGATTCATTCCTGCGGACTCTGATGCGCTTTACAAAGGCGGTTGGTTTTCGCAGTTGCGGGAAGTGTTTCGCCTTGTTGCCTTACTGCGGAAGGAACGCTTCGATACAGTCTTCGTCTTGCACTGGGCCTGGCAATTCAATGTGCTGGCGTTTTTGTGCGGGATTCCCGTTCGGGTGGGGTTCAAGCGGGATTGGGGAAGGCTGTTTTTGACGCACCGGGTGCGACCGGACGAGAATCAAAATAACCGGGAAGCCTATCTGAACTTATTGAGAATATGGGGAGCATCGGTTCGCTACCAGAAAAGTCATTACTACCTTTCGGAACAGGAAGACCGTTTTCTGGAAACGTTTGTCGAGGAGCACCGGATGGGTGCCGAGGAGCAATTGATTGCGTTGGCTCCCGGCGGCGGCAGGAACATCAAACAAACCATGTTGACCCGCCTTTGGCCGGTCGACCGTTATATAGAACTTATCGGAAATTTCCTGCAGGCAGGCCCCTATCGGATTGTACTGATTGCCGGACCGGATGACGGCCCGGTGATCCAACCCATTTTGGAGCGGTATCCGCAGTGCATTGATACGCGTGCCCTGAGTTTTGGTGAAAAGGCCTCAATCCTCCGGCGGTGTCGTTTGCTGGTGGGTAACGACAGCGCTCCCATACATATGTCAACCGCCTTGGATATACCGACGTATTCTCTGTGGGGCCCGACCAACTTCAAACGGTATGGCGACCCGGTGCCGCACCACACCATGTTTTTCAAGAAGATCGAATGTTCTCCCTGTTATTCGTATGGGGAATTCCCGGCGTGCAACGACAACCAGTGCCTGCAAGCTATTTCGGTGGCCGAGGTTTGGGAAACACTGCAGGCGGCATTAAAGCAGAAAACTCCCAAGTCGCCTGTTATTGAAAGCTCCGCACCAGGGAAAGAGTTTTCCGGAAATATTGTTTCTGCTCCGCCAGTGGTTCCGTAGCACCCCAACCCACCCACTGCCTGAAATTCACCGCCAGAATGTTCATCCTCATCTTAAAACTCAGATAAGTTTTTAAGGCTCTGAGACTTTTTTCTCCCAGATGCTTTTTAAAGTAATACAACTGGCTTCTGCGGTGTTCCAGCGCACTGCGTTCCCGATTGGAGCGGACACTGCCGCCGCCGACATGAATCACTTCCGCTTCGGGGGTGTAGCGCACCTGCCAGCCGGACTGACGGACGCGACGGCACAGGTCGGCGTCTTCCAGGTACATGAAGAAAGCTTCGTCCATCAATTTCACATTGAGCAGGGCCTGCCGACGCAACAGCATGCAGGCCCCCTTCACCCAGGCCACTTCTCTTTTGTGGGAATGCAGGGAACGCAAAATCCAGCCCACGGGAGGAAAACGGCGGTTCTCCCAAAGGTTGAAGAATATTTTTCGGACTACTTCGTTCCAGATGCTCACCTCATACCCAAAGGATAGCTGAAGACTGCGATCAGGATTCAACAGCCGGCATCCCAACAGTCCCGTTTCGGGAGACTGATTCATTTCCCTCAGCAGAGTGGCGAGGGTTTTCGGCAGGACGACGGTATCCGGGTTCAACAGTAGGATATGCCGCCCCTGCGATGAGGTGATTCCCTGGTTGCTGGCACGCGCGAACCCCAGGTTTTCCGGATTGGCGATCAAGTGCGTCTTCGGAAATTCATTACGGATGATATCTTGCGTCCCATCCTGTGAAGCATTATCCACCACGATCACTTCATGGTCGATGCCTCCGGCGGTTTGTTGGATCGATTCCAGACAGTCGCGCACATGTCTTCGTGAATTGTAGGTGACGACGACGATGGATAATTCCAATGGATTGGGATCGGTCATTGATTTTCTATGGAGGAAGGTTGGTTGCCGGTCAACCGGACTCGTTTCAAATACAGCCATTCCATGGCGTTGAGGCCGAGGTTCTGCACATAAGGTTTCACCAGCACATTTTGTGCGGCGACGAAAAGAGAGATGATAGCAGAGTCGGTCTCGGTCAACAAAGTTTGCGCTTCATTGTAGATGGCTTGCCGGGCCTCAAGGTCCTGCTCCGCCGCTCCCCGGGCGATCAGGTGATCGTAGCGTTCGTTTTTCCAGCGAAGACGATTGTTGCCGCTGGTGGAAATGAACAGGTTCATGAAATTGTCGGGGTCCGGGAAATCCGCTCCCCAGCCGAGGCGGAACACCGGCGGCGGATCGACATCCAGTTTTTTCAGATACACCTTCCACTCCTGATCTTCCAGGCCGACTTCAAGTCCCAGGTGTTCTTTCCATTGGGCCTGCACGAACTGAGCGATGAGGCGGTGGGTGGGATCGGTGTTGTAAGTGATGCTGAACGGAGGAAACTTCTTGCCATCAGAGTATCCCGCTTCCGCAAGCAAAGCCTGCGCTTTTTTGGGATCGAATGCAGGACCGATTTTGGAGTTGTAGCCGAACATGCCTTTGGGAATCCAGGACGCTGTTGGCAACTCGCCCCCTTTCAAAATGACGGGAATCTGTGACCGGTTGATGGCGTGGGAAAGCGCCCGCCGCACCCGGGCATCGTTGAACGGGGCTTTGGTGACGTTGAAGCCGTAGTAGTAACCCCGAAGCAGGGGAAGATTTTTGTACTCGGCATGGGTCTTGTAATGTGGAATTGCTACCGGCGGCAGTTCCGCCATATCCAGCTCGCCTGTTTCGTACAGAGTCAGTTCCGTGGTGGGGTTGCGGATCACGTACATGATGATCCGGTTCAGTGCCGGCGGGGTGTCGTAATAGTTCGGATTCGATTGGAGCACCAGTTTGTATTCGTGGTGCCACTGGTCGAGGGTGAAAGGACCATTGGTGACGATATGCTCCGGGTCGGTCCAGTGGTCGCCGTATTGTTCGATCACGTCCCGGCGTTGCGGAAAGGTGACCATGAAGGTGGTGAGGCTGGGGAAATAAATCACTGGCCGTTTGAGGCGCACCTGCAGAATCGTCGGGGACAGAGCCTTCACGCCCACCTGGTCGGCATCCTTAATTTTACCGGCGTTGTACTCGGCGGCATTTTCGACATCGAACAGGAAATAGGCGTACTGGGAAGCGGTATCGGGATTGAGCAGGCGTATCCAGGCATACACGAATTGCTGGGCGGTCACCGGTTGACCGTCGGTCCACTTCACGTCGTCGCGCAGATAAAAGGTAATCACACGCCCGCCTTCAGAAAATTCCCAACGTCTGGCGATGGCGGGGATGGGCTCCAGTCGCTCGTTGTATTGTGTCAGCCCCTCCATGATATTGGTCAGCACGTTGAAGGACACGCCATCGGTCGCCAGGGACCAGTCGAGAGTGGGCGGTTCGGTGGTCACGGCGATGCGCAGGGTCTTGCTTTCCAACGCTGAGGGTTCGCCGGAACAGCTGGTCATCCACAAGGCGCTTGCCAGGGCCAAAATCCCCAGGCCCAGGCCGAAGAGGGGTTTGCCGATATTCGGGATTGTTTTCATTGTGCCCAAGGATATCATTGACTTGGGTGAGGCCCAACCGGGTTTTAGGATATTGAACTAATTGCTTTACTTTTTCATGGGACTCGATAGAATTAACGCTTTCCCAATTTTCGAGCGATTATGGCACCCAAAGTAAATTTTGAAGACCTGACGTGGATTCGCCGCTGGGTCAAAAAAGGCCTGAGCAAGGATAAAAAGACTCTGGACTTGTCCAAACGCCGCTTCAATTTGCAAATTGCGATTGAAGTGGCAGAAGGCATGGCGGTTCCGGGAATCGAGACCCTGTATATGCACGGTTGCTGGCTGAAGGATCCGTATATGGAGGAGCTGGCCGTATCCGACCTGTTCGCTCCTGTGAAGGAGCTCTGGATGTATGAGAACAGCATCGGTAGTGAGGGCGCCCAGTATATGGCGGAATCTGAAAAGTTTGAGAACCTGCAATACCTGAGCCTGTATTCGAACAAAATCGGACCCGAGGGAGCGGTCGCGCTGGCGGAATCTCCGTATCTGTCCCGGCTGGAAACGCTCGACCTGTCGTTCAACAAGGTAGGCGATGAGGGCGCGGCTGCGCTGGCGCAGTCCAAACATCTGAACCGGCTCAAGGTTCTGCATCTGGATGCCAACGGCATCGGTGCCATTGGCATGGCGGCTCTGGCCGAATGCTCCGGCTTGCGCAACCTCACGACGCTCAACCTGACCTACAACCGGATGGAGCCCGACGGACTCGAATTACTGGCGAACTCCCCGCGCCTCAAGCAATTGGAAATATTTAAATCGGACGCTCCCCAAGAAGATGACTGATACCTTACCCTCCAAAAACGACGAGCAACGCATCCTCGACGCTCTTCAGGAAAAACTCGGCTGGCAATCCCCGGACCTGGATTTGAGTTATGACCGGTTGGGAGATGTCGGTGTGACTTTTCTCGCGCGGAAATGCAACTTATCCCATGTGCGGATGTTGAACCTGAGTTGGAACGAGATTTCGGATGCAGGACTGCGTGCCCTGGCGGCATGCCCGACTCTGGGCAATTTGACTCACCTGCATTTGGATTCCAACCGGATCGGCGATACGGGCGCTCAGGCGCTGGCGGATTCCGTACAGTTGGGCCGGGTGAAGTTGATCAACCTGACCAATAATCGAGTGAGTGATGCAGGAGCTTTGGCCCTGATCAAATCCTCCAAACTGCCGAATCTGGAGTTTCTGGAACTGGAACTCAACCAGGTGGGCGTCAGCCGGTTAAGCCGGTTTCCGGATGGTGCCGCCAATGCTTCTTTGAAATGGCTGAACTTGAGGAGCAATCAAATCAGTAGTGAGACTTTGGAGGACTGGGTGCAGACGGGAGCGTTTGCGCCGCTGACGCATTTGAATCTGGGCTGGAACCGGATCGACGACGCAGGTGCCAAACTGCTGGCCCATTCCCCGACCATCGCCCGGCTGGAAACGCTTTTGTTGCACTCGAATCACGTCAGCACCGACGGGGCGAACGCTCTGGCGCAGTCCAAAAACCTTCCCAACATCCGCGAATTGTTCATGTATGACAACGATTTCAATCAGGATGGGGAAACGGCGCTCAACGACAAGCATATCCGGCAATTGATTCGGAAGCATTTGAAGGGAACGACTCTCAGTATCAATGGCAAGCAGTTGAACAACAGCGGTCTGGAAGCCCTGGCCCGATGCCCGGAACTGGCCAAGGTGGAAACGCTGTCCCTGCGCAATAACCATTTCGATCACATAGGTTTGATCGCTCTGGTGGCATCGCCGCATCTCAAAACTCTGAAAGTGCTGAATGTGATGGACAATCCGATCGGCAATAAGGGAGTGGTGGGGATGGTGGAGTCGGCTGTATTTGACGGATTACAGCGGTTGAATCTGGAGCGGACCGGGTTGACCTCTTCCGGGATTCTGGCCCTGGCGGTTTCCAAAAAACTTTCTGCGCTGGAAGAGCTGAACGTCAGCCACAACGATATCGGCGACCGCGGCGCGAGCATGCTGGCCGCTTCCGAATTATTGGGCCAACTTCAGCGCCTGTTTCTGTGGAACACCCATATCGGCGACGAAGGATTGCGGGCGATTGCGCATTCCTCCAGCTTGACCCGTCTGCAAGAGTTGAAAGTCTGCAACAACCAGATTGGTCCGAATGGTATTCAGGCACTGGCCGAGTCGGATCAATTATCCCGCCTCAAAAAACTGGACCTCAGAAACAACCAGTTCAGCATCAACACCTTCGTCCACTTTACGCATTCCCCAAAGTTCAAGGCGCTGGAAGAATTTCGATTCTGATTTGATACAGGAAAACTGAAGGGCAAAGAGCAGGGAGAGGTCTTACTGGTCTTTGTGGGTCACTTGCGCGTTATTTGAAGTCAGGATTTTTTGTACTCGGGCCAATTCTGTCGTGAACCGCTTGAACTTTTCTTTGTGTTTTTCGTCCTTGTTCAAGTTATTGATGAATTCTTCCAATGTTTTCAGGTTTTTGCTTTTGGACAGATCCTCTTTCAATTTATTGATCTTCTTTTCAAGCTCCGCAAACGCGGGATCCTTGCGGGACAGCTCTTCAGAAAATTCGGGGAACCAGTCCAGATTGGCAAAAGCGTACAATCCTTTATCCCGGACGATCATATCCGGGTGCTTGTCGGACATGTATTGAAATTTTTTGGTGTCGTATTCCATTTCTTTCAGACGCCATTCAAGACTTTCGTCAGCGACCGGTTTCAATTCCGGGCGGTCCACGACGACGATGTCATAGAGCTTCAGCATCCAGTCTTTTTTGACCTGTGACAGGGTATCCCAAGCCGGATCTCCTGTTTTAGAGATACCCTCCTCGGCTAACGCCACACCCGCCTGAAGCAGTAGAACCACCAGAATGACCAATAGATTTCGCAAAACTTTCTTCAGCATCAATACAAACCCTCGAAAAAACGTTGTAATGCCCTATGTAAGTGTACTTCTATTATATAGTAGTCTTTAAAATATGGCAGGTGAAATCTGTCAAAAAAACTACAGAACTCTTGAAAGGAGGCTAAAAACAAGCAAAAAAATCCCTGGGACAACGGGGTCCCAGGGATTTTAGTATCCGATGGCAAATAAAATTGAAGCTATGGATCAGGCAATCGCCAGAAAATTACAGGCCTGGTAGCAGGCGTTGCAGTTGATGCACAGGTCCATATCGATGTGGGCCGCGACTTTTTTGGTGCCGCCGGTGATCGCGCCAGTAGGGCAGGGTTTGATGCACGCGCCACACGCAACGCAATCGTCCTCTTTCACCACATACTTGTACAGACCGGTACACATGGCCGCATCGCACACCTGGTCGACAATGTGCCGTTCGTATTCTTTCCGGAAATACTTGAGTCCGGTCAATACGGATTTGACAGCCGTCTCACCCAGGCCGCACAGCGAGGTTATGTTGATTTCTTCGCACATTCCCTGAAGCTTATCCAGGTATTCGATTTTACCGCGGCCTTCGGCGATATCGTCCAGCATGTTTTTAATCAGAGTGAGGCCGATTCTGCAGGGGGTGCATTTGCCGCAGGTTTCCGCTTCGTTGAAGCCGATGGAGAATCGCGTCAGGTCGATCACGCAGGCCGATGCGTCGTAGGCCGATAGACTGGCCTGGCCCATGATAGCACCGGCTTCGATCAGGCTTTCGTAATCTGTTTTGACGTCGATGTTATCCGGAGGCAGAAATCCGCCGGTCACGCCGCCGATATGGACTACCTTCAATTCTTTTTTCTTAACGATGCCGCCACAGTAATCTTCGACGATCTCGCGGACCGTGGTGTTCATGTCGAACTCCATGAGGCCGCTGTATTTGATGTTGCCCGCCAGCGCCCACACTTTGCATCCGTGTGCGTTGTCCGGTCCCATGTTGAGATACCAATCGGCACCTTTACTGATAATGAAAGGCACTGTCGCATAGGTTTCGGCGTTGTTGAGACTGGTCGGATAACCGAACAACCCTTTCTCGGATGAATGCGGAGGCTGGGCTTTCGGGAACGGCCGCTTGCCTTCGACGGAGGCCATCAACGCGGTTGACTCACCGCCGATGAACGCTTCCATGCCTTCATGCACGTAACAGTCGATGCTGAAGTCGGACCCCATAATGTTGTTGCCGAGGAACCCGCGTTCGCGCGCCGATTCCAGCGCCTTGTTGAGCCGGCGCACCGCGATGGAGTAATCAGAGCGGGTGTAGATAATTGCGTCGGTCGCCTGGATAGCGTAGGCGGCGATCAGAAGCCCTTCCAGAACCTGATGCGTACTGCCTTCCATGACACTGCGGTCCATGTAAGATGCGGGGTTGCCTTCGTCGCCGTTGACCATGATGTAGCGTTTCTCGGCCTGTACGCTGGCGGCCTTCTCCCATTTTTCACCCGTGATAAAACCGCCGCCGCCCTTGCCGCGCAGGTTGGATTTTTTCACTTCGGCGATGACTTCCGCCGGCTTCATGGTCAACGCTTTCTTGAGCGCTTCGTAACCGCCGACTGCGATATATTCGTCGATGTTTTCGGGATCGATGTTGCCGCCGTGTGCCAGTGCCACGCGCGTTTGCTTCTCAAGCTTTTCGTAATAGTCCGGCTTGGCCGCACCCTTGGCAACGGGCTTGCCACCGATGATGTGATCCTTCATGATTTTGGCAACCATGTCCGGCTTGACGCGTTCATAGGTGACGCGCGGCTGGCCGGGAATATAGATGTCCACTAATACGTCGCGACTGCAATAACCACGGCAACCGACCTGGCCCAGCGAGCAACCGCCTTTTTCCATGATTTCGGCGGCGGCGTGGTTCTCTTCGATCTGTTTCTCGAATTCTTCGTAGACCGCTTCCGCACCCTCTGCGATACCGCTCAGGCTTTTGCAAACGGTGATCTTCACCGTTTCTTTTTTCGTGCTCGAGGCTTGGGCCTGTTCCGCCACAGCTTCCATGGACCTTCTCCTATGACTCTATATAATCATTGAATTTAAGTTGTTTAATAGCCGTTCGTTCCCCGGAATCTCTCATCCTGAAGTTGGGGGGAAGATGCAAATAATAATATAAATTCTAACAGGTTCCAAGGAATTTCCATACAATCCGGTAAGGAAAAGGGCGAAATCTTCAGGCCTGATCCTTGAAATAAAAGAAAATACACCTCCCGGCCAGTCGAGAAAGAAAGTCTTGTGGGGAACCCAAGTGTCCAGTGCCGAAACCCCCTCAATCTTCTCCCTTTAACCTCAAGTATATCACTCTCATCCAGAGAAATTTAACGAGATATACAGTTCAAGGCGGTTTTTACCGGGTGGGGTTGCTGGCAGATTATGCAATTTCAGGGACTTGCAGGCGTTATGGCAGAAAAGACGGTTTGCTCAATTTAGCTCTGGGTGCGGAACCGGGCGATGGTTTTTTCCACAATTCTGACATTTTTGGAATCCTCCCTGACCAGGGCCCACATATCGGATTCTATATCTTTCAGTTGCCCCAATTTGATGAGCAATCCGCTGGCCAGAGCCTCGTTCACGGTGTTTTGAGGAAGGACGGCCACTGCGTTGCCCTGGATGGCGGCCAGTCGTAACAGAGCGACATCATCGGCTTCGCCGATAATTTGCGGCCTTATTTCGTTGTCTGCGAAATATTGATCGATTTCCGCACGAATCTGGCTGTGCCGCGTGAATTGAATCATGGGGAGGTTGTTCAGGGATTTTGGGAAGTTTTTCCTGGCGAAGGAGTATTCGGGGTTTCCCACGGCAATGATTTTCCGGGGCCGGAGCCGGAAGTTGAAAATTCTTTTCCTTTGATGCTGGACTTCGCGGTCACTGAGAACGATTTCCAGATTTTTGTTTTCCAGCAGGAAAAGCAATTCATCCAGGCCGCCTTCCATCACGCTCACAGAAATGGTTTTATCTTTCCATAAAGGGACGACGAATTCATGGATATGGGTGGAAGACAGGGAGGGCAATACGCCCACTCGAACCAATCGTTGTTTGAGGGGTTTAATCTGTTGGACGGCGTATTTCATCTCTTCGGTTAAGTTGAAAATACTATTGCAATAGTCCATGGCGACTTTGCCTGCGTTATTTAAAATCAATTTCCGTACTTTTCGGTCAAATAGCTTTTTACCGAAGTAGTTTTCCAGATTCTTCAGTTGGGAGCTTAAGCCGGGTTGCGTGAGGTGAAGTTTCTGGCTGGCTTTCTTGATCGAACCCTCTTTGGCGATAGTCCAGAAATAGTAAAGATGGTTGATGTTGGGCAGGTTAATCATCGGGTCCTCGGTTGTTTATAGTTAAATATAATATTATGCATATATAATTATATTTCAATTTTACATTATGTATAGGTCGTGTGACAATTATTATCTGATTGAGGAGCCTGTTTTTTAGTTTGCGGGTATGCACACCCGGCTGCACCGGATTACAGGCGAGTTTTAGCTTTTTAAGCGATTTATTCATCCCGAAAACCGAACTTCATCAAGAAGGAGGTAATCATGAGTACGCGAGATAAATATATTGAAATGGCTAAAGCTCAATTGGACGAGTGGAATGCTACGATCGATAAGTTGGAGGCCGAGTCCAAAAAAGAAAAGGCCGAAATGCAATTAAAGTATGAAACTCAAGTGAAGGAAATGAAGGTCAAGCGCGATGAACTCCAGGAAAAACTTAAAAAAATTTCGGGAGCGACTGATGATGCCTGGGAAACATTGAAAGATGAATCTGGAAAACTGCTGGATCAGATGAAGGGCACCCTGGTGGAAACCAAGGAAGCTTTTTTGGCAGGGTTGAATGAAAAGAAATAGATCTTGCCCTGTTAAAACGACAACCCTTTTTGGAGCGAATTGATGTGCGGAATTTGCGGTGAAATCCGCTTTGACGGGCAACCCGGAAGAATCGATCGCGTTTTTAAAATGGGGGAACAACTCGGTTCTCGTGGCCCGGATGGTATCGGTCATTTTGCCCAGAACCATGTGGCTCTGGGGCACCGCCGCCTGAAAATCATTGACCTGAGTGAAGCCTCCCAGCAACCCTTGGTGGATTCCGAACTGGGGCTGGTGGTGGTTTTCAACGGCATCCTCTACAATTACCGCGAACTGCGGGCCGAGCTTCAGGAACGCGGTTATCGTTTTTTCAGCCAGGGAGATACCGAGGTCATCACCAAGGCCTATCACGCCTGGGGTGAAGCGTTTGTCGAGCGCCTGCAGGGGATGTTTGCCATTGCCCTCTGGGAGCGTGATAGCGGGCGCCTCCTGCTGGTCCGGGACCGTTTGGGGATCAAGCCCCTATATCTCACTCGTCAGAACAACTGTCTCCGGTTTGCGTCGACCCTGCCGGCCTTGCTCGCGGCGGGAGATGTCAACACCGATATCAACCCCATCGCCCTGCACCATTACATGACGTTTCACGCGGTGGTGCCGGCGCCTCATACTATGTTGAAGGGTGTCACCAAATTACCTCCGGCATCAATGCTGGTGGTCGAGCCGGACGGTAAAGAGCGTTTGAAAAAATACTGGTCCGTGGAATATGGAATTCGTCCGGAGGACGAAGAACTGCGGATGGAGGATTGGAAGGAACGGGTTCTGCACTCTCTGCGAAAAGCGGTGAAACGCCGCCTGGTGGCGGATGTGCCGGTGGGTGTGTTGTTGTCGGGCGGCCTCGATTCCAGTTTGATCGTGGGTCTGCTGGCCGAAGCGGGGCAAACCGGATTGAACACCTTCTCCATTGGCTTCGAAGATGTGGGCCTGGAAAAGGGCAATGAGTTTAAGTATTCCGACATCATCGCCGAGCATTTTGCGACACGACATCACCAGATATTCATTCCCTCCAGGGAAGCCCTGCAATACCTGCCGGATTGCGTGGGGGCTATGTCGGAACCCATGGTAAGCCACGACAATATCGGATTTTATCTGCTGTCCCGGGAAGTCTCGAAGCATCTCCATGTCGTTCAAAGTGGTCAGGGGGCCGACGAGGTGTTCGGCGGTTATTTCTGGTATCAGGAAGTGAACTGTGGAATCGACCCTGCGGTGGCTTATGCCCAGGCGTTTTTTGACCGGGATCACAATGAATTCGGTCGAGCCGTACATTCTGATTATGTAGGGCCCGATTTCAGCCGTACTTTTGTTGAAGAGTTTTTCCGTCAGCCGGACCTTCGCAATCCCGTTGACAAGGCTCTGAAGCTGGACACGCTGGTAATGCTGGTGGACGACCCGGTCAAGCGGGTGGATAACATGACCATGGCCTGGGCTTTGGAAGCTCGTGTCCCCTTTCTGGACCATGAATTGGTGGAGTTGGCGGCCCGCATTCCTCCCGATTTGAAAATCAAGGGGGATGGTAAGTGGATTTTGAAGGAAGCGGCACGGTCCATTATCCCTGCCGGGGTCATCGACCGGCCGAAGGGGTATTTCCCGGTTCCCGCTTTAAAATACATTCGGGGAGAAGTTCTCGAAATGATCCAGGACCTGTTGGCGAGTCCACAGGCGAAACAGCGAAAGTTATTTAACCCGAGTTATGTTCAGACTTTGTTGAAGGACCCGGAACAACACCTCACGCCTCTGAAGGGTTCGAAGCTCTGGCAGGTGGCCCTGCTGGAATTTTGGTTGCAAACCCAGGGGATCAAATGACAAGCCATGTATTCAATGAATGAGGAGTCTCCCATGGTGGCATTACCGGAGTTAAAAAAACCTATGCCTACAAACCGCTTCAAGGATCAGGAGTCGGAAAATATCGTATTTGATTGCGGATGGGGCCGTTTGATTTTTGGGAACACCTTTGATGATCCGGAACAACTGGTGGACGCACTTCGGAATGAACAGCGCGGAAAGCGCAATATCGTGATTTATTCCAGTGAGCCGCACGTGGCTTTATCCATCGCCCCGCAGGAAGTTTTTTTGGATCCTTCCCACCATTTCCGCCTGCTGAAAGAAAACTACAAACCCGGTCCCAAACGGAGAGAGGGTTTTTGTATTCGAAGTTTTGATGCTCGTCGGGATATTGACCGCATGAACCAAATTTATCAATCCCGGGACATGGTGTTGGTCGATCCTTCGTACCTGCGCGAAATGGAAAACCAGGGAAAGATGTCCCTGTTCGTTGCCGAAGACACCAAAACCGGGAAAATCTTGGGAGTCATTACCTGTCTGGATCACGAAAAAATTTACAGGGATAAGCAAAAAGGGGTCAGTTTATGGGCGCTGGCAGTGGACCCGCAGGCGATTCAACCTGGTATCGGGGAACTTTTGCTTCGTCACAGTGCAGAGCACTTTTTCAGGGCCGGACGTGAATTTATCGATTTATCCGTTTTACATGATAACGATCAGGCCATTGGGCTTTATCAAAAACTGGGTTTCCACAAAGTCTCCTTCTTTTTTATAAAGCATAAAAGCGCGATCAATGAAAAGTTGTATACCGGACTCATTCCCGAGAACCTCTTGAACCCCTATGCCATGATTATCATCAATGAAGCTCGCCGAAGGGGCATTGCCACGGAAATACTGGATGACGAGCTCAATCTGTTCAGCCTTTCCTTTGGGGGACGCACCATCCGTTGCAGAGAATCCTTGAGCGAATTAACCAGTTCCATTGCTCTGCAGATATGCTCGGACAAGGCTTTGACTCAGAAGGTTCTTCAAGATAATGGATTAAAGGTTCCGAGACAGATGATTGTCTCGACCCCGGAACACAATGTGGAATTTCTCAACAAATACCGTCGGATCGTGGTAAAGCCTGCACAAGGAGAGCAGGGCGTCGGGGTCAGTGTTGATCTTTCCAATCCGGAAGAAGTGGAGCTGGCCGTGGAACGGGCGAGAAAGGTGAGCGAAACGGTTTTGCTGGAGGAGTTTGTTGCAGGCAGGGATTTGAGGGTTTTGGTGATTAACAACGAGGTGGTCGCCGCGGCTTTTCGTCAGCCTGCGCAAATAAAAGGGAATGGCGTTTTTACCATCAGGGAGTTAATTGAAAAGCAAAGCCGTCGGCGGCAAAGTGCAACCGGAGGGGAAAGCTCTATTCCTTTGGATGAGGAAACCCTGCGGTGTATCCAGGCCGCGGGGTACACTCTGGATTCCATCATTGGCGTCGGAGAACGATTGAACGTTAGAAAAACGGCAAATCTTCATACCGGAGGAACCATACATGATGTGACGGACCAACTGCACCCCGAACTGGCCCAGGCCTGTCTGCAAGCGGCACAGGCCCTCCAAATTCCAGTCGTGGGGATTGATTTGATCATTGTTGATGATCAAAAACTCAAATATAAAATCATCGAGGCTAATGAGCGGCCGGGGCTGGCCAATCATGAACCTCATCCGACCGCCGAACGATTTATTGATTTGCTGTTTCCCCAGACCAAGGTTCAAAATAAATTGGAATACCTCTAGACAAGTTTAAAAAAATGATAGGAACTTTATGATCTCTCTGCCATTCAATATCCATTACACCCGGAATTTGCTCTTAGAGTTGTTGAATATTCCGAGCCCCACAGGCTATACAGATACCATTGTTCATCGGGTTTGCCAGGAATTGACCGCCCTTAAAATTCCTCATGAATTGACCCGCCGAGGGGCCATTCGCGCCGATCTCAAAGGGGACCAGGCAAGCCCGGACCGGGCGATTGTGGCTCATCTGGATACTCTGGGTGTCATGGTTAAGAATTTGAAGTCCAACGGTCGGTTGGAGATTGTTCCTATTGGGTCTTGGTCATCTCGCTTCGCCGAGGGAGCCCGGGTAACGGTTTTCTGTGACCAGGATAAAAGTTACCGGGGCACCATTCTCCCGGGTAAATCTTCTGGCCATACTTTTAACACTGAAATTGATACTCAGCCGGTCGCCTGGGAAAACGTAGAAGTTCGGGTCGATGCCCTCGCCAATAATAAATCGGATTTGGAACAGTTGGGAATTAACGTGGGTGATACGATTGCCTGCGACCCGGTTCCGGAAATAACCGACACCGATTATATCAATTCCCGTTATCTAGATGATAAAGCGGGAGTGGCGGCCATTTTTGGGGCCGCTAAAGCGGTGATGGAAGGTGACGTGCGATTGCCCGTGGATTGCCATCTGCTTTTCACGATATCTGAAGAGGTGGGGGTGGGGGCGTCTCACATTTTGCATGGTGATGTGGCGGAACTGGTTTCCGTGGATAATGCGACGCTGGCAAACGGGCAAAACAGCAGTGAACTGGGGGTCACCGTTGCCATGCAGGATTCCAGTGGCCCTTTTGACCGCCATCTGGCTCACAAGTTGATCGACTTATGCCGGGAACACGATATTGAACATGCGCGTGACGTTTTTAAATTTTACCGGAGTGATGCCGCCTCCGCGATGGAAGCCGGCAACGATATCCGAACCGGCCTGCTGGGCTTCGGACTCGATGCTTCGCATGGCTATGAGCGGGTTCATCTGAAATCTTTGGAAGCTTTGGGAAAGTTGCTCACCCTGTATTTCCAAAGTCCGCCCACCTTCAAACGGGACCGTCATTTATTGGGTTCTTTGAAAGATTTCCCAATAGAATAATTACAGCCGGATTTTCCCGCAAACCGCCGATCAACGGATGGATGCCGATTTGCAGTCCACAGCTTGAATTCAGGGGACGAGTAATCCGATTTTGTTGTTGTACTTGCCTTGGAAGTACCTGCCCATTTCCGTGAACCAGATATTGCCGTCCTTGTCCAGAGCGATCTGTGTGGGGTGACTGTCGGGATTTGGCAGTTTATAGTACCGCACTCCTTTGTGTGTCCCCGGCCTGGCTTTGGACAAGTCGAGTCGACCGATGGCGTCCGGATTAGCGGCGGTGAACCAGACATAGTCTTTCTTTTCATCTATATAAAGGTCGTGCGGACTGCGTTCCTTACCCAGAAAATATTCCACAACTTTTGGTTTTTCCCGATTTAAATCCAGTTGTGCCAGTTTACTGGCAAACATTTGGGTGAACCAAATCGTGCCGTCCTTGGATAGGGTCATGCCATGCGGGACGGATTTTTCTGGAGGGATGATAATTTCTTCGACATCCCCGGTTACGGGGTCCAGCGAACCCAGCTTATTCGAGAAAGTATTGACCCAGAACATGCCTCCCTGTGTGTACCATATCTTATCCCCCACCAGGACCAGGGCGTGCGGGTTACCGGGTCCGATAGGGAACTCAGTAATTTTGCCGGTCATGGGTTCGAGTCGGCCCACTTTATTACTCTGAAACTCCAGGAACCAGATTGAGCCGTCTGAGCCTTCTACTATCTGATGAGGTTCGCTGTGGGGAGAGGGAATGTCGTACTCTTTAAAAGTACCCTTTTCCGGGTCCAGGCTTCCGATACGGTTGGCCCCTTCCGTGAACCAGATCAAACCATTTTTAGCAATCGTGATGTAATGCGGCTTGCTATTAGGGTGAGGCAGTTCGTATTCGGTAATACCCTGGGAGGTCAGAGACATGGCCTTTGTGGGGTCCAACTTGCCGATGCGGTTGGCATTCAATTCGGTGAACCAAAGGTTCCCCTGCGCGTCAAAGGCCAGATCGGCAGGACTGCTGTCCGGTGTGGGGGTGTAATATTCCAGGACGATTTCGCCATAAGCGCTGGCGGATATCAACAGGAAACACCCGCCCGCCAGCAACGCCAAACGCAACTTTAAGACCCAACTCTTAACCAAAATTCTACCTTTCCAGTACTTTAAATTTAAGCTATGTCTTTATAAGATAACAGGATAACGCCAATCAAAAAAGGGTAAATAAAATAGCCCGTTTGTTTTCATTTTTAATTGGATTGATGGACTTACCCTGCATGTGCCCATTTATTGAACCAAGTACGGGGAACGCAATGCCCCCCATTGAGGCTAGAGATCTAACGCTCATTCATAGCTCCCGCCAGCAGGGCCGCTAGTATCCCCTAAAAAGGTTGATTTCGGACAAAAATATTTTCTGCCCCGACTATTAAGGCTCTTTTTGTCTATTTTTCGACAAACCGATCCTTTATCCTATTTACACCGAGTGTAACTTTATTCATCTGAGTTGAGCGGTGCTGCTATGAAGCGGTCATATATTCTTATTTCAATTTTAGTGATGTCCTCGCTGGGTTTGGGTTGGCTGTACTGGCAGGACCCGGTGCAATTTCGGCAGAATTTTTCCCTGGTGGAGTTGTTTGAGTCTCCGCAGGGTAAGCCTGCCAGCAAGGATAACAACTATATTACCCATATAGCGCTCTCTCCCGTAGATAAACAGTTCCCCAATGTCCTCCAAACCGCTCCAGAGAATATGCTCAATGCAGTTCAAACCGCTTATCGGTTGAGTCCCGACAATCGCCTGTTATTGGCCGTGGGTGAAATATATTTTTTGTATACCGGACAAGAACCTGCAAAGGCGGTTGCCGAATACAGGGGATCGGGCTGGAGGATTCGATATCAAAACCAGGAGGTGGGCACTTTGCCGGAATTGCCCGACTTTCCTGATTTCATGAAGCTGTTGTCTCAATGGTCCCGCCAGTTGAATGAGCAGTATCCTTTAAATTTAAAGGAGTCTCAAAACGAAAGCTGGAAGCAATCGGTGACCGGTCAACTGGATCGGATACTGTTGCCACATGTTCTGTCCGCATTGAAGGAAATCGATTCGCAATGGCAGCAGGGCCAACGCGATCCGGCGTTATTATCCCTGGCGGCGCGCGGTCTGGCGCTGATGACGCTCCAGTCGTCGGATCGAATGGAAATATTGGACCCGCTACCCGCCAAAGCGCTGGCGATGCTGGCGATGGCGCGTTCGATGACCCGGCAGGATATGGACTGGGAAGAATCGCTTCTAGCGGAGGTGATGGATTATTCCGCCCATGCCATTCGCTTCGCTAAAAAATTATCCTCTTCAGATCCCCTTCGGCACTATGTGAACCGCAACGATCCACGTCTCAAAAGTTTGGCTGAATCGGAAAATGCCGACCGATTTCCGCGCTATCTATGGTTGCTCCGACTGGCCAAGCGGGAAGACTTGCAGGGTTGGTATCAATGGTTGAACACCGGGTTTGGCGACGACTCTGTATCGCTCCCTCTTTTAAAAAGTGGTCTGGACATCGAATCATTTTTCACCACCCGAAACTTTTCACGGGAAGTGCAGCAGGTTGTTCTTTTAGATCTGGAACGCGAAATTCACGGCCCTTCCAAGAAAGACCCCGGTCTGGAAATCCGACACTTTTTATCCAATAGTAAGTACTACACTGTTCTAAACGGACTGCTGGGGTTGGACAATCCGACCATCATTGAACTGATGGAGCGAATGGAATCCCGCCTGGAAACCCTTGAGCAGAAGCACAAAGGTCCGTTTCTGACCGCCAACGTCTACAACTCCTATTTCAGCGCGTTCTTCTACACCACGATGTACATTGAAGGGCTTTATAATTTGGATTCCCTGGCTTCCCCACAGGGAACCGAGGAGTTTCAAGCGCAATTGAAAGGCCGGATCGAGGTGGCGATCCGGCGGGTCAAAGCCCTGTTCAAAGTCCTTAAGGACAATGTGTCGACCTTAAAGGGAGCCGGGCCGCTGTCTACGGGGTCGTTTTGGGATTTCAAAAACCAAACGAATAAAGAACCGGATCGCATCGATGAGTTCGTTATCTGGTACAACCACCTCGCCGAATCAGAGTTCGGCACTCCAAGCGTTCAGCACTTGGCGGACGATATTATAAATTTAAAAACTTTTGGTGCCTATCCTTTGTACCGCAGCTTCCAGGAAGCCAAAAGATATTTTAAGCCTACGGATACCGCGTGGTTCATTGCTTTGAAGCGAATGGCGTATCGGATGGATACCCGACCGTTTCACCGGAATCTGTTGGGTCAAATGTCCCTGTGGTATCTCAATGACTTGAAGTTGTCCGAAAAATTGTATCAAAGTATCGTGGCAACCAGCCCCAGTCATTACGACGCCACCGTGGCCAAATACGCTCATTACAAAAATGACAAGAAAATGCTGGCCCGGCTGATGGATAATCCCAGTATCAAAATGGAAACTCGATCCAAAGTCGTCGATTATCTGGCCGAACAAAAAAGCGTTAAGCCAAAATTCATATTTAAACAATATGAAAAGCTGATACGGGAAAACCCAGACGACTGGGATGTCAGCTATGATTACGCCAAATACCTGAACAAAAATAAAAAATATTCAAAGGCCCGCAAGGTCACCCGCAGTTGGTTGAAAAGGGAGGTGCCGACGCCCGGATTGGAATGGAATGTGTCTAAAGACTTTATTGCTAAAACCTATAATGAAGAAGGCCGCTATAAAGAGGCTTTGCAAGCGGTTCCCGACAGTTATAAAGGAAGTTCCCTGAGTCTTCGGGGTGAATTATTGGAAAAACTGGGTCGATTGGAAGAAGCCGAAAAGGTTTTTCGGATACTTCAGACTCGGTATCCCTCCGATTTTTCCAGCGGCTTACCCCTGGTGAAATTTCTTTGGGGCCGTGGTCGATATTCAGAGGCTGGGGATCTGGTTCTCAAGTCAAACTATACCATCAGTCAGTATCGATGGCGGTTCAGGTTCTGTCCTGCGTTTGTCGAAGTATTTGCAGACAAACCCAGGGAAGAGGCACTGAAAGCCCTGGCGCCTTTTATTCAGGCAAAGCTTTATTTTGATAAATTGAATAGAATTTCGTATTTGCTGGTAAAGGAAAAAAAATACGAATTGGCTTTTGAGATCGGAAAGGCTATTGTCCAAATCCCTTCCAATAAAAGCTATATTGCAGTTCACTATTTTGAGGATTACAAAAATTGGAAAGGCGAGAAAGCCGCTCTGGCCTGGGCCCGAACATTAATTCCCGAGGGCAGAAGAGACGCCAGCTCCCAATACATCTACCAAACTGAGGAATTCGGATTATTGTGGTCCCTGGTGGAGAAACCCAAGATTGAATATGCCTGGCTGATGCGGGCCGCCGCGTCCCTGCAATACAAAGGATTGAAGAAGAAGGATCGTAAACAATTGATCCAATACTACAAATCCGCCAAGGGGGACTGGGATCTGGCGGGGAAATACCTGCTGGGAATGGTCTCCCAAGAGGAGGTCATCAAACGCTCCAAGCCCGCCTTCACCCGAGGAGTCTATGCGTTTTACCTGGGCCTGAAGGCCGAAACCGAGGGGCGACTGGAAGAGGCCTCGGACTGGTACCGTGTTTCCATGGAAACGGGTTGGTATCAGGTGGCCGAATATCACTGGGCCGTACAAAAATTGGAGGAATGGGAAAACCAAAGCCGGTTTCTCGCTCATCTTGACCTTAAATAAGCTTTAATTACCGGGAACACCTCCTCCGCTCTCCGCAACGCCGGAAATGAAGATTCCCCTTGTGCGCACAGCCCAATTCCAATAGAATTTCAATTCTTTGTAATAAACCTAATTCATAGAAAGACTTATGATCAAAACATCCGTTAAATTTGACGACGTTCTCAAACATAAAACCGATTGCCTCATTTTACTCAGTCTGGAGACCAAACCGGCAGGTCTTCTGAAACAAATCGACGGCCTGCTGAATGGCGCGATAACTGCCGCGTTCAAGTCCAAACGCTTCGAGGGCAAACTCAACCAGACTTTCCAGCAAAGCGTGCGCGGGTTGATAGGCGCGGATTCGATACTTGTCGTAGGTCTGGGCAAATCAAAAGACGTTACGGAAGAGCAAATCCGACAGGCATCCGGCACCGGTTCCAAAGCGGCTGAAAAATCACGCCACCACAAAATTTCCATTTTCCTGAACGAGGAGGATGCGGGTAAGCTCGCAAAATCCAAAAAATCCCAAACGGGCAGTCCCGTGGCCGCGGCATTGGTGGAGGGGGCTCAGCTCGGATTGTACCATTTCGACCCATACAAGAGCCTGGACAAGAAGGACCCGCCTTCTCGTATCAAGGAGATCGTTGTTCTCGCCTCTTCCAAATCCAAAGTGAAGGATTATCAGGCGGGCGTGGGTCAGGCGGAGAAGCTGTGCGAGGCGGTGATGGCCACACGCGATCTCATGCATCATCCCAGCAACACGGCCACACCGACGTTTTTGGCGAAAGCCGCACAGACGATGGCGCGCAAGCACAAGATCACCTGCAAGATCCTTGAGAAAAAGGACATGGTCAAACTCAAGATGGGGGCACTACTGGGCGTGGCCAAGGGCAGTCACGAGCCGCCCAAGTTCATCGTCATGGAATACAAAGGCGGTAAGCCGAAAGACAAGCCGGTGGTGATTGTCGGCAAGGGCGTCACGTTTGATACTGGCGGCATCTCCTTGAAAGGCGGTGCGGGTATGGATGAGATGAAGTTCGACATGTCCGGCGGCGCGGTGACCATCGGCACCCTGCAAGCGGTGGCCAGTCTGAAGCTGAAGGTCAATGTCGTCGGTATCGTTCCCGCGACCGAAAATATGCCGGGAGGTTCGGCCATCAAGCCGGGGGATATCCTCACCGCGTCCAACGGAAAGACCATCGAAGTGTTGAACACCGATGCCGAAGGACGCTTGATCCTTGCCGATGCTCTGGTGTACGCGCAACGCTACAAACCGAAAGTGTTGATCGATTTGGCTACCCTGACCGGTGCGGTGATCTCGGCATTGGGGCATCAAGCCGCGGCGGCCATCGGTACGGATCAGAAACTGATTGGAAAATTGATCGAAAGTGGAGATGCCACCGGCGAGCGGTTGTGGCAACTCCCGTTGTACGAAGAGTTTGAGAAGGCCACGAAGAGCGACATCGCCGATCTCAAAAATATCACCTCCGGTGGTGTTGGAGCGGGTACGATCACTGGCGCGGCATTTCTGAAACCGTTCACCGGAGATTTTCCCTGGGCGCATCTCGATATCGCCGGGACCGCCTGGACCTCCGATGAAAAACCGTATGTTCCCAAAGGTGGGTCCGCCTACGGTGTGCGCCTGCTCATCGACTACCTGAAAAACCTCTGACCCATGACTGATACGATCATCATGTTCGTCCACCTGCTGGCCGCGGGAGTGGCGGCGGGAAGCGGTATTTTCGGTCTGGTCCTGCTGTGGCCCCGCATCTTCGATTCGAAGGGAGACGAAACGCTGGATGAACATTCGGCGGCCTACAAAGTGATCGACTTGTTGGCGCCAACGGTTTTTACCTGCTTGCTGTTATTGATCGGGTCCGGCGTCTATTACATGATGGAAAATTACACCGAACAGGTCAACCTCAAGGAGGGGTATTACAATATCCTCGGCATCAAGCTGATCTTTGTAGTGATGGCATTTTTGCTGAGCCTGTATCAAACCTTTGGTCTGCGTTCCAAAATTGCGCACCTGGACCTGCGACCGGAAAACCGTCAATGGGTTCGACCCACGCTGGAGAAAATGAAGTATCTGGGCGGCATCACATTGGGGGCCATTGTGTTCGCACTTTTCATGGGCATCTACCTGACGCGGTATTAGTAGAGTCCCTCTACCGGTAATTTTAAAGCGTTTGCTGGCGAAAGTAACTAGTCAATCCCGCCATAACGCCATTGAAAATTTGCTCCGGCGCTTCGCTGGAAAAGTGACTTGTGCTGGAACCCGAATTTCAGTAATATGCCATTCAAATTCAATAAGGATTTTTGTGATGACAGAACAGGAATCAACCCCACCTCAACCCGCACCTGAAGAATCGCTGAATGCGGAAATCCTCACGCCTGAAGGCTCGGAAGCCGACTCCTCAACCGAAACGGAAGAAGAGATCGACCTGAATCATTTGTTTCCGGAAGAGGAGACCGATCTCAATGAGTTGTTTCCTGAGAAGGAAATGCGAACTCTTTTGAAGAAAGTTCAAAGGAACCAGAAAGACTTGGGGAAAATGAAGGACCGGTTTTCGGATTCCTTCAGCGAGCCGGACGCGGAATAATTTTCGGCCTCTCTCATTTGCACCGGACAAAAAATTCCCGTTCTTCCAGAAAGCTGTTATCCAGAAAAACCCGCACTTTCCACTTGCCGTAAAACTTTGCCGCCTCGGCATTGAGATGAGTGGATGCCGCCTGTTCCTCCACATTTAGAAATTCCAGAGCCAGCCAGCCATTGGTTTCTTTTTGTTGTCCCACAAAATCAAGAAAGCCCTGGTCCTGCAAGGTTCCTTCGGGGTTGAACCACCGCGCCGTGATGCGGTGCTCGCCGTATACCTTGAGCCAGGTGGTCATCAGATACACCCGCTCCCGGCAATCAAATTCAGTTGCTGTTTTTTGATCAACCAGACTCTTCACCAGCTTCAAGGTGTAGGAGGGTACATTCACTTCGGTCGCACTTCCCGTCGCAGGGAGCCCAGTTAGTAGCAATAAAAATGTGATGATTCGCAGAGTCACAATATCAAGGGTGCCGGTTGTTAATGAATGGCGTAGCCTTCTTCAGCGGAAGATCCACGCAAGGCCTGGGAGTGTTGAGTTTTAGGCAACCGGTGCAAGCGGTTGAGAACGCCCGTCATCTGTTCCACTCCCATATTATAATGTAGAGTCGCAAAAGTATCCCGCGCATGAGTGAAAGAGTCGATGGCCTCGGGAATCCGGTTTGCCTTCCAGTACATGTGTCCCATCCCTTCATGAACGCTTCCCGCAACGCGGTTGGGTTTACCGTCTTTCAATAAGCCCAGGGACTCGGAATATCGTTTTTCAGCTTCCTGAAAGTTTTCGTATTTCATGTGAAGATCGGCTATTTCCTTGATGGAGTCGGCCTGTCCCAGCAGGTTGGCAGTCTGCGCATGATACCGGGCGGCGAGCAGATAATGCTTCTCCGCCTCTTTCGGATTGCTGGCCCAGGCATATAAGTCAGCCAACGAATTATGAGTGGTGGCGACGCGGTGAACATCCTTGCGCTCTTCGTAAATGGCGATGGCCTTGCGGTAATTGTCCACCCCTTGAGGGAATTCGCGATAGAAGTAATTTTCTGATGCTTTTTGGATGTAAGAAGCGGCGATGTCTTCCGGTTCGGGATAGGGGTTGAGGGGGTTGTCCGTCAACACCGGCAGATGCTTTTCCGGGATGATCAGAAACGGCATCGCCACCAACAAAGCGAAACCCGCGAACAGCATCAACCCTTTTTTGTTCCAGAACCTTTTCATAAAGACCGAAGTGGAATATTTGATAAACAGGAAATCATGACGTTCCCATTCACCGCTTGATTATACCCCAGGCCGATTCAGAGGGATCAACTATTCATTCGAGGTCAGGGTAGTTTCAGGAAGGGACGCGGGCGACACGCAAGCCCCGCGCTACAAACTTAAAATTCAACACGTTGCCGCCGTGTTTCTGCAGGGCCTGGATGACGTCTTCCCGTTTTTTTGGAGGGACAAAGAAGGCAACACAGCCACCACCACCGGCACCGCAGACTTTCGCGGCCAGGGCGCCTTTGTTTTTCGCGGCGAGGACCATGCGGTCCATCTTGGACGTGCTGATTCCCGGCGCCAGCGCTTTGCGGGCTTTCCATTCCTCGTTGAACCAATGATCAAACCGTGTCAGCTTGCCTTGCGCTAACAGTTTTTCCATGTGGCGCGCCACCTCGGCGATGCGTGACAAGCTTTTCAGCGTCTTCGCGTTGCCGTCGATAGTTTTCTTGTACACCGACCAGTTGTTGATGCCGGAGTGATGCGGCTGGCCCGTGTAGCACAGAACGAATCGCTGGTTGAGATCTTTGAGGTCCATCGGCAGTTGCCGCCGTTCGGTTTTCACTATTCCGGGTTGAATGGACTGCACCCCGCCGAACATGGCGGAATAATAATCCTGGGTCCCGGCGGGCACGTCGATCACCTGGGTTTCGACGTTCTTGGCGATTTCGATCATCTGCTCACGGCTGTACCGTCTCTTGGTGAACAAATTGAGTGCGCCGTTCAACGCAATGTTCAACGCCGAGGAGCCACCGATGCCCGATCCCGCCGGAGCCTCACAGTGTGTGACCATGTGCAAGCCGGTTTTCGGTTGGTAAAACCGGATCAGCTTGATGAGCAAGACCAAAGGGTGTTTGTCGGGTAGAGCGGCGAGATTCCGAAATTTTGCCTTGCTTCCCAGATCACGGGATTCGATGACGATCGCTTTATCCTGCCGGGCGGTCAGCTCCACCGTGGCGTATAAATTGATCGCGGCGTTCAGAGTCGGGGGATTATCAAAAAAGAGATGGAGCGGCCACAGGTCGAGTGTGCCGCCAGCCAGATCGATTCGCGTGGGAGCTGAGCTTCGGATCATGTTTACTCAAAAGGTAGGTGGGAATAAGTTAGATTTTATCTTTGTCTTCTTCTTCTTCAACGCCATTCCCGGCTTCCAGTTTTTTTACCTTGGCGTTCAATTTATCCATCAACACATCGAAGGAATCATTATGGATCACCTTGCCGAACTGGGACCGGTAATTCTTGATCAAGCTCACTCCTTCAACAACGATATCGTACACCAGCCACTCGTTCGGGCCCTCGATTAATTTGTAATCGACGTTGATCAAATCGTTTTTGCGCACCACCTCGGTTTTAACCATGGCGTATTTGCCTTTGACGATTTCATCAACATAATTGATTTTTTCGTCCGAGTAGTTTTCGAGTTTGTTGGCATAGGAATTTTCCAAAAGCTTGCCGAATACATCGACAAAGGCTCTTCGTTCCTCGGGTTTGATCTTCTTCCAGTGCTTGTTCCCGAGAGACCGTTTGCCCATTTCCAGGAAGTTGAACTTGGGAAAGATGATATCCTTCATTTTAGACCGCCGGGTTGTGCGATCATCTTTGTACTGTGGGTCGGTCACTACCGTGATCACCTGATCGATGGTGGCTCTCAGTCCTTCGGTAATTCCTGAGGCTTGAGCCGCTTTCCCGGCTCCCAGAATCAACACCAACGAAAATCCGATAATCGACAATCGGTTTCGAAAAAATATTTTTTTCATGGTCGATCCTTCCATGATAGACATTGACAGAGGTTGAATTTCGCCGAATGGGAGTTGATTAAGCAGAGGCAGGAACAAGGCCCTCCCAAGCTCCCGTATTCTTGAACAATTTATTGTAAAGCAAGGGATTAAAAATTACATAAAAATTTTCAGGTGCTCGGAAACGCCGCGGTCTTCTTCGCTATCCGATTCCTGAAATCAACCGGTTTGCGCTTGTTTCCAGACTCAGATTTATATACAGTCATCATTCCTGAATGATCAAATAAACATCTCAATCTGGAAAGTTCCATGAAAATTCTCATTATCGGTGGCGGCGGACGCGAACATGCCCTTGCCTGGAAAATAGCGCAAAGTCCGAAAGTGACTGAACTGTTTTGCGCACCGGGCAACCCCGGAACGGCCCAGGTGGCCACCAACCTCGACATCCCGGCAGACGATATCGACCGGCTACTGGCCTTCGCTCTGGAACAGTCCATCGACTTGACGGTGGTGGGTCCGGAACAGCCGCTCGTGCTGGGTCTTGCCGACCGGTTTCAGGAGAAGGGCCTGAAAGTGTTCGGGCCCTCCGCCAAAGCCGCACAGCTGGAGGGCAGTAAGGCGTTTTCCAAGGAATTGATGCAGAAATATAATATTCCCACTGCGGCATACGCGGCGTTCGACGATCCTGATGCCGCGCGCGCTTATTTGAAAGGCAAAGGTCCGCAGGTGGTGAAGGCCGACGGGCTGGCGGCAGGCAAAGGCGTGTTTGTGTGCGCGAACGAAGCCGAAGCGCTGGACGCCATCGGCCAGATCATGAACGATAAAATTTTTGGCGAGTCCGGCAGTCGCATCATCATAGAGGAACGGTTGGAAGGGCAGGAGGTTTCCCTGCTGGCGTTCACCGACGGAATCACGGTACTCCCGATGGAAGCTGCGCAGGACCACAAAGCCGTGTTCGACGGCGATACCGGTCCCAATACCGGCGGCATGGGCGCGTATTCTCCCGCTCCTGTTTTCACTCCCGAACTCAAGCAGGAGGTGATCCAACGGATCATGGTCCCGGCGGTCAACGGTATGCGGGCGGACGGCATTCCGTATCAGGGCGTTTTGTATGCGGGCTTGATGATCACTCCCAACGGTCCGAAGACCCTCGAGTTCAACGCGCGGTTCGGCGACCCGGAAACGCAACCGCTGATGATGCGGATGCAGAGCGACATCGTTCCCATCATGGAAGCCTGTGCCGACGGCACCCTCGATACCTGTTCGCTGGAATGGAAACCGGACACGGCAGTGTGCGTGGTGATGGCGGCGGAGGGTTATCCCGGTTCGTATGAAAAAGGCCGACCGATACACGGCCTCGATCCGGCCAACTCGTTACCGGGGGTCACTGTCTTTCATGCCGGAACGAAGCAGGCGGGAGAAGATATCGTCACCAGTGGCGGCCGCGTGCTGGGTGTCACCGCCTTGGGCGACACTGTTCAAAAGGCGATTGAAAAGGCTTATCAGGCGGTCGAAAAAATCCAATGGCAAGGCGCGCAATACCGCAAAGACATCGGCCAAAAAGCCCTCTAATTTCACCGGTTTCGGCTTGGTGGAGAAAAAACTAAATACCTGAAGATGATCCCGGGCCGGAGATATGAGTCATCGACTCACTGATTACGAATCTCAAAATCATCATTTTTATATCTGAAATTTTTGTGACCCAAGAAACGAAACGCCATGCTAGACTACGTTCGATTTCTCCTATCACTGCTTAACGATTGATGGAGGGTTCGAAAAATGTCAAAACTCACAAAGCGTGTGAGTGTCACGGCCTCTCATCAGCGCGTCCCCAGCACACCCGTGTTATGGCGTGTCTTGCCGCAAGGGCTCGTCTTTCTTGTGCTTGGCATGTTGCTATCCTGTATTCTTGTCCCCAACGCTTCAGCAGATTCGGAAACATTTGAGCGCGAGAACGTTACCCTCAAGGGCAGTCATACTGACATGCAGTTTCTCGCCGGACGATCGATACGAATCACCGCCAAAGTCGCCGACGACGTATTCGCTGCCGGTCGCGATGTTACGTTTGATTCTGCTTCGGTCCAAAACGCTATTGTCGCCGGGTACGATGTCGAACTGCGCGGTGGCACTGTCGCAGATATGATTGCAGCGGCAGCCAACATCAAAATCGCCGGCATCATTAAAGACGATCTAGTCGCCGCTGCACGGTCGATCCGGGTTTCTTCCGACGGAACGATCGGTGGCGATGCCCGCTTTGCCTCCGAAACAATCGACATGGAGGGGCGCATTAATGGAAACATGCGGGCCGCGGCGGCACGCATCACCATCAATGGCAAGATTTCCGGCAAGGCGGATTTGCTCGCAGAGCGGATTGTCATTGGGTCCGGCGCCGCTATAGCCGGCGACCTGATTTACCGTAGCGATGAAAAACCTGAAATCGCCGATGGAGCGACGATTGGCGGAAAAGTCCGCCGGATCGAGATCGACAAGTCCAATCTCAGCACGATTGGCTTCAGTATTCTCGGTATCGGAATGTTCATCGCACTTTCCTGGACGGTTGCCTCGCTTTTGCTCATCATCATCGTCCAGCTGGCGTTTCCAGGTCTCATGGCTGCTGCGGCTGGACAACTCCAGACGAATCTTTGGTCCAATCTCGGGCGCGGTATTGCGGGTTTGTTACTCACCGTTGCCGTTACAGGTTTCCTGTTTGCCTCCATTCTTGCCATCCCCATCGGAGTTGCCCTGCTTTTTGGAATCGCCCTGGTGTGGCTGATGGGTCTGGTGGCAGTGAGCAATTATATTGGGCTGCTTCTCAGACGCGTGAGGCGGGCTTCCTCTGCTGACATTCAGCTTGCCGGTGGGATTGGCTGGGCGATCGCGGGAGCGATTGTCCTGGGTATTGTCACTCTCATTCCGTTCGTGGGAGGGACTGTTGCGGGGCTGGCGATTGCGGGAGGGTTCGGCGCCGCCGCCGCTGAGCTGTGGGAGCGGCTACGGGCCGCTTGAATACGCTCACGGGAAGCATTGAAAGCCGCTACTGAAGAAAGCAAAAACCCGGAGGCCTTCAATGACGGCCCTCAACCCATTGGTATGGATTTTTATCCTAAAGGAAATTGACTATTTCCTGAGCCGCCTTAGCGGCTCCGTCGATTTGATCCTGTTCCAGCTTTAGTCGTTTCATGTTCTCTCGAAACCGGGAGTCGGTAACAAGCGTCTCGAGTGCTGATGCGAGCTGTTTTCTGGTCAATTCCTGTTTCCACAACATTATGCCGGCACCTTGCCTTTTGACCAGAGAAATATTTCCTGCCTGCTCTTGCTGCATCGGAATCCCCACTAACGGAGTGCCCGAATGAATGGCCGTTTGCACAGTACCCGCGCCACCGTGTGTAATCGCGATATCGGCCATCGGGTTCACTAAATGTGCTGGCAGGTGCGATTGGAAAAGCACCTGTTCCGTGGAACTATTGTTATCATCTAGAATAGTCGTTGTCACAATCAGAGCCCGCAAGTCGAGTCCACGGACAATATCAATAATCGAACGAAGAACTTTGGGTGAACCCGACACACCCATTGCACAATACAGTTTGGTTTGAGAAGTGTTGAAGTGATCTCGCACGGGCTCAGGAACTGTGCCAGGAAGGTGGGCGTAGCAGGGGCCACCGTATCTATACTTTGGTGGTTTGTGAAAGAACTCGGGATGCGCGGGGCTATAGCCCTCAAGCTCCTCGGGGCTAATGCCGAGAATGGATGGTGTATCCATTACCAGTGTGAGATCCCCCGCCATGAAATCGAGAGTGCTTTTGTATTGCGGCAAGCCCAACTCCGTCGCCAGTTGGTTAAAGGGCTTAATCCAGAGGCGCACCCTCGGCATCAACCAATTCATTAAACGGTTCATTGGCAAATAATGAAATAACTTCACTATGCTTCCACTTAGAGCGGCAGGTGCGAATTCTGCCATCTTCCGATCAAAAAATGGTGCCGTCCAGGGACCTGGCTGTTGCACAATGATCGGGATTCCTGCTAATTGAACCGATAAATATGACGGAAGATTCCATCCGATAAGCACGGCATCAGCATTGACCTGCCGCAAGGCGTCGGCTTCTGCTGGCACATACGCCTTCAATTCTTCGTAAGTAAAGAAGCTACTACTCAGTGACTTGCTTCCCTCACCCCGATTGTATTTCATGTATTCCTTCGCGCGCTCCGGCGACATGGTTGGATTAATCGAGACAACCTCAAAACCCGCGTCGCGTGCAAAGGATTCGTACGGTCCACCGTGACTAAAGAAAACCACTTCTTGTTGTAGCTTACGAAGGGCTTTGCCAATTTCGAGTAAACGGGAAACCTCTGAAAGATAAAAAAAGTGGGGAAAACAAACGATTTTCATTACCTACCTCCTTATCACCAAATACCCGGTACCAGACGCCAGCGCACACGCGTAGCATATTCACGATAGCCGTCGAGCTCTTCTTGTAAAGTCCGATCTTCAAGCCAGGTCCGGACCAGCAATGCGATAATGGCAACACCGCAAGGAATCAGAGAGTACAGTGAGCCGATAATAAAGGAAGCCGAAACAGCCCCGAGAATCATAGATAGATAACCCGGATGCCGGACGAAACGATAGGGACCGCCGGTGATGACCTCGTGGCCCCGGTCTGTCTGAATCCGCACGGTGGTTTCAAAAAACCGGTTGACTGCGATCGCCCAGGAACCAAAGGAGACGCACAAGGCAAAAAGAATGACGCCGGCGATGGCATAATTGATATGAAGCTCCGACCAATGGTATCTTCCCACGTCCATCCCGGCGACAATCGGGAACGCAATCAGCGAGATTGCGAAATAGAACGCCAGGAAAATTTTATCCCAGGGTTTGGTTCCCTCTTTAATGGTGGCCCGCTGATTGGCGAGCTCGGGCGCGAGTTTCCAGAAGATCACTGAGACCACAAAAAGGCCCAGGTAATCGATACCCAATAAAAGCCATGCCCTGGGGATGTCCAGCCGACCCGCGGCCAGAAAGAAACAACTATAAAACACCGCTTTCCAACCAAAGGGCATGAGAATCGTCTTGATACCGTCCCGGGTCAGTTGGTTTTGCATGATCTAACATGCCTCTGATTTAAGGGTATATTTCGCTGAACTTTACCATCAAGGAAGGAGTGAATGGGGATAAAAATTACGAGGATCAGTCCAACTGCGGTTCTTTGATGTCCTTGACGACTTCCATCTGTTTGTTGAACAGTTTGGCGGAGAGGTACCAACTGCCCCAGGAGATCAGAACGATGGTGCCGATGCCGATGCCGGCCCACAGGCCGACATTCCCCGATTCCCCCATCCCTCTAATAAAGATGAACATTCCCAGCGGCAGGGCCATGATGAATCCGAAGCAGGTGAGTAGCATGGAGCTTCGGGCGTAATACTTGGGCCGGACGTCGATATTGAGTTCGCTCAGGTATTTCTGGTTTTCCGGCATGGCGGCGTCGAGCAGTTCCACTTCGCCCTCGCATTTTGGGCAAAACTGGCCGCCCCAGAACGCATCCTTGCACTGCAAACAAAATTTAACCATAATCGTGAATCCAGTATATGGGGTGATCGATTAACGATATCATACCCCATCCGGCCAGCAGGCCAAAGAGGAAAGAATATGTCCGCAAAACAGCTCATTATACTAGCCCACGGCGGGGCCGGGTCCGACAATGCCCACTCCGATGGCACCGACCACGCCTGCAATATAGGCCTGGAGTTGATGCAGTCTAAAACCCCGGTGCTGGAGGTAGCCTGTCGCGCGGTAGAAATTCTCGAAGACGACCCCCGCTTCAACGCCGGCACCGGATCGCGCAAACGCAGTGACGGATCGGTACGAATGGACGCCGCCTGCATGAACAGTGAAAATAGGTTCGGCGCGGTGTCGTCGATCGAGCACATCAAAAATCCCATACACGTGGCCCGTCATGTGGCGGACTCCGAATACCGGTTACTGACCGGGGAGGATGCGCATCAATACGCCATTGAGCTCGGGTTCGAAAAAGTGGACATGACCCGCATCGATTCCAATGCGCCCGGCACCGATACGGTGGGCGCCGTGGTGTTCGATGGCACACAGTTCGCCGCCGCGCTGAGTACCGGTGGTACCGGCGGATCGCGTCCCGGCCGGGTCGGCGACGTGCCGCTCATCGGATGTGGATTGTACGCCGGAGAGCACGGAGCGGTTGCCGCCACCGGCCATGGAGAATCGATCACCCTCAACCTTACCGCCTACCGAACCTATGCCATGCTGGAGCAGGGCATCGCCCCGCAAGAAGCATTGGAAACCGCGCTTTCCTGGTTTGAGGATGTGCAGGATATCGGCCTGTTGATCGTCAGTCGCAAGGCCCTCGCCGGCGGCTCCAACCGGAGCATGGCCTGGTCCACTCTTACGGAAAAATAGGTAGCACTCATCGGTGTTTATCTGTGTTCATCTGTGGTTAATTTGTTCTGCTATTCGGTCTGAATTTTTTATACGACGGTGAGGGGCACTTGTTCGGGATCGAAGAGGGTGGTGATGTCGCTGAAGCGGATGCCGGCGAGTTCGAGCGTAGTGGTTATTTGCGTGCCGTTGTACACGAGGTTCCACAAGCCGTTGCCCACCTCGGATAAATTATCGATGGTCTGGCTGAGCAAATCCTGCTGAAGAACGCTGAACAGATCCAGCCCCGTCACCGCCCATTTAATGTTGATCTCCAGGCACCGGTGATAAAACGCCAGTTCCAATTGTACTGCGTTCAGATGTTTGCGTAACGGATGCAGACGCCGCGCATCCGGAAACAAGACTTCGAAATCTTTTTCAATCGCCCGCGCTTTCCATCCGGTCAGCAGATAACCCACACCCCGCCAGTCGAGCAGTCGCAGTTGTTGCACGTGACCCGTCACGCGGTCGACCAGGTCGCCAGTCATGGTAGATGCCAGGTGCAAATCGGGATGTTCTTTTTTCCTGAGAGCGTTCAAAGCCGACAGGTCCTTGTACAGTTCCCGCAGGCAGGTATTGAGGTGGGAGATGCTCACCGGGTCGTTGGGCTGGCGCGTGTCCTTGAGCGAATATTGCACGACATCAAGGTTGCGGTCGGCTTCTTCCGTGTAGTTGATTTCCGGCAGATCCAGCAGGCGATGAAAGCTTTTCGGCGAGAGGGCAGGGTCGATGCCCGACTGCTCGATCAGCCATTGCCGTCCCTTGCGGATGCGGAGCACCTCGCGCAGGGTTTCGACCAGTTGGTCCAACGGCTCGCCCGACTGCTCGAACGGTTCGAGGTCGGTGCCGTCATTCAGGATTTTTTTGAGAATACGTTTCGGGTCGCGCATAGGTTAATAGGTGTCATGCTCAGCCTGTCTAAGTATGGCACCGTGTCGCATTTTCCTTCGGCAAGCTCAGGACAGGCTAATCGGTTCAGGGTGACACGGTTGAACATGTAAAGATTAGCTAAGAACGACTATATATTACCTCGCTGTATGAGGACGGTCAGATCGGGGGAAAGATTTTTTTGCAGGATGCTCTGGATGGCCACCAGCGTGCCGGATTCAGCTTTCGAGCAACTGCCGCAGGCGCCCTGGTAACGGATGCGCAGGACGTTGTTTTCGAAGTCCTCAATCAGTATATTGCCGCCGTCCGCCGCCAGCAGGGGGCGGATATTTTCATCCATGAAGGCGTCGATGACCTCGGCTTTGATCGGATCGCTGAACGTGTCGAATTCTTTAAGGTCAATTTCGTCGAGGATGGTTTTTTGCTTTTCGCCCGCGTCTTCGGCATTGTCGTAATAGACCAGCGATTCCTCGATGGTCTGGATGACGGGATCGATTAACAGTTCCCATTCCTCGGCGGAGTCGAGGGTGACGGATACGAAGCGGTCCTGGATGAGCAGGGCGGAGACCACGCCGAAGCTGAACATGGTTTCGGCGAACGGGTCGCCTTCGGCTTCGATATCGTTGTTGAACGAGCGCATACCCTGGGCGATGGCCTTGGTATTGAGGTTGAACTTGAGCGCTGCGGGATTCGGAGTCGGCTCCGTCGCCACAACCATGAAGTTTTTCTTTTGAGCTTCCATTGGTTTCCTTAAAGATATTTATTCACTATAGAGTAGCCTATCCCGGAGGGTACGGGAAGGGCGGTTTTGAGGCATTTCAAGTTTAGATGCGGGAAACCGGGCAATGGATTCAATCTCCTGCGCGGAGGGCGAATTTAGCTGAAGCCGAACTGAATAACATGTCCTTAATCATCGCATCAACAGTCTGATATTTTGCGTGTGGAAGCACTCCACCTCCTGCGCGGAGGGCGAGTTTAGCTGAAGCCGAGCTGAATAACACGTCCTTAATCATCGCATCAACAGTCTGATAATTTGCGTGTGGAGGCACTCCACCTCCTGCGCGGAGGGCGAATTTATCTGGAACCGGGTCGAACCACACGACCTTAATCATCGCATCAACAGCCTGATAATTTGTGTGTGGAGGCCACTCCACCTCCTGCGCGGGGGGCGAGTTTGCTCACGCCGTGTGACGTTTTCGGGTATGGATTCAATTCCTTCCACCGGCGGCATTGGTTTTTCACTAAAAACCTGTTACATTTCTCCTGCCCGGAGGGGGAACTGGCTGACCGGTAACGGCCCGAGAGAATCTTTTGGGCGCAATTTAAAATACTCCTCTTACCAAGGAGGGGAACCGGCGAAGTGCAGAACCCAATATGCCCCTCTTTGTAAAGAGGGGTTGGGGTGATTTAGCTCCCCCTTGTAAAGGGGGCCGGGGGGATTCTTCATTTAAGTCATCCCGAGCCGGTCGAAGAGTGGCTTGGCACTTCAAAGATTTCTTCAAGATATTGCGAGCGAGGGTGGCGGAACTGGTAGACGCCCAGGACTTAAAATCCTGTGAGGGTAACCTCGTGCGGGTTCGATTCCCGCCCCTCGCACCACTCCTTCGCGGAGGGCGAATTTGGCTGAAACCGGGTCGAACCAAACGACCTTAATCATCGCATCAACGGCCCGATAATTTGCGTGTGAGGCACTCCACTTCCTTCGCGGAGGGTGACCCGCGTGACGCTGTACCCAACCGGGCTAGGCCCGGTGCTAATTTAGCCAAGGCGTTATCGTACGATCCCAAAGTTATTCTCGCCACCAAAGGTATTAAAATTACCTGCGGAGGTGCTCCGCAGTTACCGGGAAGTAGTCCTGCTTTCCATTGCCTGCACTATACCTGCGGTTATTTCCGTCATTCTCTTCTTGTTGACCCCCATGTCGCTATAGCCGGTACGCGAGGCGGACCGGAAGTGGATCAGTTTCTGTTCGGCGTCGATGAGGAATTCGACATCGTCTATGAACCGGAATATTTTGCTTTTAAAGGTGTAGTGCAGGTAGTTGATGGATTCTTTTTCCAGATGGGTACTGGGCAGGTTTTCGACCACGCTTTTTATAACTTTTAGCACCTCTTTGGGATCCAGCGTAAATGGAATGGGGTCCATTTGTTTGCTCTTTTGCTGTGTCTGTGTGGAAACACAGTTCGGACTTTCAGGGCAGGGTTTGAGTTGTGGATCGCTCATTGTATTAATTCCAAAAGAATATTGCCCAAGGGCGCACCGCTTGGAGCGGATCAGTTGCTGAAACAGGTATCCTTCATTCCCCAGTACACTATCGCATTGGTCGGACATATTGAAGAAATAAAAAAAGGCGGCTCCCGTTATGGGGAACCGCCTGCTTTCGAATAGTCGCTGTTGTGTTCATCCGGCAGGTTGATTGCCTCTGCCGCAATTAAGACTGTCGCCAGGTGTTGAACCAAACATCCTTGCGGATAAATACTCCAACCGGAGTGGAAAAAGGTTTCAACTACTTGGGTAAAACGTTGTGGGCCTGGGGTCCTTTATCCCCAACGTTCATTTCATATTCAACGGTCTGGCCCTGCTTCAAAGTCTTGAACCCTTCCTGTTGAATCTGAGAGAAATGAACAAAAACATCGGTGCCTTCATCCGTCTCAATAAAACCATACCCTTTGCTATTGTTGAACCACTTCACTTTTCCATCAGCCATAGCGAAATCTCCCCCAAAATGTAAAAAGAATGGCCATATCCTACCACAAGTCTGTTTTTTTTCCAGTAGAGACCAGACCAAAAAAAGGGGAAATCGTGAGGCTGAAAATATCCCACTTTCCATGGTTATAAGCTATTGATTTTATGATTATTATTTCGCTGGCAGTGGGTGGTGGGAGGGCGTGGAGGCGGTTCGGGATGATTTTTTCTCAGTATAAGATCGGGGACCGGCGTCCCAGCCGGACAGCTACCTGCTTGGCGGCACAGTTTGGAGTTCCGGCTCCCTTCCTCTATAATTCTCCTTTCCGGCGACACTTGATTATTTTCCTGTTTGGAAAGGTTTCCTGACATGCGATTCGCACTCGGCTCGCGCAACTTGAACGCGCAACGTATTTTTTGTATTGGCAAAAATTATGCGGAGCATGTCAAAGAGTTGGGCGGCAGTGCGCCCGGTCAACCGGTCGTGTTCATGAAACCGGTGTCTTGTCTGGTTCCGCCCGGTGAGTCGATTCGGATGCCGACACATGGCAGTAACCTGCACCACGAGGCGGAATTGGTAGTGGTGATTGGCAAAGCTGGAAAGAATATTCCCGAGTCGGACGCCGTAGCCCATATTGCCGGGCTGACGCTGGGATTGGACCTGACCCTGCGCGATGTGCAGGCGGACATGAAAAAGAAAGGCTGGCCGTGGGAAATTTCGAAAGCCTTCGATCACAGTGCGCCTTGCGGAAATCCCATCGCATATGATGAAAACATTCCACTCGATAACATTCCGTTTCAGTGCTCGGTAAATAGCGACCTGCGCCAAACCGGCAACAGTGGCGAGATGATGTTCGCGATTCCTCACCTGATTCACTTCCTGAGCGGCATCTGGGAATTGATGCCAGGAGATTTGATATACACCGGCACGCCGTCGGGAGTCGGGCCATTACATTCCGGCGACCGCGTCACTCTGCACAGCGACCTGTTGGGAACCTTCGAATGGCCGCTCGCCTGAGTGCGGGTGCTGATATTGCATCCTGCCTGGAATTTTTTAAAGAGTTCATGAAGCACGCCTGAATCGTCCTAATCTGCCTGAACTCATTCGTTTTCCCGATTCTGCCTGCCCGGGGGGAACGACGAGCCCATTTAAAGTTCCTGAGGGCGCTAAACACTTCAAAAATATGTGCTACTATATTTTACAAATACAATAAATGTGAATCTTTAGAATTTTAAAAATACTGCTGGGAGCCGCTATGTTCGCTGGGAAAAGTGTTCATCCGAAATCATGTCTATCGGGATGTGGAGTTTTGATTGTTTTGGTTTTAATGGGAAGTATGACCGGGTGCTCCAGTCGTGCGCCGGAAACGGACAGGCTTTATAGCTCTGACGGAGAGGAGAAAGGAAGCGCGACCAACCCGTCCGCCTCTCTTTCTCCGAACCCACCTTCCGGCACCGCCATTGCGGTCCCCATCGCCTCCTATCCTTCAGCCGACCGCGCGGTGGTTCTTCGATACGCAGAAAAGGGCGAAAACGATTCAGCGAATATGAGTCAGGCTTTAAAACTGGTGCAAAGAGCAGAACAACTATCCCACGCTGAGCGAACGATGGAGGACTATCTGGTTCTTGCGGCCCATTATCGGCTCAAAGGAGATCTGCAGAAAGTGGTCCAACATGCAAATCAGGGGATCATGGCGAAGTCGGACAGCAAAAGAGTCAAGGCCTATATGTTTATCTATTTGGGTTATACCTACGAGAAAACGAGTCCGACCATGGCCGGGTCTTATTTCAAGCAGGCCGTTCAGATCGATCCCGATTTCTATAAAGGCAATTATGAGTTGGGCCGTATTTCATTTGAAAAGAAAGACTACTCTGCGGCCAAAGTTGCCCTTAAAAAGGCCTTCGACCAGAATCCTGAGAGCGCAGATGTGTATGGGATGCTGGGTCAGATGTTTTATGGAATGGACCTGTATGCGGAAGCGGCGGAGTCTCTGGAAAAAGCATTGGCCATGAGCCCGCAAACTCACTGGCTGCACCTCAAATTGGGCGACACCTATTTTTATGGATTGAAAAAAAGAGAAGAGGCGGGACGATATTATCAACAGGCCGTTGCAACCAGCGATTCAGATCCCGATACGCTTTTCGGAGTGGCTCTTTACTATAGATACAAGAATGAATATGAAAAAGCGGATAAGCTTTTACAAAAAGCAATGCTTTTGGATCACAAGAATCCGAAATATAAGCGGGAGCTGGACGACATGCTTTCCGAGCAAAGCGAAATGGCAACGGAAATCCAGAAATACAAACAGGCCATCGCGAAAAATCCGAATGATCCCAACCCTGTAGCTGATCTGGGGAAATTTTACCTGAGATGGAGAAAGTACGACAAGGCGGAAGAGCAATACAAAAAAGCAGTGCAGTTGGCCGCAATAGTTCCCAAAGCACCTGTAGCGGCGGCTGTCAAGACAGACGCTGACGATCTGGACTTTGACGAGACAGAATCTGACAAGCCGGTTGAGCCTGTCGTGCAAGAGCCTTCCAAGGTACCGGAGTACGCCAACAGTTTGGGATGGTTTTATTACAATGATAAAAAATATGTTCAGGCTGAGACAGCATTCAAGACGGCACTCAAGGTTAATCCGAAACACACTCCGGCACAGTTCGGGTTGGGTCGGACCTATGAGGCTCTGGAACAATACGACCTGGCCGCATCTCACTATACCCAGGCCGCCGCCCTGGACCCGGAAAATCAGGAGGCGCAAAAGCGCCTCGACGCTTTGAAGGCATCAGGCAAATTGGTGGCGGTGGGAGAGATGGTTAAAGCAAAAGAGGGAGAGACCGGTAAAGCGCCAATGCAGGAGGTTAAGAAGTGGGTCGGCACATTCCCGATAGGAGAGAAATCGAAGACATCCTTGTCGAGCTGACGCCCCTCATGCAACTTTATCAAAGACAACACGCTTTATATTGCTTTGAATATAGCCTGTCAGGTTTTGCCGATTTGCTGTAGGAAGCCCAAAACCCCTCCACCCCAAACGACCTTAATCCACCGCTAGTGCCCGGTATCCCGTCCCTGCCAGCCCTCCAATACCCCCCTAACCCACTTCCCGTATAACACGCGAATTACAAGCTCTCACAAAGACTGACAAAATTCGTCATGTTGTTTCACATTAAATACAACTTTTGGCCATTTTCCATAAAGGCCGGGAATTGAATAATTTTCAGCGACTTAGAGACCAAATATACGGATTTTCATATAACTGTTTGTTTCATTTGACCAAGTTTTCGTACAATTACAATCACTGAAAATATTTTGTAATTTTTAAGTCCCTGTTAACAAAGGATTTAAGCGAATATCGATGGTTATGAAAAAATGGCACAAGGATTGCTTTATTAATAACATCCATTAAGTAAAAGAATTACCGGGGCTTCGAGAGAACCCTTCTTTATATCCCCCCAACTTTTAGAGGGGTTTTCTCGGACCGGTTTTTAATTGCAGCGTTTTGAAACTAAACGAGCAACCTGAGGAGGTTTAGCATGTTTTATCAAGTTCGCATTAAAAGAGCAGATGGTACCGTGAAGAAGATTGTATCCGAAAATAAATTGAACAACAGGCATTGGGATAATTTCCAGAAGAGCGAAGAGGAGATTGGATTGGTCACCGCTTCCAAGCAACAGGTTCCAGCCTGGGTTAAGCAGAAGTTGGATCTGGAGTATATGGAAACTTACTCGGATATGATGAATTATAACGGTTAAGTGTCGTCTGATTTCTGATGTAGAGAGTTCTCAGGTGAGCCGTCCGCAGTGTTGGGATTGAGCTCGCCCTGGGTTGAAAATCCTGCCTTGGGTTTTTAATCGTGTGCAATCCCTGAGACGGGGATTTGTAACTGTTATCGCGTGTTTACAGTATTGCCGCCACCACAGGGTTGCACCCTGTCCGCTTACTTTATAACTCCCCCCATTTTCGTCCATTATTTGTTAGAATACTGCCATCTATAGGTTCCCGTTCCTGCCCGCAGGAGGGATCTGTTCCATATTCCTCTACTTAAGAGTATTTCATGACTGACCCGGCGGATTCCGAATCCATAGAGCACCTTAAAGATCTCGTTGCCAAGAACCCGAATGATGCTCAGGCTTGTCTGAAGTTAGGCAATGCTTTCCTGAAGGAATTAAACGGCACTGAAGCCTTGGATGCCTTTCAAAAGGCCACGCGCTTGCAACCGGAGTGCGCTGAGGCTTACTTTGGTTTGGCCAAGTCCTTCGATGCCCTACAGCGGTATGAAGAGATGTTGGACGCCTTCAAGGAAGCCTGTTGGCTCAAACCGGACTGGTCGGAAGCTCATTACAATCTGGGATTGGGCTACATGGTTGTGGGTTTGTACGAAGATGCCCTTGAGCCGCTCAAGGAAGCGGTCAAAGTGAAGCCGGACTATGCCGAGGCTCACCGCGTTCTCAGTCTGGTGTTCAAGATGACTGGTTTTGACGAGCAATCTGCATTTCATAAAAAAGAAGCCGCCCGACTCAATCCCGATTTTGCGGGATAAAAAAATACCGGCCCCCTCAGAAGGCACCGGCACTCTTCCTTTATCAAATCATTGACAGTTAAACATTCGCGTTACGGCCCATCGCCGCATCAATCGGTTCGCGCGCCATGTCCAAAGCCGCCTTGTGCGGAACGATCTTTTCCTCACGAACGCGTCTAAGCACTTCCCGCGTGTTGCGTCCGATGGTTTCGCGAATGGTGGCAAACGCATCATCCGCCGTCAAGCCCTGATACTCCGTGGCGGCACATATCACTCCTCCGGAATTGGCGATGATGTCGGGAATGATCCAGACCCCCCGGACATGCAGTTTTTCAGCCGCTTCACGGGTGATCGGAATATTCGCACCCTCCAGCACCAGCTGGGTGTTCAACAGGTGTTGGTTCAACATCGTGAATACATCCGGCCTTGCGGCGGGGATGAAGATCTCCGTTTCCAGGGACAGCACGGCATCCCGCTCCAGCGCTTCACCCAACCGGGAATCCGCAACTTTTCCTCCAGTATTAACGAATTGAATCAGGGAGGGAATATCAATCCCGGCGGAATCATACAGAGCTCCTTTGGAATCATTAACGGCAATCACTTTAACGCCCCGTTCCAGCAGGAATTTCGCCGTCGCTTTGCCGACATTGCCGAATCCCTGGATGATCACACGCGCGTCCTTGAGCGGCAAGCCGATGGCATCACTGGCGACATCCGCCGCCATCGCTACGCCGTAACCGGTCATGCCCAACTCGTCCAGCGGCAGGCCTCCGAGCAGTCGCGGCAGGCCGACGGCGCGTCCGATTTCTTCATGCACCCAGGCCATGCTCTGCTCGTCGGTTCCCATATCCGGACCCGGGATGTAACCCTTGATATCCCGGATGGACCGCGCAAACGTTCGCACCAGAGATTCCTTGTCGGGTGATCGCGGGTCTGCAAGGATGCCGGACTTGGCACCGCCATGCTTCAACCCGTTCACGGCATTCTTCAGCGTCATCGCGCGCGCCAGTCGGAACACCTCGCGTGTGCTGACGTCCGGCGCCATGCGTGTACCGCCGATAGCGGGTCCCAGAACGAGGTTGTCGATTACGACAATAGCGCGCAACTGGGTTTTAGGATCGTATATATGAGTGATTTGTTGCGGGCCGAATTCATCGGCGAAATTATCCATGTATTGAGTATACATGTCCTCACCCCCCTTGCATCAAAGTGGAACCTGCGTGATTTTGGCGTCCAGAACCACCAAGTCTTTTTCGTATAGCCGGACCGGATTAAAATCCAGCGACAGAATATCGGGTTCGGAGACCATCCAGTGCGCGACCCACTTCATAAAAGCCAAGAGTTTTTGGGAGTCGAGCTTGGGTTTTCCGCGAAACCCCTGAATGATTTTCCATGCCTTCGTTCTTTGGACTCCTCCTGAAATTTCTGTATTCGTAGCGGGAAGCACCAGCCGCGCGATGTCTTGATACAGTTCGACGTAACTGCCGCCGGTTCCGAACAGAAGTACCGGACCGAATTGAGGGTCGCGGTGGCCCCCCACCATTAAGTCGAGACCCGGCGGCATTTGCTGTTCCGCCCACACCTGTCCCGGCCAATCCTTGTAAAAAGCCTCCCACTGGCGAAGCAAACTTTTTTCGTCATTCAAATCGAGTTGGATCCCTTTCATCTCGGTTTTGTGTTGGATGTCCGGTCCCACCGCCTTCAACGCCACAGGAAACCCGATCTCAGCGACTGCCCGGTGAATATCCTCTTCGCTGTTGACATGAAGGTGCCGGGGGACTGAAATGTCACATTGCCTCAGCAGATTTTTGATCTGCATTTCATGCGGATTTTGATCCATGGACCGCAACCAGAGCCGGGCCGGTAAAGTGTCGAATGCTGTCTGAGTTTCATTCTCCGGTTGCCCGGTCACCCACCGGGATTGCCGTGCCAACAGCTCCAGACCGTGCGCCGCACGCTCGCCCGTGGCAAATATCGAAATACCACTGCCCTGCAGAACGGAATTCAATTCACCATACAGTGAACCGTAAGCGCCGACCGTTACCGACAGGTTTTCCGGCAACCGGGATTTCAGCATCGGGCCGATGTCGGCAGTGATGCCTTCCGTGCCCGGTAACAACACCAGTAGCAGTGCGTCGTATTCACCGGTCTTCAGCAAATACTCGATTATGGATACGCATTGTTCGTTGGTGCCGGAACCGGTCAGATCAATGGGATTGCGGAACGAATAATAAGAAGGGTACAGCTCCTTCAGAGCGAGTTGAAACTTTTGAGACGGTTCAGGAACCCGGAGCCCCGCCTGCTCGCACATATCGGTCAGCATCACTCCCATGCCGCCGCCGTTGGAGACCACCAGGGTGCGGTCGCCTCCGGCTTTCGGTTGATCGCTGAACAATTGCAGAGCATCGACCATTTGCTCCAAACCATTCACTTCGATCAGCCCGGTCTGTTCGCACGCCGCCTTGAAGACGGAATACGATCCTGCCAGCGAAGCGGAATGGGCGAGAGCCGCTTGTCGGCCTCTTTCGGCTTTACCCCCTTTGAAGACGATAATGGGTTTACTGCGGGCGATGGTCCGTGCCGTTTCCATGAACCGGGGCCCGTCCTGCACGCTTTCCAGGTACAGTCCAATAACGCGCACTTGCGGATCACGTGCGAACTCTGCGAGCAGTTCGCATTCGCCAATGTCGATGCGGTTGCCGAAATTGACTGCACGGTGGACGCCTACCCCCAATCCACCGAGATGACCCAGCATCTGCATCAGAAACGCCCCGCTCTGCGAGATAAAAGCGACCGAACCGGGTTGTGGTAATGTCAGTTCTTCCGGTTTCAAAAAGAAACTGTTGAATCGATCCGGCGCACTGAACACTCCCATCCCGTTGGGACCGATGATGCGGATGCCAAGCTGTTGCGCTTCATCGCGAATCTGATGTTGCAGAATTTCTCCGGCTTCGCCCGTTTCTGAAAACCCGCCACTGATGATGATCAGGTGGTGGATCCCTTTGGCCGCCAGCGGTTTAAGGAGGGGTAAGACTTTTGAAGATGAAACCGCGACCACCGCGAGATCCACCGTTTTGGGTAAATGTTGAATATCTTTCACCACCGGGCAATCGGCCACGGCATGTCCTGAAGGATGAACCGTTGTAATCGTCCCGCCGTATTTTTGGTGCAACAGATTTTGAACGATATATTTCCCCAGGTTCCCTTGTTTGGGCGAAGCACCGATGACCGCCACCGACCGGGGAGCAAAAAAAGGACGCAAATCCAATCGTTCACCTTTGGCATTTGGATGAGAGCGTTCATTGATTTCTTTCACAAGAAGTTCACTCATCGTACTGCTCCCAGTAAGCATCCACGTTACTCTGAATTTGGGCGATGATGTCGTCGCGCCGTTTCGGAGCAAACAGGTGTTGGAACCGTTTTTGACGCTCCAGATATTTCTCAACCGGCAGGCGTTTGCGCGGCCGTTTCGTATGAATGACTTTGCCGTCCACAAACTCCTTGATCGGAAAGATGCCGGTATCGACCGCCAGTTTGGCGATGAGGTGCGTGTCTTTCGGATCGAATCCCCAACCGGTCGGGCAGGGCGACAGGCAGATGAACAGCCGCGGTCCCTTCATACCCTTTGCTTTTTTAAATTTGTTGGACAGGTCGATCGGCTCGCGCGGCGATACCGTGGCCAGGTACGGCGGATTGTGCGCCATCCAGATGCCGAACAGATCCTTCTTGGTTTGCTCGGAACCCGCCGGGTGTTCCGGCGTGTTCGGGCTGGTCATCGTGTAACTACCCAAAGGGGACGCCCCGGAATGTTGGAACCCGGTATTGCCGTACGCCTCGTTGTCGTAGCAAAAGTAAATGAAATCGAGGTTGCGATGAATCGCCGCCGAAGTGGGGCTGAGCCCCATATCGTTTGTAGAGCCGTCCCCCGCCACCACGATAACCTGTAGATCTTCCGCTTTAGGCAGTCCGTGTTTTTGCATGCGGATGTCCAACGCGTCGCGCACCCCTTGCGCCGCCGGCACCGGACCGCTCATGGTCGTATACAACCACGATCCCTTCAGTGGCGTGAACGGGTAGACGGAGATCAGCGTGAAGCATCCCGCCGCATTACACGTCAACGTATTTTCTCCCAGGACTTTCATGGCGAGACGCATCCCTTCCAGACCGCCGCACCCGGCGCACAGAGCGGAACCCGGTGCGATCTCCTCTTCAGGGTTCAAGTCGGTAACCTTTTTATATTTGGATTCCTCAAGGGAATCAGAAATGGTGGCTTTCATGGAATGCGAGCCTCCCTGGGAAATCCGGCGATTTGCCGGAGTTGATCGAACTGCTTGAGATCCTTTTCGTCAAACAGGAACAGCGGGTCATCGCCGGGTGCCTCATCCAATCGTTGCAGGATGCTGATAAAATCCCCTTCCTGAATATCCCGGCCACCCAAACCGCCAATCACTGAAAGCAGATGTTGCGGACGGTCTTCCCGCCGGTACACCGCTTTCAATATTTCCGGATAGAGGATGCCTCCCATGCCCGGCGCCAGATTCTGATCAATCACTGCAACTTTGGGCCGATGGGCCAGGGCGTCGGCAATGATCTGGGACGGGAACGGTCGCAGAAGGCTCAGTTTGAGCAGGCCGGCTTTGATGCCGTTCTTGCGCAGATGCTGTACCGCCGCTTTGCCCTTGGTGGCAAAGGAGTTGCTCATGACGAAGACATATTCCGCGTCGTCCAGCCGGTAGCGCTCCACCGCATCGTAAAAGCGTCCAAACCGTTCGCCGAATTCCTGAGTGATTTTTTGGTAAACATTCACCACATTTTGCGCGGCCAGGTGATGCTGAATTTTGAAATAGGAATAATTGCCGCCGCCGAATACCGCCGATGCCCGCGCCATGGGCTCGGAAGCCTGGAACACTGGTTGTGACGGTTTGAATAGCGGCAGAAATTCTCTCACTTCGGCTTCATCCGGCAACACCACCGGTTCGCGGGTGAAGGACAGATAGAACCCGTCCAGGTTGACCAGCACCGGCAGGCAGACTTCCGGGTCTTCCGCGATGCGGTAGGCCATCAAGATATAGTCGAGAACTTCCTGCGCGGTTTCCGCGTGCAATTGAATGATTCCGGTGTCGCGCAGACTCAGAACGTCATTATGATCCGGCTCCAGCGTAATCGGAGTCGCCAGCGCGCGCGATACGTTGACCAGCACCAGCGGCACGCGCCACCCGGCAATGGTGTGCAGAGCCTCCAATCCATATAAAATTCCCTGGCTTGAGGAAGCGGTGAACACACGCACCCCGGAAGCGGCCGCCGCACCCGCCGCCATGAACATCGAATGCTCCGAGTCCATGTTGGTGTACTTGCCGTGCATGTGGCCATCGGCAAACCATTGCGCCAGGGTTTCGACGATTTCGGTTTGCGGGGTGATGGGGAACGCCGGTACATAATCGACACCTGCCAGCCGAGCGCCCCAAGCCGCCGCTTTATTTCCGGTTAACATGATTTGTTTATTGCGGGTCAGTTCCATGATTCCACCTCCCGGAGTATTTCAATAGCGTGCTTGGGACACTCCGTTGCACAAATCAGGCATCCTTTGCAGTGGTCGTAATCAATCACCGGTTTATCGTTGGTATCCATCCGAATGTCTCCTTCCGGGCACCGGGCATAACAAATGGCGCATCCGTTGCACTCCTCGTAATTAATCACCGGGCGATGTGTCCGCCAATTACCGGTCTTGCGCAGGGCCATGTTGCCTGTGGCAAAAATAAGCGGAGCCGAATCGACCGGGGGACGACGCTCCAACGTCACTAACCGGCTGGCCGAGAACCCCGCATCGGACTCGCTGAACTCCAGGTCAAACGAAGGCGCTTTCTGAAAGACCTCCTCGGCCAGTTTAAGATTGGCGGCAATTTTTTCGGGCCCGAGACGTCCTTGCCCCAACTCCTCCCGAATCGCCTGAAGCAGATGATGCAGGTCAATACGGCCCATCAGGCGCGCACCCACCGCAGCCAGAGCCGTGCTGAGAATCATCGGTTTCTGGATGTACTTCTGGCACAGCTCGGAAATATCCAACTGAACCGGAAGAGACTCCAACTGGTAATGCTGTTTGAGATCGTGCGATGTATGCCGGGAATTGATAAAGATGAGTGTGGAGGCATCCGTGCCTTGGGTGACTGCGGCCATGGGGTCGGACAGCAACGTCTCATCGCCGATCAAAACGATATCCGGCTGAGCAATAGGTCCCCGCTCCAACACGATATTTTTACTGAACCGCGCATACGCGGCGATTGGGGCTCCCCTTCGCTCCGCTCCATACAAGGGGAAATCCTGAGCCTGATACCCGGCCAAGTGCGCCGCCGTACCCAAAATCTGGCTGGCGGTTTTGATCCCCTGTCCCCCGCGGCCATGAAGTCGTATCCGTAACATTGGAGCCTCCTTTTATGTTCAATTCTTCGACTCTTCTTTTTCTTTCCGACCGAGGAACGAAGCTTTTAAAGTCAATCAGTTAAGGGCAAGTTTAAAGACACCTGCTCACATCTAATATGAAACCCTGAAAGGAATTTTTCCATTAATTCGGAGACGGGAGAACGAGCTTCAATTTTGAAAGATAAAAAGTGGAAAATCAGGGTTTTTGGAAAGGGTGTCCAGCTAGAGCGGCTAACTTCAGACCTTTTGGGCTGGAGGATTTTTGCTATAAATCGGTTCCCAAAGAATCTACGCTAGTCCAAAATCAAAAATCACCAAGCTGGACAACTCAATACTTTTGAAGTAATTAAAGAAGTTGACACCTCAAGAATATGCGTTAAAATTTTTTATACCTGTTAGTATAAAGAAGGGAGTACGCGCGGGAATTGCGTTGAGATTTCATCGCTTATATGCCTATTTTTGGGGTATTTTGGGAGCTTCTTTCTTTCTGTAGTGAAATCAACGAATTATCCTTCGGCCCCATTGCATTATCAGGAGGGGCTGGTATTGACCCACTCAATTTTTGATTTTGGATCGACTTAATGGCCGCAACCAAAGGGATTGCCCAAACGCTTCAGGATGTTCTGAACAACCTTCAAAGGCAGGTGAAGGAGAAGACTTTAGCGTTGGATGAGGCGAATAAGAAAATTGCGTCTCTGTCGGGTGACCAGGGAGGAGACTTTACTGTTGAGTTGGACACGGAGAAAGAAAAGCGAGCCGAGGCTGAAGCGCAGTACAAGGAAGCTAAAGCTGAGATTTCCAAACTTCAAAAACAAGTTGACGAAGGATTAGCAAGCGGTCAGGGAGATTCTTCAGCCGAGTTGACTCAGGAAATAGAAAAGCGAACCAAGGCTGAAGCGCAGTACAAGGAAGCTAAAGCTGAGATTTCCAAACTTCAAAAACAAGTTGATGAAGGATTAGCAAGCGGTCAGGGAGATTCTTCAGCCGAGTTGGCTCAGGAAATAGAAAAGCGAACCCAAGTCGAGAAGGACCTGGCGGACCGCACCGCTGAGTTGCTCGAGGCCAACAAAAAGCTACTTGCCGAAACCGAGGCCCGCACGAAAGTGGAGGCGGATCTCAGTAAAGCTGAACAAGAAGAGAGTGGCATCCCTGAGGCCGAACATCAAAAAGAAATTGCTCAACGTGAAAAGGCGGAAACGGCTCTCCAGGAGGCTCAGTCGCAGCTGAAAGAGGTCCAGTCGAAATTTGCAGAATCGCAATCCCAATTGAAGGAAGCTGAAAAGAGTCAGGGACAGGGTTCCAAGGAGATGAAGGCATTAGAAAAGGAAATGGCGACTCTTCTGCAATCCCAGGAATCTCTGAAGCAGGAAAAAGAAAATCTGGAAACTCAGCAGTTCGAAGTGCAGTCTCAATTGAAAGCGGCGCAAGCTCAGCAGGGTCAAGTCGGCGCTGAAACCAAGGCTCTTCAAAAGGAGCTGGACGAAGTCAAAAAAACCTGTGACCAACTGCAGGAAGTAAAAACCTCCTTGGAAGAAGATAAGGCACTTCTTGAAACCAAGCTCAGGGAACTGCAATCCCAACTGGCAGAGGCCAAAAAATCAACCGATGATCCTGCCGCCGCGAAAGCCGCCAAGGCCGAGTTGGAAGAGGCTCACAAGTCCCAGCAAACGTTGAAGACCGATAACGCCAAGCTGGAAGCTCAGGTAAAAGAGTTGGAAGCGAAATTACAATCGGCCTCGAAAGCTTCTGCGGCACCTGCCGCAAGTCCGGCATCGCCGGCGTTTGCGTCACCGCCGCCCACCGCATCCACTCCTCCTCCGTCACCCAAAGCATTTACGGCTGAGGATAAAGAGATGGAGCGGTTGCGTCAGGCCATTGATAAAAATCCGAAGGATGTTGAAAGCATGATCAAGATGGCGGAAGTGGCATTCGCAGCCAGTCGTCACCAGGATGCCATTGAACCGTTAAAGAAAGCGGTCAAGCTCCAGCCGAAGGATGCGGAGCTTTTTTTCATGCTGGGAGAAGCGCACTACAAGGCCCAGCAATATCACGATGCGCTGACTCCCCTCAACTACGCTGTCCGGGTCAATCCCAAAATGGCCAAGGCGCATTACAATTTGTGTCTGATCAATGAGCTGGTGGGTAATGAAGAGGCCGCACAGAAACATTATCAACTGGCCATCAAAATCGATCCCAAAATCGAACAGAAAATGAGCTAATTGCAGACACGAGTCTGCCTCCTCCCCATTCCCAACCGTTAATCAGTATTCCTCTATTTCGTGCACCATTTTGACCGCCTTCACGTTGGCGTAGACTTGCATCCCAGGTTTCAGCTTCAAGTGGGCCAGTGATTTGCGGGTGATGGTGGCGAGAATGGGTTCCCCGACATCCAGCTTGAGATTCACCGAACTGCCCTGGGCATCCGTCGGACCGATTTCCAGAATGGTGGCCGGGAGCGTATTCAACACACTGGTCGGGGTAACGGGTTTTCCCAGCGCGATGCTGATATCCTGCGCCAGCAAATGCACACGCAACGAACTGCCCACGGCAAGCGGTTGCTCGGGAATATAAAGTGACTGATCCCGATACTGCACACGTGTGAGACCAAACTCGGCTTCATGCTCGGCGATGGTGGTGGTCAAAACGGATCCCACGCTTGACGGCCCGGTTTTTCCTGCCAGATCAAGACGCGACAAGACTTCGTTGGCCGGACCTGTCGCCACACTTTTCCCTTCTTGCATTAAAACCAACGTATCCACCAATTGCAAAACTTCGCTCAATGAATGGGTGACATAAACGATAGGCAGTTTCATTTCCTGTCGCAGGCGTGTCAGAAAGGGAAGAATATCCTGCTTGCGTTGCGCGTCGAGGTTGGCCAGCGGCTCGTCCATCAACAACAACTGTGGGTTGGTCAACAAGGCCCGCCCGATCGCCACGCGTTGCTGTTCGCCTCCGGAAAGTTTCTGAGGCCGTCGATCCAACAGCGGATGCAGGTCCATCAAATCGGTCACCTGATCGAAAGTGATTTTTCTATGCTCGGGAGCAATCCGCCGGTACCCGTAATTCAAATTGTCCCGCACGGTTAAATGAGGAAACAGCCGGGCTTCCTGGAATACCATTCCGATGGGCCGATGGTGAACCGGAACGAATGTGTTGTGCGTTGCGTCCTGCCACACGTGGTCGCCGAACTTCATGTAGCCGGTGGGTGACCGTTCCAGACCGGCCAGACAACGCAGGAGGGTGGTCTTGCCGGAACCGGATCGTCCGAAGATGACCGTCACCCCTTCATCCGGGAACTCCAGTTGTGTGTCCAACTCAAATTGTTTGTATTGAATCCGGAACCGGGATTGGATCGTGCTCATGAGACGTGTACCGGCAGGCGGCGGTTGAATGCGTAGACCATCAACAACACCGCAAATGAAAACAGCAAGAGGCCGCCTGATAGCAGATGCGCCTGCGAGTATTCGAGCGCTTCGACGTGATCGTATATGGCAATGGACATCACTTTGGTTTTGCCGGGAATGTTGCCGCCCACCATCAACACCACTCCAAACTCCCCCAGCGTATGGGCGAATCCCAAAACGATCGCGGTGAGATAACCCCGCACCGCCATGGGAGAAGCAACGCTGAGGAAGGCATCCCACTTGGATGCGCGGAGCGACCACGCCGCTTCCAGATAGGTTTTGCCGGAGGCTTCAAAGGCGCCCTGTAACGGTTGCACGACGAACGGAAACGAGTAAAGAGTGGACGCGATCACCAGACCGGTAAAAGAAAACGCGAGAGACGAACCGGTGATGGATTGAAAGGGTCCGCCGACCACGCCATTGGCGCCGAGGGCGATGAGCAGATAAAATCCAAGCACCGTCGGCGGCAACACGAGTGGCAGGGCGACCACCGCCTCCACCCAGACCCGTGCGCGGGACGGCGTGTGCGCCAGCCACCAGGCGACAGGCGTTCCGATCAACAGCAAAACTCCGACCGTCGTCGCCGCCAGCTTCAGCGTAATCCAGATCGGTTGCCAGTCCATTAGTGAGGGGTCCATCGTTTCTTTTACTCTTTCAGGCCGTAGCCGTAAGATTGAATCAGTTTGCGTGCCGTGTCCGATTTTAAAAATCGCAAAAGCGCCTTCGCCGCCGGTTGCGATTGACCTCGCATTAAAAGCACCGCGTCCTGATCGATGGCCTCGTACAAATGTTCCGGTACGATCCACTGGCTACCCTTGATCTTCAAGTGGGGATCCATGACCTGAGACAGGGCGACAAACCCGATCTCCGCATTGCCGGTAGCCACAAATTGAAATGCCTGGCTAATGTTCTCACCCTGGACAAGAGTGGGTGAGACCGACTCCCACAGGTTCAGTCGCGTCAGTGCCGTGTAGGCGGCTTTTCCGTAGGGCGCGGTTTTGGGGTTGGCCAGCGCGAGATGTTTGAAATTGCGTCGCTGTAAAACAGTTTTGCCATCACCGTCGATGTGCCGTGGATCGGCACTCCATAAAACAATTTTACCCTGGGCATACGTAAACCGCGTTGCCGGAACCGCTTGGCCATTATTTTCCAAAAGCCGGGGACGCTCACTGTCCGCCGAAAGTAAAACGTCAAATGGTGCGCCGTGCAGGATCTGCGCGTACAGTTTTCCAGTGGACCCGGATACGGTGCGTACGTTGTGCCCGCTCTGCTTTTGAAATACCGGGACCAACTGTTTGAAGGGATTCAGGAAATTGGAAGCCACCGCCACCGTCACCTCCCCGGCAAACACGGAAGATCCGCAAAAGGTGATGAAGGCGAAGGTCGATGCCAGTACCCACCGCTTTGAAATTAAAATCGTCATACTGCCAGTTCCTGAACAAGGTTCGTTTGGAATGTGCTGTGAGTATCGATATATATCATAAAACATATCGATAGGTCAAACCTTAAAATTGAGCTCCGGCCTTACCAGCCCCTCCTTTGGAAGAAGAGCTTTGCAAATGCCAGGTTTTAGATATTCCTCCCCTTACTAAGGGGAGGATACAGGTGGGCCGGGCAAGGCCCGGAGCTAATATTCTCCTCTCCCCTCATGGGGAGAGGATTAAGGTGAGGGGTGGAGTTATTATAACCTCCCCTCTATCCCCTCCTTGGTAAGGAGGGGACAAGTACTTGTGTAAAGGTTTCCTTTAGAAAGAGAGGAGCCGCAGGACTTTGGACCTATTGTTAATTTGCGCTCAGTGATTACCGGTGGTCGTCAAATGTCAGCCAGTTGCCTCCAAGCGTTAGCTTGGGGAAAATTCGTTGCAAAGGGATGAGGGGGAAGCTACCCTGTTAAATATGGAAAAAAACTTCGAACCTCTAAAAGACCGACTGCGCATCATCTGTGACCGGCTGGATCCTGAAGAGCAGGCCTCGTTCCGTCCCTTGATTGATAATTTTACCGGTGGGACCTCGGAATTTCAGAGGATCATGCGTGATCTCGGAAAATTTGGCCCTAAAATTGGCGAGGGCTCGACATTCGGCATCTACCGGGAGGTGCAAAACCTCTTTGATCAGGCCAACCGCGGGGAGTAACCAGTCATGAGCGATACAGCCGCGGTTCATCTATTCGTCCACGGTCGCGTCCAAGGTGTGTTTTACCGGGCCAAGACGCAAAAAAAAGCGGAGGCACTGGGGCTGAACGGCTGGGTGAAAAATTGCGATGACGGGTCGGTGGAAATCCACGCCGAAGGCAACAGGGCAAAACTGGATGAATTGATCGAATGGTGCCGGAAGGGTCCGGCTCTGGCGTCGGTATCCAATATAGATTTGAACTGGGTCGAGTCTGAAGGCTTGCACTCTTTTGATATTCGATAGAGAGGCAGTGATGTTACACATTCATAATGTGATCAAAAGTTATCAGGATTTGGAAGCTGTGAAAGGCATCAACCTGGAAGTTCCCAAGGGCGAGATCTTCGGGTTTCTGGGCCCCAACGGCGCGGGTAAAACCACCACTATCAAAATGATTGTCGGACTGCTCAAGCCGACCTCCGGAACCATTTCCATCGGCGGGTTTGATATCGGCCGCCAAGCCATCGAAGCCAAATCCATTTTGGGATACATTCCCGACCGTCCTTTCATTTACGAAAAGCTGACCGGTCGCGAATACCTGGGGTTCATTGCCGATCTTTACAATATGAATGCCGCTGACATCGCTGAACGGATCCAGAAGTACCTGGATTTTTTCGATCTCACCGAGGCTGGCGACAAACTGGTCGAGGGCTATTCACACGGGATGAAACAGAAGCTAATCATCTCCGGCGCCTTGCTGCACGATCCGCAGTTGGTGGTGGTGGATGAACCGATGGTGGGACTCGATCCCAAAGGCGCGCGGCAGGTCAAGCAGTTGTTCCGCGACCTGTGCCAGAAGGGAACGACCATTTTCATGTCCACCCATTCACTCGGCATTGCAGAGGCGATGTGCGATCGTATCGGCATCATCCAAAAAGGTGAAGTCATCGCGCTGGGAACTCTCAAAGAATTGCGCAAACAGGCCGATCGGGATCACGAGAACCTGGAAGATCTTTTCATGGAGCTGACCGGCGACACGCATCTCGAACAACTGAGCGGCATGATGGCCGCGGCTTCCTCATAGAGTATCAAACTCAAAAGCTTATGTAGTCAAGAAGAGACTTGACCCCTTTTCGACTATTTAGTCTTTAATGGTGAGAACCTTGCGCACGTAACGTGCCTTGTCATCAAAGGCCACGACAGTGAAGCGGTACTCGACCGCGAGCGAGCAGATTTCCTCGAAGTAGTCCGGCAAGCCGGACACAGCCGGGAATATCGGGTCATAGTCTTCTCGCCAAGACGCTAATTCGACCAATGCTGCCGACCCCGGCACCAAGACCGTTTCCGTGTCTTCGGATTTGCGCCCTGCTCCCTTGTACACGGCAAGGCTATACGCGTGACCCGAAATGTCCGCGAATTCCGGCCCGTCCTTTTTGCGGTATTCAATCTTGATCAGTTGAAACCGAACTCCCGTCGCAATCTGTCGGCCTACATTACGGACGTAGAAGCCGAATATTTTCTCGTCCCGAATCTCACCGGGACCAACTTCCGCGCCATGAGACAAAATCTGACAATTTTCGTGAGGAAGCTCGATAACCAGCCGGGGGCGCCTCCACCATTCACAGAGTAACCGCGCCACGTTGATTAGTTGCGCGAGTAGAAAGCCAAGAATGGCTCCAATACCTGATCGAATGAGATCGCCGTATTCCATGGTCGCCCCAGCTCCATCCATAAGCATAATACCCGAAATTGTGTGATCGATCAGCCACCCGCTCCCCCTGGGAGGAAGGGGGAGTTATTCAGCCTTAGGCGCTTCTTTTAAAATTCCCGACACTTCTTGTTTGCTACCACCGCGCACAATTTTGAGTCGCACCGTGTCTCCAAAATTATATTTTTGCAGTTGAGCGGCCAAATTTTCCACGTCGGCCAGTGCGTTGCCGTCCAGTTCCAACAGCACATCGTCTTTTTGCAGGTTCATCCTCTCCGCGTTGGAACCTTTCTCGACTTCCAAGACCTTGAGCCCGTTCTCCAGCTCTTTCAGGAAAACTCCCAGCTTGATGCGGTTGGGCGGCGGGACGATGTAGGACACTTTCCAGCTGAAGTTCGATGCGAGCAAGGGAATCGATACGCTGGTCTGCATTTTCATTTCACGATTCTTCAATTCTTTGGGGATCTCCGTGACTTCAGGCAGGATGATCGAATAGGCATGCGGTACGCGCCGGAAGGCACGCTTGGGAATGCCGTAACCGTATTGCACATGAAACCCGCCCGCCAGCACAACCAGTTTGCGATTCTCATTGGCTTCGTCCTTTAAGAAGTTAGCCACCGTTTCGGCCATCGATTCTTCCCACAGCAGGAGCATCTGATACGGCTTGGAGACTACCCCGGTATGCGTGTCGTTGCCGCCAAACAGGGACATCGAATACGCCCGGTGATATTCATCGGTTAAATCGATTTCCGGCAGGCCGTCCTGGTCGGGTCCGCCGTCACGGAATTTTTGTTCGAGGGCGCGCGACGATTTCAATCCGATCAGCGGGATGGAGTTTTCTTTTAAATATTCGAAGATGGGCTGGTACAGCCCGTAGCCGTGTCCCCAGTTTTTCCGGAACAGTTTGCGAAATTGCTTGTCCGGCAAATTGCCTTTCTGCCAGTGGTCGAGGTCGTCCTGAGCCGAGCGGCGGAACATTTCCATGCCGACGGAAATCTGGCCGGGGAATTGTTCCTGCAGGCGGCGGATGATTTCGAGCTGAACCCGGTGCGCTTCGAGGTTGTCGTGGGTTTCGCCGATATAGATGACGCGCGACCCGGAGACGGTATCGATCATCTGCTCCACCGAAACCGTGAGTCCGGTCGGCAGGTGCAGGATTTCTCCCTCATTCAGTTCACCCAGGTTTTTGTAGGGAGAACCTTGATTAGGGACGGCGAAGTCCTCCGCCCCGGCGGCGGATGCGAACAATCCGGCCATCAGGGCCAGCAGGATACCTGTCAGTGGAATCGTTTTCATGGGGTCTTGCGGAGCCTCCGAAAAGGAACGAGTATTTAAATCATTAAACCATAATATCAAAGGTTTAGGGAAAACTCATCCGTCTGGGAAAAGGCGGCTTGACATCAAATCGGACATGGTCAATAATATCAGACTCTTGTCATTTCCCAATGTGTTGCTCTTTATAACAAAGGGTTTCATCAGGGATTTCATGTTGTAGACTCTTGAAAGGGGTTGTTTTACTTTTGGAAGTTACCGTACATCAAAATCAGGTTGATAAAGCACTCAAAGCGCTCAAGCGGCAAATGACCAAGGAAGGCCTGTTGAAGGAACTCAAGCGGCGCCGGTTTTACGAAAAACCTTCGGTCAAAAAGAAGCGCAAACAGAAAGAAGCCAAGAAGAAAAGAAAATCGGCCATGCGTCGCAGTTTTTCTTAACTTCAACACAGGCTGAAAAATTCAACGGCAGAGGGGTTTCCCTCCGCCGTTTTTTTATGGCTTCGAGTTCGAACCTGCCGCGCGTTGTCTTTGTATTTCGTAGAACACAATGGCCGCGGCGGTCGATGCGTTGAGCGAGTCCAGTTCCCCGGCCATGGGGATGGACACGGTAAAATCGCAGTTTTTTTTCAGTATGGGCCGCACTCCCTTGCCTTCACCGCCGATGATCAGAGCCACCGGCGTGTTGAAATCAAACTCATAGCAGGGGCGGTCCCCCTCCATATCGATTCCCACGATCCAGAACCCTTTTTCCTTTAAAGTTTCGGCGCCCTGATTCAAGTTGGAGACACAGGCGATGGGAAGTGACTCGATCGCCCCGGCGGAGCATTTCGCGACCGTTTCGTTGAGAGGTGCCGACCGGTGCCTGGGCAATACCAGCCCCTGCAATCCAAGCACCCACGCCGACCGGATCAGCGCTCCCAGGTTTTGCGGGTCCTGAATTTCGTCCGCCAGCACCAGCGCCGGATGAGGGCCGGACTGATAGGCCTGCTCGATCAATGAATCCAACCCAAGGGTTTGGAGGGGAGAAAAGTAGCCGACGATGCCCTGATGAGTGAGCTTTCCAAATTTTTTACGGAACGCCGCGGGCGGCAGAGTCTCCACACGGGTTTGAAGTTTTTCCGCCAATTCCAAAAGAGGCGCCAGCCGGGATGGCGGGTTCCCCTTTTCGAGAACGATTTTGTGGCATTTTCGTTTCCCCAGCGCCAGAGCCTGGTGAAGCGGGTGAACACCGTAAACCATTTCCTGGTCCTGCTTCTTTTTTTCACTCATGGATTTCGAGGGTTGGTGGGCTGAATAATACCCCAAACAGGTTTGCAGGCAATTGAAACTTAATGATATAGTTAAGGCTAACGAATCCTCTTGTATTCAAACTTGCCGGTCGATAAGAAATTACCACAATCCTTCCAAAATGTGGTCTTCTAAATGGACGATTTAAAGGGTTTTGACGTGCGTAATCCTGTTTTCAATAAAAATTAATGGCGATTTCCAAAAGAAAACTCATTTACCCGATTTTTGCCACGCTGGTGTTTCTCGGCCTGGTCGTGATCGGAGTGTGTTACGTCCAGTTAAAGGACCTTGACGCTCTGCGCAACGCAGTGGCTGAGGAAATCCACGCGGAAACCAAGCGCGACGTGAAAATCGGTTCCGCGCAATTGGATTTTACGGAAGGTATCGGATTGCAGTTGAGTGACGTGACGCTTAAGGGCGCGTCCGCACAGCAATCGGATTTTACCTGTAAAAAAGTTCTGGTCATGTTGCATTGGCTTCCTCTGCTGAAAGGGGAAATCAAAATCCAAGAACTCGTTTTTGAAGGCCTGATGTTGCAAGTCTCCCGCGACGACCAGGGAGTATTCAATCTCGGTAATATTTCCTCTGCGGAAGAGCCGCAACGTTCCGATCCCACTATTCCTCATTTGCTCCAGGTGGGTCTGATGCACAGTGTGCAGGTCCGCAAGAGTGAGTTGTGGGTGGTGGATCATTTTATCTCTTCCGGTTCCAAGCCTTTGGTCACCAAGATCAAAAACCTTTCCATTTCATTAAATAAACATTTTACGAAGTCGTCGCTCCGGGTGCATTTGGATGGCGACGTTCCTTTCACGAAACAGGAAAGTGGAAAGCTCAAGCTGGACGGAAAGATACGGGTACCCGAAGATTTGTCGAACCTATCCAAGGTGGCCATAGAAGCGGCCCTGCAAATTCAGGACGTGGGCACCCACTCGTTTGAGCCCTATCTGGAAAAGGTGTTTGAGCAACATCTTGGGGATCATCTCGTTTCTCTCGATACCCAATTTACCGGTACGCTGGACGGTCATATTCAGTTATCCGGAACTTTAAAGCATACTCCTCAGGCACCTGTCCTCCAGCACGACCTGTCCAATTTGGCTCCGCCCGTTCAAGGAAGCCTCGACTATAATTTTATTTTTAATAAAGATACAGTTGAGTTCAAGCAATTGGATTACCGGACCGGGGATTTTTTCCTCGCGATCAATGGTACTTACGCCAACTTTCTTTCTGACAAAGCCTGGTTGACGATGACCCTGAAGTCGGAGCCCTTCAAAGTTCAAAATAGCGCCAAATATCTTCCCTTGAAAGTTTTCAGCAAGGATATTCACAACCGCTTGCATAAATTTTTAAAAAAGGGGGAAGTGGAAGTCGCCTACTTGAACATAGAAGGTCCGCGGACGGTATTTGAAGGCCGATCGAATGCAGAAATCCAAAAATATGATTCCGCTTTGCTCATCCTTCGAAATGTGGATATGGGTATGGATGCGTTGCCGTTGCGCAATGTGTCGGGAGAGCTCAACTTTAAGGAGAGCGTTGCCAGGGTAAAAATTAAGGAGGCAAACTTTGAGCATGTGTTGATCCAGAATGTGTCCGGTGTTGTCACCCAACCTTTAACCGATCCCATGATCGAAGGAACTCTGGAGGCAGAAGGGGCTTTGGCGCCATTGGCACTTTTGATTGAGAAGAAATGGACATTGCCTCGGCGATTGGCTTTTTTCAAAGAACTCAAACGTATTAAAGGAATCGGTCACGGAAAACTGAGTGTCCGGGGCCCTCTCTACAAGAATGAGCAACTGATGTGGTCAGGAAATATATCCCTTGAGCGTGCCGGGTTTATCAAAAAAGGATGGAGTGCCCCCATCCACAATATCAACGGCAACATGCACTTTAAAAGTGTAGCGGGTTCGTCAGGTTCCAACGGCAAGAAGAAGGGCGGTAAGACTTGGGCTCTCCGGTTCGAGAATTTTAACGGGGAATTTGGCAATCACTATTTCAGAGATATCAATGCGGAATCTTTTATGGAAAACGGTATTCCGGTGAAGAAGGTCCACGGGAAAATTCAGCTGGGAGCGCTGAAAGCTGAGCAGGTGATCGACACACCGTTTGAAGGGAAAATTAAATCGTTTCTTAAAAATGTCCTGTTGCAAAGTGGAGAGATTGATTTTAATTATCAGAATACAGGACCCGGACCGGGAAAGAAGCCGTCTCAAAGCAAAGGTTCTCTGCAAATCAAAAAATTATATTTGAAGCATTCCAAAAAATTTCGCCTACTGAATGATATAAACGCCACTGTGTCGTTTGACGATCACAACATTGATTTAGAGCAGGTCGAGGGTTGGTATGGCGATTCTCCCCTTAAACTCAAGGGGAGATTTAAAAATTATTCCAAATCCAAGCCGGAGCTGGTTTTAACCGCCCGTTCCACGGGTTTTTTAAGGCAGGATTTTGCCGGGATTCCCTTTCTGGAAACTCTGGAATACCAGGGGCCTGCAAAAGTAGATTTGAAACTTCACTGGTCCGACCAGTTCGTAAAGCTGAAAAAAAAGGTGGACTTGACCCGAGTTTCGTACCGGTACAAAAATTTCCTGATCAAGCCTGAAAATGTTTCAAACTCTATCGAAATTTCCGCCATGCTGGATTCGGAAGGGAAAGTTGACTTTAGGGAAGTGACCTTCGAGTTAGAGGGTAGCAAGGTGAGTGGGAACGGTTTTTTGAAAAGCATGGACGACCCGCAGTTTTCCATTCAATTTGGATCGGACCATTTCAAAACCTGGCCGGCTTCTCAATACATTCGCCCCCTTCAGGGCTCGATGGGAGGGGACGCCTCTTTCCATATTTCGGCACGAGGCAACTTTGATAATTTGGAAGACGCCGTGCTTCAGGGAGACGTCCGGTTGAAGGGGATTGAGTACAAGCCCGATCATTTTCTCGTTCCCATTAAATTCAATGCAGATATGAAATTCAAGAACAAGCATTTCCAAATTATAAATGGAAAACTGGAGGCGAAGGGTTCCAAAGTTTTTTTTGGTGGGGATTATCAGGGAGGAGAAGCCCCTCATGTCGCTCTGAAGTTGGTGGGGCCGGATCTGGATTTGAACCAAATGATTTCTGAAGAGGGAAAACCTTCGAAGGGTTTTTTGAGTTGGTTGAGTGAAACTCGTGTTTTTTCCAAGGGGTCGGGAGAAATTGAAATCAAGCTCAACCGGTTTGCTCAAAAATCCTGGACGTTACCGGAAGTCGTTGGAAAAATTACATTCAAAGACCAAATATTACAAACCAGGAATTTCACTCTGGGCCAGGCCAAGATTGATGAGGTTCAGCTCATGGGTAAATTGTCTCTGGCCGATAGTCAAAGCCCTTCATTTGAAGCAGTCTTGATCTCCCGCGGCGTTCAGGCCGACAGGTTGTTCGGTATGTTTGGGGGTATCTTCAAAGGCAGTTTGACGGGGAATGCGGTTTGGTTTAAAGCGCGCCTCCAGGGTCAAGGCGGAGATCTAAAGCAACTCACAAAAAGTTTGAAGGGTCGGCTGTCCTTCGACTTTAAGGACGGTCGGATTAATACGGGAAAACTTTTGAACGGCGCGGTAGAACTGTTTGGAATTTCCATCGATCCGAAAACAGTCGACAAGAGAACCCGCGAACCTGATACTGATTACAGGCAGATCTTTGGGGATTTCTCCATACTGGATGGCGTGGCGCGTACAGAAAACTTTTTGTACGAGGAAGAGGAGAAACGCCTGTCCCTGGTCGGAGCCTTTGATCTCAATACCAGTCGAATGGGTACCGTTGTGGGCTACGCTCCTTTTCGCACAATGGATCGCATTATAAAAAGGATTCCGCTTCTAGGTCCCATTATTACCGGTGGAAAAGAAGGGAGTTTGATCACTTCCTATTATAAAGTTGAAGGTCCCTTCAGCGACCCCAAAGTCGAGTCTGTTCCCTTCAAATCCATCAGCGAAAAAATATTGGGCACCCTCGAAGGGATCATCATCGCCCCAAGCGAACTGTTCACCGAAAGTGAACCTGCAAGCCCCTAATCGTTTCCTCAAATGGAAGTGATGCTCCTGAACTGAATTATGGCTGATCGCTTTAAATTCCAGTGGAACGCAAGAGGGGTGTATTTATTCTGCTTTGCGTTACTGTTCATAGTGGTTTTTATCGTATTCAAAGGTTCCCTAGATAACGGGTTTGTCTATCTGGATGACAACGAGTATGTGGTAGAAAATTCTTTAATCCGATCCCTCGCTCCTGACAATTTGTGGAACATGCTGGTGGCCACCGGGCCGGCTTATTGGCATCCCTTGACCTGGCTTTCCCACGCAATCGACTATTATTTTTTTGGAGACAACCCCGGCGGACATCATTTAACCAGTTTGTTTTTGCACGGGTTCAATGTCTTCTGGGTTTTTCTACTTTGCATGTATTTGCTTTCCCGTGGGGACAAGGCGGAGAGGACGTTTTCAAAAGCCCTTGCAGTCGCCCTTTTTTCGGCTCTCGCATTTGGCTTGCATCCCTTGAGGGTGGAGTCGGTGGTCTGGGCGGCCGAACGCAAGGATCTTCTGTGTGCGTTTTTCATGTTTCCTGCAATGCTGACCTATCTGAAATATGCAGATGCGGACTTGCCGGCCGATCGCAAACGCTGGTACCGGTGGACCCTGATTTTGTTTGTCCTCGCTCTGATGTCTAAGCCGATGGCGGTCACCCTTCCTCTGGTTCTGCTGTTATTCGATGTGTATCCCCTGAATCGTTTTCGTGCCGGGTCTCAATGGCTTCGCCTGGTGATAGAAAAGGTTCCCTTTTTTGTACTCAGTCTGTTGTGCGGTCTGCTCACTCTATTTGCCCAGAACAAATCCGGTGCGGTGATGTCTGTCGACACCCTGAGTTATACCGACCGGGTGTTAAACGCATTTCACAGTGGTGTGTTTTACCTTGAAAAAACCCTGTGGCCACATCCCGTCGTCCCCTTTTACCCATTTCCTGAACACGGTTTCCTGATGTATCTGAAAGCAACGGCCTTTATCGCTTTGACGGTATTCCTCGTCGTACTGTGGCGGAGAGGGCAACGGTTGGGGCTGGCCGTCTGGCTGTTCTTTTTGATTACTGTATCGCCGGTGATCGGGATTGTCCAGGCGGGAGAGCAAGCCGCCGCTGACCGGTTCACCTATATCCCGACGGTGGGTTTTTACCTGTTGGCGGCGATGGGATTTCTGCAGGTTTGGAGCAAGTGGCGGAAAACCTCCATGAAACAGGGAGCGCTAATAGGGATTTCCCTGGTTGCGTTGGTTTGTCTTATCTTGCTCAGCCAGCTCACTCACCGCCAGATTCCGGTATGGAAAAACCCCGGAACCCTGTGGCAAAAAGTGATCGAGGAGTTTCCCGGACAAATTCCAAAATCCTATCGCATTTCCGGCCATTATTTTATGTCTCAGGGACAAACACAGAAAGCTGTGGGTTTTTATGAGCAGGCGATCGAATTGTTCCCCCGATATGTCGAGCCTTATAACGATCTTGGGTTGTTCTACATGAATCAAAAAAATTATGAGAAGGCAGAATCGTATTTCAAGGCTTCTCTTGATGTCCGCCGGGACGCCGTGGTGGAGAATAACATGGGCCTGTTAAATTTAAGCCAGGGCCAGACCAGGCAAGCGGTCTATTGGTTTCAACGATCCATTGAAACCCAACCGGATTTCCCCCAACCCCACAACAATATGGGTTTGATATTCTCGAAATCGGGCCAGTGGCTACAGGCGGAAGAGGAGTACCGAAAAGCCATACAAAGTGATTTTGATTTCCCCCAGGCCCACGCTAATCTGGCCTTTTTATACAGGAAGCAGAAGAAACTCTCGGAGGCGGTCACCGAGTTCCATATCGCCCTGTTTTTAATGAAGGATAATGTGAGCCTGCGCATCGGTCTTGGTGAAGCGTTACTCTTGATGGGAGATGCCGCAGGAGCGAGAAAGGAATTTGAGGAAACCTTGAAGATTCATCCGGGTCACCCGAATGCCCTCCATTACCTGAAACGTCTTGACAGGTCGCCTTGAAAAAAAACTTTGCCGACTACAGAGTCTGAATATTGCTGATTTGGATTTCGTGTGGAGCCTTGCCCAAGTGATGCGCGAGAACGGCATGGATGGCGGCGATATGGTCGTCGTCTTGAGAAGATCCCGAAGCGTTTGCCACAGGGGCTTGTGCTCTCGGTGGAGGAGGGGGCGGAGCCATGTAGGGAAGAAAGTGGACCAGCACCTTGATCACGCCGATCAAAATTCCCAGCACCAGAAAAATAACCAACATGGACAGTATGGAAACTTGGATAGACTGAAGGATGAGAGACATGATTTATTGACCCAGCGAAGTGGTGACCGTTGTAATGGTTTCAATTGCGGCATGCCCGGAGCCGGCATCGCCCGATCCAAACAGAGATAAAAATACACCCGCCGCGACGGCGCTTCCGATCACTCCAGCCACGTTGGGGCCCATGGCGTGCATGAGCAGGAAATTGGATTTGTCGGTTTCCTGACCTACCTTTTGCGATACCCGGGCGGCCATGGGTACGGCCGACACACCTGCCGAACCGATCAGCGGATTGATCTTCCCTCCGGAAAAAATGTACATGAGTTTGCCGAACAACACTCCACCGGCAGTAGCCATGCAGAACGCCAGCAGTCCGAGGACGATGATCTTGATGGTATTCCAGGTCAAAAACGATTCTGCCGTCATCGACGATCCGACTGCCAATGCCAGTAGAATGGTCACGATATTGATCAGGTGTGTTTGCGAAGTTTCATGAAGACGTGCGGTGACTCCGGATTCCCGGAACAGGTTGCCCAGCATCAACATCCCCAGCAAGGGAGCGACGCCGGGAAGCATCAATACGACAATCACGGTTGAAGCGATGGGGAAAATAATTTTAACGGTCTGCGAAATGGGTTTCAATTGCTCCATCTTGACCGCGCGTTCTTTTTCCGTGGTCAGAAACCGCATGATGGGTGGTTGAATAAGCGGCACCAGTGACATGTAGGAATACGCCGCGACGGCAATGGGGCCCAATAAGTGAGGAGCGAGTTTGGCCGCCAGGAAAATCGATGTCGGTCCGTCGGCACCACCAATAATGCCGATGGCGCTGGCTTCCTGCATGTTGAACCCCAAGGCAACGGCCCCGATGAGCGTCGTATACACTCCGATTTGCGCCGCTGCGCCCAGCATCAGGGTCTTTGGATTGGCCAGCAGGGGACCGAAATCAGTCAATGCCCCGACACCGAGAAAGATCAGCGGGGGCAGAATTTCGTGCCTCACCCCGTAATAGAAAATGTTGAAGAGCCCGCCTTCATTGGTGTTGGCCATCATACTGAGTGGAAGATTGGCCAGCAGACAACCGAAGCCGATGGGAAGCAGGAGCAGAGGCTCGAATTTTTTCCAAATGGCGAGATAAAGCAAAATCAGAGCAATGGCAATCATCACTCCCTGACCGGGTGACATAGCGACAAACCCGGTGGAGTGAAGAATCTTGCTGATGGAGTCCTGAAAACTAAAATCCATTATGCGATATGAATGAGTTCATCACCGGTTTGGACGTTCGCGCCCTCTTGAACCAGGATAGAGTTGACGGTTCCGCTGTGAGGGCTGTTCACTTCGGTTTCCATTTTCATGGATTCCAAAATCATGACGACATCTCCTTCATTCACCTGATCACCCACTTTGCATTTGAGCGCAAACACGGAGCCAGGCAGAGGTGAAGTGACGGCCTTGTTGGACCCGTTTGAAGAAGGAGCAGGCGTGGCGGCAGGTGCGGGCGCCGCTGTGGGTTGGGAAGCCGCTATCGGAGCCGGTGCTCCAGTGCCGGTTCCCACTTGCACCGAATAGGGTTTGCCGTTTACGGATACCGTGTAAACTGCCGAACCGCCCGCCGCAGGAGCGGGTGCCGAGGCTGGCGCGGCGGCGGGTTGAGCCGCAGGCGCAGAGGCCGGAGCGGGTGCCGCCGGTGCCGCTGATTCAGGCAACGGTTTGCCACGGGTTGCAAAAAATTTCAACGCTACTTTGGGGAACATGGCGTAAGTCAGCCGGTCTTCATCGGTTTTGGCGTCATCCCCTGCTTCTTCGACAATGGTATCCCATTCCGGCACTAAAAGATCGGCGGGACGGCAGTCGATGACTTTCTGGTCCTTGGCCACCTTCTCCAACAGTTCCGGGTCGATTTCCGCCGGCAGTTTGCCATATTTGCCCAGCACGCATTCGCGGGTTTCCTTGGTGATGATCTTGTAGCGCTCCCCGGTCAGTACGTTCAACGTGGCTTGCGAGCCGACAATCTGACTGGTCGGGGTGACCAGCGGCGGATAACCCAAGTCTTTGCGCACACGGGGCACTTCCTTAAGCACTTCATCCATTTTGTCGAGGGCGTTTTGCTCCTTCAACTGGTTTTCCATATTGGAGATCATGCCGCCGGGGATCTGCGATTTGAGAATATTGATATCCACACCGATGAAATTGCTTTCGAACTGGGCGTAATGCTTGCGGACTTCCAGAAAATAATTGGAGATTTCTTCCAGCGCGTCGAGGTCGAGTCCGGTATCCCGTGGGGAGTCCTTCAGGGCGGCAACCACGCATTCGGTTGGAAAGTGTGAGGTCCCCATAGACAGGGAGGAGATCGCCGTGTCAACCATATCCAATCCTTCGTCGATAGCACACTGGATATTCATCCCGGCCAGTCCGGTGGTGGCGTGCGAATGGAGGTGAATCGGGATATCAATGGTTTTCTTGAGTTCGCGGACCAACTTTGTTGTCACCTGCGGCATCAGCAGGCCTGCCATGTCCTTGATGCATATGATATCTGACCCCATGTCCACCAGATCTTTAGCCATCTTGACGTACAATTCGGTGCTGTGCACCGGGCTGACGGTGTAACTGATACAGCCTTCCACCGTGCCGCCGCATTTTTTGGCGGTTTTGATCGCGACTTCGATATTACGCAAATCATTCAGTGCATCAAAAATTCTGAATATTTCGATCCCCACGTCATAAGATTTTTTGACGAACCGTTCGACGATGTCGTCGGCATAGTGCCGGTAACCCACACAGTTCTGCCCGCGCAGAAGCATCTGGAGTGGAGTATTGGGAATTTTCTTTTTGAGTTGCCGGGCGCGTTCCCATGGATCCTCGTTCAGAAAGCGGATACAGGTGTCGAAAGTAGCTCCGCCCCACGCCTCGAGCGAGAAGAAACCGACGGCATCCATCTTTTCCGCAATCGGGAGCATGTCTTCGGTTTTCATGCGGGTGGCTAACAGCGACTGATGGGCGTCTCGTAACGCGACTTCTGTAATCTTGAGGGGATTCGGTGTGGTGTTCATTCCTGGCAAATCCTTATCATTAGCGTTTCCCTGTTAGTGGGAAATCTGAATGGGTTACAATACCGTTTATTGCTCTATTTGAAACATCGAAAATATCAAACTCTTCATTTGAAAAACTAATAACCAATATGAGGTGTGCTCATTGAGGGGTTATTTTTCTGCAAGGAAACAGGTGAATACTAATCAATTGAGGGGCCGAAATCAATGAAATAGTGGCTATTTTCGCCAGGTCATGGGCAGGAATAACAACAGGATGCCAAAAATTTCCAGGCGGCCCATCAACATCCAGAGTACCAGAATCCATTTGCCCCCTTCTGGCAGGCTGGCATAATTGGCGGCCGGGCCGACATGTCCCATACCGGGGCCGATATTGAACAGGCAGGCGATGGACGCGCTGAGGGCCGTGGTCAGATCCACTCCCATGTAAGCCAGTGCGATAAAGCCCACCCCGGTCAAACCGAGAAACAATCCCGCCAATGCCACCACGTTCATCACGTAATCCGGCGGCAGGGGTTTTTGCCCTACTTTGATGCGGACCACCGCCCGCGGATGAATCAGTTTCTGGAGTTCGCGGACAACGACTTTAAACAGGATGATGACGCGGATGATCTTAAATGAGCCGCTGGTCGAACCGGAACAACCGCCCACCATCATGATGACCACCATCATAATTCTCAGGTAATCGGGCCACAGGTTGAAGTCGTCGGTGGCGTAACCGGTGGTGGAATTGATGGACACGACATTAAACGCTGCCCGCCGGAAGGCATGCTCCAGGGTGTCACCCGTGGCATAGGCCAGGCCCAGGGTGGTTACCGCCACTGCGATCACAATCATGGTCACATAAAAGCGAAATTCCGGATTTTGAAGGACAACTTTTATATTCCCCTGGATGAGGTGGTAATGCAGTGCGAAGTTCATCCCTCCCAGAAACATGAACAATAGGATGACGGTTTCAAAATAAAGATTGTTGAAATGTCCGACGCTGGCCTGGTGGGGGGAAAACCCTCCCGTTGCCACAGTCGAGAAGGTGTGGCAAACCGCGTCGAACAACCCCATCCCGCCCACTTTCAGCAAGACGATCTCGGCAAGGGTCAGCACCACATACGTTTTCCATAAGACTTTCGCCGTTTCTGCGAGACGCGGTTGCATGCGTTCCACCGTTGCGCCGCCCGGTATTTCCGCTTTGAATAATTGAAAACTGCCGATGCCCAGTGCCGGAAAAATGGCCAGCGACAGGATGATGATTCCCATCCCGCCCAACCACTGCATCATGTTACGCCAGAACAAAATACCGTGAGGCAATGCGTCGATGTTGGTGAGAACCGAGGCACCGGTAGTGGTGAAGCCGCTCATACTTTCGAAATAGGCATCGACGAACTCAGGGCAGACACCGGTCAGGTAAAACGGCAGGGCACCAAAAAAAGTGATGATGATCCAAGCCACGCCAACGATGACGAATCCTTCGCGTTCCCGCAATTTTTCGATGCCGGAAGGCAACAGTCTCCAGAGAAGCAAACCCGCAACACCCGAACCAATGCAGGAAGTGAGAAAAGCGTCGAGTGGCGTCCGGTGTCCGGGTAAAGAGGGGTCGGCATAAAACAGGGAAACGGCTAACGGGACCAGCAGGATGCCGGAAAGTAAAATCAGCAGAATGCCGACGACATTGAAAATCGCTTTAAGGTTCATCAGGAGAGGAACGAGGTTTTTTTGCCAAATATTTTTTCGATTTTACCGATGCAGTCCGGCAGGGTCACGACAATCACCGTATCTCCCTCGAGGATTTCGGTGGACCCGCCCGGCACCACCATTTCGCCGTCCTTTCTCAAGACGGCGCCAATGATGGATTGCTCCGGCATTTTCAATTGATTGATGCGCTTGCCAACGGCGGCGCTTTTGGAGGTAGCAACAATTTCCAGCACCTCGGCTTCGCCTTCGATCAGTTTGTATAAATTGACGACCTGTCCCTTGCGTAAATGTTTCAGAATTTCCGAAACGGTGATCAGCCGGGGGTTGATGGTGACGTCCATGCCGATGGAATCCAGAATGGGCAGGTAATCCGGATCGTTGGTGATGACGACGGTCCTCTTGGCACCGTGCTTCTTGGCCAGTAGAGCTGAAAGGATATTCATTTCATCGTTATCGGACAGCGAAAGAAAGAGATCTGCGTCTTTCATGTTGATGTCGTTGAACAGATCCGGGTCCGTGCCACTGCCATGCAGGACAGTGGTGTGTTCCAGAGTATCCGCCGCTTCGTTGGCCATTTCCAGTGAAGGTTCGATGATGGAGACATCGTCGATAAAATCATCCAGTTCCCGCGCCAGGTTGATGGTTACGGAATTGGCTCCGAAGATGATCACCTTCTGAATTTCATTCACCTGCTTGTTGAGCATGGGCAAAACCAGCGGCAGAAAATCGTGGTCGACCAGAATATAAATCTTGTCTCCCCCTTGAATCCTGTTTTCGTATTTTGGGATGATCAGTTTGCCGTCACGCACGATTGCCACCACCAGAAAGGCGTTGAGTTCGCTCACTTCGCGGATTTCTTCGATGGTTTTCCCAGCCAGCGGCGCATCCTCCGGCACATCGAACCCGCGGAAAAAAATCTGACCGTCGGCGAACTCGGCGACGTTGACGGCGCCCGGTGTTTTGATGATCTTGAGAATGGAGTCGATGATGATCTCCGCCGGGTTGATGGCGTGGTCGACAAACAGTTCCTTCGGTTTGAAGACCTGGCTCTCTCCGGTGAGTTCCATATTGCGCAGGCGGGCGAAGGTTTCTTTCACTTCAAACTTATGGGCCAAGAAGCAGACCATCAGGTTGATCTCATCCTTGTCGGTGACGGCGATGACCATCTCCGCATCCAGGATACGCCCCTGGATTAGAGTGCTGGGCAAACACCCGTTGCCGCGGACGGCGAGCACGTCCAGTTTTTCAGAAATGCGCTGGATTTTCTCCGCATCTGAGTCGATGATGGAAATATCGTGGCCTTCGTGGGAGAGTTCTTGAGCCAGATTGAAACCCACAATGCCGGCACCGACAATGAGAATATTCATAGGAATGTGGCTGGGCTGGAGGTCGGGACCATAACGGCGGAATGACCCTGGTTTAACGGGATTTGTTCAGGTATTTCAGAAAATCGGATTTCTCCGAAAGAATCACAGTGGTGTCGGTTTTCAGAGAATTCCTGTACGCTTCCATAGATCGCATGAATGCATAAAACTCCCGGTCCTTATTGAATGCATCCGCATAGATTTTAGTGGCGCGGGCATCGCCATTACCGCGAACTTCCTGCTCTTTTTTGTATGCTTCAGCGACCAGAATCACCTTTTCTTTGTCGGTTTCCGCGCGGATTTTTGTGGCTTCTTCCGCGCCTTCCGAGCGATATTTTTTAGCAATCCGTTCACGTTCCGAACGCATACGACCGAATACTTTCTGAGCGTTATCGCTCGGCAAATCGGCCCGTTTGATGCGCACGTCCAGCACTTCAATGCCATATTGTACGGACTTGAGATTAGCTTCCACGGTGACCTTCTCCATGATTTCCTCACGGGTTTTGGTAACCACGTCGATCAGATTATGAGTTCCCAATTCCACCCGCAGTTCCGATTTAACGATATCGTCCAGTCGCGATTCACCCGCGCGTTCCGTACGCAGGGTCTGCAGGAAGAGCAGGGGGTCCTGAATGCGCCACATGGTGTAATTATCGATTAGCATGGTTTTCTTGTCTTTGGTAATGATGTCAGCAGGGGGGGCATCCAGAACCAACAGCATCTTGGTGAAATACCGGACTTCCTGATAGACAGGGATCTTGAAGTACAACCCCGGTTCGGACACAGTTCTCTCGTATTCCTGGAATTTCAGAACAATGGCGTTTTGAGTCATGTTGACGGTAAATGTCGACCCATAAAGAGCCAAGACCAGAGCTACCAAAATAATCAAATTAATAGGTTTCATTATCGTTTCCTGCGCTTATTTATTTTTTGGAACCGGAGGAAAGCGCTTCCGCCAGGTTTTTGCCCAGAGGCAGAATGGGAAGGACACCGCTTTTGTTTCCGGAAGTAATCACTTTCTTCATGCTGGGATAGATTTCTTCCATCGTTTCCAGATAGATTCGAGTTTTGGTTACGGCCGGAGCTTTTTTGTACTCTTTGTATTGTGCCAGGAACCGGTGGGCATCACCCTCGGCCTTATTGACCACTTCCTCACGATAACCTTCGGCTTTGGCAATGATCTGGGCCGCCTTACCACGCGCTTCCGGAATTACTGAATTGCTGTAGCCCTTGGCTTCATTGATCAGTCGGTCTTTATCCTCTTTGGCGCTTTGCACGTCTTTGAAGGCAAAATCAACCGGTTGTGGTGGACTGACATTTTTCAATTGAGTGTTCAGTATTTGAACGCCCGAAGCGTATTTGTCGAGAAGCGCTTGCATGGATTCTTTCACCTGAATCTGGATTTCCGCCTTGCCGGTGGTTAGCACATCGTCGATCGGTCGGTTGCCGATGATGCCGCGAAGCGCAGTTTCCGCCACGTCTTGCACCGCTTGGGAAGGGTTTTTTACATTGAACAGATAATTCTTGGCATCCGTGATGTGGTATTGGACCACCAGGTCGATATCGACAATATTTTCGTCTCCAGTCAGCATCAAGGATTCGCCCGGAACATCTTGTTCCTGAGCGCCTCTCTGCCGAAAACCAACCGTCGCGGCCCGGACCTTTCGAACTGTTGGTGTTTCCACATGCTCAATGGGAGCGGGCAGTTTGAACTGCAATCCCGGCGGGGTGGTCCGCACATATTCCCCGAATCGTGTGACCACGCCAACTTCATCCTGCGCCACGGTATAAACCACGCTGGGCACAATCCAAACGACGAGCAGAATAATGATACCGACGAGAATGGTGGATGGGTTTATTTGCGGGATTTTGATCTGGGGCATTTCGAATTGGGGACCACTCGGTCCGCCGCCACCCGGTCCACCGCCCTGGCCACCTCTGCCTCTGCCTCGGTCCCGTGGTGGCCCTGGATCATCAATGTCATCCCATGACATGTCGTGTTTATCGCTCATGAATTCGTAATCCGGTAGAAGTTGCCAAGAAATAGATTCATTCCTTGGATAAAGTAGCAGTAGTCTAACATGCTTTTAATGCTTTGAAAGCCTTTCGATTTCGCTGACCACCATTTCGGCGTCCTTTTCAGACAAACCCTTGAGCTGGTGGGAGAGGAAATAGGAGTGGTCGATCAAACATTCGCCATCCATAAAGCCTTCTTCTGAGGCGGTATCGTAAAGGAATTCGTATATGGGGTTTTCCACGGAAGTGTAAAATAATTCCAGATTTTTCTGGTCGACGGGTTTGTTGAGCAAAATGGTAACCGCGTCTTCCTCGATATTGAACTCCTTGGCGGCCTCTGTGACTGCCTCTATACGGGACTTTCCCGAATCGATTCTCTTTTGAATGGAGTTCTCGATAGCGAGGTTGCGCTTACGGAACGTAAAGTGCACGTAAGAGAGTGGCTGTCCGATCAGAAAGTCGAGGTCATGGAAATACAGCCGGACCCAGTCGTCGAAATCGATTTCCAATTTATCGGTGATGTCGTACTCTTCGCTTTTTTCCGGCGCGTCATTGATCAGGCGGTTGTAAATCTGGATGAACCGGCTCATGGCGTCGTAAACCAGTCCGGAGTAAAAGCGATTGAGGCGATACCAGTTGTTGGTGGCGTTGTGGGCGTTCAACAACTTTCTCAACATCAGCATGACCGTATCGGAGTCGGCATAACGGTGGGCAACCGGGAAAGCCTGTTCCAGATATCCTTTGAGTTTATTTTCATCCCCCCGCATATCATTGATGGTTTTCTGCAGGTAGTTTTTGGCATGGTCCAGAGAATGGTAAATCAGCTTATCGTGGTTGAGACTCCGCTGGTAGTCCATGTACTCCTTGAGTTTGGCGTTTTTGCCTTCCTCAGGATGGTTCGGTTCTTTTTGGGTGATGTCTTTGGCGAAAGCGAGCATGATTTTCCTGTGAAATTTCGAGTTTGGTCATTGTGTACAAAATAACGTTTGATTTCAAGATATTTTGTTTTTTCCTGCATTGGACACGCCTACCGGTCTAAACCCTTGTATTTCAAGGGTAATTTCGGAAGAATTTGAGTGCTAAAACTCATCCAAGTGCTTATACTATTAGCAATAACCAGAGTAACTTTTAGTTAGGGGAAAATTCGATGTGGCATTCTAGGTTTTTTGGAGCACTATTGGCGGTCCTGGCTCTCCCGGGCTTCACGGGGGGGCAAATGGTATTGGCTGCTTATCCCACTTCGCTGGAAGTCTCCATGAGCCCATCTCAGGAAACCCGAGGGCTTGATGGGTCTTTTCAATTAGCGGTAATGGGAGGCGGTACGGCTCCTTTGGATATGCCTCCGGAGAAATCTCCCGCAATTGTTCAACCTGAAAAGCCCGTGATCGAAACACCAAAAGCAATCCCTGTGGTAGTTCAACCTGAAAAGCCCGTGGTCGAAACACCGAAAACTACCCCCAAGGTCTCCAAGCCCAGAAAGAAAAAAGTAAAAAAGGCCGATGTCAAAAAAGCCCCGGCAAAACAACCCGCTAAGGAAGAGGAAGGTTTTCTCACCAAAACCTTCAATCAGCTGATAGGGAACGATGACGACAAGAAGGGGGCCGCGTCCAACTCACAAATACAAAAAACGGCTGGGAAGACACCTGAGAAGGAAGAGGAAGGTTTGCTCACCAAAACCCTGAAAACACTGGTGGGTGGTGATAAGAAGGAAGAAGAAAAGAAAGCTAAAAAAAATCCATTGAGTCCACTTAATACGGCTCCAGCGGGTAGCGCGCCCAAAAAGAAAGTGGAGGAGCAACCCAAGACTGCCAAATCGGAAACCAAAAAAACTCTCAAAGACTCCTTTGAAAAACTGATTGGAGTGGGGGCCGTCAGTGACCAGGGTGATCCTAAATCCGCCAAGGCAGATACAGACAAGTTGGCTGAGGAAACAAAATCCGCCAAGCAAAAGGAATCCGGTGGATTGCTGGAGGGTATTCTGGGGGGTAGCGACAAGAAGGGGGCTTCATCGGCTACGCAACAGGCCAAGGTCAAAGAGACGGTTAAGAAAGCACCGGCTCCCGCCAAAAAAACCAGGAAGCTCGCGGCGAAGAAATATGTAGCGGATGATGAAAAAAAAGAGGAGGGGCAATCGAGTGGAAACTACGGCGGTGCTCAAAAGGGTAAAAATCTCCTTAAAGAATCCTTCAAAACTCTGGTTGATGACAAGAAAAAGGTAGAGGAAGAATGATTGTCATCTTCACGAAGGGCCACGCGATGCAGGTAATTCCTTTGAGGCAAGTCGGGTCGTTTTTCCTGGCGGTGACGGTATTCTCGCTACTACTGGCCCAACCTCTATGGGCCGCTGAAGAAACCTCCGCCCCGCAAGACGCACAGGAAGAATCATTTTTTCAGGGGATCAAGCGGAATATCGATGAATGGCTGGGGCAGGATCGCCCTGTTGATAAGGCGAAAGAGGAAGCAACCAAACCCGCTGAACAAAAACCTCAACAGCCCGTCGCAAAACAGTCCGGGGGACGCAAGGCGCTCAACTCTTTTAAACAAGGAATGAATAAGGTTTCCGATAATGTGTCGGAATCCGTTGAACGCGATAAAAAAACCCTTAAGAAAAAGTTCGATAAGCTTACCGACAAAAAGTAATTTTTCTCTAATCCCCGCTAGAACCTTCGGAAAAGCAGAATGGCTCCCTTTAGAATTGCAGTTGGAAGTTTTCCATCATTTGCTCGGCCAGCGGATTGGTGATTTTTCGAATCCCCGCGATAATCCAGAAATCCTCCTTGATCTCCGGAAGCGTTCCGATCTTGACCAGTTTTTTCTCCTTCACCAGTTCCTGACCGGCAAAATCCGGAATCGGTACCAGCCCCAGGCCTTCAATGCCCAGGATTTTCTGGACGCTGGTGTCTTGTGTTTCGATGGTGATATTGATGGGAATATTGTTGATGCGGAAGTAATGGTCCAGGTCATGCCGGAGTTTGCTGTGCAGGGTAGGGAGGATAAAGGGCTGGCCCTGTAATGATTTTGGAAAGTCCGATTTCAAATGGCGAAAACGGCTGGTGCCGAAAATGGATATAGGAACACTGGCGAGCCGTTTCGGGAAAAATTCGCCGCCTCCTCCTATATGCGGGGGGAAATTGGTGAATACCAGATCCAACCGATGTGCCGATAGTTCTCTAAGCAGAAAGTCTCCGTTACCTTCCAGAACCGTGATGGTGCATTGTCCGCTCAGTTGCGCAAACTGCACCAGCCTGTGGATCAGCCGCTTGGGCAGGCTTTCCATAACCCCCACTTGCAGGTGAGAGCGCTTGGAAAAACTTTGATCGTAAATAACCTCCTTCAGCTCATCGCCTAAAGCAAAGATCTGATTGGCGTATTCCAACACCACCTTACCTTCTTCCGTCAGGATCAATTTCTTGTTCCGACGGTCAAACAGCTTGACCTGAAGCGATTCTTCGAGAAGTTTGAGTTGAGTGCTGATGGTGGGCTGTCCCAAACGCAGTTTTTTGGATGCCTGGATAATACTGCCTTCGTTGGCCACTGTCTGGAAATAAAGCAGGTGATGGTAGTTTAGCCAAGCCATAGTAATCTCCTAAAAGATTTGTTTATTTAGAATAATAAGAATTTTCAGCGAAACCGAATACCGTTTTCCGTCGGGTTGCTATGTCTAAATATTTGAAAAAAAATGGGTTAATTTTCATTAATTTTAATCTCCAGGCGCTTGTAAGCAGAAAATCAAAGCCTGAAAATCCCCCCGCTCGATTGAATCTCAATTTTATTCGATTTTTACTAACTATAGGGTATTTTTTTTCTTTTTTTAAAAAGAAATAAGATATGGGGTCATTCTTGCGGAATTAGGGTGGGGTTGATTCTATGGGCGGTCCAGGTGTCCTGCACGGGGATCCGCTTTCTTTAAATTTTGGGTGCTTTCAGGTATTCCGCCAGGCCCGCCGTTATCTCCCGGATGAAATCGATATCCAGCGTCTCCAGAGTATCGGTCGCCTGATGGTAATGCGGGTTGCGGAAAAAGGCAGTGTCACTCAGCATGGCGGCTTTGAAATCATGTTCCCAGAAAGGACAGTGATCGCTCAATCGCACTTCTACAAACTGATCGGCGCGTCCGGGGAGCACCAATGTTTCCACTCCCAGTGCAGGCGTTGTCTGTTTTAAAGCTTGCGCCAGGCCAAGTGCCAGATCCTGCGACGGTTCGTTGCCCACCACCGCGATGAAATCTCCCGTGTCTGGATACTGCGAAGGGTCGACATATGGCGGATAGGTTTGTGAGTCCGGTTCGCGGGTGCGGTAGCCCAGCATTTCGAGAGAGACCATGCCGGAGATATGCTGGCCGGATTCTTTGACGCGGGCGGCCATCTGGTGACTGCCAATAAAACCGTATTCTTCCAACGTGAAGGCGGTGAACAGGATCGAGCCTGTCACTGGCGTTCCCTCCAAACACCGCGCAACTTCCAGCAATGCCGCAACGGCGCTGGCGTTGTCGTCGGCTCCGGGCGAGCCCTGAACCGAATCGTAGTGGGCACCGAGAATGAAAGTTCCCGCCGAAGGATCGGTCCCTTCCTTCAACCCGAAAATATTGTGGGATGTGATTCCCTCAAACGGCACCTCCTCGCGCGACACAGCCAGACTCATAGACTGAAACTGATGGGCGATGTAGTCCGCGGCCTGTTCCAGAGGTTCCGGTGTGGTGAACGGGTTGCGTTCCCCCACCAGAGCTTCCAGGTGTTTGAGGAGGTTTGCGTTTTCGGGTTGAGGCATCGGGAGTCTCTTGTTGGCAATGGCAGTTTTGACGTTTCACCCTTTAAATGTAGGATAAAAGGGTTTACAAATAACGGTTATAGGCCTAAGATACCCGCACGGTCAAGGTGGAATGTTGTTCCGGTTGCAGAGTAAACGACCGTCCGATGAGCCTTCCATTAACGAAGGCAATGATACGCGTTCGTTCAGGATTTTGGAAGCCGTCGACCGTTAGTTCGGCGAGCCCTGGCAGATTCATTCAACCCGTTCCATAAACCACACGTCGATCATGAACCTGCCCACTCACACTTTTAAACAATACGCCGGCCACCGTCAAAAGATGATCGAAGAGATCATCAACCGTGGCATCAGGGACCTGCGAGTGATCGAGGCGATGAGCCGGGTGCCGCGTCATCTGTTTGTGCGCGATTCGTTTCACCATAAAGCCTACGGTGACCATCCGCTCCCCATCGGCGAAAGCCAGACCATTTCGCAACCGTACGTGGTCGCCGCGATGTCCGAGGTCTTGCAGTTGACCGGTGAAGAACGGGTATTGGAGATCGGTACCGGCTCCGGTTACCAGACCGCCATTTTGTCAGAGTTGGCGGCTCAGGTGTTCACCATCGAGCGGGTGAAATCGCTCGGCCAGCAGGCGAAACAATTGCTGGACGGCTTGGGGTACACTCACATCAACTACAAAATATTCGACGGCACCTACGGCTGGCAGGAACTGGGACCGTACGACGCGGTGGTGGTCACCGCCGCCGGACCGGAAGTGCCGCAGGCGCTGATCGATCAGGTAAAAGACGGTGGGCGCATCGTGGCCCCCATCGGCGACGACCAGGGTCAGGAACTGCGGATCTATACCAAGCGCGGCAAACGCCTCAGTATGAAACGCATGGGCGACTGCTTTTTCGTTCCGCTGATCGGCAAATACGGCGTACCGGAAGGGGAATAAAACCCGGCGTCCAGAGTCATTGATAACAGAAATAAAAACTGAATCCAGGAGGTTCAATCGGTGTTTTCCAGAATCAAAAAAAAAGGTGAGTTTGTTTTCGGGCCGGGCATCAAGTCCGCCTACGATTATGATTACGCATCGTTGTCGGACACGATGAGCGACGCGTATTGCTCCCAACTGGTTCGCAAGCTGGAAAGCTGGCAGAAACAGCACGGCAAGTTCAACGTGGTGGTGGGCATCGAAACGGAAGGCATCCGCATTGGTTACCAACTGGCGCATAAGATGAACCTGCCCTTTTACATCATGCCGCACAAGCGCACCGAGCTCGAACAGTTGGGCGTTCCTTCGCTACCTGCCGATACCCATTGGCTGATCGTCGACGACATCGTTACCACCGGCACCCATTTCATGAACGCCGTTGACCAGCTGGATATAGAAGACAAGCCGGAGTCCATCACCTACGCCTGCATGATCAAACGCAATCCGGACAATCTCGACTTCTCCGCCGTGACGGGGAGCCGCGACAAGGAACAGCGATGGGTGCGCACCGAGCGCTCCGACCTCATCGACAAACGCCTCATCGCCCTTTACTCCGAGCCGGAATAAATCAGGTCGACTATTTCACGAATGCTTGTGACTCTCCTACTCTGAGCGGTTTTCCGCTTTGCCTGATTCAACATTCAGCAGGGATTTAAAGCGTCAGAAGTCCGGACACAGTTCGCGATGGGTTCCTGCGAGTTGTTGCCGGTAGGCGTCTGCCGCTTTGTCCGTTCTGGATGCGGCTCTCTGTAATATATTTTCTAGCAGACGGCAGGATTCTTTATTTCTCCCCAATTCATCCAGCGCATAGGCGAGGTTGTTATGAGCAGGCCAGTGGTCCGGGGCGTGTTGGAGTGCGGTGCGATAGGCGTGTTCCGCCTTGCTGTGTTCGTTCAGTGCCATCCGTGCATTGCCCAAACCAAACCATGCATCAGCGTTTTGCGGGTACTGCGCCAATAACGTGCGATACGCGGTGACAGCGATGGCCTGCTGTCCGATGTGTTCCAGTTGAGCCGCCTCCTTCAGCCAGTGGGCCGGGTTAGTGAATGGAGGCCATCGGTCCGGCGGTGCGGCGACATACCCCCATGAGTCGGCCCGGGTCCAGGTAGCGTTGAATGTGAAGAAAGGTGTGAACGTAGACTTTCTTTGGCCGCTGTGCAGGTACAACCCGTTTTGGGAAAGATCATATCCGACGACCACGGCGTAATGCCAGAACGGTATCCAGGACAACCCCAGATTTTGGAAGACGAGAACAGGATAACCGGAATGGACGCTTGCTAAGATGTCTTCCAGGCTATCCAAAGGCAGGGCCAGAAAACCGTTGCGTCGTATGGCTGCGACCATGTCGTGTTGAAACGTGCCCTCACGTCCGGGGGTGTAGACCATGGAGGCGGCTTCGGGCTGGGACAGGTTTTCCCCCTGGTATTGCACGACCATGGCCAGCGAAGCGGGGCCGCAGTAAAGATCTTCCTGAGCAATAAAGGGGACCGTGTCGAGAATATGGCGCGAGGCTATCCCCGACTGCTCCAGAGCTTTAATATCGACTGGAGGAGACGATAGCGTGGAACAGGACGCCAGTAACAGGGCCGTCCATCCCGCCACCCAAAGGCGCCAAGGCATCCCGCCATTATTTTTTGCCATGCTGGCTTTTGACAAACGGGAAGACGTCGGTTAAGCCAAAAATATCAGTCAACAGTAGGACAATAAAAACGAACAGAACAGCACCCACCACAACCCCGACGGCACCCTCACCTGCGGGCAGGGTGTCCAACCGGCCTTTCACCTGCATCACTTCGGTATCGGACAGCGCATGCACCCGTTGCGCCGCTTCTGCTGGAGATAAACCGTAGGCCTGCAATTCGTTGCGTACATCGCTCCGCTCCAGAAGGTTCAGAATAGCATTCCGGTTTTGCTCCACCTGTTGCCGCGACAGCACCTCGCCCGTAGGGATGAAGCCCGCCCATGCGGTGTGCGTGAAAGCGATACAAATGATCAATGTATAGGTCAGGATCTTCAAAAGAAAATGTTTCATGTTTACCCCGGTAGAATTGTTTAAGTTTCAGCAATGGGATTAAATGGTATGAATAAAAAAATTATATCACGTGAGTCACAACCCGACAATGTGCGGGCTACGGTCCCAAGTGTTATTCGGTCCTCGAAACCCTCCGCTTCATTATTACGGTGCAGGAGAGGGTAAAAAATATTGAAGAGGAGCTCAGCGGATTTGGCGGGTCATTCTGAGGAGCCGTATGCGATGAAGAGTCTATGTTTTGACTGTGGTTTGTTATCCCGCAATCCTATCCCAGCCAGGATTATTGGAGCGAAAATTTAGGGTTTCTTTTGTGCGGGGAACGGCGGTAGTCTAAGGGGAGGTAACATAGGGATTGGCGCTGTGCATCAAAGGTTCCTATATTGAAATGTGAGTCCCACCAACTGGAGGACCGGGTTATGCGATGGATGATTTTAATTTCAGGACTGCTCCTATCAGGATGTTACGCGCATTACCAGCCCAGGTATCAGGGGCCACCTCCTTTGCAGTCCACCAGCATCGCGCAGGCGAATGCCATGGTCGGCGTACAGCAACCGGCGGCCTACAAGGTGGGCTTTATGGCAGGTTGCGACAGTGGATACCTTTCCGCAGGAAATACTTCCTATATCTTTAAAAAAGATGCGGACCGCTTCGATACGGATGACGTGTACCAGCAGGGATGGAACGACGGCTTCAACCGGTGCGTCTCCGGCTCTGGGGTGACGGCCAGCAATTATAATCAAGGCTATTACGGTTATAATTATTATTATCCCGATACCTTTTACTCAGGATTTTATAATCCCAGTTATTATTATGCCCCCGGTTACTCCCTCTGGCTGGGCTACTATGGATATCCCCGTCACGGCCATTACTCCTACAACCGAAATTATTACTACACTCCCTGGTACGGCGGTCACAAACACCGGGGCAGTGGATATAAAGGCTATCGCAAGGGACCTTATATCGGTAAACACCGAGGCGGAGGCCATAAAAGCGGGGGAGGTCAAGGTGGGGGTCACAGAGGCCGGGGTAACAAGGGCGGTAGCCACAAAGGTGGTGGCAAGTACTGGATTCGTTGATTCATTCAGGAAATGAAAAAAGGCGCTCACTTGTGGGGCGTCTTTTTTTATGAGTGAGTAACGTGATTCCAATGCATCCCCCCATCAAAAAAACCAGAGTAGCTCCGCTGATGACGAAGCCGGCCCGGAATCCTTCCTGTTCGTAATGAAAAATCACCTGATGGTCGCCTTCGTCCAGAGGGAGCGTGCGGAAAAAATGATTGCCGCGCAGAATGGTTGCGGCTTTTCCGTCTACGGTGGCTTGCCAGCCGGGGTAGTACGCATCCAGCAACACCAGATATCCTTTGCCTTTTTGACGGGTGCGGATTTCTACAGAGTTGGGTTGGTATTTTAGAGTCACCACTTCACCTTGAAAAGGGGTGTCCGACGCGGCAGGGAGGGGTGAGTCGACCAACACATGAGCTCTTGGATCGAAATCGGAGTTGAAATATGTTTCAGGGATAAGCAACGGATTCATGGCCTGCGCTCCCGATACCATGAAAGCCCGGGGCAGGGCATCGAGCCGTGTGAGTTGCGCTTTTGGATTGATCAGTGTGCCGTCTGGTGACTGTTCCCACTTGCCGGCGGTGACGGTGTATTTCACATTGAATCGCTTAAGGATTTCGAGTTTCCTCTTCTCGCGTAAATCGAAAAATATATGATTGAAAATTCCCTGGTCCCTGGTTTCCACGCCGAGAGATCCTTGCAAGGTTTGAAGGCCGTACAGGGTTCCGAGGGATGAATGTAAAATGTTTTTAATATCCTGATAATTCATCAAGGTCTGGGAATTCTCATTGGGTGGGGGATTTTGGTAGGTTCTCAATAAGTCTGCCTGGCTGAATATTCGGAAATGATCGTGATCCTGATTCAAGGTTTTTGCAATGGGAGGAGTGTCATCAAAAAACTTCCGGTCAGTGAAAACAATCAGAGATTGATTGTGAATCATGAGGTCGGTCAGGATAACGAATAGGGTGATGCCCCAGACAAGAGTGGGGGTAATCCGGTTCCAGAAAAACAAGCCGCAGGACAGGCCGAAAAGAGCCAGAAATATCTGCGGGTAAAATGATGCCGTCTCGGCATTAATGCTGTAAATAAAAAATCCCACAACCATGGCCGCCAGCAGGATACCAAACCCTTTTTTGAGTGAGGCAGAGGCGGTCTGTCCGGTAGTGATCAACGCGTCGAGGGTCATGCCGACCAGATAAGTCATGCTGAACGCCGAGAGGAAAAAAAACTTCTCGGGATAGCGGAACTGTTTAAGCAAGGGCACCCAATCATAAAGAAATGGATACAGCGGATTGAATTTCCCGAGAGAGAGAAAGATTCCGACCCAGAAAACAATCCACCAGAAATAGATCCGGCGATGGGTTTTAAAAAAAAATACAGCCGCCACCAGGCACAGCGCAGGCAAGATCCCCATGTAAAGAATGTCTATGAAAGCCATCTTGGCTTGGTTTTGGAATTGCAGGCTGATGGCCTCCGGTGAGGCAGGAACAAACAGTTGTGACAGCGCGGAAGGGGCAAGTGACCAGTGTGCATGATCCGCATATTTTAAACCGAGGGCTCTTGTCGAATTTTGAGCAAAATGATAGGAGGGGAGCAATTGGAAAGCGGTGAGGGCCAGGGAGCAGAGCATCACCAAGCCCATCCAAAGACTGTTTCTCGCAACTCGGTTGCCCTTTGTTTTCTGGTGAGACCCGAGAGCATGGAAAAAGATCAACAAGGTGGAAAGAATGCTGAATTCGGGACTGCCTGCCAGGGTTTGAATAGAACAAGCAGTAATAGAAAGGATGAGATAACGGATATGGTTTTCGCGGAGAAATTTCTCAAAGAAAAAGAAAAACCACGGAAACCAGGCGATGGAATGGAAATGATTACTAAGACTGCTGATAGACAGAAAAAAGCCGCCCAGTAGTGCCGTCAGACAGGAGCATACCGCGGCCATCGGAGAAACTCCCCAAAACCGTAGTAGCACATAAATGCCTGAAATCAGAATCGTGTGGTGGAACACCAGGCTCAGGTTGAAGGCGAGCATAAAATCGCTCAGAAAAAAAATGAGGCTGGGGGGGTAAAACACTTCGGTTTGCAGGGCCGCCATGAAAGGCAAACCCGTAAACAGTCCCGGCTTCCAGAAGGGAATAAACCCCTCTTGGTATGCTTGATGGAGATAAGCATACATCGGGACATTGAAGAAGGTGGTATCGCTGTCAAATACCGTTTTATTGCCAAACACCAGGGGGAAATACAATAACAATAAGATGACGGAGAGAAAGCCGAGAGCTTTCGCCTCGCGATAGAAGGCATTCTTGTCCATGGAGATGGTTGGCATGCTTCTCAGGTAGAGCAATTACTTTTTAAGAAGATAGGTCATGTGTCCCGTGCGTTTGTAATGACCGGCCGCCGCACCCGCAGGTTCGCCGACACCGAAGTATAAGTCCACCCGACCCGGTCCTTTGATGGCCGATCCGGTATCCTGATCGATCACAAATCGCGATACTTTTTGCCATCCGGTGATTTCCAGCTCGTCATTCAATATCGGTTTTTCCACGGTGATGAACACTAGTCCGCCGGCCGGGTACAACGATTTGTCGGTGGCGATGGAGCGTCCCGCCACCAGCTCGGCACCACCGGAGCCGCGCGGTGAACTGTCGGAGTTCTGGAAAAAGATGTAACGGTTGTTGCGGAACAGGTACTTGTCGATGTCCTCGGGATGATCACGGAAGTATTGTTTCATTCCCTGCATCGACCCCTGGGCGGACTTGATGACTCCGTCTTTGAGCATTTGTTTGCCGACGCTGTGGTACGGGAAATGATTGGAGGCCATGTACTGGACGGCCTGCAGGGTGCCGTCTGGAAACGCCAGATAACCCGATCCCTGAATGTGCAGGAAATAGCGTTCGAGATCATCCTGGAGCCAGGCCAGCTCCAATTGCTGATTGCTGAGCGCCTGACCGCCGTCGATGTCTTCCCGCGTCAGTAGAGTCCGGTCCCGGATCTGAGTCAAATGATAACCCGGCTCGAGACGAGGCGTTCCTGGCGGGTTCAACCCTGCCCGTGTTTCGGGATACCATTCCGGTTTCTGGTATAGGGGGTAAATAAAGTTCTGCGATTTTTCCCGCCGAGCTGGAATGATCGGCGTGTAGTAACCGGTAAACACCACCGGACGTCCTGCCCGGTGATAGCCTGCGGTGATCACTTCAAACTGTTCGTTGAGACGACGGTTGAACTCCTCTTCAGAAATATCCTGCTCCACCAAATCCATGAAGGCGTGCAAGGTGTCCACCAGATGCTGGCGGGTCACACGGCGCGGCCCGAGCCGAACGCGCCGGGTCAGGTCGGCGTGTTCCATGACGCTCAACTGTTTGAGGATCGCCTCCTTGAGGGACTCCCGGCTCATGTCATCTATCCACGGTAAAGCGACTTCCTGAACCGAGCTGTCCGGCGCTTCCGGTTCAGGAGGTTGAATCGTGTTGTAGGGGGACGGGGCAAGTTCTTCCGGAGTCCGCGTCCATATCGGTGCCGGTTCCAACGCATCCACCCTTTGACGGTTTTTATCGACCGAATAATCCGCCGCGTCAGGCAGATCAATGACGGTGTTTCTTTGAGCGGATGAGCGGTAGGAAACCTGAATGGCTTGTGTCTGGGGACGGGCGTCCTCGTTAGCCGCAGAAGGATTTGCTGAGTTTGGAGAGGGGCGACTTGCTTTTTTGTGGCTGGACACGCCCAGTGTGGAACAGGCCCCCAGCAGAACACAGAGTCCTCCACATAAAATCCATTGCCCCACGCGGTTCAATTGTATTCTCATAAGAGGTTGAGTGGTGTTTTGCACATGATCAATAAAGTTCGTCGACGCCCTGATTGGCGAGTACGTCGGCGCGTTCATTTTCCGGGTGACCGTTATGACCCCGTACCCAGACCCATTTGATTTTGTGGTGATCGCTCAATTTCTTCAGCTCCAGCCACAGGTCTTTGTTCTTGACCGGTTGCCTGGAGGCAGTGACCCAGTTTTTGCGAATCCAGCCGTTGATCCATTCCGTCATGCCCTTGACCACATATTGTGAATCCGTGGTCAATTCCACTTCGCAAGGTTTCTTCAAATGTTGCAGAGCAACAATGATGGCGGTCATTTCCATGATGTTGTTGGTGGTGTTCTTTTGGCCGCCTTTCAGTTCCAGCGTTTTTCCGTTCTGAACGATAATGCATCCGTAACCACCGGGGCCAGGGTTGCCCTTGCAGGCCCCATCGGTATAAATTTTAACTTTTTCCATAAGGTGTGAGCCAGTTCCTGAAAATAGGGTAATCTATTGATTTTAAAAACGTAATGAAGAAATCAATATAACATATTTCTCGGCTGGAAATTAAGGTGAACGAAAAATTTTCATTTAAAGAGGTCGTTAGGTTCACCGGGCTCCGGAGGAATACTCTATGACTCAAGATGATCATTAATGAAATCAGGATTTCCCTTCCATCCTTCCTTTGAGACATAGGCCATCGGACCTGTGGTTGTTGCAAGGGCCTCTTGCTCATAAAAGCAGAATATTTATCCTTCCCGGTGCATACTCAGGTGCAGGAATGATGCTGTTAATGCGCTGTTTTAGGAGTCGAAAAAGGCAATAGAGTGATGTCTTCGGGTTTTTAGATTATATAAGTATTTGTTTTTAAATGGATTTTTTTGGGTTCGCGGGAAAATAGAGCGAGGTATTTGAATTTTTAGGTTTACAGTGAAAGTTGGTTCCGGTGGGAATTATTGGGAGTGGCTAATATTTAGTTGGAACTGCTGGGGAAATCAGTACAATCAACAATAATTAATTGAATGGAAAAGGTTTGACAAGGCCCTAAGGAGTGTTTTATAGTTGGGTCTCACAAATGGAACTAAAAGGAAGATAAACCTTTAAAATAAAAGGATTTAAGGTATGGGAGAGTATCAGGTATTGCCTGGACCGGAGGCTTTTTTGCCGCCATCTGCGGCCAGCATGGGAATTGTACTGCCGGACCCGGGCGAAGCTCATATTGAGGGTCGCATCGTTGATGAAGAAGAAGCGTATGAATATGCCGCGCGAAAACTTTTAGGTGCCAAGGTGCCGACCATTTTTCCAGGACCGTTGGTTTTGTGGAAATGGAACGAAAAGGCCGCCAAGAAAGCTGAGGCCATTCGTGAGTTGGCCAATGCTCTGCCTGCGCGGTTAATCCCCATGGCGGATTACCGACCCAAGTATCCGAAGATTATTGCGGAATTGGAAATCAACCCGAACCATCCCAACCTGACCATTTGGCATAACAAGATCGATGTGTGTGTGTTTGTCGGAGTGCATTGCCATCAGGCGAACCTGGCATTGAAAATCATTCGAGGCGGAACCGACTGCTATACCATCGCGTTTTGTGCGCAGGCGGGACATGAAGATGCCTGTTTGTCGTTCCGTGACATCAATCTGGACAAGATTCAAAAGTTGACTGCCACCGTGGAAAGATTAAAAAAGGAAGGCGTTAAAAGCCAGGCCGAACCTTTCACGCAGTTCAGGATGAACCGCACTGGTAGGATAGAAGGGTAAAGTAGGCAACCCCGTATTCATGCGGGTTCATTATATTCAATCAAGTTTTTACTTTATTTATATAAACCGAAATTATTTTAAAAATTGACTCAAGTATGAGGGAGTACTTTTATGAATAAAAAGGTGGAACCTCAGGATAGAAAAATATTGCTTTCCGAGAGTGTTGAACTAGGTACGAAAACTGAAAAAGGCCAGATCGTTACGGATCCTAATGTTCTGTTTAACGAAATGGAGCGAGAAGCGAGTTTTCTGACTGGTTCCGAAGTTATTCGTGCCGCCATCAAGCGGTCCAATCTGGATATGTCCGTGGCTTATCCAATCACCCCGCAGAGTGAAGCGGCGGCGTTGATCGGTGAGCTGTATGCCGAAGGCTATGTTCGTGAATATTTCCGTGGCGAGAACGAATTTGCGGTTATGGGTGAATGTGCTGGTGCCGCTTTCGGTGGAGCACGGGTGTTCACCACCACTGCCGGACCGGGAACCCTGCGCGCGATGGAGAACTTTCCC
>JAJDBJ010000009.1 GCA_029261395.1 Nitrospinaceae bacterium
TAAACGTACGAACTCGTCCGTTCCCCGGCTGGTAAACTTATACTTTTCTCGGTTCTCTTTATCCAAATACGGAAATCCGTCATCCGCCCACTGTTTCCAGCCAACGCGAATCATCGGATATTTGTTCCGGTAAGGACCGTAAGCCCGACGCGGGAATGTCATTCCACGCAGACACATACGGGGGTTCCAGGCGGCGTCCGCTTGATTACCGTACAGATCCTTGACCTTATGATGGTCATAGTTCTGCTCGATACGCATCAGGATGCCATTACGTATAAATCCTCGAACACGACACTGATGAGTGTCATTCGGGGAACAACAATACGTAAAGGAACGTTCGTACTTGTACTGATCGCGGTAAACTTCTTCCCAACGACGATCAGGATAGGAATCCAGCGGATTGCCTACCTTGACGACGGGCTTTAACTGAGCACCGACGCGCTTACTTGAAAGCGCCATAGCCGAAGCTACACCGGCACTTACCTGCAAGAATTTCCTTCGATTCAAACGCATAGAAATGTCTCCTTGTGTCTGGGTTTTAACCAGAGAGTCATTAAGGATCAATCAAATATCAATCGACCCCTAAACTCCCCCAAAAAAATTAAGCCCTTGGATTCCCTAATCGCTATTTCTATGCAACCAGCTTTCACTTTTTCAAGCACTTCGAATAGCATCAGGGCGAAATTCAGAGCTTTTACAGCTTGGGGGGAGTTTAAATAACCCAACGGGAAAACAAAATCGGCGAAGCTTTATTGTTAAATGGGAAATGCTTGCTTTTATGATTAGAGTATTTCTAATAAGGGGGTAGGTGTTTTTCTGACACGCTCCGCTATCTGCTTTGAATATATAAACTTTCAGTCATGGAAAGAGACTTTAGGCAGCAGAACGGACAAAAGGAAGGAGTGTTATCGGGAGCGCATAATCAGATCAGTTTATTAAAAATTGCATACTGAATCAGTTCGGAATTGGACTCCACATTCATCTTCTGAATTATATGGCTACGGTGAGCGCTCACCGTCTTTACACTAATAAACAGTTTTTTAGCAATTGTGGTCAGAGAATTCCCGGAAACCAAAAGCTGAAACACCTGGAGTTCTCGATCTGTCAAACATTCATGAAGCGGCTTTTCCCCCGCGGATGACTGGAAGGCCATTTTTTCCATAAACTCCAAACTCAAAAACTTACCTCCAGCCGCCACTTTTCGGACCGCCTGTTTTAAAGTAGCAAGCGGGCTCTCTTTGTTAAGATAGCCGGATGCCCCCGCGTTGATATAACGCATAGCGAAATGTCCCTCTGGGTAAACACTCAATATGATTATCGGTAAATTCGGAATCCGGGTTTTTAGTTCCTTCATATAATCCAGACTCAATTCACCGTCCATAGAAATATCAAGCAATACAACATCTAACTCAAACTCTTGGACTTTTTCCAACAATTCTGGCCCATTTGCGGCTTCTGCGACGACTTGTAGATCTTTATCTTGTGAAAAGGCACGGTATAAGCCCTGACGAAATATCGGGTGATCATCAGCTATTAAAATACGAATGGCTTCATTATTTGTAGTCATAAACTTGAATCACATTTAATCTGAACGGTAACGGTTGTCCCTTCCCCTTTTCCTCCAGCAAAATCAACTTCCCCCCCCCACACCTGAGCTCTCTCCTTCATACCCAATATGCCCAGTGATTGCATACTGTCCGCCTCTTCATCCGTGATTCCTTTTCCATTATCGGTTACCTGCATCATCAAATTGCCATCCCGCAAAAAAATTTGGGTATAGACTTCGCTGGCTTTTGAATGTCTGGAAATATTGGTCAGACATTCCTGAAATATCCGAAAGAGGGTGGTCGATCTATGCTCATCAAGTTCAATTATTGAAGGAAATATGTGTAGGCTGAACTTCACACCTGTCTTTTCCTGAAATAAATCTCCTTGCCATTCAATGGCTTTAGTCAGATTCATGTGATCCAGAACGGGGGGACGCAATTCACGCGATATGTCTCTGACCGCTTCCATATTTTTTTCAAGCAGGCTGAACATCATATGCACACTATCAGCAACATCCTCACTTTTTTTTATCAATTTATCATCAAGCAAAGACAACTCGATCTTCAAGGTAGTTAAAATCTGGCCCAGGTTATCATGAATTTCCCGTGAAATTCGTTTACTTTCCTCTTCCCGAACAGAGTCGAGCTTGTGATAGAGCCGGCGCAAATGGTCGCTGTAATTCTTTTTTTCAAGATCCGAGCGGGTCCTTTCAACAACCCTGCCGAGAAGAACTCCAATACTTTCCATCACTTCCTTGAGTTCTTCTTCCGGCTCCATTGGCAGAGCAGAGTAAAACTCCATTACTCCAACAGCAGTCTCCTCGACCAAAATTGGAAAGCCAAATCCGGATACTATTCCAAGATCGTCTGACAATGTTGCGCGCGGAAAATTGCTGTCCGCTTTCAAATCGAGAATAAAGTGGGCTTTCCCCTGGGCAATAACCCGACCGGGCAACCCCTCGCCTCTTGCCAATTGACTTTGTTCGGTGATTTCCTTGAAATTATCAAACTGCCCCCCATCCTCCTGATACCAAATCCCTGAAGTAGTAAGAGTTTGCCCATTATCTCCCAATAAATAAAGGTGCCCGACAGGCCAACCCGTGAATTCACATATCTTTTTTAAGCTGTAAGATACAGTATCCTCCAAAGAACGCGATAAATTCGTGAACAGTGCAATGTCACGATTTAATTGCACATAGCCTGTTTTCTTTTTAAGATCTGAGTTGGCTTTTTTCAAAAGATCGCTTCGAGATTTCTCTTTCGACAAATTCAGACTTATTAAACAACTATACGCCGTAATCCAAAGAGTGCAAACCGCCAGCACTCGATTCAAAAGAGCGGTTGTCAGCTCCGAAACAAGTGGAGAGAACCAAGCCCCAAGAATAGTCAGCACCGTCCCAAGAAAGACATTACCAATTATAAGACCGCGGGATTTCCTCCAGAAACCAAATAAAATTAAAGAAACATAGAGGATCCCCCCTGAAAAACCCAGAGGCAGAAGGAGGTCCAAGTAAAAAAAGGCACCTGCCAAGGCCAAGTTTAAAGAAAGGTATTTATAATTTGAAATAGATGATTGGGGCATAACTCTAATATCTTTGATCAAGTTAATTTGAATGACCTGCCTCTGATACTTGTACCCTTTTTTTAGTCAGAGCTTCAATCTTTTCCATGCATACGGAGTAAAACTTAACAATATCACTACGATACAATTTCAAAACTAACGGTTCGGGTAGAATCAGCCAAATTTTTTCATATCTAAGCCAGCGGCGGATGACCGATATATATTCAAAAACATTTCGTCCTGGATTTTAAAAATACCTTAACAAACAATGACTTTTAACGATAACCGACAATAACAAAACGAAGGGGACCTTGCGGAAGGCTCATTTTTCAGGCAAAGACTTTCTGTACGTTTCGAAGACAAAGAAGATGAACCGCAATATCGACGTCACCGCCCGATTCCGAGTGAAGCAGGCTCAAAAAAGTAGGCCTCGGACACTCGCTTAATTGAAACCAAGTTTTGAACAAGTCGGCGATGGCTGTCTTCTTCCTATCGCTCAAAAAAAACCGCTCCCAGAATGGGCCGTTTCCTCGCCTTATCAATAGTATCCTGACCGGACTCGAAGTAATCTTTTTGGCCAATTCGATCAAGATTTTTCACGCTCTTCAGTGCTTTTTAAACTTCTGAAAATTAGTTGCCGGATCGATTTAATCGAGAAATTTCTACTCTAAACAACTATAGTTCCAATTAATAAAATTGAACACTGTTTTGGAACCTGGCAATCAACTGTATCTACCTAGCAGTTTCTGCTATTTTGGCAAAGAGCTAATTCTGGTATATCCTGATGAAGCAGAGTGAAGCAAGAGTCTTTATTTCCAAAGAGTATTTTTTTTGATTCATTTCGCTCGGACTCATCAGTGTGTTGGCCGAATATATAATTAACTTCACCTTTACCTTGAGCCTGCTCAATGGTGCGAACCAAATTTAAAACCATATCCATTCCAGGATGGACGTATCTTCTGATGGTCCTGCTGGGTCTGTTCATTGCGGGCACGCTGGTTTACAGCTTCAACAAAGCCGTGCGCATGAACACTCTGTACGCCCCGCTGATCAATGCCAGTGTCGAAATTGAATTGAATGCCACCATGGCCCACTTGATTGTGGAAGAAATTTTAAATGGCGATCATTTCGAGGAAAAACAGGTGTGGGAAAATTATGCCCGCGCAAACTGGTATACCCAGGGAATGCTCGAGGGCAATCAAAAGGGGGAGGATGTGATCTTGCCCCTGAAGGATAGTAGAATGCGCCTGATTGTTCAGGACCTGAGCAAACGATTGCACGAATTTGAGGCCATTTCAAAAATCCGGCTGGAAAATAGAAAGACCTCTGGGCCGGGATCAGAAATTGACCAAAAATATAATGAGATATTTGCGGTTTTTCTCCAGGAAGCCAAAACCGTGAAGCAGACTCTGCAACATATCATGACTCTGGACCTTCAGCGTTTTCGTTTGACACAACTCGCGTTAGTCTCGACCAGTATTTTTCTGGCGCTGGCGGTGGGATTTACTCTGTACCGACTTGAGAAATTGAGGGCCAAGGATTTTCAACGTCTGAAAGAAACCTATGATAATCTTGAAAAAGAAATGGAGGAACGCCTGCGTGTCGTTCGGGAGTTGGAGGACTCCCAATTACAACTCCGGAAACTGAGCCATAGCCTGCAATCCATAAGAGAGGATGAAAAAACCCGGATTGCACGGGAAGTACACGATGAGTTGGGGCAAATGCTAACCGCATTAAAAATGGAACTTTTCTGCTTTGAAAAGGATATGCAATCCAACCCCGACTGTTTGCACGAAAAAGTGGTGTCCATGGGGGGGCTGGTTGATACCACCATCAATTCCGTACGCCGGATTGCGACGGAGCTCCGCCCGCAAATATTGGATGTCTGCGGCTTGATGGATGCCATCAAATGGCAGGCCCAGGATTACCAGAATCGGACGGGAATCAAATGCAAACTGAATCTTGCGGAGTCTAACATCAAGCTGGACAAAGGCCTTTCCACTTCTCTATTCAGGGTTTTTCAAGAAGCGCTGACCAACGTGGCGCGTCACGCCAAAGCCACGGAAATTGAAATCGCTCTCCAGTTTGAACCGGATGATTTGATCATGACGATTCAGGATAATGGAATTGGAATCGATCCCGAACAGCTTCACAATTCAGATTCACTGGGGTTACTGGGAATCCGGGAGCGAATTAATTTCTGGAAGGGACGATTGATTATTAACAGTGAGCCTTGCTCGGGAACCACTTTAAAAGCCCACATCCCCTTACATCACTATGAACCCATTTAAAGATCAAGCCATCAAGGTTTTCATTGTCGATGACCATGAGGTCGTTCGACAAGGATTAAAACACATCCTCTCCCAAACGCCGGATATCGAGGTCATCGGAGAAGCCGAAAATGGCGCCCGACTTTTGGAAACAATACCGGGACTGGAGATCGATGTCATTCTCATGGACATTGAGATGCCGGAGAAAAACGGCCTCGAAACGCTGATCCAGCTAAAGACCCTGTACCCGGATTTGCCGGTCATCATTCTCAGTATTTTTCAGGAAGAACAATACGGTTTACGGCTGATCAATTATGGCGCGGCGGGTTATTTATCGAAAACCTGTCCGCCGGAACAGATGATCGATGCCATCAAAAAGGTTTCCAAAGGAGGCAAATATATCACCCCTACCCTTTCCGAAAAACTGGTGATGCATTTCGGAACCAATCCGGAAAAACCTCTCCACGAAACTCTGTCGAACCGGGAATACCAGATTTTCTTTATGATGGCCTCAGGCCAAAAACTGCGAGACATCGCCAGCGAACTCTCGATCAGCCTCAACACGGTGAACGCTCACCGAACCAATATTCTAAAAAAAATGGACATCGACAGCAACTCCGAGCTCATCCGCTACGCGCTGAAAAACGATCTGGTTAAATAACTCCATCCCCCAAAATATCTTTATTTGAATGAGTTCTTGAATAGGTCGGCGATGGCTTGCTTGCCGGCACCCTGTTTCTCGTATCACTAGGGGTGCTTTACCGTGAAGTATTCAAAACAAGACAAAATAGCAATGATCGCGTTAAGCCTAGTGGCGGTGGCTCCGTTGGTCACTGCCGGGCATACCGGCAACGAGTTGGTGTACGAACATGGCGCTTCGATCGCGCACTTGCCGCCCGATCACAAAGCCGCCATTCAATCCGGCACCATTCTCCAGCTCCATGAAAAAGGCGATTGAGGTCAAACTTCCGTGTGAGCGGGTTAGTTGCGGTCAACATCCGCAATTCCCCCGCCAGAATCTCCCGCTTCAATTCAAGACCGAGAAGAAAAAAGAACAACGCCATGGGGCCGCTACTGACCCACTCTTTAATGGGCATTCGCACAGTATCGGAACCACAGCTGACCCCCCGCCTCCGTATGAATAAATGCCTGGTAAGCGTTGTGCCAGTCGGTAATGGCAATCAGCATGACAAAAACCGTTGCGCCAGCCAGAACCAGACTGGTTGAAGTCTGGTTTTGCACAAAGTCATCGAAGGGGGAAATAGCCTTGGCAACTTTTTTTCAATTCAATGGACTGGAGATTTATCCATAAAATTTGATTCATATATTGTCTAAACTAAAGCAAAATTGTTCGTCTGAATAGTCCAGAACACGTGATAAGCCTCTACATGCCCCCTGATATTATTGGAATAGCAAAAAAGTAGCTGAGCCAAACTTGCTATTGTTTGGACCCGAATTCACTTTCCGCTTTTTCCCAAGCCTTATGGAGAGACTCATAGGCACCTGAAAAACCTTTCTTCATATGGTTCCAGGCATCGGCAGAACTGCTTTTCAAGCTGCCGTACCGTTCGGCCACTTGATTCCTCTGCTTGCGCAATGCTTTGAGGCTGGCACGGGTTTTTTTACGCGCCGCCTTATCCATTTTATCCCATTTGTTGTCAATTCTCGCTTCCAGTGCATCAATGCGGTTATCCACCTTATCTAATGCCGCCTTGGTTTTCTGGATCGCTACATCCTTCTGATCGGAGGTATAGCTTTTAAGTGCCTGCATCAGATCCCGCGTTTCTTGTTTGACTTCTTTAAACGTCGTTTTGTCATTGGACGTTTTAGCAAAGGATAAAGGTGTAATCCCGACCAGGGCGATTAAAATTAAAAGGAAAACAGGCCCGCTGATTTTCTGAATTTTCATTTCTCATCTCCTGAGTGTCAACGAAATTATTAAATATTCAAAATCATAGAAAACGAATCTCTCTATAACTATGCCAAACAGATTTATTATTTAAACCTGGAAGCGGCCGATTTCAACGCATCGCCTAATGAGTCCCAGGAACTTTCGATACCCGCCTTGAGGTCTTCCCATGCGTCTTCACCGGATTCTTTGAGCTCGTCCAGCTTTTGCTGTGCGGCTTGCTGCTTTTCCCGAAACCTTTCGATTTCTTTGTGATACTCCAATTGCGCATCTGCTTCAGCTTTATCAGCTTTTGCTTTTAGCTTATCGATTTCCGTGCCCCACTCATCTAATTTTGCCTGCATTTTTTTCTGGTACGCTTCTTTCATACTCATTTGTTTTTCTCCTTATTTCCCATCCAAGCGTTCTTGAAAGGGTTTTGGGTTGCTGTTAATGCTACTTAAATTTAATTCAAAAATTATTATTCTATTGCGTCTACCAAGTCACGTTTGTGTTCTTCTTCTTGAATGAGGATATCTTCCAGAATCCGGCGCAAGCCATATTCGCCCAACTCCTCGGCTTGTCCAATTCGTTCCCTGTAGCGTTTGATGGCGATATCTTCGCCTTCCAAATCCTGCTGGAGCATGGTACTGCTGTCTTTAGATATTTTTCGTTCCTCTATTTTTATGGTGGGGACACCGCCTAAAAATTCTATCTGGTCGGCAATCATAGTGGCATGCTGCATTTCCTCCTGAGAATGTATAAGGAGCTCCTCTTGGATGGATTTGTATTGGGCGCCCTTAATCACGGAAGCGTGTTGCACGTACTGAACAGCAGCGGCGTATTCCCATTCCAAATCTTTGTTCAATTCCTCGATCAATTTGTCTTTTGTGATAGCCATTTATATCCTCATGAAATTTAAGATGAAGTACCTTCTGCCTTTGTTGTTCTGTTTGAAGAACAATACAAAATCGAATATAAAAGTTAATTCAATTCATCGGTCATTTTTTTGATCGATTGAGTAAGCCCTTTCACCATGTGATCCGCTCCTTTCTCCAGCTCTTCCCAGGAATGATCCAGTGCCCATTTCATTTCCTGCACCTTGTCGGCAAAATCCTTTCTCAAATCCATTAGGGCTTCCATTTTTTTTCTGACTGGCAAGGGAATTTCCGAATCTAAATAAGCTTGCTCAACCTTATTAAACGTCTTTATGATTGCATCATCGATTTCCCCAAGCTGAGCTTCCATTCTGGTTATCATTTCATATCTATCCTGCACAACCGGGTCACCCTCCTTCTTGAGGCTCTCCCATTAGTTAGTGCAGTATCCATGCCAACCTGGAGTCGCTCTCAAAGCCACTAAAATAGCAGGCTAATTTTATGCAATATCCGTAAGATGGGGGATATAAACCATGGAGGGGGGGATATAAACCAAAGAGTGAAAACGCAGAATAAAAGCTTCCGGCGGGGAAAAGGGGGATGGCTGGAGAATTTCGGTGCGGAAAATTCTAATTGGCGGCTTTAAGATCGTATTTTTGTATTCGGTATCTGAGGGTTTCTCGTGTTGTTCCAATACTGCGGGCGGTTTCGGTTACATTAAAGTTATTCTGTTCGAGAGCAGACCGAATAATATGCTTGTCCATCTCCTCTAAAGACATACTTCCGTCCAAAGGAATCGTGACACGGTTGTTGCCGTTTACTTGGCGATAAGCTTCTTCAGAGGAGCGCTCTTCTGCGAGAGTTTCCTGAGTGGGCGAACAATAGTCTCTGAGCTGCAACCAACGCCGGGGAAGAGTCTCATCTGTTGAAAGCAACACACACCGTTCGATAACATTACGCAACTCCCGGATGTTGCCCAGCCAATCGTAATTCATCAATTCCTTCCAGATGTCATCAGGAATCACAGTCACGCGTTTCCTGGATTTTTTATTGTATTCAGCGATGATGTTGGGAACCAGTTCGACGAGATCATTCTTCCTGGCGCGCAGTGGGGGCAGGCTGAGACAGAAAACCGACAGGCGGTGGTAAAGGTCCTTGCGGAATTCATCTTTTTCGCAGGCTTTCTTCAAGTCGATACCCGATGCCGCTATAATTTGTGCGTCGAAAGGGATTTCCCGTTCTCCTCCGACCCTTCGAATTTTTTTATCCTCAATGGCCTTGAGCAATTTTGCCTGCAAATCCATCGGCATATCACCGATTTCATCCATGAACAGCGTGCCGCCATCTGCTTGTTCCATATAGCCGTGGTGTCGACTCTTTGCACCCGTAAAGGCCCCTGCTTCGTGGCCAAACATCTCGGACTCCATCAGTTCCCTGGGAAGTCCGGCGCAATTCATTTCCACAAGAGGCCCGCCCTTGCGCAAGTCGCTGGCATAGTGGAGGATTCGCGCCACAAGGCCTTTCCCAGTGCCGGTCTCACCGTTGATGACTATGGCGCTGATTTCTACATTTGTCAGTTCTCGTAGCATGGTTTTTAATTCCTGAACCGGTTCGCTACTTCCCAGATAAGCATTGATTTGATATTGCTTTTTGCTGGAGGAAGAATAATTTTCAAGCTGCTGGCTACATCGGGCGGCTCGATAAGCTCGTGCGACTAAAACATCCAGGCGTTTTTGTTCGAAAGGTTTTTGAAGAAAATCATAGGCCAGCTCGCCAACCCTGTCGAGGTCCGTCGGATCCGCATTTTCAACGATGAATATCCATTCAGAAAAATTAACATGGCTTTGCAGTTCTTCAAGATGATCCAGAATTTTTCCGTCGGACAATCCGAGATTGGCGAGGATGACATGCGGTGACCAGTCCCCATCGACAATCAATGCATTCACTTCAGCAATACTGGATACCAGTTCCACCAACCAACCCCGTTCGCGGTAGTATTTACCCAATCCAGCTCCGTTTTCGGTATTGTGCTTTATAAGCAACATTTTTTTTGACATGAGCAATATTCCTTCAGTATTCCCGACACGCAGAATACATAAAATTGGGTTCCCTCGGGCTCAGGTCTATTCTCAACCTGACGAGGGGGGGGTGATAGGAACTCGATATTAAAACCTATTTTTTTGGGGAATCGCACTATTTAACTTGAGAATAACAATTTAATATTAGCTTATTCTCCTGAGGTTTTGTAATTCCCCCGCCGCAGGTGATTTCTATTTAAATGATGATTTGAACAAGTCGGCGATGGCTTGCTTGCCAGCGTCGTTGAGGAAACGGGTACCGGTGCCCGCGATGTGGCGTTTCTGGATTTTAGGATTGCCTTGTTGCCACTTGTCGCCGTTCCACCAGTGCCATTGCTTTTCCTCCTGATCGAACACATGCAAAGGTTTGTTGCACAGCTTGGCGAATTCCGCGCCCCAGCCGGTGCCGCCTTTCACGGTGCCGTCATCAAGAATCTTGCCGATGACAAACACTTCTTCGGCGCTGTTGATCTGGTGCCAGATGCATTGCAGAACTTTTTTCAACAGCGGCCCCTGCGTGTAGGACCGGTGCATCAGTTTGGAAACGTAGGACAGGCTGACGTCGCCATGCAACAATTCCTCATGAGTGAGGAAACGCAGACCACGCTTTCGGGCATCCTGGTGTCCCTCGAAGGTGAAGTTGACTTCATCCATCCCGGCCTTTTCCGCCGCCGCGCCGAATTCCGCCTCGGCTCCCTTGGCCCCACCGCTGAATAACGTACACTCTTCCGCTTTCATGTCCGCCTCCTCATTGTTCCTGCCAAGTCTGCTGGTTGTAACCCCTGAAGACCCTTACCTTAAGTAAAAAAGCCCTTAAGGTCAATAAAATTTGGATCCCTTAGCGCGCCAACATCCTTATAAGATATTGATTTCATTTGTTTTTTTCATTTAGTTTTTTAGGGGATTTATTTTTTTCTGAAAATTCGATTGACGTTTAATTTTAATAATGATAATCATTATCATAAATGAGCTTACAGCAGTTGATGTTGCAAGCTATTTGTCAGTCAGATTTCTCCCTTAGGATTCCCACCTGAGTTTTTTCAATTTCCTGAAAGAACTCAAAAAAGCTGTGCTTCTTTTCTACGACCCCCTTCTGTGGGGTCGTTGTACTCAAAGCCAGGGCAGGTTCAAGCGGGCTCCCACAGAGCCCGCATCCCTGCTCCCTGTTTTTTACGAGCTGATCCCGAAATAGATTAACCTCATAGGAGAATATTTATGAAGAGTACTCATCAGGTTTTTAAAGGATTATCCAACGTTTTAACTGCGCTACTATCTGGAAACAACATGTATTTTCTTCACTACCGGATGCAGGAATATTGGGGTTACCAGAGATTGGCCTCCAAAGCGCGAGAGTCTTCCATGGCCGCTTTGAAAAACTCCTTCCAAGTGATGGAGCGAATCTTATTTCTGGAAAATCACCCTAATATTGTCCATTACGATGAAATTAAGTCCGGACACACTTGCGAAGAACAGTTGAGCAATCAATACAAAATTGAAATTGATTTTTCCGGACTTTTGCGGGAAACCATTGCTTTGTGCATTGCTCAAAAGGATTTCACTTCTAAAGAACTTCTAGATAAAATTTTTCAATCCAACAAGAAACAAATCGAATGGCTGGAAACTCAATTCCGCAAAATGAGTGAGTCAGGCACGCAAGAATATTTGTCCGACCAATTGGAATTTCCGTTTCGCCGGACGGACAACTTTCGTCATCGGAGTCCTGCGAGAGCTGCGTGCACGGCCAGGCTTGCCGGATAACCAACGTTTTAATTCTAAATATCCTATTTTTCCGTACAGGGGACACAGCGGGTGGCCTCGGGCATGAGGAGTATGCGGCCGGGCGGGATGGGATGGTCGCAACCCAGACAAATACCGAAATCGGGTTGATCCACTTTGCCGAGCGCGTTTTCCAAGCGCGACAGTTTGTGCCGCGCGGCGTTGAGCGAGGCTTCGCTGACGGCGCGATCATTCAGCGCTTCCATACGCGAAAGGCGACCGATGGCGTTGTCGGGCGCGACCGGTTTCGAGGTTTCCGCCAGGCTGGCGATCAGTGTCTTTTGTGCCTCGATGGCTTCTTCCATGATTCGCTTCAGCGCTTGTCGTTCTGCTGGGTTCATGATTGTATTTTATCTTTAAGGGGTGGTTTTATCGGGAAACAAATCGGACGCCCCTTGTTCAGAGGAAATCCCATATTCACTGCCGGGTGGAGGTGTAGCGGGCGCGGCCATATCTTCATGGGCATGAGCGTGGTTGTCCTGCGGGAAACCGAACTCGTCGGGGTTCACCGTGTGTTGATAGCCGTGCATCTGCATCAGGAACAACAGAGCCCCTGCCACGATCAATCCATTATTGGAGACCTGGCTGAATTGAAGAAACTTTTGTGTCCGGCGAAACTTGAACAGCAGGACCACCATGATGCACAAAGCCGCCACCTGTCCCAGCTCGATCCCCACATTGAAAGAAAGAATCCGCCAGATCAACCCGTCTTCGCCCAACGGGAGTTGTTGCAGGTGCGTGGATAACCCGAATCCGTGAATGAACCCGAACAGGAAAACCGCGAGCAGAAGGTTCGGAGATTTTTCGAAATACTTGCGGAAGCCTCCGGTGTTTTCAAATCCGATATAACACACGCTGAGCGCGATCACCGCGTCGATCAAATAATAATTGGCAGTGATGCCCATGAGGGTGGCGGAGATCAGGGTGATACTATGGCCTACGGTAAACGCGGTGATGTATTTGACCACGTCCTTGAATGTGGTCAGGAAAAATACGATGCCGAGGACGAACAGCAGGTGATCGTACCCCGTCAACATATGAGTCGCGCCCAGCCACAGGTATTGCAGATAGCCACCATCCAGCATGGCCTGCTGATCGGCCTTCGACATACCATGGGCCAGTACTTCCTGCGCGACCAGTAACAGGCCGCCCGCCCCTCCGAGTTTGATTAACGTTTTCGGATTCATCATGTTCCAGTCGTTGGTTTCATTAATATCAGTGTAAAGCTATCAGGCAGGAATGCCAGTTATTTGAAGTACGATGAATTGAAAGGAGTTGAATTGGGGGTGATTAAGAAAGTTATGACGATGCACTAGAGTTGCCGCGTATTTATTTTTGGCTAGCGCACATCATGGCTTTTGAGGAGTTTCACGATATCACCCAGATCCTCATTCTCCGCGATAAACAGCGGCGTGTACCCGTTTTTTTCTTCGGGGCTGGGTTGGGCGCCTTTTGCCAGAAGCACCTGAACCGTCTCGCTGTGTTTTTGGGATACGGCCAGATGCAAGGCCGTCATTCCGCCCGCATTTTCTTTGATCTCCGCGTCCGCCTTGTGATCCATCAATGCCGCCACGGCAGATGCCTGCCCCGCATACGCCGCCATATGCAAAGCGGTTCGCCCTTCTTTATCGCGCAAATTGATCGGCGCTCCTTTTTCCACCAACAGGGGAATCACCTGATCCGCTCCCAGATAACCGGCAAAGTGTAAAGCCGACATGCCGTCCTGGCCGGCTTCTTCCGGGTTGGCTCCCAGTATCACGAATACTCGCGTCAGCAATGAGCTGTTCTGCTGGGCCGCGATCTGCAGAGTGAGGACTCCCGCTTCGCTTTTCGAAAGAGAGAGCCAGACCACAATGTACAGGCCGATCACAAGGCCAAAAATTTTGTAAAATTTTTTCATGTTAAGCGCAGACAAAAATGAGAGGTTGTGCAAGTGGTCGGATTATTTCAAAATAAACCCAGTCTCTGGGACTGATTGATTGTGCCATCAATCCTACCCCTTTTCAAATTGGAAACAGATTTGCGGAATATTTTCAGGAAACCGACGGTCTTTATGGTGTAGGCTATAATCAATTCAATTAATCCGGTTATAAAGGAGAGCCCCATGTTTTTTCGTCGATGGATGGTCCCAGGTGTTGTGCTGATTATGATGGTGGTATTAAACGGTTGCGCGATGTTCTCGAAAGAAGTGAAATTGGAGGACGTCCCACCGGCGGCGCAGGCCGTGATGCAGTCCCACACTTCCGGCGGCACGATTGAAGAAATCACCTGCGAAAAGGAAGAAGGCAAGCATTTCTATAAAGTGGAGTATAAAAAAGACGGCCGGGAATTTGAACTCCAGGTCGACGATGATGGCAATGTCCTGGAAATTGAGGAATCCATGAAAATGGAAGATTTGCCTCCGGCGGTTCAGGAAACGGTAAAGACCGAAAGCGCAGGCGGTAAAATCAAGGAGCTGGTGCTGGAAACCGAGAAAGGTAAAACCTTTTACGAAGTGGAATTTGAAAAAGACGGGAAGGAACACGAAGTCAAAATCAAGGAAGACGGCTCGGTTCTGGAACGCGAGATAGAATAAACTTTTAACCGGCAGGGGAGTGCGTGCTCCCTCCCCTGCTTTATTTCTTTTGCGTGCCCACGGTTGCGTTTAACAGCGGGGATTCCAGAATTTTGGGATCGCCATAAGAATGTTTAATGGCGAGCTTGAAGTCTTCACGCGCCTTGTCCTTATCACCCAGCTTCAGCCGGGTGAGCGCCAGGTTGAAATGGATCTCCCCCGCCGTGTGATCCGCCGTACGCGCCTGCACGAAGGCGATGACCGCCTCTTTGTAGTCCCCCTCGCGGTAATGGTCGATACCTCGGTCATTATACATCTTCGCCGAAGGCTCGGCGCCAACCGGCAAAATCAGCGGAAACTCCGTATCTTTATTCTTTTCACAACTGACAACGCCGCAGATCAGTATTAATATAATGAGTAGTTTTTTCATGGGTGCCGCGTGGATTCGATAAAGGAGGTATCTTAACATGGAGCTTGATGGAGTGCACCACATCGGCCTCAACGTGCGCGACCTCGACCGCGCCGAGGCGTTCTATACCGAAGTGCTGGGCTTCGAGGTCACCGAACGCTACGCGGAGAACATTCGCCATCTCATGCTGGCCTCGCCGGGAGAACCTGCAGATACGGCAAAGGTCCACCTGTTTGAAGCCAAGAACCTGAACATGCAGGACGCCCTCGCTACTCTGAGCGGACAAGGTTATGCTCATATTGCCTTCGGCACCACACGCGCACGATTTCCCGCTGTTGTCGAAGAACTCAAAAAAAGGAAGATCGACTTCAAAGGACCCTTAATAATGGGAAAAGGCGAATCCGTCCACTTCACCGACCCCGACGGCAATTCCCTCGAAATCCGCTGTCCAGCCGGGAAGCCCGGCGGCTGATTTAGTCGAAACGTAAGGACGCGATTGAAAAGTTACCTTAACCCGCCGGGGTTTAAAAATTACTGACGGAGGTTCTCCGCCCGGCGTAGCGCCTCATCATAATCTTATAATGTATCCGAATTATCCCTTATAATAAAAGTCAGGGTTTGTTTCTCTCATAAGGAGGCTTTATGGATTTTCTCAGAAAATTTTTTCATACGGACAATTCGACCACCCACCTCATCCTCCGTGTCATCCTGGGCGGCGTCATTTTCTTTCACGGCGGACAAAAGCTCATGGGTTGGTTTGGCGGCCACGGATTCGACGGCACCATGGGGTTTTTTACGACAAAAATAGGCGTCCCGGCTGTTATCGCTTTTCTGGTGATTATCGGCGAGTCCTTTGGGGCGTTGGGATTGATCACCGGTTTTCTGACCCGGTTGAGCGCCGCTGGCGTGGCTATGATTATGCTGGGGGCCATTACGATGGTCCATTGGAACAACGGAATTTTCATGAACTGGTCGGGGCAGCAGGCCGGCGAAGGATATGAATACCACCTGCTGGCGCTCGGGTTAGCTATCCCATTGATTTTATACGGCGGCGGCAAGTTCTCCGTGGACCAGATCATCGAGAAAAAGCTCCTCGATACCGCCTCCTGATACGGTTATTTAAAGCAACTGGATTGTAGTCCGTTAGAAGGGATTATTGTGCTCTTTTACAGCCTTGCCCGGCATAACTACTGCGGTTTTATTTGTATGACTTTGTCCATTTATGTGATATTGTAAGGATGAAATTAGGGTTGTTAGAAGTCATTGAGTAGTGGATCATTGTGACCCCTGTCTAGGGATAAGATTACAAGCGATTTTTTTTGACGGACCAAGCCAGCCTTATTGGTTGGTTTTTTTTTATCTTCATGTGGCCTGCAGAAACCCTCCCAAGGACACAACCCCTGTTAAAACCGGCAAGGTGCCCCGTAAAAATTCGGAACACACCTCGCCAATTGTTGCAAATGGAGTATTTTTTATGTCAGTAGGTAAAGTAAAGTGGTTTAACGAAAGCAAAGGTTATGGTTTTATTGAATCCGAAAACGGGCAGGATCTGTTCGTTCATTTTTCGGAAATTCAAGGTGAGGGTTTTAAAACTCTTCACGAAGGCCAGACCGTTGAATTCCAAGAATCCATGGGCCAAAAGGGTCCGCAGGCCTCTCAGGTCATACCTCAGTAAGCGACTGTTAAATCGTTATCCGGCAGGGCTCAGGCCCTGTCGGAGTCTTTAATCAACGACCGGTGGCGCAAGACACCAGAAGGGGAAGAGATACTATGCATGAAGTTCGGGTTTATGACAGTTCGGGTGCCTTGAAAAAAGTCATTTCCGAGAAAACCTTGAAAGCAAGAGCCGACCGGCAGATCCTTTTCCCAGGAGGTTATTCAAAAGGCGGAAAAAAAGCCAAACCTCAACCCATCCCCGATAAAAAAAGCACACAGGCTAAAACAGCCTGACTCAATATGTCCAATGACCGCGGCGGAGTACCTCCGCAGGTAATCTGAAAACGTTAAAATGTGTTCAAAGTGTATCTTTAGCCATCAACGTTTCAGCAAGTCGGGTCCAGCGTCACGCTGGGGAATCCCCGCGGTCACCGGTCACAATCAACAACATTTGGAATCTTCAGTCCCGCAGAACTCCGTGCAGGCTTTTCAACAAGTCCCGAAAAGTTTGCCTCTTTCAAAATGCCCCCCACATACTACTCTGTACTGAACCATTCCGTATATCTCTCTCGCTCACTGTTTATTCAGCGAAAAAACCAGAAAATTCTGACGCGGCAGGAAGCCGTGGGTTTTGTCCAGCGCATAACCGGCGGCTTTAAATTCTTCGAGCAGGACTTTGAGTTCTGTGTAGTGGCGGAACGCGCCTTTCCTGAAATCAATGATCGCCACCCGTCCGCCGGGCTTGAGGTATCGCGCGGCATTTCTGAAATAATTCGCGCGGTCTTTTATATGGTGGTACGCGTTGACTGAAAAAATAAGATCCACCGGCTCCGGAATCAGCGGGTCATGCCCCACCGCCAGGACGGTCTTCACGTTCTCTTGCTGTTTGGCCACTGCCTGCTTATTAATACTGGCGTTCATCTCCGCGTCGATATCGACCGCGTAAACCTTGCCGGAAGTATCCACCGCTTCCGCCAGTCGGAAAGTGAAATAACCGGTGCCGGCACCGAGGTCCGCCACCTTCATGCCTGCTTCCAGCTTAAGAGCTTTGATCACCCGCTCGGGATACTGCCAGGTGTAGCGGTCCGGCTCCTGGTAACGAAGATGCGCAACCTCTTCTGCATTGATATGTTTGTGCTTGTGCCCGACCGAATGGGTGGGCGGGCCTGAGAACATACCACATCCCGCAAGCGCCAGTGCCCACAGCAACAAAACCGCCCCAACGCGGCAAAATCGATTCATGCTTAACGAGTGTTTGCGTAGTGTCGTCATTGTATTTCCTTAAATGATGATTGATCGGGTTCTCTTAGAAAGGTCAGCGGTCTACCCCGCGAGGAAAGGGAAGAGATCGGTACCCGTTGCACTGTGGAAATTTGCTTCACGTCGGAAAAATTTTCTCATAGAAACGGGAGGATTCAAAATCAGACAACAGCGGTCAATTGACGCCGTAGTTTTTAGGATAGTAGGCGGGCTGTGTCAGATAATATTGTTGATGAAGATATTCGAAATAAAATTGGGTAACGCCATTCTGAAATGTGGGGAACGAGGTGCATCCTCCGTGGCCGAGGGCGTATCCCAAAAACATGAAATAACGGACAATACGGTTGGGAATCATGACTCCCTCCAGTGAAAAAGTTCCAAGGGTATTCAATGTATACTGCCTTCCCCGCCCGGTCAAAATTATATTTCCGGGATGTGAAAAACTATGAATGACCCGCATTCGGGGTAGTCAAAATTTCCGCTCATTTGAACTCTTCAGTTGAAAAATTTTGCCTCGGACTTTTACCCCTCGCTCAGGAAGACTCTGTAAATCCCCGTATCTAATGGATTTAAGCGATCCAGCACCCGGCCCTCCCGGCGCGGCACGAGTATTGCTATATTTTTCAATACTTTATAATAAAACCGAGGGGGGCAAGAAATGGGCGAGCTTAGGTTAAAACGTGAGCAAGTGGATTATAGCGACATGAATGAGCACTTGGATCAACAGTCCAAGCTCTATGAGCGGAATCTTCACATCAAAAATTCACTGCGGATGCAGGAGTTGTTGAACGCAGAGTCGTTCCGCAAATGGAAAAAATTGCGCCACGGAGGACAGAACCCGCCGGCGGATCTGGAACCTTCAAACCAGTTTAAAAATGAACGCATTTGATGTTTGCGGTGTGACAAAATCTGGCAAGCTCTATTGATTCAAAAAATGGATGAGGCTACTGACCGCCCACAGGGCGACCAGCGCCCAGAAGCCGGACACGGCAGTCTTGAAAAAAACATTTTCCCAATAGTTACTGAACCGGGAAGTAACGAAGGCCCCAGCAAACAAGAGAAATAGCCCGGCTGTAATCAGGTAATAAGGAATGGTCCATCCGAACAGCGACATCGCTCCCCTCTATTTTCCACAGCACTTCTTAAACTTCTTACCACTACCACACGGGCAGGGATCGTTGCGTCCCACTTTGGGGCTGTCGCGGACCACGGGTTGTTGGGGTTCGTCATGAACTTTCTTATGGATGGTGGACTGCTTTTCACTGTAAGTCCACCGACCGTTTTCTTTCAGAAATTTTGACGATTCGCGGATGGAGTGTTCTTCGCCCTCTTCTTCATAAAATGCGACGAAGGTCACCTCCCCATCGTCATCCTGCAAACCGCCTTTTTGGGAACCCATCACTTCCAGTTTGAGCCACTCCACACTCTTGCCCCACTTTTCAAACGCCTGCCGGTTTTTCTCGGAGCGTTCGCTGGAGTGGGTGGTTTGGATCAGGTAATCCCAGTTTCTCAGCGTGTAGGCCGTATAACGCGAACGCATCAAATCTTCCGCAGTGTCTGCATAGCCGGTGCCACGGATCAAGGGACCGCAACAATCGGCATAAGGGGACTGCAACCCGCAGGGGCAATCTTTCATTTCTCATCCACCTTTCAAAATTTTTAACGCAGAATTGCAACGGAAACTGTACTGAAACGAAAGTTCAAAGAGACCCGATAAAGGTTATCGCTCTTTCTGTTCGTGCGGGAAGTATACAATCAAGAAGAAGCCTTGGGGAGAGAAAACAGACACGAGGAGCCATCAGTCGAAGAAAAGACCGACGGCATCATCCACCTGGTCGCGGACATTTTCCTGGATATCCGTTAAAAATGAACGGGTGAGCGTGGTCCGCTGGATGGCGGCAGGGTCCAGCACCGGAATGGTGGGCTCGCCTCCCGTCCCCAATTTCATCTCATAAGCAATGATATCGGCCAGATGAACGATCGTTGGAAATAAAGGGTCGCCCTTGGCCTCGGAGGGACGATGGTGATACTGCACAGCTTCGACAAGACTGTCAGGAAGTCCCCATTGCGTGAACACAACGGCACCCACGTCGGCATGCGTAAACCCCAGAATCTCATCCTCAACGGTGGATAGCGGCAGGCCCTCGGATTTGCACCGGGTCAGAATCTCTCGAGATTTGTCAGGCATTTCCTTGTAGATGATCAGACTGCCGACATCGTGAAGCATGCTGGCCGTGTAATAGGATTCCAAATGACGCTCCCCCATTTTTTTGGCAATGGCTCGTGCCGCCAAACCACAACCGATACTGTGCATCCAAAAGGACTGCATGTTGACCAGGTCTTTATCGATTCCTTCAAACCGGTTGACCAGGATGGTTGCCAGGGCCAATTCTTTTAACTGATCGATGCCGACAATTCCCAAGGCATGGGAAATGGTTTCCACTTTAGAACTCAATCCGTAAAACGGACTGTTGGCGATTCGCAATAGGCGGACGGCCAGACTGGGGTCGGCGCTGATGATATTGCTGAAATCACCAAAGGATGATTCCGGGTTCTGCATGGCTTCATGAAGTTTACGATAAACCGGAGGAGGTGACCCGATCCAATCCGCTACCACTTCATTAAATATCTCATTCGCCTTATCCATATCTCAAATGACTCCCAGTTTCAGCATGCGATCAATCGCTCTCGCAGTCTCATCCTCAAGGAAGGGCTCGATGACGCAAATAAATCGCCACGATCAATATCAATAAAGTCACTACCCAGAACACAATGTAGGTGGTCATCGATTGCCGGGCCTTCAGTTTCTCCAATCCAGTACGTGGCTTGATACCCCGGGCGAGAAACGTCACTTTCGCGGACAGGTTGACGCAGACCACGTTCACCGCCAGCAACAACGCCGCCCCCATCGCCAAATCATATTTTCCCGCTCCCAGCAGAAGTCCCATGGTAGCCGTAGGGGGAAGCAGAGCCACCGCCACCATCACCCCCACCAGCACGCTGGGCAATCCGGTGGACAGGGACAACACAGCCGCGGCACCGGAAGCCAGCGCCAGCGCAATCGAGTCCAGTCCGACATCCGTTCGTGCCAGCAGTTCCCGGCTGTCAAAATTGAGGTGCCATAATTCGCCAATCATAATGGAAAGTCCCACCGCCACGACAAAACCGACCGCTCCGGTTTTCAAGGATTTCAAAATGAGCTCCGTGTCTCCCAGAGCGGCGGCCAGAGCGAGGGCGATATTGGGTCCCAACAGGGGAGCGATCACCATCGCGCCGATCACCACCGACACGTTGTCTTCCAGCAAACCGATCGCCACGACGACGGTCGACAGCATCACCAGAATCACATAGGTGCTGTTCAATCGCGCGCCTTTTTCAATATTGTTATAAAGTTCTTCGCGCGTGGTGGACCCGGCAGGGGTCTTCCCGGAGGGCTTGTCGCCATTGACCTCAGTGCGGGGCAAGACCGCTTCGATACCCATGACCACTATCTTGGCTTTGGCGCTGTTGCCCAGCGCCCCCTGGAGTGCATCCAACACTTCCTGCCTTTTTTCATCCCCGAGAATCAAACGGATCATCCGGCGTCCATCTTCCCCTTTCGGCCCCATCCAGCAGTCTCGGACTTCATGCTGGTCGGCGATGGTGGTGATGATGTCCTGATAGCTGACATCTGCAATGACCTCAATAATTTTCATAAGAGACTTGGTAGTTCGAGCAGGTTTTAAAAATAAATCCCAGGAAGAGCAAAGAATGACTGCCTTTTTTTTGCAATCATGGACATAAGTAGTGTAAGGACGGTCGCATTAAATTGAAAGAGTGAATTTTGAAAGCCGCCTGATAACGGTTTCTCGGCATATCGGGCTTCCAAATTTCCTCTGTAAGAAACCCTGGAGTGTTGTACACTTTAGCATGGGATTGAGCATTTGTACCTGTTGCTTTGGTAATCAGCCCCAGTTTTAACAGCCTGTGATCCAGTCGGGTAAATATGAGCACCTCCAAATCTTCCATCATAAATTTTCCCCTCAACCATCCCTGGGCTATCGTTGCCGCCGTACTCATTCTCACCCTTGGCCTCGGTCTCCAGATTCCCAGTATTCAAATAGACACCGATCCGGAAAACATGCTTTCCGAGGAGGAGTTCGTTCGCGTTTTCCACAATCAGGTAAAAAAGGAATTTGTTCTTTACGACATGCTGGTACTGGGGGTGGTCAATGAGGAACATGCGGAAGGCGTTTTCAATCCCGCTACTCTTGAGAAAGTATTCCACCTGACACGGAAGATCGAAACCCTGGAAGGCGTGATCGAGTTCGATTTGCTGGCGCCCTCCAAAGTCGACGATATCCAACAGGCGGGTCTGGGCTCGGTCCGTTTCGAATGGCTCATGCCCTCTCCTCCAAAAAACTCCGAGGAGGCGACACGCATCCGGGACCGGGCACGGGAAAACCCCATGCTCTACGGCACGCTGTTGTCCGAAGACGGCAAAGCACTGTGCCTTTACATTCCCATCCAATCGAAAACGTTGAGCTACCGCATTGCCTCCCAGATTCAGAACTACCTGAACGGTTTAGAAGGACCGGAGCAGTACTACATCACCGGTCTGCCGGTGGCGGAGGATACTTTCGGCATCGAGATGTTCAAACAGATGGCGATCTCAGCTCCTCTGGCAGGATTGATTATTTTCGCCCTGATGTGGATCTTCTTTCGCAGTTTCCTTCTGGTGGGGGCGGCCATGGTCGTGGCGGGCGTCACGGTGATCTGCACAATGGGTCTTTTGATCAGCATGGGATACACAGTTCATATCATGAGTTCCATGATTCCCATATTTCTGATGCCCATCGCAGTGGTCGATTCCATTCATATCCTGAGCGAGTTTTTCGACCGGTATCAGATTTACAAAGACCGCCGGGAAACCATCGTCCACGTCATGCGGGAATTGTTCAAGCCCATGCTATACACCAGCCTGACCTCAGCGGCGGGATTTGCTTCTCTCGCGTTCACGCCCAACCCGCCTGTTAAAGTTTTCGGAATTTTTGTCACCATCGGGATTCTCCTGGCGTGGTTGCTGACCATCCTGTTCATCCCGGCATTTATCATGTTGCTCAAGGAATCCTCTCTAAAATCGTTCGGCCTCAACCAGACCTCCTCCGGCAAATCCTCCATGCTGGAACGTCTACTGAAACCGCTGGCGGGATGGACCTACAAACGCTATCGCGGTATTGTCGGATGGTCCGCTGTAGTTATGGTGATTTCTGCAATAGGCATCAGCCTGATTGTGATCAACGATAATCCCGTCAAGTGGTTCGAGAAAAAACACCCCATCCGGGTCGCCGACAAGGTGCTGAACGCACATTTCGGCGGCACCTATATGGCTTATCTCGTGTTGGAAGAAATGCAGGATGCCACAGGCTTTCAACAGTCCGTTGCCGTCATCCAAAAAGAATTGACCCTTCGTATCGAAGAATTGCAGGGAGATATCCCTCAGCTGGCAAACATTAAAAGCGAGGCGTTGCAACAGGTTCGGAGTTTTGCCGATCAACAAACGTCCTCCAATAAGTTTTCAGTTGCGGCCTTGCTACAAAAACTGGAAGACAAGGCGACCCAACAAACCCAAGCCGCCAAGGCCGATGCGGAAGCCTGGGATGAGGTCAGTTTGTTTTTTAACGAGCAGAAAGTCCAGCATCAACCCTTTAAAGATCCTGAAACGCTCAGAACTCTGGAGCGCCTGGAAGAAGCCTTGATGCAATCCGGTGCCGTCGGCAAGGTCAACTCCATAGTCGATGTGGTCAAGAAAGTGCATTACGAGCTGATGGAGGGCAACCGGGAATACAACGTCATCCCCAAAACCTCAGCGGCGGTGGCGCAAACCCTGCTCTCGTTCCAGAACAGTCACGACCCGGACGACCTCTGGCATCTGGTGACACCTGATTACCAGAAAGCCAATTTATGGATTCAACTGAAGAGCGGCGACAACAAGGATATGGAACCGGTCCTGAAAACGGTAACCGCGTTTTTCGAAAATGATAGCGGCGGCAAGCCTCTGTTAGCGCAATGGGCCGGCCTGACTTATTTGAATGTGGTGTGGCAGGACAAGATGGTTCAGGGCATGTTAAAATCCCTGTTGGGCAGTTTCGTCATCGTGTTCCTGATGGCTACATTTTTGTTCCGGTCTCCGCTGTGGGGCATACTCTGCATGGTGCCGCTTACCGTCACCATCACTTTGATTTACGGGTTGATCGGATTCATTGGCAAAGATTACGATATGCCGGTGGCAGTGCTGTCCGCCATGACGCTGGGGCTTTCGGTGGATTTTGCCATTCATTTTCTGCAGAGGTCGCGCACCGTTTATCCACGGACCGACCGGAACTGGCTGAAGACATCGGAGGAGATGTATGGCGAACCGGCTCGGGCGATTTCCCGCAATATTCTGGTCATCGCCGTGGGGTTCACTCCCCTGCTGATATCCCCGCTGATTCCCTACCAGACGGTGGGGTTTTTACTGGCCAGCATCATGGTCGTGTCCGGCATCGCTACGCTTTTGATTCTTCCAGCACTGATACGCATGGCAGAACCAAGGTTATTCAAAAATTAAAATAAGGGAGTGCGCACGCTCACCCCATCATTTTTATAAGGAACTTCACTATGCGTAAAATATTTTTAGTCATGGGATGCATGGCGCTTGGATGGATCAGTGGACCGACAGTAGAAAGCCCGGCTCAGGGAAAGTCACTTTCCGTACAGGACATCGTCGACCGGTCCAACCTGGCGGCGTACTATGAAGGCAAGGACGGACGGGCACACGTCAACATGACCATTACCGACTCGCAGGAACGTACACGCGAGCGCCGGTTTACAATATTGCGGCGCGATAATAAAGACGGCGGCGATCAGAAATTTTACGTTCACTTCTCGCGTCCGTCGGATGTCCGCAATATGGTGTTCATGGTATGGAAACACATCGGCCAAAACGATGACCGCTGGTTGTACCTGCCTGCCCTCGATCTGGTCAAACGCATCGCCGCCAGTGACAAGCGCACCAGCTTTGTCGGTTCCCATTTTTTCTACGAGGATGTCTCCGGCAGAAACCCTGCGGACGACACACATGAGTTGATCGAAACTACCGGACAATATTACGTTCTCAAAAATACCCCAAAAAATTCAGACGAAGTCGAGTTCTCCCATTATTTGCTCTGGATCGACAAGACCCACTTTCTGCCCATGAAGGCGGAGTACTACGACAAAAATGCAAAACAATATCGTCTGGTGGAGGCTTTGAAAGTGGAAACCATACAAAGCCACCCGACAGTGACAAAAGCCAAGGTCACCGACCTTAACTCGGGCGGCCATACGGTGAGCGTTTTTTCCAAAATCGAGTATGACCTGGGAATCCAGGAATCCATTTTCACGGAGCGCTATCTGAGGCGCGCACCGAGGAAATGGCTGAAATGAAGCGTATCGTACTGATTGGGTGTCTGGCGGCTCTTCTCTGGAGTCCCTCTGAGTCCCGTGCGGAAGACTGGCGGGACGGCCTGCCCTTCAATCTGCACGGGTTTGTGGAGGGAGGATTCGGCGTCCGCACACAAAATGATCCCAACCAACACCACGATATCAATTACGCCGAGCTGAGACTGCAACTGGAAGCATCCAAGACGCTGGAGTCTGCTGAGTTCAAATTGCGCCTCGATCTGTTTCGGGACGAAGCCCTGCACGAATTCAATGCCGATCTGCGGGAAGCCCATGTGTTATTCACGCCCGGCGATTTTGTCGATTTAAAAATCGGACGCCAGGTTCTGACCTGGGGTACCGGCGATCTGGTTTTTTTAAACGATCTGTTCCCGAAAGATTTCCAATCTTTCTTTATCGGGCGTGAAGAAAGTTACCTGAAGGCCCCTTCCAACTCGGTCAAGTCCAGTTTTTATTTTGATTTCTTCAATCTTGATTTGGTATGGAATCCGTTGTTCAACTCCGACCGGTTCGTCAACGGCGAACGCCTCTCCTTTTTCAACCCCTTTCTGAACCGCAAAGTGGGAGAGCGGGAGGAGCTGAGCTCGCGGGAACCGGAAACGTGGCTCAAGGATTCTGAAATTCATTTGCGTGCGTTTAAGAATGTGAACGGTTACGAGTTGGCCGTGTACGGCTATTATGGTTTTTTCAAAAACCCGGGCGGCTTCAACCTTGCCGGCGAAGCAACCTTCCCCCGGCTTGCAGTATATGGCGCCAGCGTCCGGGGCAACGTGCTGAAAGGGATCGGGAATATCGAAGTCGCCTATTACGATTCCCTGAAAAACCAGAGCGGCACCAACCCCCTCATCAGCAACAGTCAATTTCGTTTTCTCGCGGGGTACACCCAGGAACTGCTTACCGATTTAAACATCGGCTTCCAGTATTATCTGGAACATAGGGTCCACCATGATCGCTTTATTGCGAACTTGCCGCCCGGCGCATTGGCGCAGGATGAAAACCGCCATACGCTGACCGTACGCCTCACCCAACTGCTCTTGCAACAGAACCTGAGCCTTTCCTTGTTCACCTTTTATGCGCCCTCCGACGGTGATGCCTACCTGCGACCGATTGTGAGTTACAAGGTGAGCGATTCCTGGTCGGCCACATTGGGAGCCAATATTTTTACGGGCGACAGTCAAAACACTTTTTTCGGTCAGTTGGAGGACAATTCCAACGTGTATACCCGCGTTCGTTACAGCTACTGATTTTCTTCCTGTTTCCCTCAATTTGCCTTATCCTGATAGAGATACCCTTCCTGCCGTGCAGGGTTTTGCGGCTCATCCAATTTTAACTTTTGTCATCCATGCCCCTGAAATCACAATACAGCCTCCTCGCCCGGATTCTGGTTTACTGCTACGCGATCAACGCATTTTCCTATGCCGGTGCCGATTTTGATCTGTGGGGTCATCTCAAGTTCGGCGAAGATATCTGGCAAACGGGAGTGGTGCCCAAAACCGATCCCTACAATTACACGTTCCCAAACCACGTGTGGTTCAACCATGAGTGGTTGACGGAAGTCCTGTTTTACCTGCTGTATAAAGTTTTCGGGTCCACCGGCATCCTGATATTCAAACTGGGGCTCGGACTGACCATCGTCCATTTACTGTCTCAGTTATATTTTGAACGCTCCAAAAATATTCCGGTGTACTGTCTCTTTTTCATCTTGTGGACACATGTTGTTGGCATGGGCTTTGCCAGCCGACCGCATTTGATGACCTTCCTGTTTCTCACGGTTCTGCTGGTGATTCTGTACCGCTACTCAGAGGGCAAACGACAGGCCATCTGGTGCGCGCCTCCCCTATTCGCACTCTGGGTGAATTGTCACGGCGGCTTTGTCGCGGGATTCGGAATTTTCGGGATGTTTATCATGGTCGAGTCGATCACTCGTATTCGGGAACAGGGAAAACCGGACGCGCTTTTGTTTTATGCCCTGGGAGTTTCCTTTCTCGCGCTTTTGGTCAATCCCTACGGTTACCACTTGTTAACCTTTCTGCTGGAAACCATTCCCCGCGAACGGCAGGTGGAAGAGTGGTGGCCCATCCCCCTGTGGAGCACTGATTTTATCCATTATAAAATTTTAGCGCTTCTGTTTTTGGTGTCGCTGTTTTCTCCCATGCGCAAGCGACCGTGGGAATTGGCGATTATCGCTTTCAGCCTATTTTATGGATTCAAACATCAGCGACATTCGGTCCTCGCCGCGATCGTCATGGTCCCCATGGCAGCCGCCTGCTTCGCTCAATTGATAGAGTCGTGGACCCTTTCCAAAAAGAGTCGACCCTGGCCGCGCTGGGTTCATGTGGGAGTTCTGGTATCTATGGGGTTGTTCGCAGGCTTCCAACTGAATCATAATTTTGTCAAATGGCAGAAGCACGGGTTCCAGATTTATGTCGATCCGGCTATCAACCCGGTATACGCGGTACGGTTCCTTGAAGAGAATAAAATCAACGGCAACATCCTGACCACTTCGGACTGGGGACAATATGTGATCTGGAAATTGCGGGAGTCAAAGGTATCCGTGGATGGCCGGTACTGGACCGTGTACCCACCGGACTCCATTATTCAGAACATGGTGTTTCAAAAAGGCTGGGAGGGATGGAAGTATTATCTGGACCTCTATCCGCACGAGATCATTTTTACCGTCTTGGAAAACCAGGATCTAGAATCCCACAAGGGGTGGGTAAAAATTTATCAGGACCATAATTCGCGGATTTTTGTACGCAAGACCGATCCCCCACTCCCGGCTCACAAAAAGTTTCTCGACCGCACGTTGGTTTACAACAACAGCCCTCCCTCCCTTGCGTTTCCTTAATGCAAACGTTTACAGAGAGCCGATCCAGGTGTGCCAGTCGTCGCCAATCATCCCCTTGTTCCGGTAGCGTTGCAGAGCTTCTTTGCAATGGCAGGCGCGCTCCAGATCGTTCAACAGGGTCAGACCGGCGGCAAGGATGGCGGGGAAGTATTGAACGGATTTTTCTACAGCAGATTTTTCCTGATCCGTTTGCATGCCTTCAAACAATTGCCCGGTTTTGAATTCCCGGTCGATGACGCCTTCGGCATAGTTGGTCAAGTAGCACACCGGGGCGTAGCACATCTCCAATTCCCGCGCGAGAAAGGTTTCCGGCGCGAGCGTCATACCCACCAGATCGGCTCCAATAATTCGATACTTTTTGATTTCCGCCGGTGACTCCAGGCGCGGTCCTTCGGTGCACACATACACGCCCTCTTCATGATGGGGAATACCGGAATGGTGAGCCGCATCGTGCAGGACCTCCCGCACTTCCGGACAGAATGGATGGCTTTGCCGGATAAATCCGACACCACTGTTCTTGAAGAAGGTGGATTCGCGGTTGCGGGTTTCGTCGATGATGTCATGAGGCACAACGAAGTCGCCCGGCTTGAACGCGGTGTTGATGATGCCGGGGCCGGACCAGGAAATAATGCGTTCCACACCACATTCCTTGAGTGCGTAAATATTGGCACGGTAATTGACAAAGGGTGCGGTGACGGAATAATCCGTTTCGCCGTGGCGGGATAAAAATAGAAACGCCAGGTCGCCGACCTGGAACCGGTGAATGGGGGCACTGGGTCCAAAGGGTGTGTCGAGGGTCTGGCATTCGGTCTCTTCACCCAGGCGGTTCTGGGTCAGTAAATGGTAGGCTCCACTTCCTCCGATGACCGCCAGACGTTCTTTCATGACACGAGGGAGTTAATCCAGATAGGTTTCGATATCGCCGACATAATGCGCGGCGGATTCGCGGATGCTACGAGATTCCGCATCAGTGAGCGGTCGTTTGACTCTGGCCGGTGATCCCACTGCCAAACTGCCCGGCGGAATTTTCGTCCCCGGTGTGACCAGAGATCCCGCGCCCACAATAGAATTCTCTCCGACTTCGGCGCCATCCATCACCACAGCGCCCATGCCGATCAGGCACTGGTTGCCGATGGTGCAGGCGTGGAGGGTGACATTATGCCCGACGGTCACCTCGTCACCGATCATCAACGGCAACGTCCGGCGCGCCACGTGTAATACGCATCCGTCCTGAATGTTGGTCCGCTTCCCGATGCGAATGTAATTGACGTCACCGCGGATCACCGCGTTGAACCAGACACTGCTCTCCTCGCCGATGACCACGTCGCCGATGACCTGCGCGCTTTCCGTCACCCAGGCGGAAGAATGAATTTGCGGTGTTGTGTCTTTAAAAGAATGGATCATTTTAAATTCCTTCAACAGGGCTTAGGCCCCCAGCTTTCAATTGCTATTGGGTCCGCAACCCCTTACTATTTTAAAGGTGGCTACTATAACATTAAATTAATGTTTTTTTACAGCGTTTCCTACAAATTCCTATGTCCTCCGAATCTGACCCCGTAATCGACCACCCGTCTGATACTCCCGTTTCGGATACTACCCCCGGTGCCTTACCGGATTTTAAAGTGGACCGCTGGGGTCCTATCGCAATTATGGTGACGGGGCTGGTGATGGCCGTGGTCAGCTGGCAGAAATGGCAGGATCTACTTGTGGATTACGGCCAGCAAGTGTACACCGCCTGGCAAATTTCCGAGGGGCAGGTGCTTTACCGGGACATGACTTACCTGTACGGACCCTTATCCGCTTACGTTCATGGACTGCTGTTTAAGATTTTCGGACCGGGAATCATGGTGATGGCCTGGTTCAACCTCGGGGTTCTGGCTTGTCTGGCGGGAATCTTATATGCCCTTCTCCATAAACTCGCCGACTCGCTGACCGCCACTCTGGCAGTGCTGGCCTTCTTCATGATATTTGCCTTCGGTCAGTATGATTTCGGCGGTAATTATAATTTTGTGTGTGCTTATGTTTCCGAGTTACCTCACGGGATATTTATCAGTTTTATCGCTCTCTACCAATTCACCCGATACGCCCACGATCCGGGAGAAAAACGGCTGGCACTGCTCGGAGGTTTGTTGGGGTTGATCTACATGACCAAACCGGAAGTGTTTCTGGCCGCCTCCACGGCTCTGGTCGCCGGGGTAGCCTTGAAGTTGAGCACGGTCCCCGCGCGAGCGCGAATTCGCGGAGGGTTGATATTCAGCGGCTCCTTTGCCGTCCCGTTGCTCCTTTTAACGATGTACTTCTGGATTCATCTGCCGTTGAATGAAGCCATCAAGACGGTGTTCAGCCCCTGGGTCAATGTTTTCTTCCCACCCTTTCGCTCGCTCCCGCTCTATAAGTGGATCACCGGCACCGATGCGGTGGTAACCAACCTGGGAAAAATGTTGTCATACGCCGCGTTCCTGATCGGTGTCATGGGTGGGGTATTGGGAATCAATTATTTGATTCTTAAAATGCGCGGACGCCCCGCCTTGCTGGCCTGGCCGGTAGCGGGATTGGCCGTGGCGGCCGCTGTGGGTTTCTCGCACCATATCGCATTGATGGAACTGGGCCGCGCTTGGCCATTGTTCATGGCGCTCTTCACGGGTTACGGGTTTTTCCGCTTTTGGAAATGCCGGGGACAGGCAGAGGGCGACCGCCACCTGACGCTCCTGGTGTTTGCGATTTTTTCTCTGGTCCTGTTATTCAAAATTATTTTGAATGCCCACGTTTACCATTATGGTTTTGCGCTGGCTTTGCCCGCCACTCTGCTGTTGATTAAATGGACAACTTATGATTTTCCGCGGTGGACGCAATGGTTTCTGGGTTCACCGGTTTTCACCCGGGTAATGGCGATGACGCTTGTCCTGACTTTTATCGGCGGCCACGCCGGGTTCGCATTCAAAACATACGATCTCAAGGGATACCCGGTCGGTACCGGAGCAGACACGGTGATGGACTATCGTACCCCCTTTACCAACCGGGGACAAATATTCAACGCAACATTGGAATATATAAATCGGCATCTGGAGCCCGAGGCGGAGTTCGTCACCCTTCCGGACGCCATCATGCTGAACTATATGGCCCGGCGTAAAAGCCCGATTAAATATGTGAACCTCAGCCCCGGGCAATGGATGATCGTGGGCAACGACCCCGTGTTGCGGGACCTGAAGGCCAGCGCCCCTCCTTATATCATGCTGGTCGACCAAAAATCTTCGTCCTTTGGCTATCCCTTTTTTGGCAAAGATTTTGGCAAACCTATCTATGCCTGGGTGATGAAACATTACTCGCTCGAAAAACAAATTGGGGCTGAACCGTTTGCCGACAAAGGTTTCGGTATTCAAATTTTAAAAAAGAATCCCGCCAAACCCTGAACGCAAAGTGCACCCGTTCATAACCAAACCCTGCCCGCATTAAGAGCGTCCTGCAAAAAATAACTGTATTCAATGATCCATTGCTTTTCTATTTAAATTGTTTGGACCATAATTGATCGTGCGGGTCATTTTTAATCTTATTCTGGTGATGGTGCTGACTGTTTTGATTTACAAACTGTTCCTGCTTACGGGGTTTCGCCCCTCTTTCGATTGCAATCGCGGTTGTATGCCCTTAATCTAAACGAAGAAATACCCAATTTATTATCCACGGCGGATCTCACTTTTGTTGTCAGATATCATGACCCTCCGAACCGTACCCAAATTGCCAGAAACCCCCGGCACCCTGCCGCGATACAAATCAGAGTCGTGGGGCTGGCCCGCAATCTTGATATTGGGTTTGGTCATGGCCACTATCAGTTGGCAGAAATGGGCGGACCTGATCGTCGATTACGGCCAACAACTTTACCTTCCCTGGCAGTTGTCCGAAGGAAAAGTACTTTACCGGGATTTGGATTATCTATTCGGACCTTTCTCCGCATATTTACATGCCTTGCTGTTCAAAATATTCGATCCTGGAATCATGGTCCTGGTCTGGTTCAATCTTGGCGTGGTGACTGCGCTGAGCTCTTTGATTTACGCGATATTCAAATATGTTTCCGAGGCGTTGACCGCAACCTTAGCCACCCTTGCATTCTTAGGCATTTTCGCTTTTGGACAATATGCGGGAGGAGGGAACTTCAACTTCGTTTGCGCATACGTTTACGAACTGGCTCATGGGGTTTTTTTAAGCTTCCTCATCCTGTGGATATTTATCCAAACTCTGGAACGTCCCAGTTACTTTAAATTAATTCTCATAGGGTTGCTGACCGGCCTGGTCTACCTGACCAAGCCAGAAGCATTTCTTGCCATTACAGCCGCACTGGTAATGGGATTTTATTTTTTATTCAAAAATAAAACTCTCCCCAGCAATTCATTATGGTTCCTATTGGGTTCCTTTCTAATAATCCCAATTCTAACTACCTTATATTTCAGCATCCACATGCCTTTATCCCAGGCGCTTTTCTATATTTTCCTTCCCTGGCTTCATGTTTTCGGATCGTCCATGAGCGATCTCCCCATGTACCAGTGGGTCATGGGCACCGATTATCTTGGCAGGAATATCTGGGAAATGTTCTATTATTTTTTTATGATCATCGGATTTTGCCTGGGGTTGGTCTTCATGGACCGATGGTTGAACAAGCTCTCAAAAAAATCGTACCTCGCGGGTTGGGGTGTTTCGCTCCTTATGGTCTCTTCTCTGGGGCTCTGGCATAACCTGCTCCCCATATTTGAATTACCCCGTTCTCTACCGCTTATCATCCTGACCTATTGCATTTTCTTGCTCTTGAAGCTTATAAAATCCACAGAAGAAAATTCCAATCGAAATCTGGGCCTGCTGGTCTTTTCCGTCTTCTCTTTGGTATTAATGTTTAAAATGATTTTCCACGTCCAAGTTTCTCATTATGGGTTTGCATTGGCTCTTCCCGCAACTCTGATCTTAATTCATATCCTCACACATGAAATTCCCCGGCAGGTTTCCATAAACCTGAAACCCTTGAATATGTACCGACCGATAGCCATAACGGTTGTGGCTATTTTCATTGGCTTGCATATTCAATTTGAATACAAAATGTATTCCTTTAAAGGCCAGCCTGTAGGAAAAGGCTCGGATACCCTGCTGGACTACCATTCCTTTTTAAATCCACGCGGCGTCATTTTCAACGCCGCCATCGATTTTATTCAAGAGGAAATCCCGAAGGAGGCTCAGTTTGCCGCGGTTCCCGGCTCAATCATGCTCAATTATATGACCCGAAGGGAAAGCCCCCTGAAATATATTTACCTGGATCCAGGCGCGTTCCAACTTATCGGGGACTATAAGATTTACGCGGATTTGCAAAGAATTCGCCCACCCTACATTGTCTTGGGCGAACAAAAATTCTCACAGCAGGGCCGGACTCATTTTGGGAAGGATTTCGGGAAACACATTTTGCAGTGGATACATGAGAACTATTTTGTAATTCAGCAATATGGCGCCGAACCTTTTGTCACAGAGGAGTTTGGAATTCAGATTCTCAAAAGGAAACCCTCGCCAACTGCTGAGTAAAGATTGAACAACACTGCAATTTCGCTTTCGATTGCAATCGGGTGGATATATCCTTAACCTTAAAGAGTAATACTGTAATGTTTACCGTAGTTTTGGCGTTAAGCTTTTAGTCAAACTTTTTCCCTTTAAGGCCTCATGCCTGTAGACTCTACCTCCATTACCGAACCCCCCTTAACTGCTGACCCTTTCAAAAATTTTAACTTTGATCGCTGGAGCCCTATTCTTCTTGTACTGGCGTTGCTGGTCATGATTGCGATCAGTTGGGGAAAGTGGATCGACATACTCGTCGATTTTGGTCTGCAGGTTTATACTCCCTGGCAATTATCCCTGGGGCAAGTCCTGTACAAAGATATTATCCATATTCACGGCCCTCTGTCGTTTTACATTCACAGTTTGCTGTTTATGGTGTTTGGGCCCGGTATTTCTGTACTCGCCTGGTTTAATATTGGCCTGATCATTATCCTGGCGTTTATCATCCACCATCTATTTCGCAAACTATATGACCCGCTAACCGGATTGCTCGCCACATTATCTTTTATTGTGATTTTTGCTTTTGGAAATTACCTGCAGGTAGGAAATTATAATTTCGTCTGCGCTTATGAATACACCCTGCCTCACGGAGTATTTCTGAGCTTTGTCGCCATCCATCAATTTATCAACTACCTCAGGAGCCCCCGCTCTCTCACTTTATTTGGAATCGGCTTCCTTTCCGGATTAATTCTTCTGACCAAACCCGAAGCGTTTCTAGCAGAGATTACCGCTGTCGGAATAGGCCTTCTGCTGGCTCTTCAACTTCACGAAACGTCCTTGAAAAGCAGTTTACAAAGAGTTTTGATTTTCTTTTCGGCCTTTATCATTCCCTCTCTGATATTTATATTTTATTTTTCACTCCACATGCCGATTGAACAAGCTCTGGAGAGTCCTTTCAATCATTTAATTTACACCTTCAATTCTGAAGTCAAAACCTTACCCTTCTACAAAGCGATTACGGGCACCGGTTTTTTTTGGAGAAACTTGAGCTACATGTTTATCGCTTTAGGTGGATACCTGTTTATTTACATGGTCCTTAAGTTTCTCAACAAAGGGATTGTGAGCCGTTATGGAAATACTCAAACACCTTATTGGGTTTGTTTTTCGGGCTTCTCAGCTCTTTTCATTATTTTCAGGGATACGATTCCCTGGATGGATTTGATGCGCCCTCTCCCTCTGATTCTAACCACGTATATGGGAGTTTTCATTTACCGCTGGGTTAATCATTCTCAAACTCCTCAAGTTAAAATCAGGCAAATATCCATTTTTGTCTTAACTCTGTTTTCACTGGTTCTATTACTTAAAATATTTCTATCGGTATCCGTCCAGCATTACGGATTTGCATTGACCTTGCCTAGTTTTCTCATTTTTGTAGCGCTTATAATGCACGAGTTGCCCCTGCTCTTCACAAAGTCTCAAGGGTCACCAATGGTCCCATCAATATTTGGGTTAGTCTTTCTGTTGATATACACAGGTATGATGGGGTGGCTTTCTTTTAAACTGTACCGTATCAAGGATTTCCCCATTGGCAAGGGAAGAGACCGGGTTTATGATTTTTCGCCCTACCGTATGGGAACACCTTCCAATCCGCACATACGCGGTATCCTGTTTAACCATGCCCTTGAGTGGATTGATCGTGAGTTGGGCCCAGAGGAAAAGTTTGCCACCTTTCCTGCAGCTCCCATGCTGAACTACATGGCGCGGAGAGGAAATCCTGCATTAACCGGACTTCTCAATCCTCATGTCTTGATGCTGACCGGAGAAAGTTCCATACTCAAGTCCCTCAAAGAACATAATCCCGATTACATTATGTTGGTCGACCAGGATTTCGCACATCTGGGTGCCCGTTATTTTGGAATAGATTATGCCCGGACTACTTTTGAGTGGATTCTTCAAAACTACAAAGTGGAACATCAGATTGGAGCAAGGCCTTTTTCGAATCAAGGCTTCGGTATTCAAATACGAAAAAGAAAATCACTCCCCTCGGATCAATGAATAAGATGGCTCCATTTTCATTCTAGACCGCTTGAAACAAGCATTATTATAATTCACACCCTTTGCCCAATCGCTCCCTCTGCTTCCTCATATTTTTTACTGATGAGAGCTCTGCTGCTTTCTGCCAGGACCTGTCGGTCCGTCTCTCCCGTCACTTGAGGCAAGACCCATACTTTGACATTCAAACGAGGGTGCATCAGCAACCGTTTTATATTTCCTAAAAATGATACCCCCTCCGGCCAGCAGGCCACCGAAGGTTCCCCGTCATCGTAATAACGGATCACGACAGGGATAACGGAGCTTTCGGCCTTAACCACCGCCTCGAACGCTGAAGAGTTAAAACGCTCCACTCGTTGCCCTGACGTAGCGCCGCCTTCCGGAAACACGACCACGTAATGCCCAGACCGTAATCGCTCGGCAATAGCCTGGACCATGACCGTCAATCCCCTTCGGCGAGTTCGATCGATATAAATTGTATTCGCAATTCGGGTCATGTATCCGGCCAAAGGCCATGCTCGAACATCGCTTTTCGAAACAAACGATACCCGGAAGCACGCCGCCATCACAAAAATATCCACCGAGCCGATATGATTGGCAACTATCATCCCTCCGCTGGTAATTTTTTCGGTTGCGCCCTCCTTCTGAATACGAATATTCAACACCCAACAACACAATTTACCCCACACCTGCATGACGCGGGCTATCATCGTATAGTGAGTCTTCTGAAAAGGGCTCAACACTATTATTGTCACCAAACCCACCACACCCATTACCACTTGGATGATCACCAACCCAATCACTCTGTAAACCATGCGAACATAGCCCATCGTCAGCAATATCCCGTTAAAATTGTTCTGGATTTTTTTTCTTGAATCCCATCATGTCCGACCCAACCACCTGCCGCACTTCATCCCAATAAGATTTTATCATTTCCGGAAGGCTGATTTCATGTGCCATATCAACACCCAAAGTTCCCAGCATTACTTTTGCCACATGAGACCAGGCGGAATGCGCACGCAACCACCCGTAGTGAATTTCATCAAAGCCCAGATAACGATCCATCTCAGAAATCAAATGGCCGTAGCGGCCTGCGGACTCTTTTAAAAAACGGTTAACCTCTATAATTCCCCCGGTCGCCTCACTATAGGAAACCCGCGAAAAGGGAAGCAGTACCGAACGAAGAATATAAAACCAGATCGGGTGCACTCCTTTTTCGAAAGCAACGGGTAGAGTGGTATAAAAAATTTCAGCATTTAACGATTGCAGTTTGTCGAATACCTGCTGAACCGTCTCAATGACCTGCTCTGCCGACACGCCATACATGATATCGTTGCCGATATCCGTGACCAGAGCAACAACCTGGCAACCGGATTCTGATTTATTGCGCGCCACCTCAAAAATATCACTGGTGCAAATCGGAGGATAGGACACATTCAGCAATCCCCCGGAAGCATAATAAGCACGCCCGGGACCGGAGGCAATCAACACTTCGACCTTTCGGGGATGCAGACAGGTTTTCATATGCCGGGCAAAAGCAAAACACCCGCGAGACAGATTACTGGCCCCCAGCAAAATTAAAAGTATCGGCGTGTCCGGAGACAGTGGAGATCCTATCGGGGATTTTTCATTTAACTCAGAGGGCATAGGCGTTCACTCAAACAACCTTGGGAATATTTCCAATGGCTCTAAAAGAACAGGGGAATTCGGTTGAGTTTCATGAAACGCTAGGGATAGGAACGGTATTTTTTCGGTAAATTGACCAGGTCGGCTCTTTTATCCAAGGCTTCGTGTAGTTTTGAATAATGGGCGATCATCTTTCTGGAATTATGATACTCCTTCGCACTCATCATGTATTTGTTAACGTAATTCCGAAGAGCGCGCATATTCTTAACATAGGTTTGATATTTATTCCTCCACCAGGCCTCATTATGCCCGCCCCACAATTTTTCTCCATTTTTTGCAGTAGGCGTGAGAAGCATTGTTGAGTTTTCACGGTCGATCTCCACCTTGAATTCACCCAGGAAACTCATCCCCAACAACCCGTCGACGGCTCCCTTGAAATTTGGATTGGTGCTGGCTTCCAGTCCAAATACTTCAGCCTCTCCAACCTTAAGGGACTCCAGAACAAACAGCGGACTTTCAACTTTTCCACCCGCAGTATTAAAACTCATGGACGGAAAGTCTTTCTTATTTTTAATTCCGAGTTGTTCGCCTAATCGCTCGGAAAGTATCACCATCGTTGCGCCAGTATCCACCATCAGGTTGGCCTTGACGCTCCCATTGATCTGTACTTCGACAATGAAATGTCCTTCGCCGTGAGGCTTGACTGGAATGGCATAGCTATTGGATTGCATTTCCCCAAAGAGCAGTTTCACCGGACCCGAAGACTCGGCCGGGGCGCCCTTCATGGTTTTCAGTTCGCCTTTTTTCCGATACTGGGGAGGGATTTTAGAAAGGTTGTCGGTAAAATGCGTTTTACCGTGTTCATCTTTCCATTTATAAATCGCGGAGTGGGAGGGAGTGGCCAGCATCAAAACAACCAACACACCTAAAGTACAGGAGAGCTTAGTCCATCGACTCAAAGGATATTGGTTTGACATAAACATCTCTCGGTTTGATTCCATCCGAAGGCCCAACCACACCTTCTCGTTCCATCACTTCAACCATGCGCGCCGCCCGGTTGTAGCCGACACGCAGTTTTCTCTGAATCATCGAAATCGAAGCTTGTCGTTCCCGTGCAACGAGGGCGACGGCTTCATCGTATTTCTCGTCAAATTCTTCTTCTTCCTCTTCCGCGCTGTTAGCTTCGACCACCTGCTCGAATACATCTTTTTCGTATTCCGGCTTTTTCTCCTGGTCTTTGATGAATTTGAGAATCCGGTTGATCTCCTCATCACTCACCATCGCCCCGTGGATTCTATGAATCTTGGACGTTCCCGGCGGGAGGAACAACATGTCCCCTTTGCCCAACAATTTCTCGGCACCGGAGCAGTCCAGAATCGTCCGGGAATCCACGCGCGAAGTAACCTGATAAGAAATCCGCGCCGGAAAATTGGCCTTGATGATTCCCGTCAACACGTCCACCGACGGCCTTTGAGTCGCTACGATCAAATGTATCCCCGCCGCGCGAGCCATTTGCGCCAAACGCGTCAACGAGTCTTCTACGCCTTTACAGGCGACCATCATCAAATCCGCCAACTCATCGATTACTATTACAATGTAAGGGAGTTTGATGGGAATTTCCATCTCCGTTTTTTCGGCGGTGAACTCCTCACTCAATACATCCAGTTCCTCGGGTTCCGCAACAGGTTCTTTTCTTTTGATTTTCCGGCTTTTAGGTTTTCGTTTCCGGTCTTCCTCCACCTGCAGTTTTTCCACCATGTGGTTGTACCCGGAAATATTACGCACAGAACATTCGGCCATCATCTTGTAGCGTCGTTCCATTTCCGATACCGCCCATTGCAGGGCCGCGGCGGCTTTCTTGGGATTGGTCACTACGGGTGCGATCAAGTGAGGAATGCCGTCGTACATATTCAGCTCGAGCATTTTGGGATCGATCATGATCATCTTCACCTCTTCCGGAGTGGCGTTGAGGAGGATACTGCAGATCATGGTATTGATGCCGACCGATTTACCGGAGCCGGTGGAACCCGCCATCAACAGATGCGGGACCTGTGCCAGGTTTTCTGCAACGGGGCGACCGATATGATCCTTGCCCACTGCCAACGCCACTTTGGAATCCATTTCCTGAAATGATTCCGAGCAGATAATTTCCTTGAAGGAAACGGTTTCTCGCTTCGGGTTGGGCAACTCTATGCCGACCACCGACTTGCCAGGCACGGGCGTGAGGATTCGCACACTGGGCGCGCGCATGGCCAACGCCAGATCGTCCGTCAATGAAAGGATACGGCTGACCTTGATTCCCGGTCCCGGTTCAAATTCGTACAAGGTGATGACCGGACCCGGCAATACCTGAACAACCCGCCCCTCCACTCCAAAATCCGCCAGCTTTCGTTCCAGAATGGTGGAGTTGAGCATCAGCTCTTCCCGCATCTTCGCCACATCCCGAACTTCGGAAGGATCATTCAAAAGAGTGACGGGAGGCACCTGATAACCGTCCAGCTCACTCTCAAACGGAAAGTTTTTCTGAATGGCAAACTCTTCTTTCTTTTCCGGTTCCTTTTCTTTTTCTTTTTTCTTTGTCTTGGGAATAGCGTCCATAGTTTTCGGTGAAGGACTCAACAGTTCGCGCGACACGATGACGGGCTCGCTCAATTTTCGATACTTGCCTTTTTCCTTGCTCGCCGACCGCCAGATGCGTACCGTCTCCCATAACCAGTCCTTGAGTTCCACAACCATTCTCACCAACAAAATTCCCACGGCGCGGATACTTTTCAATCCCCATCCAAATAGAACTACGAAAGCCAGACCTGTTGTTTGGAGCAATCGGTTGGCCGGTACGCCGGACATCGCCAGCGTAGAAACGAACAGAGTTAAGATCAACACCAGATGAGCGCCGACGACACTCAACCAGAGGACCAGCCACTTGGAAAGTGTCGCGCCCACCACGCCGCCCGTTTCAATCTCTTTTCCAAAAAAGGGATCATGGCCGAACTGCAAAGCCATCATGGAACAGAGAGCGGTCAAAAAAATCGAACCGAAAAACAACACCAGCGGCCAGCGACGGATCTCCTGTCCGCGAATCACGGCCCAACCGACAAGAATCGCAACCAACGGAAACACAAATCCTCCGGTCCCGAAAATGCGAACGAGGCCGTCCGCCAGATAGGACCCCACCAATCCCCCATAATTCTGAATGTTCTCACCCTGCGAGGAAAACTGATTGAATGAGGGATCGTGAGACGAATACGAAATCATTGAAATAAACGCAAACAGCGCAAATCCGGCGATTCCGATACCCAGGAAATCACGGATTAAACTATGGTCGCGGGTCGGTGTGGGATCAGGGGATTTTTTTCCACTCATTATTTTGAACTCGCATTTTTTTGAGAGGTTATCAATCGTTGAACCGTGTCCTGCAAAATCGTATTTTGCACTTCATCGGTATCGTCCGGTCGGGGATAATCCAGATTGTAATGCAGGCCACGGCTTTCTTTTCGCTCCAGAGCCCCGTTGATAATCAACTGAGCAGTGAGTGCGATGTTGCGCAACTCCAGCGTATCGCGCGTAATCTTGAAACTCCAGTAATACTCTTTAATTTCTTCCAGCAACATTTCAACCCGACGGCGCGCCCGGTACAAACGTTTGTCGGTACGCACAATGCCGACGTAATTCCACATCAACCGCCGAATTTCATCCCAGTTGTGGGAGACGACAACGGACTCATCACTTTCAGCAGCGTCGCCACTGTCCCATTCTGGAATCTGATTCTGAATTTCTTCCAGCTTTTTAGAAGGCCGGTTCATTTCAGCGGCTTTGGCGGCGGCCCGATGCGACAGCACCAGGCCTTCCAACAGGGAATTACTGGCTAACCGGTTGGCACCGTGCAATCCGGAATAACACACTTCGCCTGAAGCGAACAGGCGCGGGATGTTGGTTTGACCGTTCAAATCCACCATCACCCCGCCGCACATGTAATGCGCCGCCGGAACAACAGGAATCTGCTGTTCGGTCATATCGAAACCGAACTCTTTGCAGGTTTTGTAAATGTTCGGGAAACGTTCCCGCGTCCGGAATCCTTCCAGATGAGTGACATCGAGATACACACAGTCGTCACCGCTTTTTTTCATTTCGTAATCGATGGCGCGGGCCACCACGTCGCGCGGTGCCAGACATCCCAGCGAATGATAATTCTCCATGAAGGTGTCACCGTTTTTCAAGCGAAGGACGCCCCCTTCCCCACGCACTGCTTCTGAAATCAAAAACGATTTCGCCTGCGGATGGTACAGGCAGGTGGGGTGGAACTGAAAAAATTCCATATTGGCGATTTGGGCACCGGCACGATAAGCCAGTGCGATGCCGTCGCCGGTCGCGGTATCGGGATTGGACGTATACAGATAGACTTTTCCCGCACCCCCCGTGGCCAGCAACACGGCTTTGCCGGTAAATGTGATCACCTCGCCGGTTTGCTCGTTCAACGCGTACAGACCGAGAGCCTCGTCCTGCTTGTCTCCCGGTTGAACCGTAGGATCGACGTTGGAACGGGTGATGATATCTATCCCCATATGATAGGGATAAATTTCGATATTGGGTTTGGCGTTGACGGCTTCGATCAGGGCGCGCTCGATTTCCCAGCCGGTGAGGTCGTCGGCATGTAGGATGCGACGCTTGGAATGCCCTCCCTCTTGCGTCAAATGAAAGCTGTCCTCCCCTTGAGTGCGGGTGAACCGGGTTCCCAGCTCGATCAATTCCCGAATGCGGGCGGGGCCTTCGCGGACTATACAGCGCACCACGTCTTCCTGACACAGTCCACGTCCGGCTTCGATGGTATCGGTCACATGGAGGTCCACCGAATCGTCCTCGGCCATGACTGAGGCGATCCCTCCCTGGGCGTAGCGGGTGGCAGACTCTTCCACCGCGTCTTTGGTAATCAGGGCCACGGAACCATACTCGGCTATTTTCAAAGCAAAGGTGAGGCCGGCAAGGCCGCTCCCAATGACTATGTAATCCCGATCGATTTTCATACCCGCCATTATATGGATTTAGGCCTTTAAAATCAATAAGATATTGATTAATCGCGGGTTATCGGTGAGGTCGGCGCCACGGGGGAGTCCGGAGTATCGCTGAAGATACAAAAAGCCTTTATTTATCTGGAGTTATATCATGTGATGAAGACTCTTCAGAGTCCCCTTGAGAAGGGAGGGAAGGCTTGAACTGAAGTCTTCTGATAGGCCGGCAGAAAGGCAAAGCGATCAGGATGAGCAGGAAAACGGAGCTGACGATCAACCCTTCCTTGAATCCTTCCGGGAAGTACTCAAATTCCAGAGTATGTTCGCCCGGCTCCAGCTGAACGGCCCGATAAAAAGCATAGGCTTGCAAAACGGGTTGTTCGCGGCCATCGACTTTTACCGTCCAACCGTTGAGAAAGGTGTCCAGTAATACGAGAAACCCGTTTCCCTCCTGCGAGGTTTTCACCGTCACACGATTGGGGCTGTAAGTGACTTCTTTGACGGTCCCTTTGAAATGAGGGGATTCCTTAAATTCCACCGATTGGTTGAGTAACACTTCGTCAAGAGGATCGAACGATGGATCGTAAAAATCGTTGAAAATCTGACCTTTTTCCGGGATTCGCATTTTAGGCACTAAAAATGCCCTGGGTAGAGCGTCCTCAAAAACTTTGATCCGGTCTGGCAAAATCACAGGAAACCCTCCCTTCATATGCAACACCGGGCTGTCCCCATCAATCCAATACTTAACATTGCTTCTTTTTAATATCACCCTGCGACGGTCGGGCTCGGATTGAATGAGAAATTTGTACCATATGATATGGTTTTGGATGTCCATCGCGAGACCGGGAACTCCGCCCGCATGATCCACGCCGTAAACCATCCCCAAGTTAGCGTACAGTTGCTCCTTGGCGGCTCGCACACCCGCGAGGCGAGTCGGACCGGGCGGGTACACCCTGGGATCCGGCTTCAAATCGATTCGTCCGGTATAGGTCCTGTATTTTCCTGCAGAGCCACCCAGGATATCCATCAAAAGCGGCGGCTCCTCATAGAAGTTTCGGTCGATCATTGGAAGCAGATGAGCGCCCTTGATGAACAAATCCGACACAATCATGACAAACAGAAGCGCGGCGAAACTTGTCTTTTTCAATTTGCCGAAATACAGCAGGACATAAGCCACGCTAAAAATGGCAAGAAAGGTTAATGCAAACTCCGGCTCCAGTTTGGGATTCAACAAAGCCACTATTGAGGTGGCCCCAAATATCAAAATTAAAAAGAATAAAACCCTGGGAATTTTAATTTGCCGCGTTTGCGTGGTGCGCACCAAAGCGTCCAAGCCAAAGCCAATGAGAAAAATTGCGGCAATGGAGGAAACGAATAAATATTTTTCCGGGTAGCGGAATAAATCCAGAAACGGGACCGAGCGGTAAATGTACAGGTAAAAGGGATTGTGTTCTCCTAAAGCGAAAAATATTCCAAAAAGAAAAATCACCAGCCAGAATCCCACGGCTTTGTCTTTTCTAAGCAGGAACCCAAGACAAATAAAGAGAAAGCTAAAAATTCCCATATAAAGAGTGTGTAGCAATCCTGAAAAATCGTATGCAGTTTCGTTGAGGGAACGGGTGGTGAGGTAATCATCATATCCGGGAGTCAGCATCAGGGTCGTTAACTTGGAGGGCGGCAGGGAAAAATAGGTATGAAAAGCATAATCCAGCCCTCCCTCCCTGAACGTGTGCTTCAAGAGTGCCGCGGTAGGCATCAACTGAAAAGCCGACAGTCCCAAAGCAAAAATCACGGCCAGACCGAGCGTCGCCGTAATACGAACTATCTCCCTCCCGGTCCGCGTCTTCGGTGTAAACACGATGGCGTGAACATACAGCAGAAGCATGGTCATGACGCTGATTTCCGGACACGCGGCAAGGGTTTGGGTGAAAATCGCCAACACCAGTGCGATAAACCATCCCAGGCGATTATTCCCTTCATACTGGTAGTACAACCAGAAGATCAAGGGCAACCAAACTGACGACAGGAAATAATTACTGGTAAGGGTGGAAGCGACGATCAAACCTCCCAACATACCGGTGATCCCGCAACAGGAGGCGGCCCACCAGGATAGATTCCATTTTCGACTTAATAGAAATGCAAAAACCCCAATGATCAAAAAATGAAATACATAGAAGAGGTTCAACGCCAGAGTAACATCGGGAATGAAAAACAGCACGCTGGGTGGATAAAATACGCCGGGATGCAGGGTAGCCATAAAAGGCGCCCCTCCAAAAGTACTGTTCGTCCAGTAAGGGATTGCACCTTGCTGATAAGATTGCCAGAGAAAATGACGGATGGGATAAGTGATAAATTGAAAGTCACGGTAGAAGATCACCTTCCCCTCAAAGATCATGGGATAAAAAAAGGCGATCGCGAGTCCGAACAAAATAAAAATACCAAGGGTATTTTTTACAGGCTCAGAAATTTCCTGATGGGTTTGAGTATCAAGAGAGGGCATCTTTTTCATCCCAAATAAATTTTTTCATAGGTTTCCTTAAAAACAAACTTCCAAAGACAATCAGCAAAAAACTGACACCGCTGATCTTCAAACCCATCTCCATTCCCTCCGGTATGAAATCGAATTCCAGCGTATGCTTGCCGGGGCCCAGTTTCACCGCCCGATAAAAATGATTGGCTTGCAATACAGGCTGATCCTGACCATCCACCTTAACAGTCCAGCCGGGGAAATACGAATCCATCAAGACAAGAAATCCGTTCCCCTCCTGGTTCGTTTGAACGGTAACGTGGTTGGGCTTGTAAGCCACCCGCTCGACCTTTCCGGAAAAATGACTCGACTCCTCGAAATCCACCTCCTCATTCAACAAAACCTCCTTGAGAGGATCAAAGGATTCTGCGTAGTAAGTATTCAGCAGATGATCGCCTTCTTTCGGCACACTCATTTTTGGAACGAGAAAGGCACGGGGAAGAGCCTCGTTGAATACTTTAACGCGGTCGGGCACTATGACGGGATAGTCTTTCGAGTAAGGCGTCAGCACATCGCCATTGATCCAATACTTCGCATTGCTCCGGGTTAAAATACGCTGTCTCCTCTCTGGGGGGCTTTTGGAAAAAACCGCCCACCAAATCATACTGCTCTCCAGCTCCAGAGCCAGACCGTTAAATCCATTCACATGCTCTACCCCGTAAACCATTCCCAGGTAAGGGTACAAAAGCTCTTTACTGGCAAGTATGGATGCCAGCCGGGTGGGACCGCTGGGATACGATTTATCATTCGGTTCTTGTTGCAGCCGCCCGGAATAGACTCGGTGCTTTCCGAGAGAATCTGCCAGGGTATCCATCACCATAGGTTTCTCCTGGTAATATTTTTTATCAATCAATGGCAGGAGCTGAGCATCCTTGATCGACAGGTCCACCAATATCATCAGAAGAACCGACACCGCAAACCAGGTTGCCTTCATTTTTCTAAAATAAAACATGGCATATGAAAAGCCGAACAACAAAAGAATGGTTAAAGAATGTCCCGGGCTGAAATAGGGTTTCCATTTTGCAAGCAGACCGATTATCCCAGACAAGATTATTAAAATTGCAAAAACCCAAATAATTTTGATTTGTCGATCACGGGTATAACGAATTAAAGCTTCAAGACTATAGGCAGTAAGAAATACGGCCGCGAATGAAGATATATAAATATATTTTTCCGGGTATCGGAATAAATCCAAAAAAGGAGTTCCGTAATAGACAATCGGGTAGAACGGGTTATGTTTCCCAAAGGCCAGAAAAATTCCAAACAAAAACACTACGAGCCAAAATCCCACCACTTTTTCCCGGCGGAACAAGAATCCCAAAAGAACAAAAATCAGCCCCAGCAATCCCATATAAACAGTATGCAAAAACCCGGAGACCAATGGCGGTCTGTTTTTGTTTGCGGCAGGCGAGTCTCCAGCGAGATCCTTATTCGGTTTGGGTTCAGTTTTTAAATTGGATCCATCAACGGGATCTGGCAGTAACCGGAAATTAAAAAACCCACGATAATCAGGAGATAGCACAAACGTTGAGAGCTTGTCCGCGTTTAGGGACCACTGGGTATGAGCGGCATAATCCAGTCCACTGTGCCGAAAAGAATGCTTGATGAGTTTTGCGGTGGGAAGCAATTGAAAAGCACACACCCCGAGAGCTAAAACCACGGCCAACCCCAGTGGGGCTGTGAGGCGCACAACTCCTGAAACCCCCGGCGGTCTCGGCAGAAAATAAAGGGAATGGGCATACAACAAAAGCATGGTCATGATGTTGATTTCCGGACAGGCCGCCAATGTCTGGGTGGCTATTGCCGCTATCAACCCGATAAAATAACCGATGTGTTTTCGCACCCAATATTGGTGAAACAACCAGAAAATCACCGGCAACCAAACTGCCGACATAAAGAAATTGCTGAGTAGGGTGGACGCGACCATGAATCCGCTCAACATACCCGTTATCGCGCAACACAACGCCGCTACAAACGAAAGACTCCAGCATCGCGCCAACAAATACAGGGAGACTCCCAGGATCATGAAATGCAGGACATAAAATAAATTCAGAGCATAGGTGATATCATCCATCAAAAATAAAATGCTGGGGGGATAAAACACACCCGGGTGAAAAGCCGCCATGAAAGGCAGTCCTCCATTGGCATGAGGAACCCAGTAGGGAATCGCACCTTGACTAAAAACCTGACTGAGAAAATGCCGGAAGGGATAAGTGATCAGGTTGAAGTCACGGTAAAAAATGACTTTCCCATCAAATAACATGGGATAAAAAAAACCCGCTGCTATCAGCAACAGAATGGCAACTCCAAAAATATCCACTCGCGCTTTGGAGTTATTATGAAAGATTGAGTTATCGGAAGGCGGCATATGGCATAAGTTCTGGTAGGTGTGGGCTCATCCGCAGACTTTTAATTTACCCTCATGAAGAGAGGGTCGAGCTATCAGAAATCCCGGTAATCTATTTTTTGAGATCACGGTTGTATTCCATATCAAACAGCATTGCAAACAACAGGAACAACAAACCCATCAGGGTAAGAAAGGCCGCAAACAATGCTGTTATGGGAGTCACATGCCCGACAAAAATCCGGTACCAAAAATAATACAGCCCCATTCCGGAACCCAATGGGAAGGCAACAAATCCCATGACATAAAAAAATACCAGGGGATGAAAATCCCGGATGACGTACTTCCCAAACATCCGTCTGAAAAAACCCTTGAAGAGCAATAATGAAATATCGGGAATGACTTTGTACAGACGTATTCCGGATTGCTCTCCCACTCCATAGACCGGACGAATGGGCACATCCACGACTCGCATATTTTCAATGTTGAGTTTGACCAGAATATCGTTGGGCACACCGTAGCGATGAAAGATCTTATCGATGTTGATGCATTTGAGTCCACGCAGAGACATGGCGGTAAATCCGCATTGGGAATCCGCCACATGCCAGTATCCGCTGGCGATTTTCGTCATAAGAGACAGAACGGCATTACCGATATACCGGTAACGCGGAATCAACTCCCACGCTTCGCCATGAAACAGGCGGTTGCCCTTCGAGTAGTCGGCAGTGCCTGTCGCAACCGGATCGACAATGTGAGGCAGATCATCGGGATGCATCTGAGCGTCACCATTCATGACCACGGCGATATCCATATTATTTTCCAAGCACGCCCGATACCCCGACTTAATGGCTCCACCCACCCCTCGGTTCTCCGCATGACGAATCAGATCGACTCTGGAGTCTACCGTCATATGTCGCTCAACGAGCTCGACGGTTTTATCATCGCTGCAATCGTCGACCACAAACACCTTGTCGACCCAGTGCGGCAGGGTTTCAAGAACCTTGAGGATCAACTTCTCTTCGTTGTGTGCCGTTACCACGACGGCAACCGATTTGTTTTTATACATGGTTTTTGGGTTTGTAAGAAAATTGAGATCGGATAAAGATGCGGAACCCTTCTCTATTATGGTAACGAATCTATAGAACAAGGAAAGCGTTTTTTAACAATAATCAGGGATCTAACGCTGGAATTATGCTTTAGACTAAGTTATGTCCATTCCTACCCCGCAGAACCCGCCTAATGCTTCGGCCACCTCAGGCAAACATAAAAAGGAAGCCCTTTATTTCATCTCAATATTATTAAAAGGTGGATCCGAACCGTTTCAATTCATCCTTAAGTTGCAATAATTGCCTGACATTGGCTACCCGCTGTTGAGCGGATACCAGAGCTTTTTTGGCTGGACCTTCTTCTTTCAACTCCAGGTAGGCTCCGGCCATTTCGAAATAAACCCGGAAGGATTCTGGCTGGAGGGAAGCCGCCTTGTTGAAAGCCTCTATCGCCTTCACTTGATTTCCCTGCGCTCTAAAAAACAAACCCTGCCCCAACCAGGTTTCAAATCTTTCTGGAAACTCTACCCTGAACTGGTCTAGCAGAGCTGTTGCCTTTTCCAATTGACGATCGGCAATTAAATTATCCAAATACTGAAACAGCCATTGAGGATGGCCGCTTTGCCCCAGAAAGTTTCCTATCATCGTGAGCACTTCACGCTCCAATTCATATCTCCCCGTATCATGAAAATAATCCCTCATCGAATAAATCCATTCTCTCGGGTTATTGAGCCAGTCTATATCACGGCCGCTGTTCGGCCTTGAAAGCTCCGCTTCCAATAAGCTTTTAAATTCATCCCAGGACCGCTGATGTGAAACTTCATTATTCAAAAGTGAAGAATCTGAGGAGCTATAGCGTAGCAAAGCATTGCGATACGGTTGCCAACGGGAGGTAAACTTTGTCTGCTCGTACATAGTAAAATTCTGTTCCATGACTACCGGTGTTAACACATCATTTTTTTTAAGAAATTCCTGAGCATAGTCGGAGATACCCTCGAGTGATTTAAAATCATTCTTTTCTTCATCTGGTAAAAAAAGATTCGGATATCTTCTTGCCGTCAGCAAACCTGTGCGGTGCGGTGAAATGAGATCCCACACCGTCACTGCCGTCACATCATCTCGGAGTCGACGCACATCCTGATTGTAGTTATAAAAAAACCAGGACATGCCGCTAACGAACACCGCGCGGTCGGGAAGGGTCAAGTACACCTGGCGCGTCATTGTTTCTGAAAGGTAGTTCCAGGAGTGATCCACCCTCGAATAATTTTTAAATGCCATCCAGGGAATGGTCAAACCGGTAGCCAGCAATAAAACTGTCCCCACCAATCCTGATCGATCCATTAAGCTGCCTGCGCCAGTATCATTTACAGAGCCATTGGCCGACCTTTTCCACCATGGTGTGTATAGGATCCAGTAAAGACCCAAAGCTGTGAACAGAGTGACGATGACATAGGAGGGCAAATACGCCTCACCCCTCCAGGATATAAAAAAGGCGGTGTTCGTCCCTACAATGACGGCACAAAAAACAAGAAAAGGCAGGTTCTTTCTAAAACATATCGCCGCACCCAGCAGAAATCCAATAACGGACAGCAGTGAAAGATTCTTGTCAATATCCCTTATGAAAGTAATTCCGATATGCTGGATTTTTGAAAACAGCCCCACAATCCAATTCCACGTCGACTGGGTGGCTTCTGCAACGGTAGATGAGGGAGCCGTGGCTTGATTTAAAACAGCAAAATGCGAATGGGCATCTTTCTGATCGGTGACATGAAACAAAAATCCCTGCAAAGTCTCCGGGTTGCCCCAATCAAAGGTGGGTTCCGTTAAGGAACGGATCGGCAGGTACATATAAACCGAAAACCCCAACAGAAAAAACAGGGCGCACAACGCAAGGTGTTTCCATCGGTCGCGCTGACACCAGAAAAAAAACAGTACCAGAATGGCGGGAAGGTAAAACGCCACCGTGCCGTGATTCCCGGCGCTCAATCCATAAACCAGGGCCGCAGAATACAGATAACGGATGTCCTCCTTTTCTTTCCATTTCAATAGACTTAATATTACTAAAACTGTAAACAGCGTATGCAGAGTGTACACTTCCGCCAGCATGGTATTGCCCCAAAAGGGAATACAAAAAGCCAGAAAACCGACGGGGATAAGCGCAGGCCATAAATACGAATCCGAATCCTCCGGCCCAGCCACCACTCTCAGTAGTGAGGCTGATGCCATGTAAAGGACCAATAAAGCCAGACAGCCCATCAAGCTGGAAAAGAGATTGACCTTGAAGGGAATCGACCCCATCGGGAAAAAAGTCACGGCCTTCACCATTAAATTGTAAATGGGAAATCCTGCCGGATGACTGATCCCCAGGGTAAACGCGGTATCGACCAACTCCGGCGTATCTCTATAGAAAATAGTTGGGGAAAGAGTGGATAAATATAAGAACCAGGCAAGGAACAAAAAAC
>JAJDBJ010000010.1 GCA_029261395.1 Nitrospinaceae bacterium
AAAGGGGGAGGTTGAGAACGGGCAAAACAGGTTTGTCTGGGGGAACTGTTTTCTGGTGGAGGGAGAATAAAATCAGCTAGCGGGGGAACCATCCTTGTTTATTGCGGTCGGGCAATGCGATATCTTTGCTCTTCATATGCACAATGAATTGACCCTCAACTCCGGGGGGAAAGCCATCCCAATTACTTTTAAAGCATGAATTGCACAGGATCATTTCATAATGCTCAATATACTTGCCCTTATACCGGCCGGGCCCAAACTGAAACAAGCGATCACATAAATTGCACTTTGTCTTGGTTTCTTTCATTCACCTAGTATACACCCAAAACTCCCCCTCGCCTTCATAAACCATCAACTACCCCTGGCCCCTGCAAAAATGGAGAAGGGAACAGAGAAAAAGAGAACAAGGTCGTTAACCCACCCCTCACCTTACCCCTCTCCCCGTGAGGGGAGAGGGGTAAAAGGGGTCCAGCGTCACGCTGGAAATTCCCTCCGGGCGTGGCCCGGCAAAAAACACCTCACTTTTTCGACAAAAATTTGACATATCTGTCTAAGCTGTTGTAAAGTATTGTGATATGGGCATCAAACTACAGACGGAATTCTACAATCTGATCGGTCAGAGCGACGGGATCTTGAAAGTCTTCGACCTGGTGGAGCGTGCGGCGGACTCGGACAGCACCGTCATCCTCACCGGCGAGAGCGGCACGGGTAAGGAATTGATCGCCCGCGCCCTGCACCACAACAGCCAGCGCGACTCGAGAGGCTTCATCCCGGTCAACTGCGGGGCCATCCCCCACGAGCTGTTGGAGAGCGAACTGTTCGGCCACGAGAAAGGCGCGTTTACCGGCGCCATGCAGACGCGCATCGGGCGCATGGAGCTGGCTGACAACGGCACCCTGTTCCTCGACGAGATCGGCGACATGCCGATGACTCTGCAAGTGAAACTGTTACGCGTGCTGGCGGAAAGCGAAATCGACCGCGTCGGCGGCGGCAAGCCGATCAAGGTCAACGTCCGGTTCATCACCGCGACGCATTGCAATTTGGAACAGGCCATCAAAGATGGCAAGTTCCGCGAGGATTTGTTTTACCGCCTCAACGTCATCCCCATCGCCATTCCGCCCCTGCGCGAACGCAAGTCGGACATTCCACTGCTGGTCAATCATTACCTGAAACATTTCAATCAGGAGAAGGGGAAATCGATTACGAACATCAGTGATGCCGCAATGGAGATTCTGTGCAGTTACCAGTGGCCGGGCAATATCCGCGAGCTGGCGAACTTCATGGAGCGTATGGTGGTGCTGAGCACGGACAAGATCCTCACCCCGCGCGACTTGCCGGACAAGGTGATGAGCGACGTACCAAAGGAAACCTGGGAGCCGCTGGTGCAGGCGGAGGCCAACGAGACCCCGGCGGAGTTCATCCGTAAATCCCGCAACCATGCGCACTATATCGGCATGCCGGAGGAAGGGGTCAACCTGAAACAGATGGTCGAAGAGTTCGAGAAGGAATTGATCATCGAAGCGCTGGAGAAAACCAACGGCGTCAAGAACCAGGCGGCCATACTTCTGGGATTGAACCGCACCACCCTGGTAGAAAAACTCAAGAAAATGAACATCCAACGCTAGCCGGCGAAGCGCCGGTGCTAATTTCGCTGAGGCGTTATCCCATGATTGCAAGTTTGCTTTCGCACAGGGATTGATATGGCCAAGGAATGGTCTGACGAGCCGAAGCCCCCGCAGGCAATTTGCTTACCGTTGACGGCCGGCGATGATCCTTGGGCGCATTTTAAAAATGGGTCCAGCGTCACGCTGGCCGGCCCTCTAGCGAGGGAGGCAACTGGCTTACCGTTGACGGCTGGCGATGATCCATGGGCGCAACCGGCGAAGCGCCGGTGCTAATTCCTCCCCTCCTTACCAAGGAGGGGATAAAGGGGGAGGTTGTGGTGCCCCCTACCTTGCTTTGTAGTTGCTCGATTTATCGGCGGCGAAGCCGCTATTCAATCCGCGCGTTGGCCAATTCCTGCGACACCCTGATAATATCCTCGACAAATTTCTTGTAGGCCATATCGGTATCTTTATGCTGAGTCTGCTTGACGATCTTCTCGCCGTTGGCGTCGATGATCAGGTCGAGGACGTTGAGCCCCGGGGTGACGTGGTGCTTGCGGATTTCCACCTTGATGGTATTCACTTCCATTTCAATATCTCCAAATACGGTTGAGCTGTGGTTAAACGTGCGCTAAGAAGGCCTTTTTTCTATCATTTCAAGAGTGACGGGTCAAGGCCCAACCGCCTAACGGCGGCGAAAATTTCGCCAGGGCTGAATTTCCCGATAGAAACGTTATCTTCGCATCCTAGGGTATTAAGTTCGCCCCGTCCACAATCGGACCTTCCATAATCGGACTTCGCGGAGCGGTCAGTCTCGCTCCTGGAGTCAATGGGCTGATATTTAACGGTCCCCGATGGCCTATCCTGAGCTTGTCGGAGATAAGGGCGCACGACATAAATCCCTACAAACAAAAGCGTTACAAAGTCCCCAAAAAAAATCCAAAAAATTATTTAAGTCTCACGAAATACGGCCGATACGTATATCAGGAATGCTGTTCCAAAAACCAGGAGCCCCCTTAGCAGGGGAGGCAACTTGCTTACCGTCTATGGCTTGCGATGATCTCCGCGCGCGTTTAAAAAATGGGGTCCAGCGTCACGCTGGTTCGCCCTGCGCGGAGCAGGGCCCACTTGCAAAGTCTTTGTTTTCGGGCTTTTAAATTTTTTCAAAGCGCTCACTGCAAAAGAGCATATTGGACTCCTGCAGGTTATCGGACGAAAAGGAACAGACTTGAACGCTACGCGAAAAAAATTCAAGGTAGTTGCTCGATTTATCGAGCGCTCTTAAAAAACCGCCTCATGAATGAGGCAACTACACAAAAATCGGGAACGATTTACGGGAAAACAAAATGCCGCATCTTGAAGAACAATTTCCGCCGGTCAATCCGCTGGTTCTGCAGAGGCCGGACGTGGTGGATCCTCCCGACCGGACAGAGGATGAAGAGACCCGCCCCGTCGGAAGCCCGGCAGAGGATGAAATACCGCTTCCCGGCTCGCTGGCCGACGGCATCGACCGCGTTACGATTTCCGCCAATGCGCGGGCAATTGCTCCTGTTCAACCCAACGAGGAGACTGGCCCATTGCCAGTGGCACTGATCCCAGGAGAACCCGAAGCCGTGGCTTCACTTCTGACCGATACCCGACAGGCCTTCGAAGAAGACCAGCAAGCTCAGGCCTTGCAACCCCCGGCTTTTCCCGAGATCGATCCGGATGAACCGTTTGCCCCGCTATTGCAACCGGAAGCACGGGAAGAGGATATCCCTATCGTAGCCCAACAGCCGCTCAACGCTCCACCTCCCGCATTCGAGAACGGGGTGCCGCCTGTCGCGCCACCGGTGCCGGGCAACGTGGCGGCACTCGATGAAAATCCGCAGGCCCTGCGCGGCGACAATCTGGGCACCGACCCGGCACTGCGGAGCAATCGCGAATTGCGTAATTTTTTACAGGACTTCAATAACCGTATCGAACCACCGGAAGAAGTGACCGATGATGAAGGTGCGCCAGTGGCGGAAGTACAGAACAACGTGCCTCCGCCAGTGTTCGAAAATCTGGAAGCGGAGAGTGCGGAACTGCTCGACCGCGTGAGAGAACGGCAAGCGACACAAGGAGTGACGCGTCCCGAAGAGGAACACACCGCACCGCCGGAACCGCGCACTCCCGAAACCGTGCTGACCGAACGCGGCCAGAACATCGACCGGTTCATCTGATGAAACTCAGGAGACCCGCATGACGACGTTTGGCATCTCGAACAATCTCATACCACCGTTGTTCCCGAACTCCGACCGGGTGGACGGCATCACGCTCAACGATTTTCGTGCGCAGATCAATCAATTCGGCGCGAACCGCCCGTCGCCTGCCGATCTACTGTTCGACTCCTTCGTGTTTGTCTCCAATCGCGTACCACAGGTGGACGATTTGCGAGGCCCGCTCTCGGCCTTCCGCGTCAACGCCGCCGGGCGTTTTGTGACCGACCGCTTTCAGCTCAGCTATTTGCCCATCGTCGACGAAGTCGGCACGTCGCAACTCACCAGCCGTCAAACGGATGACATCGACAACCTCCAGCTCCGTCTGCAAGCACTGTTGGACAAGGTCGAAGAATTGCGCCTCGGCAATGCGTTTAATTTGTTGACCGCGAAATCGTCCGATTCCGGTGCGCTCCGCGTTTCGGCAGACAGCACCGCCGAAGAAGCCCGATTCGAAGTCACCATCAACGCCGTCGCCTCGCGCAGTGTGCTGGCCTCGGACGCACAGAGTACCGGCGCGTTGGGATTGAGCGGCAGTTTCCGCATCAACGGTGTGGAAATCACCGTCGCCACCACCGATACCCTGGCGGATATCCAGAACAAGATCAACCGGGGCGAAGATGTCAACGGCAACGGTGTGCTCGACGAAGCGGAGGACGTCAACGGCAACGGCATCATCGAAACCATCCAGGTCAGCGGCAGTCAGTACGGCTCCGGTATTTTCATCATCGAAGACCAGAACGGCAACGGCGTGCTGGACCCGGCGGAGGATGTCAACGGTAACCAACGTCTGGACGGCGGCACGCAGGACCATCAGGTCACCGCCACCATTCAGGACAACCGCCTGATGCTCACCAGCCAGACCGGCGACGACTCCGCCATCACCCTGAGCGATCCCGATGCCGTGCTGTTTAACCTGGGATTTTTCGAATTGGATGCTAGCGGGAAGTCGGTCAAAAAAGAAGTGCAGTTGAATGGTTCCGGCATCAATCTGGTGGCGAACGGGAACGACGCGGAAATCACTATCGACAATGAAACCTTTACCAGCGCCACCAACATTTTCTCGGATATTATTGCAGGACTCACTCTGGAAACTCGTGACGGCGTCGGCGAAACCGTTCGCGTCACGGTAGAAACCAACGCCAGCTCCGCAGTCAGTCAGATCCAATCACTGTTCCTGCGGCTCAACGATGCGATCACCGCCCTCAACGATTCCCTGGCGTTCGCCCAAACCTTTGCGGGTGATTTCGAACTGCAATCGGTGCGCGAGGAATTGACGGAAAATTCGCAAACCGGTATCCGTGCCAACGAAAGGCTCGACGCCAGCCGGAAAGCGGTCGACCCCTCCAACAATCTGCCGCCGTCGCTGGGACTCAATAGCGTGAACATCGATAAATTCTCAACCACGGAGCTGGGAATCACCCGCGCCGCACAAGCTATCCGCGACGGGCTGGGAGCACTGTTCGCCAACCGCGGCAGTGAATTGTTCAAAAAGTTGTCTTCGGTGGGGATTAAAACCGAAAGCGATGATACAATCAGTGTGGATATTCCCGCGCTGACTCTGGCGCTGGAATCGCAACCGGATAGTGTGTTGAAATTGTTCAACGATACCGAAACCGGAATTCTGCCGCGCCTTGAAACTCAGTTGAAAGCACTCTTGAACGAAGATGTCGGCCGCCTCGATTTTAAATCGGCGCGCCTCGAAGCCTTATCGGAACTGGACTCCGGAGCGGAAGAATCTTTTCAACGCGCGTTTGAAAAACTGTTACTGGAAACCAACACTCGCAACCTCATCGCCATAGCCTGATGCCGCAAACTCCGTCCTTGATCAACCAGATACTTGAATGTTTGAAAAAACAGAAGGATTGTTACGCCCAACTTCTGGAAATAGCGCGGCGGCAACAAAAGGCAATTGACGAGCAAAACGATCCGGACCTGATAAAAGCGCTCCAGGATAAAAATATGCTTCTGCAAACCCTGCAAGGGTTGGACGAAGAAATGCAACCTCTCCTGGAAAACATATCCGATTCGGATCGAGCGCTGTTGATCCAGAAAGGCCAGGCCCTGAAGGATGAAGCGGCGCAGGTGCTGGAAGAATTGATCGCGGTGGAGGATGCCTGTGCGAAAATTCTGAATGATAAAAAAGAGGAAACCGCCGACCAAATGAAAGTCTTCCAAGAACGCAAACAAGGTTTAAAAGGGTATGGCGAACCCGGTGGCAAATCCTCCCGATTCTCGCAGGAGGGATAGCCCGCCGCCAGCGTGACGCTGGACCCAGCTTGGCCCAGGCAGATTGGCGCGATTGAAAAGTATCCTTCGCAAACCAGGATTTAAATTACCCGCAAATGCCAGCCAGTTCCCACTCCGGGCAGGAGTGGATTTTCCTGCCCGCATGAGGCATAATCTGGGTCGCTCACAGGATTAACACAAGAGAAAACACAGATTCTTCGTCGCCAAGCTCCTCAGAATGACAGACAACGGTGCTGGTGTCATCCTGAGTGTCAGCGAAGGATCTCTGTTTTGACCTATTTATAAAGAAGAGATATCAACCACTCCTAGCCCCTCCTTGAGAAGGAGGGAAATATTTTATGATCTGCATTCCCATTGTCGGTCCCACGATGGACCGCGCCCGCAAAGACCTCGACGCCTGCCAGCAACTGGCCGATATTATCGAACTACGCCTCGACCTGATCGATGACTTCGACCTGCCGTTACTGCTGAAGGAAGCGGGCAAGCCCTGCATCGTCACCAACCGGTGCAAGATGGACGGCGGCCAGTTCACGGGCACGGAAGAAGCGCGCGTCGATATCTTGCGCAAGGCGATCGACCTGGGTGTGGATTATATCGACATCGAAACCTCCACACCGGGACCACTGCTCAAATCCGTTCTCGAAAACAAAGGGACAGTGAAGGTTATCCTTTCGCACCACGACTTCACCCGCACTGCGGACGATCTCAATCCCCTGTACGATCTGATGAGCCAATTGCCGGCTGATGTTTTGAAGATCATCACCTACGCCACCGACATCAACGACAACCTGCTCCTGTTTCGTTTGCTGGCACGCGCCAAAAAAGATGAAAAACAAATGATTGCCTTCTGCATGGGCGAGAAGGGAGAAGTCAGCCGCATCCTGACCGTTCAACAGGGCGGATGTCTCACGTTCGGGTCGCTGGAAACGGGCAAGGAAAGCGCGCCGGGACAAATCCCTGCAAATACGTTGAAACATATTTATCGCGTCAACGATCTGAAACCGGAATCCAAAATATATGGTGTCATTGGCGACCCGGTGTCGAAGAGTATGGGATACCTGATTCACAACAAGGCGTTTCAGGACGCCGGACTGCCGCATGTGTACGTGCCACTGTTGGTGCAGAACGTGACACGATTCTTCACCGCGTTTGAACCGTACCTAGGCGGGTTGAGCGTGACCATGCCGCACAAGGAAGCCATCATGAAATCGCTCAGCCGGATCGATCCCGCCGCCGGGCGCATCGACGCCGTCAACACCGTGGTACCGGACGGCAACGGATGGGCCGGGTACAATACGGATTACTCGGGGGCATTGAAGGCGCTGGAACCGCACGGGCCGCTCACGGATAAAAATATTTTGATCATCGGCGCGGGTGGCACTGCCAAAGCCATCGGCCAAGGGGTCACCGATCAGGGTGCTCAGCTCACCCTCACTTACAACCGCAACAGGGAAAAAGCGCAGGAGCTGGCGGACCAATTGAAAGCCAAGCTCATCAGCATCCGCGATGTGGATCAGGTGGCAGTGGATATTGTCATCAACTGCTCACCAGTCGGCATGGCGCCGAATATCAACGACACCCCCTTTCCCGCGCGTCTGCTGAAGCCCGGCATGGTGGTGTTCGATTCCGTTTACAACCCGATGGAAACCCGCCTCCTTAAAGATGCCCGGGCCGCCGGGTGCGCCACCGTCTCCGGTGTGGAGTTGTTCGTCAATCAGGCGGCTGAACAGTTCGAATTATGGACCGGCCAACCCGCCCCTGTCGACCTCATGCGCCGGGTGGTGGAAGAAAAATTAACTCCCAAGGAATAAAGCTTTTCCAAGTATCCTCTTTTATACTAGGGACACCTAAGGAGGATGAAGCCGCATGGGACGAGACATCTCCAAAACCCGGTTTACCGAAGACGATTTTGCCTGCTTCAAGCAGAAGCTTCTGGAAGAATACCGCATTCTGGCCGACTGGTTCCAAAGCGGCACCTTGAACAAACGAGAAGATCTATGCGGATTCGAGCTGGAAGCCTGGTTGGTGGACCGCGACTTTCTCCCCGCTCCCAAAAACGAAGACTTTTTATCTCGCATTGCCCATCCCCTGGTGGTTCCCGAGCTGTCCCAGTTCAATTTCGAAATCAACAGCACCCCGCAACACATTGAAGGGTCCATTTTCAGCAAAATGGAAACCGAATTGCAGGAGGTCTGGAATCTGTGCGAAGCAAACGCTACGGCCGTGGATTCCGATATCCTGGCGATCGGCATCCTGCCGACCATCCGCAACGACATGTTGACGCTCGACCACATGACCCACATCAGCCGCTACTTCGCGCTGAACGACCAGGTATTCCGTATGCGCGAGGGACAGGCCATCGAGTTGAACATCCAGGGCCGGGATCAATTAAACGTCAGACATCAGGACGTCATGCTGGAGGCGGTGACCGCTTCTCTCCAGATTCATCTGCAGGTGAGCGCTGAAGACTCCGTCCGCTTTTACAACACGTCGCAGATCCTGTCGGCCCCGATGGTGGCAGTGGCCGCCAATTCACCCTATCTGTTCGGCAAGGATTTGTGGGACGAAACCCGGATTCCGGTATTCGAGCAGGCGGTGCGGATGGACTGCTACCGCGACAGCCCGGACGAACCGCTACACCGGGTCACCTTCGGCTCCGGGTATGCAAAGGAAACCATTCTGGAACCGTTTCTTGAAAACCTGGAACTGTACCCTGTCCTCCTGCCACAGGTGTTTGATGAAGACCCGCGCTATCTGAGTCATCTGCGTCTGCATAACGGCACCATCTGGCGGTGGACACGTCCGCTGATCGGCATGGATCACGACGGCACCCCACATATCCGTATCGAACACCGGGCGCCGGGGGCGGGTCCTTCGCTGAAAGACGTGATCGCCAACATCGCTTTTTTTGTCGGGCTGATGTACCACTTTACCCAGCAGGAAATCCCGCTGGAAGAACAAATTCGGTTTGACTGGGCAGAGGAGAATTTCTACCAGGCGGCGCGCAACGGGTTATCCGCGCAAATCCGCTGGACGAATCGAAAAAAGTGGGACATGCAAACGCTCTTTGATGAAGTTTTGATTCCGGCCGCGCGTAAAGGATTGCAGACATGCGGCATCGTCGCAGAGGATATTTCCTGTTATATTGATGACATCATACGCAACCGGGTGCGCACGGGACAAAACGGCGCCAGCTGGCAAAGGGCTTTTATTGCCGCCCACGGACCCGATTTTCAAAGCATGACCAAAGCTTATTTCGAAAACCAAAAGCAAAATATTCCCGTCCACGAATGGGAAGTTTGAATACCATGGACCTGCATATCATCGACGAAACTCCCGACCGCCTGCTGGAGGTGACTCCCGACAAGTTGCATCAGGTGTTGCCCGGACCGACTTTGTTGCGGATACCAGGCAAGAAAGAACCGCCACTTTTTATCTGTACGCTGTTGCATGGGGACGAGCCGACAGGATTTCTGGCGGTACAGCAACTGCTGAACCATTACTGCAAGCAGGAGAAGCCGCTTCCCAGAAGTATCTGGCTGTTTTTGGGAAACGTGGCGGCGGCGCGGGAGAATGTGCGGCACCTTCCCAATCAGCCCGACTTCAACCGCATCTGGAAGGGGGGGGCGTTGCCGGAGCATCGCCTGGTGGAACAACTCCTCGCTATCCTCAAATCCAACACGCCGTTCGCCGGGATCGACATCCACAACACCTCCGGGCAGAACCCGCATTATGCCTGCGTGAACAAGCTCGACGAAGCCTTTATCAATCTTGGGCAACTGTTCAGCTCAATGATTGTCTACTTCACCCGGCCGGAGGAAGTGATTTCCCGCGCGTTGGCGGAGTTCTGCACGGCCATCACCGTCGAAAGCGGCCAGGCCCGCGACCCGTTCGGCGTCGATCACGTGCTGGATTTTCTCGAACAATGCCTGGCGCTGGATTCCATCCCTGCGAACGCGAACAACCCGACGGAACCCAGGGTCTACCACAGCATCGCCCGCATCGAGGTACCGGACAATTGTCGCATCGGATTCGGCGAGTCCTGCCGGGAGACCGATTTCAATTTTATCGAAAACCTGGAGTCGATGAATTTCGTCGAGCAGGCCGAGAACACCCTGGTGGGCTGGCGGCGCAATCCCGATTTAAAACTGGCGGTGGTCGACGAACATGGGGAGGATGTTTCGGAGGGTTTTATCAGTTATACCAACGGGGAAATCCGGCTGATCCGGTCGGTGGTGCCGTCCATGTTCACCACCTTCGCTCCCAACGTACTGGACGATTGCCTGGGTTACCTGATGCAGAGATACACGCTGGGCTAGGCAGACCGCCATTCATCAAACTGTTTCCAGGCTTGATCGAAGTGCTCGACGTCGAACGCTTTGCGTTCTGCGGGAATATCTTTTTCAGGTGACCGGAATACGACGATCTCTTTATCTTTCACGTTGCTGGACTCCACGAAAATGGAACATCCCGCCGCCATCACCGCCCCGGTGCCCTGCAACAGCTCGTCGCGCACAGCGCGGGGAGAATTCACCACCTCGATTCCCAGCTTGTTCATTATATTCATAGTAATTTGCCTGACCCGATCATTAAAAAGCGGCGCGATATCTGCGGATGGACGGATCCACTAACTGCGACCAGGCATCAATGCCGCCCGCCAGGTTGTACACATCTTTAAATCCGGCTTCCTTTAAGATCAAACCCGCCTGATAGGAACGCTGGCCGACATGGCAATACACCACAATGTCCTCCTCAAAAGCCAGTTCCTGAAGACGGTCCACCAACTCGGCCAGTGGGATATG